>DASRRV010000392.1:0-6856 GCA_035695545.1 Candidatus Sulfotelmatobacter sp. | reverse complement strand
CTAGGTGTGCCAGGCGAGTGGTGCAGGCTGAGCCGCATCTGGTACGACCGAGCCACGTACTCGCGCAAGAACAGGAACAAGAGCTACTATTTCCTGCTCAACGTTGGCAGGTGGCTTGGCAAGGTGCATCCCGAGATCATTTCGCCGGCCGATTGGACACGGGAGCTCGCCGCCGAAGCCGTATCTGTTATTTGTCAGTGGCATGGCGGCGATTGGTGCAGCGTCGATCCGGTCCACATAAAGAGCCGCGGCCAGATTCTCGCGCCCAGCACTCGGGCTGGCCGCATTTCCATCCTTCGCGTGTTCTTTCGTGACATCCAAGAGTGGGAGCTGATCCCACGACGATTTGATCCTATCCGAAGCATGGTCACCTCCAAGAGCATCCTTGCACTGGTAGGGCCCAACCCGCGGGCCATCGCTGACGACGTTTGGGCCAAGCTCATCTGGGGCCGGCCTTAATTTAACTATCGACGATCTGCCGAAAAAAGGTGATCCTCGGCACGTTTCATTTCCATCAACTGGCTACCCGATAGAGATGACCAGCGCACTTGCCATCACATGGCTCTTCGCCGGCCTTCGTAGCAACGAGATTGTCCGTCTGCGCCTCGGCTGCATTCGGTGGCAGAGGGATGATGTCACGGTGCCAAGCACTGACGATACTCTGCCAGCCAACGCCGTTTGTCTGCTGGATGTTCCAGTCAACAAGACCTCCACCGCCTTCACCAAGCCTGTAGATCGGATTGTCGGCGAAGCTATTGCCGCCTGGGAAAAAGTGCGCCCACAGGGGGCAAAACTCCCCGATCCGAAGACTGGCGAACTGGTCGACTTTCTTTTTCTAATTCGCCTGACCAGAGTAGGAATGGGCTATCTCAACAAGAGGCTCATTCCGGCCCTCTGCAAAAAGGCCGGCGTTCCTTTTGCCGACGTGCGTGGCAACATTACCAGTCACCCGCGCCCGCTCCACCCTTGCTTCACAGCTTTATAACGCGCGGGAACCGATGACGTTCTTCGAGTTGCAGGAGTGGCTTGGCCATTCCACTCCAACGGCGACACAGCACTATGCGAAGATCACTCCCTTGAAGGGTGCAAAGTCCTATGCCGATGCGGGCTATTTTACTCGCAACCTCCGTGCCATTGAAGTCCTCGTCGATCAGGATGTGGTTCGCAGCGGGCTCGCAGCAACCGAGCCATGGAAGTTCTACGATCTTGGCCACGGCTATTGCACTTACGACTTCTTTGACCAGTGCCAGCATCGTATGGCCTGTGCGAAGTGTGATTTCTATATGCCGAAGGATTCGACTGCCGCCCTGCTGTTAGAGGGCAGGACACATCTGCTGCGATTGCTCCAGGAGATTCCGCTCGGCGAGGCGGAGCAGGCCGCGGTCGAGGATGGCGTGGCGGCCTACGAAAACCTTCTATCGAAGCTATCGGATGTGCCGACGCCTGCAGGCCCAACGCCGCGTCAGCTCGGCGCAGGGTTGGTCCAGATCACACCTGTTCGGCCGGCATTGCCAGCTTCGACCCTTACGGACTCGCGAAGTAACGGCGCTGGAAGTAGAGAGCCAGATTAATTCACGCAATTCGCGTCGAATCTGAACTGCGGCTTACAATTCGCGAATTGCGGTCACGGGGTTCCGGCGCATCGCTCGATGTGCAGGAAGGTAGCATGCTACCAAAGACATCGCTCCCAGGAGCGTGACGACGGAAGCAACGGTGACGGGATCGTTGGCTCCGATTCCGTACAACATCCGGCCGATGATACGGGCATTACAAGATTCACGTCGGCTCGGGGAACATTCTGATGGAGCCGGACGATCAGTACCTCTGCATCGTGCCGGACGCGAAGGCGCGTGCAGGTACGCCGCTGGTGTACCTGCCATTTGAAGGGGACGCAACTCTATCGATCATCTTGAGCAAGGCGTTCTTGCTTACAGATGATAGGGCGATCAAGGACCCGGTGATTCTCCGACAGCTTGGGGAGTGAGCAACTTTCGCTTTCCAAGTATCTATCCGGAGCAGAGGGTTTATTCAGCGTAACCGGCGACATTCTCGAACTGCCGGTGACCTGCTACTGATGGTAATTGCCCGCCCAGTCCGGCATTTTACAGCTTCCGTGCACTAAAGAGTGCAACTTTAGTCGAGCCTGTGGGTTCTAACCAACTGCCGCTCCGTCCCATTCCTGTGTGAGTAAGAAGTACGTCCGCAGATGAGTCTCGACCTCGCGAGCATTGGTGTCTCCAAGCGGACGAGGTTGGCTCTCGCCCTCCTCCTAACGACCTTTCTCTTGTCCTCGTATTTCTTCTACAGTCGCCTTCACGGCAAACTCGCGTTCAAATCCGGTTATGCTCCGCACACATTCAACGACCCTGAAACCTCCGGAGATCCGAAAGCGCTTCTGGCGGAGGCCACGCACCTATATTGGTTGAGCAATGGCCCGAAAGCAGGCCCGCTGTTTGCCAGAGCCGAAAAGCTGTTCGCTGCTGAGGGCGACAGCCGAAACGAGCTTTACGCCAAAGTGGGACGCCTCAGATCACAAGCCGAAACAATGTCGTTTGTGGATCTTTCGCGCATTCTGAATGATCAACTCCAGAATCCGATCGTTCAAAACGATCCGAGGCTGCGCCTGTGGTGCCTGATCGCAAAAGGCTATACCGATATTGAAATTGACTATCGAGTCTCAAAACGCGATTGGCTAGAAGCGCAGGACATCGCAAAGAGCCTGGGCGAAAGCCAGTGGGTCACGCGCGCGTCCGGCGAATTGGGTCTCATCGCCTTTTTAGAAGGGAACCCAGGACGAGCGGCCAGACTCCTTGGCGGCGCTCTCCTGTCGACCATGACGAATGGCGACACTGCCGGCCAGGTACGCTTTCTAGAATTACTCGGAAGAGGCTTTGAAGAAGTGAATCGCCACGCGGAGGCGCTGCGATTCTTCGAGAGAGCTATCAAGCTAGCGGAGGCTGATCCAGACTGTGGGCCTCCTTTCATGGGATATGAAGGAAAAGCGCAGGCCATGATCTCACTTGGCAGAACGGAAGAGGCGAGGTCGGTGCTTGAGAGTGCGCTCGCCAAAGCGCAGTCGCAAGAGAAACGCGGCCATGAGGCGGAGTTGCTTGTTCGTCTCGGAAGACTGGCGGCACTAACAGGAAACCGACAACAGGCTCTGACGTACTTGGAAGACGCCGGCCAATTTGCAACGAAAGTGCAGTTTTACAGAATCGAAGCCGATGCTATGTACGAACTCGCGCAACTCTACCGCGATGCCGGAGATCTATCTACAGCGGACGCGCGTGCCACTCAGGGCGTAACGGCAAGCCAGCAGGTCGGCGATCGTTATTATGTACCTCGCAATTTGAGCATCCTCGCAGATCTAAAAGCGCGTCGTGGCCGCTATGCCGAAGGAACGGCTCTCTACGATCAAGCAGAAGACGTGATCGAAGGGATGTTGACCAGCGTCGATGAGCCATATTGGAATAGTTCGGTTGTCGCCGCGCAGAGCCAGACCTACGTGCAGCATTTCGAGCTCGTGGCTCGCGGCGGGGATGTGCGCGAAGCGTTCCGCGTCTTGGAGCGCGTCCGAGGACGAACCCTCCTTTGGGCTCTCGAAGACCGAAAGGCATTCTCATCTTCGGAATCAGAACAGACCGCATCGTTGGAGACCGATGTGGCTGGACTCCAAACTCGATTGATGCAGAGCAGCAGCGCCATCGAACGTGAGCAACTTCTGGACAAACTGGTCGAGTACGAACGACGCCTCGGCCTGGCGTGGACAAAGGGAGATGAAGCGAATACGCGACTGCCCGCACAACTAGCGCCTTTGAACATCGTGCAGGCTGACCTGGCGCAGGATGAAATGCTTCTGGAGTACGTTCTTGATGACCCCAACTCCTATTGCGTTTCGATATCACGCCACGGCGCTTTCGTGAGAGTGCTCCCGACTGGGCGCAAGGAGATAGAAAAACTGGCGCAGCGGTATATCGATGAGATCCGAAGCAAGGCATCCGGAGTAGAAACATCGAAACAGCTCTACGAACGGTTGATAAAACCGATCCCCGAGATCTTCAAGGCTGACAGGATTCTCATCGCGCCAGACGGTATATTGCACTTGCTGCCATTTGAGGCCCTTCAAGATAACCGGGACCAATACCTTCTGAAATCTCACACTATTAGCTACGTGCCCTCGGGCACGATTTTGGATACACTTCGCCGCGACCAAAAGCGCGAGCCGGCGCCGAAACCACTCTTGGCCGTGGGAGATGTCGCCTATGAGAACCAGGGCGGCGCAGGCAAAAGGTTACCGACTCCGGCCTCTGTGCGCGGACGGATCGAACGGGGCATCGCAGACTTGTCAGGTATTGCCCTTAATGACCTTCCGCAGACGCGGGAAGAGGTTGAGGAAATCGGTAAGATTGTAGGACCGAACGCGGTCATCCTCGTCGCCAAGGACGCGACCGAGACCGCCTTCAAGAAGGAGCCGCTTGATCAGTTTCGTGTCTTGCATTTGGCGGTTCATGGGTTCGCTGACACGCAATATCCCGAGCGATCAGCGCTGGTGTTGGGGGTCGATGCGAAATCTGGCGATGACGGTTTACTGCAGGTGCGCGAGATCATCCGGCTACGTCTGAACGCGGAACTAACGACACTGTCCGCGTGCGATACCGGAGTGGGAAAATTGCAGGGGCAAGAAGGCATCAGCAACTTGGTGGAAGCATTCCTGGTAGCAGGTTCGAAATCAGTTGTCGCAAGTCTGTGGAGCGCTGATGACACTTCCGCTAGTGCACTGATGGGACGTTTCTATCAGCGATTGGCCGAGGGCGAGAGCGCCAGTTCGGCTCTGAGGAATGCCAAGCTCGATCTGCTGACGAAATACGGAGATCAATTGAGCCCGTTCTATTGGGCGGCGTTCATCACCGTTGGAGAGTCTTCAACCCCGATTGGAATCAAACAGCAATGAATTTGACTCTCGACGAGCGCACGAAGATTTTCGACAAGGTCTGCGGCCTTGTCGCTACCAAACACTTCGACCCCGGCATGAACGGCGTCGATTGGGATGCATTGGCTCAGGACCGTCGGGATCAGATCCTCGCGAACACCGACCCGGAGGCCTTCGAGAAAGAGGTCCATAAATTAGTGGCTGAGCTCAAGACCAGCCACACCGGCTTTCGCCATGCGGGGATGCGCAACATTCCCGCGCGCCACGCCATCAACGCCACTCTGCAGCCGTTCGGCGCAAACGGTAACGAGCACTGGATGTTCCAAGACGTACATCAAGGGGGACCAGCGTTTGCGGCCGGCATACGGCCGGGCGATCTGTTGCTCGAATGCGCTGGACGAGAGGTTCGCCCGCCAGACGATCTGACATTCTCGGTCGGCGAATCTGCGGATCTTCTGATTGAAAAGCTCCACGGTGAAGTACAGAAGGTCCACGTTCGATTGCCGATGCCCAAATCCCAGAAGCACCCGGTTACGGCGCCGCAAGCGGTCACCACCGATAGGCGCAGCGACGAAATCGGACTGCTGAGAGTCGCGATGTTTCCGGGCGCCATCGGAATCGACGTAGCTAAGGACATCGACCGCGGCATCGCTGCACTCGACGGATGCAAACGGCTCATCGTCGATCTACGAGGCAATACTGGCGGAGGAATCGGCGGACTTCGCCTGATGAGCTATTTGACACCGGCAAAACTTGAAGTTGGCTACAGTCTCACACGGAAACGTCGCGAGCGCGGTTATCGCCGTGAGGAACTGACCCGTTTCGGACGGATTCCGTCCCACAAAGCGACTCTCATCTGGTTGGCCGTGCGATATGCCTTCGTTGAAAAGTCTATCCTCGTGGTTACCGAGGGATTAGGTCAGCAAAGATTCCACGGCCGAGTCGTGCTGCTCGTAAATGAGCACACCGCTAGTGCTGGAGAGATGGTGTCGGCGTTTGCTGAGGAGAACAGCCTTGCAACTATCGTTGGAACGAAGACTCCGGGTCGCCTATTGAGTGGAAGCGCGTACAAAGTCGGCCACGGATACATCCTCGGCCTGCCGGTTGCGGCCTATCTCACCTGGCAAGGCCGGATGTTAGAGAACAACGGGATTGTGCCGAAGTTCTCAATCGAACTCTCGCGAGATGGATTAAGAGAAGGAAGGGACACCCAGCTCGAAACCGCGGTCCAAATCGTGGAAAGTATGCAATGACAGAATGGTGATGATCCGCCAGTCTTGAACTGGCCTCACCCGTTGCCGACGAGATCAACACGTCCTCACTTCACATTTGCAGGTTCAAAAATCGCCAAAATCTCCTGCATTCTATGCGCTGCGCTTCCGTAGAACAGGCATTTTTGCGGGGAACGACAGGACATATCCGCGAAAAAATGTCCGGCATCTGATAGCCCATCATTACGCGGAAAAATACTCCCCGCGCCAGATATCTGAAATTCAGACAGTTCGCTTCAATGACGATTGTTGGCGTAGTCCATATGCGTCGCGCCTCGTCATCCGTGCACACGATGACGATAACCGACGTGTCGGGCGGGAAATCGCCGCCCAACAAATACTTAGGTATCGCCGGTTCGAAGTCGCCCATGGCCTGCCGAGGAAGGATTGTCCCGTCCGGCATCTCCCAATCATGTATCGCTGCCCGCCACACTATACCTAGAGCGAAATGAGCGAACTTTTCCATATCGATGCCGAGGTCATCCCCAGAAAACCGAGAGATATCCGGATAGCTCTCCCGCGGAAGGGCAACGCTGAGCTTTCTGTGAAGCGGAAATTCGTCCGTCACTTTAGCGGCGATGTGGGAGAGCACGCATGATTCGCCGCCTTCGTCCAAACGGCGTTCACACGCGTTGCACAGCAAGAGATCTTTGAT
>DASRRV010000391.1:0-4522 GCA_035695545.1 Candidatus Sulfotelmatobacter sp. | reverse complement strand
TAGGCGTTGCGAACCTTAGTGCCTTCTGGGGTGGGAGGATGAGGAACATGCGCAATCTATGTGTTCGTGGCATCGTTGTGTCTTCACTGGCTTTTCTTCTTGTTCTCTGTTGTCTTGCTCCGTTCAGTGCTCCAGTCGCCGCACAATCGACTTTCGGTTCTATCTCCGGGTCGGTGACGGACGCATCAGGTGCCGCGATGCCTGACGCGACGGTCACGCTGACAAGCAGCGCCACCGAGGCGAAGCAAACTGTGACGACCGGCCCGGATGGATTGTATTCATTCGTGAACCTAACTCCGGGTTCCTACGTTTTGGAAGTCGAGAAGCAAGGCTTCAAGCACTTCAAACGAGATCCCGTCGTCGTTCAGGTGCAGCAGGCGGTTCGCATCGACATCCCGATGGAAGTAGGAGCGGTCTCGCAGACAGTTGAAATAACGGCAGAGACGCCGCTTCTAACGCCCACAACCACGTCTCTCGGCCAAGTGATCGACGAGCGCAAGACCAATGAGATCCCGCTCAACGGCCGCAACGTTTTCACGCTGATTACGCTGTCTCCTGCGGCCATCGCGAATGGTAACGGCTCGGGCACCTCAGCCGGCAATTCGCCAGTTGGTCCGAATCCATTCAGCTGGGGCAATTACCAGGTAGGCGGTTCGTTCGGTAACGAGAGCGCGGAATACGTCGACGGTCAGCCAGTGAACATCGGCTACATCAACTTGCCAGTTCTGCTTCCCGACCAGGACGCAATCTCGGAATTCAAGGTGCAGTACAACAACCTAGGCCCGGAATGGGGCAAGTTTGCCGGTGGCATTATCAACCTGAGCACGAAAAGCGGCTCAAACCAATTCCACGGACAGTTGTACGAGTACTTCCGCAATAAGGTTCTGAATGCGCGACCGTGGTTTGACACGACGAATCCTCCTTACGTGCAGAACCAGTATGGCGCCACGATTGGCGGGCCCGTTATAAAGGACAAAACGTTCTTTTTCTTCGCGTGGGACGCATACCGTCAGAGGGCATCTACGGTATTCACAACGACGGTTCCTACTGTGGCGGAGCGAGGCGGCGTCTTCCCGGCGGACGTTCAGATTTTCGATCCGCTCACGATTAGTGCAGCTTGTCTTGCACATCCCGTGGGCGCTCCGAGCTTGACTTGCAACCGCACTCAGTTCGCGAGTAACACGATCCCCATGGGCAGGATTAGCCCCGCCGCACTCGAAGAACTCAAGTTCATCGCGATGCCCACGAACGCTAACGAAAGCAATAACTTCACTGCGGCCGGGGCATCAGGCGGAAATGCCAATCAATATGTGGCCCGCGTTGACCACAACCTGACCGCGAACCAGCATATTTTTGCCCGCTACAACTTCTGGAATCTGTTGGATCTTCCACTGGATCCCTTCAAGACCGGGTTATGCGCTGACAAGTGCTCGGAGAAATACCAGACCAACGCCGCCGTAATCGACTACAACAACATCATCAGGCCAAATGTGATTTTGGACCTCAACTTCAGCGCCAGCCGCTTCCATTACCTGCGGTCGCCGTCCAACGCGAGTTTTGACCTCACCCAATTTGGCTGGCCTGCGGCTTACAATGACCAGATTCCCGCCGGCGGACGGTCGCCGTTCACGCCGTGCTTTACCCCCCAGGACCCGAACGTTACCTGTTCCCAGGGTCAAAGCTTTATCACCGACCACGACACGCAATTCGCATTTTCGCCGAGCCTTACCTGGATCAAGGGGCGTCACACCTTGGTGTTTGGCGGCCAGCTCATAGAGACTTGGGACAATTACGCCCAGACGAACATCGCCAGCGGCGCCTTCGCCTTTGATGGCAGCTGGACGAGCAGCAATCCCGTATCCGGTGGGACGGGTGGTATTTCATTCGCCGATTTCCTGCTAGGATATGGCCTGAACCAGTCGAGCTTGTTCAACCACAACTACGGTGAGGCGCAGGTACCGGCGCTGGTGGCGCAAAAGGAGACGTACCGAGGCTTCTACTTCGGAGATACATGGAGAGTTACTCAAAAGCTGACGGTGAACTACGGCGTCCGCTACGATTTGCCGGGAAATTTCTCGGAGCGTCACGACCTCTCGAGTTATTTGGATACTTCTGCAGTGAACCGCGCGGTGAGCGGCTGTCTCACGACCACGAATCCCGCTACCGGGCTTCTAAATGGTGTTCCCGGCAGCCCATGTCCCGGCGATACGTTCTTCGTTGGAACCGGGATTAACCCTGGCAGGACCGCGGTACCCCTGTACAAGAAGGAAGTAATGCCTCGTATCGGGGTTGCGTATAGCTGGGACCAAAAGACCGTTATTCGCGCTGGCTACGGCATCTTCTACATCCCAAACTGGTTGTTGTTCAACCTGAATCCGAGCAACGACCCGCTCAACCTGGCATCCACTCTGTGGGTCGCAACAACGAATGGCGGACTCACCCCCAACAGCACGCTCAATGCAACGAACTGCAGCTTCACGCCGGGAGCGCCGACCGGAACACTGAATTGCCCGATGAACGGGCCGTTCGGTCCGAATGTCAACATCCCACTCACCCGCGCGGGCAATCTTTCGGCCTTTAACGCCGGTCAAAACCCCTTTGAGGGACCCTACCGAAACTATTCGCCGGGTTATGTACAGCAGTTCAACCTGGACCTTCAGCGAGAATTGCCCTGGGGCATCTTCGTTGATGCCGCGTATGCTGGCTCCCGGGGCATACATTTGTCGAGTTCAAATAACGTCTCGATCAATAATATTCCTGACTCGTTTTATGCCCAAGCGCAACAACAACTTGACGCGGGTCAGCAGGTTACGATCACCACGCCGATTCCGAACCCATTCACGGGAATTACGGGTGTAAGCGGTTTGAATCCGACAACAAACCCTACGATTCTCGAGGGTCAGTTAGACCGCCCGTTTCCCCAATATAGCGGCCTCTCGCTCGTAGGGCAGGGATGCTGCGGCAGCAACTATAACTCGTTTCAACTCACGGTCACGAAGCGGTTCACGGGTGGCGGCTCGTTTCTTGCTGCCTACACCAATGCTAAGTTGCTGAGCAACACTGATACGCTAACGACCTGGCTAGAGAGTGGCGTCGGCGCACCTCAGGACTGGAATAACCTCAAGGGAGAGAAGTCGCTCTCCTCTCAGGATGTTTCCCAGCGTCTGGTGATCAGCTACGTCTATGACCTGCCTTTTGGCCGCGGCCAGAAGTACATGTCAGATGCTTCCGGCGTCGTGGGCAAGGTTGTTTCTGGCTGGGGCGTCGATGGCGTAACCTCGTTTCAGAAGGGCTTCCCTCTGCCAATCAGTTTTGGCGGATCCACAGCTCTTTCAAACGCGGGCTTCTCACAAAACTTTCAACTGCGGCCAAACGTTGTGCCAGATTGCAAAAAGAGTATACATCACACGCCTGACATCAACGGATTCTCTTGGTTCAACCAGGATTGCTTCGTGGCGCCTGCTGCGTGGGGGTTTGGCGACGAGTCGCGGGTGGACGCCACACTTCGGGGTGCTGGGATCAATAACTGGGATATTGCGATATACAAAACAACAAATTTCGGTCCAGATAACCGGCTTGGACTTCAGTTCCGAACAGAATTCTTCAACGCCTTCAATCGCGTCCAGTTCGGTCCTCCGAACACCGGTTGCTGCTTCGATCCAGCTACAAATACCGGAAATAATAAGAGCTTCGGTGTTGTAAACAGTCAGCTCAACACGCCAAGACTGATCCAGTTAGCATTGAAGTTTCTGTTCTAGCAGGAAATTGGAATGAGGATGGGCGCCGTCCACCCCGGCACCCACTTTTCTCTTGCAAGGTCTCAAGAACGGTTCCGTTTGCCGCCAGAAATCGGGACCTCTGTGCACAAACCAGCTTTCCTCCCCGCTGTGCGCGCGATTTGTGACCTCCAGCAACTGCACTTCTACGCTGGAAAGCTTCAAGCACCGATTCAAATGGTGTGCGAGTTCTGCTAGGCTTGAACTCATAACAACGAATGAGAAGAATCAGCCGACGAGATTTCATCCACAGACTTTCTCTGCTAGGCCTCGCCGTGCCGATCTTCGACGCAAAGCTTCCCCGCGGCTTGGATTTCACTCATCTGAATTCACCCACCCGTCAGAAGTATCTGATCGAAACCATGGGAGGCGGTGTCGCTCTGCTCGATTACAACAATGACGGCCTGCTCGACATTTTTCTCGTGAATAGCGGCCGCCTCACAGATCCCATGCGGGAACCGGAAGCTTTCGACCGCCACGAGCCGCAATACTGGAATCGTCTGTACCGGCAGAATCCCGACGGTAGCTTCACTGATGTCACGGAAGCAGCGGGCCTAGCGAATGCCGGGGATGGAAATTACGGGATGGGCGTTGCCGTGGGCGACTACGACAACGACGGGTATCCCGACCTCTACGTAACGAACTACGGAAAAAACACTCTCTATCACAACAATGGGGACGGAACATTCACTGACGTCACTGCGAAGGCGGGCGTAGCGGCTGGTGGATGGTCTTGTTCAGCCGGC
>DASRRV010000390.1:0-3281 GCA_035695545.1 Candidatus Sulfotelmatobacter sp. | reverse complement strand
GACGGGGCCATCTGGAGGAAGACGGCAGCAATCACAGTCACTGCCTCACCAAAACGGTTGGCCCCGGACGACGAGTTCCCATTGACTTTGATCGTGCTAGCGAAAAGCCGACAACGACTCCGAAGCTCCGAAGATGATTGGTGGATCATGGGCGGTGATGACCAACTTGCGGAGCATCCTTACTACAAGGCTGGTCGCCCCGGCGGCTGCAAAATCAACTGCGAACAGGCCGTCGTAACCTACTCCCCCCGCACTCCGTCAGCCGAGATTGACCGCCTTACCTCGTTCAATCTTTCCTGCTTAACTCGGTTCTCTTCCTGCACGGAATTGGAACAGCTGTTGCCTGCCGCGAAAGACTGGCATCTTTATCACGAATACGATTCCCCCACGCAAGAGACGACTCCTCCATCCAGACCGTGCGACATTCCCTTATGGGTTATCGCCAGGGACACGCGCCCTGCCCTGATCGTTGAAGGCCTCTCGAAGAAAAATGTGAAAGTGCCCGGATTCTCCTTTGTCGGAGCGACGAACACAATCACGAATGGGCCAGACTTAGATAAAGAAGAGGCTCGGGTCAAGGTTTTGACACCGCTAAAGGGCGCGCCCCCTTGGGCGAGGGGAGCGGTCGTTCTCGCCTATCCCTATCGAGGAACAGCAGAGTCAGCAGAGCATTTGTTTCCCGGGAAGCGCTACATTGTGTTTCCCGTCGGAGATGACAGCAAGGATCAAGTGCTGACCAAGGAATCGCCGATTGAGTTGGATCGCTGTGGTGTTTGGGAAGACACCCTCGAAAACCGCCATGAGGTTGAAAAGGGCGTTGCACCGAACGACGATCTCCGTGAGGCTGAGTTTCACTAACCTGACTGATTCTGGGTGCCGCAGCGGGAAACCTCCTTCCACCCAAGTGCTCCGAATGACGGGCGAGTTCATGACTGTCGAAATCAGCAGTTGCGCTCGTTGACATCACGATCAGGACACAGCCTCGGTCTAGCGCTCCTTCAGCTTCTCCAGAATCATGGGCCCCAACTGCGAGACGCTGCCAGCACCGAGAGTCAGGATCATGTCGCCGTCTTGAGCGGCGGAGGCGGCGGAACTCACGGCTTCCGGGAAAGATTGCACATACTGGACACTCTTGCCGCTTTTTTCGCGGATTTGCTGCGCCAGATTCTCAGCGGTGATTCCTTCGATCGGCTTCTCGCTGGCCGCGTAGATGTCGAGAACGAACAGTGAGTCGGCATCGGCGAAGGCGGTGGCGAAATCCTCCATCAGGTCGCGGGTGCGGGTGTAGCGGTGAGGTTGAAAGATGACGTGAACCTTGCCGAATCCGCACTGCTTCGCCGCGGCCAACGTGGCCTTGATTTCTGTGGGATGGTGGCCGTAGTCGTCGATCACGCGCACTCCGGCAGCATTGCCTCTTAGCTGGAAGCGGCGGTCCACGCCGCGGAATTGATCGAGCGCGGCGCGGATGGCATCGAGGCTGACGTCCAGGCCGACTCCGACGGCAATTGCCGCAGTGGCATTCAACACATTGTGCACTCCGGGGACGTGCAGCGTGAATTCGCCGAGATCCTGTCCTCGATAGCGGACTTGAAAACGATTTGTCGCGGCTTCGGTGTGCGGGCGAGCCGCCCCCACTACAGCCGCCGGGACGGCGCTACTTGTTACGGCGCTGCCGACGGCAGCCGAGCGCTTCTCAGTCTTGTCCGGCCCCGTCAGCTTGATTAAGAAATCCGAACCGCGTTTGGTGCCGTAGGTCACAGTGCGACGCTGCACTTCGGGCAAGAGGCGGCGCAGCAGCGGATCGTCGTTGCAGGCGACGATCATCCCATAGAACGGCACACGGTCCATGAAATCGAGGAATGTCTTCTTCACGTCGCGCATGTTGCGGTAGCAATCCATGTGCTCACGGTCAATGTTGGTGACGACCGAGAGAATCGGCGAAAGCTTAAGGAAGGACCGGTCGCTCTCGTCGGCCTCGGCGACAAGATACTGCGACTTGCCGAGGCGCGCGTTGGAGCCCATAGCATCGACGCGCCCACCGACGACAACTGTGGGATCGAGTCCGCCGGCGGCCAAAACGGCGGCGACCATGGAAGTTGTAGTCGTCTTGCCGTGCATGCCGGCGATGGCGATGCCATACTTCAAGCGCATCAGTTCGGCGAGCATCTCGGCGCGCTGGATGACGGGGATGTGAAGCTTGTGCGCTTCAGTGACTTCGGGATTCTCAGCGGCGATCGCGGAACTGGTTACGACAACCTCAGCGCCAGCGATGTTTTCGGCGCGATGTCCTTCAAAGGTGGCCGCGCCCAGGCTCGCCAGACGTTGCGTGACGGCGGAACTCTTCAGGTCCGAGCCGGAAACCTTGTAGCCGAGGTTCAGCAAGACTTCGGCGATGCCGCTCATGCCGATGCCGCCTATGCCTACGAAATGAATGCGTTGAATTTTGGCGAACATTTCTAGGTCAAGTTCTTGGCCACGGATTTCGCGGACGAACGCGGATCTCTCTACCTCTTTCTTCCGGCTAGCTGGGCTGCCATGGCCGCGATGTCGAGTGCGGCATCTGGATGCGACAGCCTGCGGGCAGCGTCTCCCATTTGTTTGAGCTGCGACAGATCGCTGAACAGCTTGCCGACCACTTCTACCAGGCTCTCACGGTTCAGTTTGGATTCCTCAAGCATTACCGCCGCTCCCGTTCGCTCCAAAGCTTCTGCGTTGCGCTTTTGATGATCATCGGCTGCGCGGGGGAAAGGCACAAAAATCGCCGGCTTGCCCGCTGCCGTCACTTCCGCAACCGTGCTTGCCCCGGAGCGGCAGACGAGCAAATCTGCCCGCGCAAATAGACCCGGCATGTCGTCGATGAAACGAAAAAGCTCAACGGAGCTGCCCAACTTCGCGTAGGCCGCTTGAGCGTCATTATAGTCACGTTCGCCGGTTTGATGGACGATATGAATTCCGGGAACGCGCTGCTGCAAGTGAGCCACAGAATCCATGACGACCTGATTGATCGCATGCGCACCCTGGCTTCCGCCAAAGACGAGCAGGGTCGTCGTATTGGTGGGATGCTGGCTGGGGATCTGGAAGAAGGCCTCGCGTACCGGAACTCCAGTCACCTCGCAGCGGTGAAAGTAACGTCCGGTTTCGGCGAAGTGCACGGCGGCTCCCGAAACTAGCGGCCCTACGAGCCGATTAGCAAAGCCGGGCACGAAATTCGGCTCAAACACAAGCGTCGGCACTCTACCCACTATCACAGCCAGCATGGCTGGGCCGGAAGCATATCCTCC
>DASRRV010000389.1:0-4499 GCA_035695545.1 Candidatus Sulfotelmatobacter sp. | reverse complement strand
ACGCCGCAGATGTTGGTTCGTAGATGAATTGTCAGTCAGGCTCGGCCCGCGATCCTGCGCCACGCTCCGCCCGCACCAGAAGACTTGTTGCGTACAAGGACTTCCTCGCGCTGTGGGCAGACGCTGGCGCGATGCCACACGTAGGCCAACTCCGACACCGAAAGAAGTCCTATGAAGCACCTAATTGAATTTCTACACGGATGGCTTGCTGAACCCTTGAGCCCTAGCAAGCGTGTCTTCGGTGTGATCGCGGTGGTGATTTTGGTCTTCTGGTTTTGGTGGGTCTTGTCCTTGCATTTTTAGTTCGACCACCTGAGCGCGGCGCTAAAGACAATAAGAAAAACCAAGAGGTTTATTGAACGGATGCCGCAGTATAAGGAACATGAAAACCTCCGACAAGTTCACGTGTCTTTTGCCAGTTATCGACGGGGACGGATTACTAGGCGTATATTGCACTCATCGGAGTGTCGTGGTTTAGGGCATCTCAAACTGTGTACCATGTGGACCAACTGAGGGCAGGTTTTGGAATGCGTTCGAGCCCTATGTGCGACACCGGCAAGGCTTTAGATTTTCCGACCCTCCGGTTCGGGACCAGGAGGTCGATGGTTTCTCGGTTCAACTTCGGTTCAATTCAAGAGCGAGATAAGTGGCATCGTGTTCCCGTAAGCGACACCAGACGCAGGACTTAGTTGATTTTCACTGCTCACTTTGCAAGCAGGGGGCCGCGGGTTCGAGTCCCGCCACGTCCACCAACCAATTGGATTGCAAGAAGATACTGTTGGGTTTTCTCTGCATGACCTTTCTACTCAAGCAGGGGTCAGGGGTTCGAATCTCCTCACGTCCACCACTTATCTCAAGTATTTACAACCATTTCTTGAACAGCTGAAATTCGATTCTCGGTTCGTTCGGTTCAACTAGAGCCTTTTTAACCGGAAGTTCAAATCCCAGGCCGATCCGATTTGTGACTTCCTGCCGAAACTTCACGAAAGACAGCCTATTGGAGTATCGACCTGTTCAGGTGCGAGTTGGCATCGTTGCGTACCCACTGGGTCCTGGTCGTCATGCATCATGGACCGGAAACAGGGCGCCTCGGTCCATTCTAGGAATTCAATCTGAGCGACGGCTTCTGGCCTCAACCAAACTGCCTTTTTCATTTTTTCCGTGTTGAGTTCTTCCCCAAATCGTGATCGCCTTGTCTTCGGCAGATTTACGAATGGGCGAGTCGGCGTCACGAGATCCCTCAATTTCGAGAACACCCGCCGCCGTGAGGCCGGAACAAATCCGTAACTTCGGCTTCCTGGCCAACCGCAAGCGTGCCACTCTCCTGCCGCTTTGCTTTCACTTGCTCGGTTCGGCACAAGAACCGCAAGCCGAACAACACGCTTCTTCCACCGAAGACTCTCCCGATCTTTGGCGCTGCCCGAAATGCGGTGGACCGATGAAGGTCATCGAAAGGCTCACCGCCGCCGAAATCCAACTTCGTTCTCCTCCTGTGGTCTCGGCTGCGGCATGAAACGACTCTCTCTAACTCGAAACTTTCTCGCGTCTCAAAACGCTCCGGACCCCTACGCGTTGCGGCCGAACAAATCTCTTCTCGCGGCTTCTTCAACCACGTTTTTCGGGCTACTTTTTCGCAGTAGCCAACTTCTGAGCGCATGGTGTTGCGTCTGGCTCTCCGAGTTACGGTCTCCGCGCACCTCCACACCGCTCTTCCACACGATTGAATTTCCATAACGGCCCGCGTCCACCGCAATCACGGGCGGCTACGTCCAAACGGCTGTATCGGACGCGCGCGGAGCTCCCTGCCTGCCTTCACTTCTCCCCGCCGACGCGCATCCGATACATCAGCGCTAACGTTTCCCAGGCACTTGCCGGTTCCCTATAGCTGAGTAACTTTCCTCTCCTCTGAACAGTTTCAATCCCAAGCATCTACGAATGTATCACTGCTTTTTCTTTTTGATCGGAAAGCTCGAAGCGATGCTGAGAACTACGTCAGGTGCTTATTCGTAGCGCAGCGCCACCATGGGATCGACTCGCGAAGCGCGCAGCGCCGGCACATAGCACGAAGTCAGCGTCACCAGCAGCAGGATCAAGGGTACGAACACGTAAGTAGCTGGGTTGGGAGTGCCGAGCCCGATCAGTCCGGCGGCAAGAACACGCGCAACCGCGACAGTTGCCAGGCTGCCCACTCCAATGCCAGCAAGCGAGAGAACGAGGCCCTGGCGCAGAACCATGCGCAGTATGTGCGACTGGGAAGCGCCGATGGCCATGCGGACGCCGATCTCGCGCGTGCGACGCGCGACCGAATACGCAACGAGACCGTAGAGACCGATCAGCGCCAGCGTTAGGCCCATGGTTCCTATGGTGCCGACAATCTCCATGATCATGCGGGGGATTGCGATGGCGCGCTGTTGGTAGAAGTTGGCGAAGGTGCGTACGTTGAACACGGGCTGGTCGGCGTCGAGGTCGTGCACGATCTGGCGCAGCGGCGTGACAACGGAAGCAGGATCACCCATCGTATCGGTGAACATGACCATCCGCGTGGCTTGGGTCTGGGCGAAGGGCAAATACAGGAAGGGGGTGGGCGACTCGCCGAGGAAGGTGTACTTGCCGGTCTTGGTCACTCCGACTACTTGCGCCCACTGGTCCTTCTTGCTCTTGAGTTGCAGGCGTTTGCCGATCGGGTCCTGGTGCGGCCAATAGGTGTCGGCGAACTGCTGGTTGACGATCGCCACCAGGGGTGCGCGCTCTTTGTCGTTGGCGGTGAAGGCGCGACCGCGAATGATGGGCGTCTGCATTACGTCGAAGTAGCCCTCATCGACCATGCTGGCGAAGGTCGAGGCGTTCACCTGGCCTTTGGGGAACTGGTAGCCCTCGGGGATGAAGGTCTCCGTGTCCTGGCTGGGAGCGAGAGGAATCACCTTTCCCAGTGTAACCGCGCGAACTCCCGGCACAGCGCGTGCCCGATTCAGAAGGTTTTTGTAAAAGTCCTGGGTCTGTGCTGGCGTGTAACGCACCAGCGAGGTGTCGAGCTCAATGGTCAGCAAGTGGTCGGTGCGGAAGCCCGGGTTCAGGACGAGGATCTTGCGGAAGCCGTCTAGCAACATTCCGGTGGCGATCATCAGAATCATCGACAGTGCGACCTGGCCGACCACCAGGGCACTACGGCCGAGCAAGCGCCGCCTAGCGCCGTTGCCGGGCTCACCACTCTTCAATGCCGGGACCAGGTCGCTCTTCGAGGTTTGCAGGGCGGGCACCAGGCCGAAGATCAAGACGCTGGCAATCGCGGAAAATAGGCTGAACAACAGGACGCGCTGATCCAGCTGAGGAGATATCACTACGGGAATGTCAGAGGGAATGCGTATGGTCTGCAGGAAGCGGATGCCGCCGTAGGCGAATGCGAGTCCTACGACCCCGCCGAGTAAAGCCAGCAGCAAGGATTCGATCAAAAGCTGACGGACCAATCGAGTGCGGCTGATGCCCAACGCGATGCGGATGGCCACCTCGCGGGTGCGGGCGCGGGCCCGACCGAGCAGGAGGTTGGCGACATTCGCGCACGCGATAATAAGCACCACAGCCACCAGCGCCATCAGCATGCCGATGAGGTAGGCATCGGGGGGCGACGACTGAACGCGCGCCTGCAGTTCCGTGCGAACCCCGACCACGCGATTACGGTCGGCCTCGGAGTGCAATGGCTCAAGGCTTTTCCAGAGGGTAGCCAATTCGGACCGCGCCTGCTCGCGCGAGACGCCGCGTTTAAGTCGGCCCTTCACATCGAAAGCATGATTGGTGCGTTCCTCAAGCGGGTTCTCGGGCAGCGCGTTCAGGCGCTGCCACATCATGAGCGGCACGTAGAAGTGAGGTCGAACGTACTCGTCGACGCCGGTGAAATTTTCCGGGGCAACACCGATGATGTTGAAGTCGATGCCGTTGATCCGTATGTTGCTGTTTAGGATCGAGGGGTCGGCAGCGAACTCCGTGCGCCAGAAATCGTAGGCGAGGATCACGACAGGGTTGCGCCCCGGGATTTGCCCCTCTTCCGGCAGGAAGGCTCGGCCAAGCACAGGCTGAATGCCCATCACCTGGTAGAAATTGTCGCTCACCATTGCGCCGACGCGCATCTGCGGAGTCTCGCGTGCCGATTTCGCCATGCCAAATGTGGTGAGTTGGAGCGCGGTCAGGCCCTCGAAAGATTGTGACCTCTCACGAAAATCGCGGTAGTCCGGATACGACACGCCGCCGATACCCTCTGAGACGTTCGGCCGATCAGTGCTGACAGTAACCACGCTGTTAGGCCCCAGGACGGGCAGCGGTCGGAGCAGAAGTGCATCGGCCAAGCTGAAGATGGCGCTGTTGGCGCCGATGCCAAGCGCGAGCGACAGTGCCGCGATAGCGGTAAAGCCGGGATTGCGAACTAGCAGGCGGAAGGCGTGACGGATTTCTTGCAACATAGATGTTAGTACGTAGGCTTTCTGGCGGAAGTTCCGCCGATTTGGGTC
>DASRRV010000388.1:0-7611 GCA_035695545.1 Candidatus Sulfotelmatobacter sp. | reverse complement strand
GTGCAGTTGCCATCATCGCAATCCGATGGGAGCGGTCCGGCGGTCAGTGGCGGACAGCCCGAGTTCATTCCGTTGCTTTCGCGCGCGGCAGTGGCCGCGGGAGTGGATGGAGTGTTCATGGAAGTCCACGATAATCCCAAGGAAGCGAAATCCGATGGGGCGAACGCGCTGGAGTCGACCAAGCTGCGCGGAGTGCTGAAAGAGTTGCAGGCCGTGAAGAAGGCGCTGGATGAGGCGCACGCTACGCCATAGCACTTAGACACGATCCAACACATGAGCGTTAACCGCCCTTAGAATGCGATCTGTAACAGCAGAATAGAATCGGGACGCGTTAAAGCAGTTGGCTTCGACAACGCCGATACGGTCACCGCTGATGGCTAGATCGAGGCAATAGATATCAGCAGGCGACCAGCGTGAAGCGAGTGTCCCCGCGAGATCGATCGCTGTATGAGGCACAGAACCCTGTGTCGAAATTTGGCCCCAGCGTCGGTATTCTGAGCAGCCGACGATTTCCGTACCCACCACGAAGAAGCGCCACTCGGCCTCGATGCTAACTGGCGAAGCTACGGCAACAGAGAGCGCGTCATCGGCTATTTGTTCCGTGACAGCATCCAGACCCGAAGCATCGTAGACGGCACCCTCGAAAGCCTTGGAATCTGAATCGGGCCGAACAAATGCTGCTCCGCCTCGGTGCAGGAGATTCCGCGCAGCCCTTAGCGTCATAACCCGGCCGTCATACGAGAGCATCGCATCCTCCCAACCGGTGCGGAAGGCCGACCAGCAGAATGTCGCCGGATCGAAAAACAGTCCAGAACGAAGCCGCGGGTGATTTAGAGCACGCGTGACGAAACCCGGCCCGTAACAGACGAGAGGAGCGCTATCTGGTAAATCGGGTATCGCCGGGACATCTGATCCCTTGTTCAGCCACACCAGATGGGGCACGTGCCCCTCAGATTCGAGCCCCTCTGCGATGGATCGGACTCCGATTGAGTCGCCTTGATTCTCCTGAATAACCCAGTGCACAGGTGTCATCCCGATCTGCACCCTCCATTGAAGCGCATTCGTATGATAACTGTCAGAACTCAACGCGTGTCAGGCGCAATGTCCACCGGTGAAGCAACATGTGGCCCGTCGCATTGTGTTAGATTTGAAATTCTTCTCATGAAGCACGTTGCTAACTGGGCTTTGAACGTTGCGGCGCTACGCGGGGCGACCTACGCCGACGTGCGGGTCGTGGCGCAGCGCGGCCGTGCGCTTACGACGAAGAATGGCAAGGTGGGCAGCGCCTCGGACGCGGAATCTGTAGGTATGAGCGTGCGAGTGATTGTGGATGGAGCTTGGGGTTTCGCTGCATCTGCCGATCTCGGGCGCGGGGCTGCGGAGGCGACGGCGGCCAAGGCGGTTGAAATTGCGCGCGCCTCGGCACTGGTAAAGCAGAGCGACGTTCGCCTCGCTCCGGAAGAGGCTGTGGTTGCGGAGTGGACAACGCCGTACAAGATCGATCCCTTCAGCGTCTCCGTCGAACAAAACATTGAGTTGCTGCTGAAGATTGACGCCGAGTTGCGCTCGGTCTCCGGTATCACGCTGGCCGAGACGAACTTGAATTTCAACCGCGAGGAGCAATGGTTCGTTTCGTCCGAGGGAACGGACATTCATCAGACCAAGCTCTCGACGGGCGCGGGATATGCCGCTTATGCGTTCGCCGGCAATGAGATTCAGAAGCGTTCGTATCCGAATTCCTATGGCGGGCAGTGGCAGAACAAAGGATACGAACTGATCGACGAATTGAAGTTAGTGGAAAACGCCCCTCGGATCGCGGAAGAGGCTGTGGCGCTGCACCAGGCCGAGCAGTGTCCAGAGGGAAAGTTCGACATCATCCTCGATAGCTCGCAACTCGGGCTACAGATTCATGAGTCAGTTGGGCATCCGATCGAACTCGACCGGGTGTTGGGGATGGAAGCGAATTTTGCCGGCACTTCGTTTCTGACGTTGGAGAAGTTGCGGACTCTGCGCTACGGCAGCGATCTGGTGAATGTGGTTGCGGACGCGCGTCAGGAGCATGGCCCGGGGTTGGGAACGTTCGGATTTGATGATGAAGGTGTACCGGCGCAGTGCACGCCGATCATTACGAATGGGCTTTTCACCGGATACCTGAGTTCGCGGGAGACAGCGCATACCATCGGCGAAAGCCGATCGGGCGGGACGCTGCGCGCGGAAGGATGGAACCGGTTGCCGATGATCCGCATGACGAACATCAGTTTGCTGCCGGGAGAAAAGCCACTGAGCCTCGAACAATTGATCGCCTCGACCGATCACGGAATGCTCATGCAGACGAACCGTTCCTGGTCGATCGACGACAAGCGGTATAACTTTCAGTTCGGCTGCGAGCTTGGCTGGGAAATCAAGGGAGGTAAGCGCGTCCGGATGGTGAAGAATCCATCGTATTCAGGGATTACGACGGAGTTCTGGAATTCGTTGGACGCGATTTGCTCTCGCGATCATTGGACTCTGTGGGGCACGCCGAATTGCGGGAAGGGACAGCCGCAGCAGGTAATGGGAACCGGGCACGGTGCAGCTCCGGCGCGGTTTCGCGGGATTAAGGTAGGGAGCGCGTACAAGGCCGGTTAGTCGAAGGAGCGACTCCAGGACACGAACAGCGCTAAGTAAGAACAAGTCTGCATGCTGACAAAAGAACAAGCCAGCGACATTTTCGATCGCATCAGGAGACTCGCGACCGCGGACGAGGTCGAAGTTCTTGTTTCGGGCGGCCAGTTTGCGCTCACTCGCTTCGCCAACAACACCATTCACCAGAATGTGGCGGAGGAGAATCACGTCGTCTCGGTGCGAACGGTGTTTGGCGGACGGACAGCCAGAGCGTTCACCAATAAATTTGATGACGAGAGCCTGCGCCAGGTAGTGCGGTCGTCGGAGAGTCTGGCGAAGGTGCAACATCCTGATACAGATCTTTTGCCGGTGCCCGACTCACGCGAAGCGGCGGGCAGCGCACCTGCCACAAATGCACCGGCGCGGCATTTTGATCGCACAGCGGCTATTACTCCCGAGTTGCGGGCTGCGGGAGTTAAGAAAATCGTTGGCGTGGCGGATCGGCACAAGCTCACAACTGCCGGGGTCTTTTCCAGTGCCGAGTCGGTGGAAGGAATCTTCAACTCGCGCGGATTGAGCAAATGGCACACACAAACTTCTGCCGAAGTCTCAATCACAATGTTGGGAGTGGATTCATCCGGCTGGCAGAAAGCGAATTCTCCGGACCACGTTGACCCGCTGGCGCTGGCGGAGATCGCTGCCAAGAAGGCGCTGGATTCGGCCCATCCGCGAGAAATTCCAGCAGGGAAGTACACCGTGATTCTTGAGCCTGCGGCTGTGCTCGACATTGTGGGATTCATGTTCTGGGACTATTCAGGGATGGCAATTCTGGACCAGCGTTCGTTTCTCAGCGGGCGGATCGGAACAAAATTGTTCGGCGACAACGTGACGATCTGGGATGACGTCGAGCATCCGCTCCAGACGGGAGCTCCGTACGATGGAGAAGGGATGCAGCGGCAGAGAATCGCGCTCGTGGAGAATGGGGTGATAAAGCGTGTGGTCTACGCCCGGGCGACCGCCGAAAGAATGAAGCGGTCGGAGCACAAGGACAATGTTGGCACAATCGGAGCCACGGGCCATGGGTTTGCCCTACCGAACGAAATGGGAGAGATGCCGCAGAACATCGTGTTCGCTCCGGTGCGCGACCCGCAGACAGTAGAGCAGATGATTGCATCGACTGAGCGCGGGGTGTTGGTGACGCGGCTGTGGTACATCCGCGAGGTGGATCCTTACGAGAAGATCCTGACTGGCATGACTCGCGACGGCACGTTCCTGGTGAAAAACGGGCGCGTGCAATGTGGAGTGCGAAATTTCCGACTTAATGAAAGTCTGATCCATATGCTGTCGAACGTCGAGGCAATGAGCGAACCGGCGCGATCCTGCGGTGAAGAGTCGTTTGACATGGTGGTCCCGGCGATGAAGATAAAGGATTTCAATTTCACCGAAGTGACGAAGTTCTGAGGTTATGTCCTATTCGCTCACACAAGAGAATGCGCGCGCCTTTGCCGACGAGTGGATCTCAAGCTGGAACCGCAAAGATGTCGAGGCAGTGCTATCGCACTTCAGCGAAGACGCGGTTTTCACATCGCCGCGGGCTGCCTCGGTCATGCAGTCGTCGCGTCTTGAAGGGAAGGCTCGGCTGAGAGAATACTGGACGCGCGCGATGGCCCAAATTCAGAACATCCATTTCACATTGGATTACGTGACGACGGAGTTTAATCGCGTGGGCATCATCTACATAGCAGAGATTGATGGAAAGCGAATGCGTGCTGTTGAGTTTCTAATCTTTGGCAACGATGGCCTAATTCACCAAGGCGAAGCGATGCACGGCGTCACGCTTTAGGCGCAAGAGCGGGTTGCTTTCCACGCAGCTCGGCCTTAAACTCACACGATTTGTGCCTTCGGTTTTCCTCCGGCAGTTGCCGCGAATTCACCCGAAATTGACCGGAAATTGACGGGCCGGACGGGTAGTCTTGGGTCCGAATTCGAGTTGTAAAATCCCTCCTAATCCATTCAAACATAAGCAGTTACGCTCTATCGTTCCATGACTTCGGTAACTTTGTTTGCACCATTTGTGGGTGTACGCTGCCCTTGAGTTTGAGGAAAGTCCGGAAGGCGGAAATCGCGCTCCCCGGAGGAAGGTTCAACCAAGACGTGGCAGCGGAAGGCACAGCACCGATGACCGAGGCGCAAGCGAAACGGCACTACGAAGAGATGCAGAGCGCGCCGCGATTTCCGCTGCACCTGTCGGCGTCGGTGAAGTCGCAAGGCAGCGCGTTTTCGGCGGAGACGGAAAACATCTCAGCTAACGGCGTGCTGTTTGCCATGGATAACGACGTGCCGGTGGGGTCGATGGTGGACTTCACGATTCTGTTGCCGGCCGATGTCGTGGGCGCGCGTCAGAACGTGCAGATCGACTGCCGGGGACGGGTCGTGCGCAGCTTCGAGGATCGAGGCCGCCGCGGCGTAGGCGTAGTGATTGACGAATATCATTTCGAGCGGGCATAGGCCCGAGGGACCGAATGGCTAGCATTCCTGTTGATGTGGAAGAAAATCTCGGAGCAGGCGACGACGGCGGCAAGGGCGCGTTTGTTCGAGTGATCGTGGCCGATACCCAGGCCATCTTCCGTGCTGGATTGCGTAAAGTGTTCGCGCTCGAAGACGACATTCGCGTGGTTGGGCAGGCGGAAACACTGGCGCAGGCTCAGTCCGCAGTAAAGAAATTTTCTTCCGACGTTGTGATCTTCGAGGCGGCTCTGGCACAGAATCCGGTGGAAGCGGTGGCCGATCTGCTGCGAC
Organism: Candidatus Sulfotelmatobacter sp.; assembly: GCA_035695545.1. Lineage (GTDB taxonomy): Bacteria > Acidobacteriota > Terriglobia > Terriglobales > Acidobacteriaceae > Sulfotelmatobacter. Next base: position 2,208 of record DASRRV010000388.1, on the reverse strand, counting down.
AGAATCCGCAGATGCGAATCGTTGTCGTGACACCCGGGTCGGATGAAGAGTTGACGTTGGACTTGTTCCGCCGGGGCGCACATGGAATCGTGTCGCGAGAAGTTGAGCCGGAGTTGCTCGTCGACTGCCTGCGTAAAGTGGCGGGCGGAGACACCTGGCTTGATCCGCAAGGAATTCACTGGGTAATGGAAGCGTACCGCAACCAGAACACCCGGCCGTCGGGCGCGCGTCCGAAGGTGCAACTCACACCCAAAGAGACGCTCATTGTGTCCTGCGTGACGCAGGGCATGAAGAACAAAGAGATCGCGTTGCGCGTAGGAACCACAGAGCAAGTCGTGAAGAATTATCTGCGCAAGGTCTACGACAAGCTAGGAGTGGCCGATCGCCTCGAATTGGCGCTCTACTGCCTGAACCATCACGTGGTAGACAACACGAAGGTGCCACCGTTGCCCGTCTCCTCTGAGAGCGGCAAGGCCGCAAACGCAGCCGCAGCGGGCGCGTCAGCCTCAGGTTCTGTATCGGGGTTCGGCGCAGCTCCGAACGCAGGCCCAGATTCCCCCGAGAAACTCTCCTAGCGTTAACTGCTTCGTGTTGTCTTCATTCTGGTTTCAGCGATTCCTTTCAAGTTGCGGTTTCGACGACATTCCCCATAGAATTGAAGAGTCGCAGAGCCGCGCTGTTTGCGATTTGGCGGCGGTTTCGAAAGCCTCTAGAAGGCTTCGATAAGAGTCGTTCCTTCCACCGATTCACGCCGGAGAGATGGCCGAGTGGCTGAAGGCGCACGCTTGGAAAGCGTGTTTAGGGGAAACTCTAACGTGGGTTCGAATCCCACTCTCTCCGCCATGTTTTCAACCACTTGGCTGAGCTGTGATCCGCAGCGCGATCTGTTAAGCGCGTGGCAGAGCCAAACCCACGATCTTGCTGTGTGCCTCTGACTCTTGGTTCGTCACCACATCGCCATAGATATTCATCGTCGTGCGGATGTCCGCGTGCCGCATTAGCTTCTGCTGCACGGCTACTGGCGTTCCCACGGCGTCAAGCCACGATCGGTAGCTGTGGCGCATCGTGTGAGTAGCCAGCTTGCCGACTTTCGCTGCTTCTGCTGCTTCCTGGAATGCTCCCCAGACTCGCGGATACGACCACGGAAGACGGCCTAGCCGTGTCGGGGAAGCGAAAACCCAGTCTCCCGGTCCGGAAAACTGCGTTGTTTGCTTCCACGTCTTGAGCACATCCAGCAGGCTGCCATCTATGCTCAAGTGCTTTCTGGAACCTGCAGTCTTTACGTCATCCACTCGCTGCCGAACAATCGCACGTTCTACGCTGATCTTGCTTGCAAGCCAGTCAATGTCCGCCCACTTGAGTGCTAGGCATTCGCTGATCCTGAGTCCCAAACACAGACACAGCAGAGCCATCGTGCGGAATGGTTCCGGGAGTTCAGAAACGAACTTTTGGAACTCCTCGAACGTAAGACTACGCGGAACATTCGTCCTTTTGGTTGCGCCGCGCACAGTGACCAGAGTCATCGGATTGCGCTCTGCCGGCACATCACCGCGCCACATAGCGAACTCCCAAAGTTGATGCAGAACGCCCCGAATATGAACTCTGCTTTTGGGAGACAGCTTGAGAGAATGCAGCCACAATTCAACGGGACGCGGTTTTACGTCAGTGAGCGAGCCCTCTCCCCAGCGAGGGAGTATGTGGTTCGTCAACCACTGATCGTAGCTGTAGCGTGTGCTGAACCGTTGCGGCATTCGTTCTGCCCGATAGATCTCAACCAGGCTGCTGACCGTGAACCCAGTCGCGTGCTTAGGTTTCTTCGGCACCAGCGCGCTTGCTACCTTCCACGCTGCTGCTTTGTTCGCCAATTCCTGCTTCGTGCCGAGGGTTTGTGATCGTCGCTTGCCGTCCACCCATTGCAGGAATCTCCATGTACCTCGTCCCTTGTCGAATAGGACACTTCCCTTATTGTGCCGTACTCTCCTCATTTGATCCTCCCATCACTCGAGAGCACAGCGGGCACGCTCAGCATAGCATCCAAGTCTGACGTTTTGAATCTCCAGACGTGACGTTGTGTGCCAGAGAGTATGTAGGCGCGGACCTTACCTTGCCGGACCCACTGCAACAAGGTACGACGTTCGACTTTTAGGTATAGCGCCGCGTCGTCGCTCGTCAGCCATTGAGTTGCTGAGCTGTAAACGTCTGTTTTCC
>DASRRV010000387.1:0-30286 GCA_035695545.1 Candidatus Sulfotelmatobacter sp. | reverse complement strand
CTGGCCAACGTGCAATTCGATATCGACGCCGAGAAGTTCTACAAGATCTACACAGACCTTATGACTCGGCCTCCGGGCAAGAAGTAGCGCGAGAATCGGAACTGGACAAAGAAAGAATCCGGGAGGGTGCGGCTTTGCAGTCGTGCCGCGGCAACCCGCTAATGGCGAGGGGTTTCAGTCCTCAGAGCCTAGCTTTCCTTCGACTGCGCCACGTATGCTAGAACGACCCAACGACCACAAGAACATGTTCAAAACAAAATTCTTCTTCCTCGCGACGGTGCTGTTAGCGAGCGCCTTCGCCTCCGCCCAGCCGCGCCGCAAAGTCATCATCAACGAGGACTGCTCCGGCGCGGGCGGCAGCAACATGCAAACGCTGCTGATGCTGATTCAATCGCCGCAAGTCGAAGTTCTCGGCATCACGGTCGTCAGCGGAGATCAATGGCGCGACGAAGAGGTCGCTCACACGCTCCGCCTGCTTGAGATTATCGGGCGCACCGACATCCCCGTTGTTCCTGGCGCCGTATTTCCCCTGATTCGCACCCGTGCCGAATCACAACTCTGGCAGCAGCACTATGGCAAGGTCGCCTACGCCGGCGCGTGGGACGACCGCTGGTGGCATGAGTCGGGAGTAGTGCCGGCGCTTGCGGAAGGCCAGCCGACCACCAAGCCCGCCGACGAAGATGCCGCACACTTTCTGATTCGCATGGTGCGCAAGTATCCGCACGAAGTCACCATCTACGAAGGCGGACCGATGACGAACCTCGCGCTCGCCATTTCCCTCGACCCGCAGTTTCCAGAGTTGGCGCAGGAACTGGTGTTCATGGGGGGAAGTTTGAGTCCGCAAACCGACAATCCGGAGTTTCTCAATAATCCGCGCCACGAATTCAACTTCTGGTTCGATCCAGAGGCCGCAAACATTGTGCTGCGCGCGCCGTGGAAGAAGATCGTATGCACGCCCACCGATATCTCCGTTAAGACTCACATGACGCCCGCGCTGGTGAAGCAGATCGAAGCGAGTGGCACGCCCTTGGCCCATTACATTGCCCGCTTCGCCATGTTCACGCCGGGCGCCGACATCATGTGGGACGAGCTAGCCGCCGCGGCCTGGATCGACCCGTCTCTGATCACGAAGAGTGAAACCCGCTACATGAGCGTCGACATCGACCGTGGCGCTGGCTACGGAAACACTCTGACGTGGAGCATCAAGGAATCACATCCCGGCGTACCACCGGTAGAAATTCAGTTCGACCTCGACAGCGAAAAGTTCTACCGGATGTTCGTGGCTCTGATGACCGCCCCCACGCCCGCGCCCTAAGCGCCCGCGCTGGCACCGAAGGGACGAACAGCATACAATCAGATCTACGAGTCATCCGAAAATGTCTCCTATTCCAGACGATCTCACCATCGTAAAAGACGACATGATTGCCTTTATCGAGGGCCACGGCATGCGCCGCTTCCATGGCTATGTCGATTTCGAGGAGGTGCAGTGCATCATGTGGGAGACCGGAGACAATCCCGACGCCTGGAAAGATTTCGTCGAACTGGCCAAGGCCGCTGGTGCGCCGTTTCTAACCATGCACTCCTGGGTCCTCGAACGTACCGAGCTGGATGAAATGGTGCAGCGCCTCACGAACTCGGAATTCACCGACAGTGATGATGTCGAGGACGCGCGCTGGCTGAAGGCCCACACCGGCAAGGTCGGATTCCTCCAGTTGGGCTGGGCTTACCAGGGATCGATGTTCCTTTGCGAAGTCAGCACGGAGTGGTACGAAAAATATCAGCGCCTCCTCGATGTCTCCGACGAATTCGGCGGCCTGACCATGGACGAGCCCGATCAGGACGAAGAGACCTAGACTTGAATTCCCGCTGCTGGGTCCTCTAAGCCGTCTAAAAGATCTCGAACTGCCGCATCGCCTCTCTTCAGGAGTACACTGCTAATTCCAATGCAGTGGCTTCCGAAGAAAACTGACCAAGACCTGACCAACGTTCTGGCTTCAAGTCTTCGCGCCGAACCCATCCTCCGCGGCAACACCCATACGGCCCGAGTTCTCGCCCCGCTCCTCGTAAACCGCGGCATAACAGATCCAGATTCAGCTCGCCGATTCCTTTCGCCGTCGCTCTCCCATCTCCACGCGCCCGATCAGATGGCTGGCCTCCGTGCTGCCGTGGATCGCCTCGACGCCGCTATCGAACGCAAAGAGCCCATCCTCATATACGGAGACTACGACGTCGATGGCACGATGGCCGTCATCATTTTGAAGACTGCAATCGAACTCTGCGGAGGCGCAGCCGACTTCCACGTTCCGCACCGCATCCGCGAAGGCTATGACATGCGCGACGATGTGATCGAACGCGCCGCGGCCGCCGGTATTCGCCTGATCGTCAGCGTTGACATGGGCATCCGCGCCTTCGCGCCCGCGGAAACCGCACAGCGCCTCGGAGTGGACCTGATCGTCACCGATCATCACCTGCCCGGCGCCGACGGTGTACCCAAGGCCCTGGCCGTCTTGAATCCAAATCAAAAAGACTGCGGCTATCCCGACAAGCGGCTCTGCGGCGCGGGTGTCGCTTTCAAACTCGCGCAAGCACTGATGCAGCGCCGCCTCGACCCCAAAGATCAGAACAAATTGCTGATGTCGTTCATGAAGGTCGTAGCGATCGCGACCATCGCTGATGCTGTGCCATTGGCCGGAGAAAACCGAGTCTTCGCATCATTGGGATTGGACGCATTGCGCAAGGCGGTAAATCCCGGTCTGAAGGCGCTGTTGGAGGTAGCGCAAATTTCCCCCAAGCGTCCGCCAACTTCGGGAGAAGTCGGTTTCCGCATTGCGCCTCGCATCAACGCCGCCGGACGTATGGACGTAGCCCGCGACGTGATCGAGCTTTTCAGCGTCAAAGAGCCCGAGCGCGCCAGAGAGCTCGCGGCGAAACTCGATCGCCTCAATACTGACCGCCAGGAAGAAGAGCGCAGAATTTTGCGTGACGTGGAAGAGCGTTTCGCCGGCGATCCCACCCTATGCGATACCTATTGCATCGTCATCGACGGCGAAGGCTGGCATCGCGGCGTCATCGGCATCACCGCGACCCGAGTGGTCGAGCGTTACAACCGACCCACGCTCGTAATCTCGCGCGAAGGCGAAGAGGCGTTCGGATCCGGCCGCTCCATTCGCGGCTTCCACCTGCTCGAAGCAATCGAATCGTGCGGCCCACTCTTCTCTCGCTACGGGGGACACTCCCACGCCTGTGGTTTCGCCATGCCAGCCGCGAATGTCGGGGAGTTGCGTACACGCCTCGATGCATTTGCGCGAAACCGCCTCACGCCTGCCGACTTCGATCCGATGCTCGATCTCGATGCGGAACTAAGTCTGGCGGAAGTCACACCAGACTTATTTCAGGCCTTGCGATTGATGGAACCCTATGGCGTTGGCAATCCCGAACCCGTATTCGCGGCGCGCGCTGTTCAGCTGTCTGCCTCTCCGCGAATCCTCAAAGAGAAGCACATCAAGCTGAAACTGCGCGAGGGAGAATCAAGGAAGATTCCAAGATCGGCCGCGCCACCCGAAGAATCACCGGAGCTATCCGCAGCCGCCATCTTAACGACGCCGAGGTGCCATCCTGATAGCGCAGCAATAAGCCGCGCCGAAAAAGGAGCAGCTCTTGCGGAAGGTTATGCACCGCTACAAACCCAACTAAGAACTGAGAACCAGGAACTGAGAACTGGTTGGAAAATTACTTTCGATGCGTTGGGCTGGCACATGGCCGAACGTCTGCAGCAAGCCCCGCTCTTGGCGGGCGATACCATCGATATCGCCTTCACGATCGGACACAACGACCATCCCGAATACGGTGGCCTGGAGCTTTCGCTTCGTGATTTCAAGATGCCCTCGAGTTGAAAGTGGCTTGGCTCAGATGCTGGAGATCGAAGGAGATCAGCGGGTAGTCGACAAATGAGTAGTGCGGTGGGGAGATCGATGATCTCATCCCTAATCCACCGAACACGGCCGGGCGTCGAAAGTAAGTTCGACCGTGCCCCTTCGCTCATCTAGTCGCTTCTGAACGTGGTCGCGACATTCACAATCGGGAAACATCGAACCGTGTTTCTGCAGGAACAGTTCCAGGAGTCTGCCGTTGTAGATTTGCCCGCTCCTAATCGGCGAATCCTTCAAAAGCTCGTGTTGAGCACTTACGTCTAGACCGATGATGTTGAGGTTGCTGATTAGAAACTGCTTTCCTTCATCAACGTCCAACTCAAGGGACGCTGTCTTGTTGTCATCGTCGAACGTGGTATTTGGAACGACCGTGAAGTTGATGTAGCCGTACTCCCCATATGCTCCCCTGAGATTCTCCAACCCCGTTGCGATTTGCGCCCGGCTGAAAATGTCGCCGTCTTTGATGAGGAAGATACTGCGCAGTGCCTTGACGTTAGTGAGCACACGGTTGTTCTTGAACGTGATTGCGCTCAGGGTGTACTGCAAGCCTTCTTCTACTTTGACACTGAGAGCAATGCGCTGACTTACTGGGCCACTCGTCAGGATCTTCGAATCGCCGCTAACCAGTACCTTGAAGTATCCACGATCTTGCCAGCCCGCTCTTACTCTCTCTCGTGCTTCTTCGACTGCGCTATCAAGAACGTTGCCATGCGTCTCCTGCTTGACCGAGGCCGCAATCTGCTCTTGGTCCGCGAGTGGCATTTGCAGTGTTCCCGAGAACGCAACCTCGACGATTGAGATCTCCGGACCGGATGGTTGATCTTCGTGAGTGGAGGGCCTCGGGCAGACGTTTTCTTGAGCCCGAGCCCCAGGCTGGCTGGTTACGAGGTAGGCCATTCCTAAAGCCAAGATCTGCGCTAAATAACGCATATGGATGCTAGGAAGCAGGGCGCCGACGTTAAGTTGCTTTCCTTACCACAAGTGGTAGTGCCCGTCCCGCCGCGCCATCTCTACCTGGACTCCAAACAACCCCGCCAGTCGCTCAACTTGCAGGATCTCTTCCTTAGGCCCATCCGCCACGACTCGCCCGCGGCTCATCATTACCACCCGCTGAATCTCCGGAACAATATCTGCCAGTTCATGCGTCACGAGAATGATCGCCGTCCCTGAATTGGCCAGAGCGCGCATGGTTTGACGCAGACTCTGCTGCGCCGAAAGATCCAGAGAGTTGCACGGTTCATCGAACAACAACGCCCGAGGTTTATGTACCAGCGCCCGTGCGATTAGCACGCGCCGCGCCTCCCCTGACGACATCTCGCACACCGAACGATCCGCCAGATGAGATATCTTCAACTTCGCGAGCGCCGCGTCCGCCAGTTCGCTGTGCCGGGGATCGACGACGTGGTTGGGATAAATCGCCGTGCTGCTGAAGAATCCCGACAACACCACGTCCCGCCCGCATGCATCCCCGGTGACAGACAGCATCAAATCATTCGACACAATGCCCAGCCGCTCCCGCAGCTTGAACACGTCCCACGCGTCGGCCCCGAGAATCGACATAGACGACTCCGCCCGGGCCACCGGATAGCACTCGCGCGTAATCGTCTTGATCAACGTGGACTTTCCACACCCGTTCGGCCCGAGAATAGCGACATGCTCGTCCGCCCCAATCCGAAGGCTGAAATCGTCCAGCGCGACCTTCATCCCGCGCATCACACAAATGTTCTGAAAATCCAGCAGAGGCGGCGTTTCGCAGTGAGTTGTCATCTAAGTAATCTAAGTATGTCATCCCAGTGCGATGAAGGTCCAAGCCACCGAAAGCCGAAGGCTGGGAGCCGGAAGCCGAAGAGAGCTGAAAGCTGCCTTTTGGCATTACACTGAGACCACATGACCCTAAAGGTCTACCGTCTTCGACGCCTGCTGGCCGCAACGGCCGTGCTGCTCACTGCGGTTGTTACGGGAATGTATCTCTACGCCCGCTGGAAGGCCACGGACGTCCTGACAAAGATCCCCGGCAAGATCGGCTACGACATCAAGCAGACCGCCACCGGATTCCAGTTCTCCAAGTCCGACGGTAAGCGCACGCTCTTTACCATCCAGGCCAGCGACCTGAAGGAGTTCAAACTCAACGGCCGGGCTGAACTGCACAACGTCAGCATTGTGCTCTACGGACGCGACGCTTCACGCTTCGATCAGATCTACGGCGACGATTTTTCCTACGACCAGAAAACTGGAGATGTCACGGCCAAGGGCGAGGTACAGATTGATCTGGTCGCGAATCCGGCCGGCCTCGCCAGTCCCGATCAAACCACTCCCAAAGAGCTGAAGAACCCAATCCACCTCAAGACGCGCGACCTGGTTTTTAACAAGGAAACCGGCAATGCCTGGACCGACGCCCAAGTCGACTTCCGCACGCCGCAAGCCGCCGGATCAGCCGTCGGTGTGAAGTACGCGGGCAAGAGCAACACGCTCACACTGTCTGCGCAGCTTCACGTCGTCCTCAGTGGTGTTAACGCCGCGGTCATCGATGCCCACCACGGCGTCATCACCAATGAACCACGAGAGATTGTGCTCGACCATCCTCACCTTACGCGCGAGGGTGGAACGTTGCAGGCGGACCAGGCTGTCTTCCACCTCGGATCCGACAATAACGTCGAACGTGTACTCGCCACGGGCAACGTCAGCACCGTAACGAGAGCGGCAAGCGCAAAACCTGCGGTGCTTGGGACCAGGCGGAGTTCCAAAGACGCAGCACAATCCTCCACAGAATCAGCCTCCGAAACCCGTATCCGTTCTGACCAGGCAGAGTTCCTGCTCACGGGCAAACGGGATCTGCTGCGCACGGCGACTCTAACTGGCAACGTCCACCTGGACCAGCAAGGGGCTCAGCCTATGCAAGGCGATGCCGGACGCCTGATCCTCGACTTCGCCGGACAGAACCAGTTGCAGAAAGTTCACGCCGTCGATGGCGCCCACCTCACGCAAAGAGCCGCGGCAGGGAAGAAGCCCGCCGGCAGTTCCGCTCCGCAGGATTTCGAACTCACCGCGCCGGTCATCGATTTCACCGTCGCCAAAGGCCATATTCTGCAGCGTGCCGCAACATCCGGTGCAGCTCAAATAACGCTCTCCCAGCCTGAAGTCGCCTCGACCAGAGCCCAGCCTTCTTCGCGACAATCGGTCATGGGACAAAAGACGGTAGTGACCGCAGGAACCTTCGTCGCCCAATTTGCCGAAGCCGATGGCAAGAGTCACCTCGCCAGCATCCACGGTGCGCCCGGTGCCCGCATCGTCAGTTCCACCGCCGGCCAGTCCGACCGAGTCAGCACCAGCGATTCCGTCGACGCAGCATTCCTCGCACAAGGTGGCATCGAGTCGGTCACGCAACAAGGAAACGTCCTCTACACAGATAGCCAAGCGCCCGACAAGCGTATGCAAGCCTCGGCGAACAGCGCCCGCTACACACCCGCCGACCAAATGCTGATGCTGACCGGTGGTCCTCGCGTTGTCAATGGAGGCATGGCGACCACGGCAAAGACAATCCGCATCAACCGTGCCACCGGAGACGCGATCGCCGAGGGCGATGTGAAGAGCACTTACAGCGAACTTAAAGAGCAACCCGACGGTGCTCTCCTCGCCTCCTCCTCCCCAATTCACGTCGCTTCGCGAAGCATGACGGCCCACAATAGCGGAGTGGCGCTCTACTCTGGCAATGCCCGCCTCTGGCAAGACGCTAACATCATCGAGGCCCCATCGATCCAGTTCGACCGCGACCACCGTTCCGTCGTGGCCCAAGGCACGCTTTCGCAACCAGTGCAAACGATCCTGATACAGCCGGAAAAGGGTCACGCAGAGAAAGCTCTGGCGCAAAATAAAGGTTCAGAAGAGGCTACTCAGGCGGGAAAGACAGCTCCGAAGAGCCTCGGGAAAACGGGCCAATCGCTCGGATCCGCCCCTCTTACCATCACTTCGACCACTCTCACCTACGCCGATTCCGAGCGCCGAGTCCACTACGAAGGCGGAGTCCTAGCCAAGACCTCCGACTTCACCGCGTCCTCCAAAACCGTCGACGCCTATCTACTCCCTCGCAGTCAAACCTCGAGCAGTCAATCATTTGCCGTGACCGGGCAGCTCGACCGCATGGTCGCCCAAGGTGACGTCGTCATCCGGCAGCCGAACCGCCGCGCCGAAGGCCAAAAGCTCGTCTACACCGCTGCCGACGACAAATTCGTCCTCACCGGCGGACCGCCCAGCATTTTTGATGCCGAACAGGGCAAGATTACCGGGGTTTCGTTGACTTTCTTTAGACGCGATGATAGGGTGCTCGTAGAAGGCGGAGCAAGTACTCCTGTGGTAACGCAAACGCGAGTGGCACGATAAATGCGTGTTCTAGCCACTGAAGAAATCGGCAAGTCGTACCGTGGCCGCCGCGTTGTGAATGGTGTCAGTCTGCGTGTCGATCAGGGCGAAGTTGTTGGATTATTAGGCCCCAACGGCGCCGGCAAGACGACGACTTTTTACGCCATCGTTGGCCTGATCCCTCCCGATACCGGCCGCGTGTTGTACGACGGTCAGGACATCACCGACGTTCCCATGTACCTTCGGGCCCGTCAGTATGGCATCAGCTATCTCCCGCAAGAAGCATCGGTATTTCGCAAGTTAACGGTGGAAGAGAACATCCTCGCGGTTCTAGAGGCGCAGCCGATGTCCTGGCACGAGCGCCGCGAGAAGATGGAAAAGTTTATCGACGAACTCGGACTGGAGCACATCCGTCAGAACCGCGGATACGCCCTGTCCGGTGGGGAACGCCGGCGCGTGGAAATTGCCCGCTGCCTGTGCATCAACCCTACGTTTATTTTGTTGGACGAACCGTTTTCCGGGATCGACCCGATCGCAGTGCTCGACCTGCAGAAGATTATCAGCGGCCTGCGAGCCAGTGGAATTGGAGTTCTGATTACGGATCACAACGTGCGCGAAACACTTTCGGTCACCGATCGGGCCTACATTATCGACGACGGCAGAATCTTCCGTCATGGCAAGCCCGAGCAGTTGGCCAGCGATCCGGAAGTGAGAAGAGTGTATTTGGGAGAGAGCTTCTCTTTGGTGTAAGAGAAGCAGGTTTCAAGGTTTGAGAGTTTCAAAGTGAAAACCTTGGAGCTGTCAGTCTTTGGAAACATTGAAACCTTGAAACTTTGAAACATGGTTTTATTACAGCACAAACTCAGCGTCAAACTCTCGCAGCGCCAGATTCTTACGCCGGGCCTGGTGCAAATGGTCTCTGTCCTCGCGCTCAACAAGCTTGAGCTCAAGGACATGATCAATACCGAGATGGTCGAGAATCCGGTTCTCGAAGAACTCGAAGACTCGGTTCCGCTGCTCGACGAAGTCGGCAAGAAAGAAGAAGACCGCGAGCGCGCCGCTGCTGCCACCACCGAAGAAAATCCCATCACCGCGGTCGAAAAGAAAGATCCCTTCGAAGAAATTGATTTCGGCTCGTTTTTCCAGGATTATCTTGATCCTGGCTACCGCACTCACAGCGAGATGGAGGACATCGAGCGCCCCTCGTTCGAAAACTTCCTCTCCAAGCCCACGAATCTGACGGACCATCTGGCTTGGCAGCTGGGCGCACTCAGCCTGCGTAAAGAAGTACGCGAGGCCGCCGAACTGATCATCGGCAACCTCAACGAAGACGGATACCTGATCGCCAGCGACGATGAGCTTCTGGGCGTGGCCCCGCCTGCTCCGCCCGAAGCCGACGCTGAGACGGCCAAGAACATTGTCAGCGAAGCGCAAGCCCTTGGCCTCGCGGAGATTGCCGCAGACCAGCATGCAGACGCAGGGGGAGACCTCTCTGACTCGGCCGCCATTGGCGACGACGTCGAACTCGACGCCACCAGCGTCGATCCGAGCGACCAAGTCATTCCGGATTTAACTGCACCCGCTGAACCACTGCGCGAAGCATCTTTTTCATCGACTTCGGGAAGCGGTGCAACTGCTGTCGCGCCAGCGCCAGAACCACGGGTCCAAAACGCCGTGCCGGCGGCTCCGGCCTACCAGCCGAGATTCGCTGCCACAGATCTGCATGAAGCCTTGGACGTTGTCCGCCAACTGGACCCTCCCGGCGTTGGCTGCCGCGATCTTCGCGAATGCCTGCTCTACCAGCTTCGCTATCACCAGGCCCAACTCCCCCTGCACAAAAACGGGAACGGCACAGAGCAGGTCCTCAAGGATGCCGTCTCGGTAGTCGAACAGCATCTTCGCGGCCTGCAAAACAAGCAGTACAAAGAAATCGGCAAGGCAATCGGCCGCCCTATGGAGGCCGTTCAGCAAGCGCTGGAGTATATCCGCACCCTCGACCCGCGCCCCGGCCTGCAATACAACAAGACGATGCCCCGGCTCATCGAGCCCGACGTCGCCTTCGTGAAACACGGTGATGAATGGCTCGTCATCATGAACGACGAAGACCTGCCGCAGCTTCGCCTGAATCCGGCCTACAAAAAGCTCGTCACGCGCGACGGCACCAACGACAAGAACACTCGCGACTACGTGAAAGAGCGCTACAAGAGCGCCATCCAGCTCATCAAGAACATTGAACAGCGCAAGCAGACCATCACCAAGGTCTGCTACTGCATCGTCGCCCGCCAGCAGGATTTCCTCGAAAGAGGCATCGATCAACTGAAGCCCATGATGATCAAGGAGGTGGCCGAAGAAATCGGCGTGCATCCTTCCACGGTAAGCCGTGCCGTCGCCAGCAAATACGCCCACACACCACAGGGGGTATTCGAGCTGCGGTACTTCTTCAGCGAGAGCGTGCAGGGGCCCGAGGGTGGCGGAACGTCGTTGTTGATCCTCAAGCGCCGCGTCAAAAAGCTCATCGAAGAAGAAGATCCCAGCCGTCCGCTGACCGACGAGCAGATCACCCGCATCCTGCAATCGCAGGGCATTCAGGTGACCCGCCGCACGGTAGCCAAATACCGCGAAGACATGCGCATCCCCAGCACGCACCAGCGCCGCGTAAAAAAGTAAACCGGGAAGGGCACGCCCCAATCGTGCCGATATGCGATCTACGGAACTAGAGGTTGCATGAAGACCATCGCGCGTGATTTTGCTCCGCTCATTCTCCTCATGGCCTTTGCCTGCGGAGGCGCGCTGGCTCAGGAATCATCCCCAGACAAGCATGTGAAAGACCTCCGGGCCGAGCAAACGCACGATGTGATCTTCGCGACCCCCTTGTGCCAGCGAATTAACGCGGTCCGCCACTTGATCACCGTGCGACCGGCGATAGATCCCGAAACGCTGGCATCGGATCTACCCGTGCTGATGCGGAAGAGCGACGAGGTGATCCTGGCGAGTGTGTACAGGGACGAATTCCAAGCGGTCTCTCCCTCTGGGGAACAGGTGGTTACATATTACGATGTGACCGTATTGCGCACCTGGAAGGGATCGCACAAGGTCGGGGAACTTCTCACCTTTGCCATTCCGAGAGGCTTTGTAACTTGCCTTATGGATCCACCACAGCACGGGCCGGATGATTCCGCGGCCCTTACGTTGACCGGAGGGTCCGACTGGGCATCGATACCCGCCTCAGGCCCGTACGTGCTCTTCCTGCGTCAGTCACAGGGCGATGAGAAGAAGGTCATGCCAGGGCTCAGACTCACCGCAGGTGATGGTATGCAGGGGTTGTTTGTTCTTCGCGGTACGTACGACTATCACGATAAATACGACCGAGAGCGCTACAACCAGTGCTTAAGCTATTTTCCTGGCGGCCCGGCGAAGTGTATTGCCGCTCTCGAAGAAAGCCAGGAAACCGTGAAGTTCACGAGCCGGGTCGACCCGCTTAAAGCGAAGTATGAAGGAATGCCAGTTCCCAATTTTCTGCAGGAGGTGCAGTCTATTGCCAACTCGTTAGGGTACGATGGGAAAAACACTAGCTACGCCGTAAAGAAGTGATTTTTTCTTGTTTTGCCAGTAGAACCATCTTGTAATGCGGTGCCCAATTTGACTCGATAGCACGAATTCTAGGAGGGGCGCTCATGAACGTGGAATACACGGGAAGACAGTACACAGTCACCACCGCCATCCGCAAAGAAGTTGAAACCGGCCTAACAAAAATCCGCAAAATTCTGGGCGACAAGTTTGAGACCAAGGTCATCCTCGCCGTCGAGAAACACCGCCACAAAGCAGAAATCACCATCAGCCCGCGCAATGGCCCGCTGGTCGGCCTGGCCCAGGCCAAGGACATGACCATCGCCGTCAACGAAGCGCTCGACCACCTCGAGAAGCAGGCCGTCAAATACAAAACGCGATGGATGTCGAAGAAGCGCTCCGCTCGCAAGAGCGAAGAAGTCAAAAAGTGGAATGGTCACGAAACGTCGCCCCAGGAAGAATTGCAAACTGCCGTCGGCCTCTCGGAAAAAACTGCGGTCCCGGTCATGGTGCACAAGTATCCCGCTGTGGCCAGGACTACCGAAGTTCATCTTCTCCGCTCCGACGAGAATGTCGCCATGCGCCCCATGACCCTCGAAGAAGCGATCAAAGAAGCTCACTTCAAAGACCGCGACGTCTTCGTCTTCCGCGACCCCAAAGGCAAACTGATGGTTCTGCACCGCCGCCGCCGCGACGACAAAATGGAATTGATCGAAGTCCCATAGAAAGCAGCTGTCAGCTTTCAGCTATCAGTTAAGTCGAAACCAGGTGCCCCATTTCTCGCGGCCTTTGCGAGAAGTGGGGCTTTTCGCGAGAAGAAGAAAATATGCGGCGATCGAGCCTGTCCCTGCCAGCCTTGTGCATTCTCTTCGCGACGACAACGGTCGCTGCGCCAAAGGCGACCTTCCTCAAGCATTACAAGGGAACTCCCTACCACGACACTCTCTATCAAGGGGGAGCGCAGAAGATTCCGGGCAAGGTGGAATGCGCCTACTACGATCTTGGAGGAGAGGGAATCGCCTACCATGATGCCGACGCCAGGAACAACGGCAGCGGCAGCCTCAATCCTGCGGACGGCACCTATCTGAACCAGTTCCGCATGAACGAAGGCGTGGACACGTCATACACAAAGTTCCATGGCCACAACGACGAGCAGATCGACAACAGTCCGTACAACCTCGTACCACCTCCAGAAAAACAGCTCTACGTCGGATGGACCGAGCCGGGAGAATGGTTCAACCTCACCGTTCAAACCGCTCACGCCGGTAGCTACATTGCCGACCTTCTCTACACTTCAAATCGCGGTGGAACCATTTCAATCGATGTGAACGGCGAATCCGCCGCTGGGCCACTGACCATCCCTTCGACCTTCAACCCCTCCGACTCAATTGACTGGAGGCAGTGGCACCACTGGAACAAAATCACAAACTTTGCGAGCATTCACCTTCCCGCCGGAAAATGCGTTCTGACCGTTCACATTCTCACCGAAGGAAATATGAATCTGGCGTATTTCGACTTCAAGGAAGCTCAATAAAGAAGGTCACTAAATGCCGCGGGTGCCCCGTTTTTCTCTCTGCGTCCCTCGCCGAGGCGGAGCGAGCGCTCTTACTGTGAAACCGTACTTTTTGAGGTGTGATCCGCACCAGGACTTCACTTGTTCTTGACGGTAATCCCCTCCACTGCAACCGGCGTCCCGCACTTCCCTCCGCGCAGTCCATCCAGAAACGCTTTCGTCTCCAGTAGCACAAGTTTCTCGGTCGACCCCGCAATCCCAACGCCCGCGAAGTTCAAGTGAGTTGCCCCATCGATTACGCCCAGCCACTTGCATCCCGCCGGCAGGCTGTCGTAAGGAATCGTGCGCGTCTTCCAATCGCCATCCAGCGATCCGTCCCGCGTGCCGGTCAACATCAGCACCGGCTTGCGAATTCCGTTCCACGCATTTTCCGGAAACATGGGACCCGGCCCGTCCGGCGATAGCGCAACATAGGCATCAAACCGGTTTAGCCCCTTCACTCCGAGTGTGGTCTTCGCCCCAGCCTCGAGCATTACGGTCCGCGCCCCCATGGAGTGTCCGAGCAGCACGACAAACGGCGCTTTGCACGACGTCCCGGCCCATTTCAACGCAGCTGCAATATCCATCAGCCGCGCATCGTATGCCTTGGGATCATTTACCAGCTCCGTCAACCCCCTCTTGAGGCCGCCTGACTCTCACATGTCCGACCGCAGCGCAGCGGCACCGCTTTCCTTGTGCCCCATCACGATGGCCTGCCATCCGTCGCCCTGCATCGCGCGCGCTAAATACTTGTATCCGTCTTCGCTTCCACCAGCCCCCCGGAGAAATCAGCGCCAGCGGTGCACTGGCATTCTTTGGCTCGTAGACGCGCAGAGGAGTTTGAGCACCGTCTTCGCGAGGAGCCTGAACCAGTTCCTGCCCCACCGCCATCTGCATAAGAATGCCAACCAAACCCGCTCCTAATGCGGCGACCGCTGTGCGCAATCTCAAACTGGACTCCTTCATTAGGTGATCGTCGGACGATCCGTTTCGACGACGGTGTCTTCAAAGAATAAAACACGAAATGCATCGCCGAGTTGCACAAGTTTGTGCCCAAGAGCGAGCGTGATGAAGCCTCGAATCCTGGCATTGATACGTTTTAATACTGGGTATTTCGCGTGCTAGAATTTCGCCGCCAGGAGATTCCACCATGAAGAACCCGCTGATTACGACCCGAATCTGCTACAAGTCCTCTTTCGTCCTTGTGCTATTCGCACTGGCCACCGTTCTCATCTCGCCGCAGATCATCCACGCACAAGCGCCTTCCGCGGCAAAGCTTTCCACGCACTGGGAGGAGCTTACCGCCTCCGACTTCCGTGAAGGCATTCGCCGTTCGCAGGGCACCTGCCTGCTTCCATTCGGCATTCTGGAGAAGCACGGCCCGCACCTTCCCATCGGCACCGACTTGCTCGACGTTCGCTACGCCGCACTGCACGCTGCCGAGCAAGAGTACGCGATCGTCTTCCCCGAATACTATTTCGGACAGATCGCCGAGGCGCGCCACGAGCCCGGAACCATGGCCTACAGTCGCCAGATCCAACTGGCCCTACTGCAAGAAACCACCGACGAGATGGCCCGCAACGGTTGCAAGAAAGTCCTGATCGTCAACGGCCATGGAGGCAATGACAGCCTGCTCCCCTACTTTGCCCAGACTCAACTCGACAAGCCCCACGACTACGTGGTCTACGTTTTCGGCGAACGTACACCGCAACACGGAGGTCCGGCAAAGAAGACCACCATCGACATGCATGCCGGCGAGAGCGAGACTTCGAAGATGATGATCTCCCGCCCCGACACCGTGCACATGGACCGCGCCACCCGCGAATCCGGCGCTGACCAGGCCCGTCAGAAAATTCCAGAAGACGTGTACACGGGAATCTGGTGGTACACGCGCTTCCCCAACCACTATTCCGGCGACGGTTCGGTGGCTACGAAAGAACTCGGAGAATTCCAGATGAAGTGGTGGATTGATTCGGTAGTGAAAGCGATTCGCGAAGTGAAAGCAGACGACGTCAGCCTAAAGCTGCAAAACGAATTCTACGAGAAGAGCACCCACCCGCTCGACACACAACCCTGACCCAATTGTAGAGACGTAGCTCCGTTACGTCTCTTTTTGTCGAGTTGCTCGACCCACTACTGCCTCAAAGTCGCTGGTCGCACACAAACAGCGTGCCATCGACCCTGTCGCGAAAAATGCGATACCCATCGGCGGTCTTGGGCTTCCAAGCTTGGTAGTTTGTCAGGGTCTTGGGCAGGAACCACTGCGGCTTTTCCCCGCAAGAATCCACCGTCGTTTGCTCTGGGGTTAAAGGAACGGCGAGCCGCGCATCGGTCAATCCATCGACGAACTTGGTGGTGGGGGGTATTGCGATGAAGTATCGGTATTCCGTAGTCCAGTGACTCGAGTTCCAATAGTATCTGTGAAGTACAGTCACATCTGGTGGCTTGCTGAAGTTAAACACGCGCTCGAAATTTCGGTCATCGTCCACCCAGGTTCCGCCGCACGAGGCCAACACCGAGAGCGATAACAAAAGGAAGAGAAATGCCGACCTTTTTCGCAAGTTGCCCTCCAGCTACGAACTCCCAATCAGCACGCCGGTAATAAACACCAGCACTCCACCCAACCCGACCTGCAGCGCCGCCGTCACCCAAGGTGTATCCATGTAGCGCTGGCGAATCCAGGTAATCACGCCCAACTCGGCCAGCACGACCGCTCCTGCGGCCCACAGCGCTGCGCGAAAGTCCTTGATCAAGAACGGCAGCGTATGGCCAATACCACCGAGTGCCGTCATCGCCCCGCAAATCACCCCTCGTACCCACGGATGTCCCCGTCCCGTAAGGCTGCCATCATCGGAAAGAGCTTCCGCAAATCCCATGCTGATGCCTGCTCCGGCTGACGCCGCCAATCCCACCAAAAATGCATCCCAGCTTTTCTGAGTGGCCAACGCCGCGGCGAACACCGGAGCCAACGTCGATACCGACCCATCCATCAACCCGGCCAATCCAGGCTGCACGATCTGCAGAACAAACAACCGGCGCTGCGCGACCTCCTCATCGGCCTTCACGCTGTCGGGCAGTTTCTGCTTGTCCAGTTCCTGCGCGCGTTCTTCGTGCTCGCGCTCTTCGGTTGCCAGATCATCCAGTAGTTGCCGGATGCTCGCATCCTGCGTCCGTGCCGCGGCCTTCTCGTAAAAGCGCCGCGTCTCCACCTCCATCGTCGATGCTTCTTTCCGCACCGCCTCAATGCGCAAGGGCCGCACCAGCCACAGCGCCGGACGATCCACAAACCCGCGCACATCCTGGCGGCGAATCAGCGGAATGTGCTCTCCGAATTTCTTCTGGAACAGTTCCAGCAGCCGCCGCCGGTGCCCCGATTCCTCCTCCCGCATTCCGTCAAACATCGACGCCGTCGCCGGATAGTCCTGCCGCAAGCCTTCCGAAAAATCGGCATACACGCGCTCATCTTCTTCTTCCAGTGCGATGGCCAGAGCAAGAACTTCGCGTTCCGTAAGATCTTCGAACTTTTTCATGTCGCCATAGCTTACCTGCCAGCGCGGTGCGGAGACAATCTTGATTTCCAATTGTGCGCAGAAGAATACCCGCGAACCCACGAACCTGGCGGTATCTCAGTTGGCACTCAGGAACGAGGGGCGGGGACGCCGCTTGGATGCTACTATCCAGTGAATGAAGCTGCGGGCCCCTGGCAGAAAGCAGAAAAAGGCGAAGACAGGCAAGAAGTCCCGCGTCGCCGGACACTCGCCCGAACTCGTCATCATCACCGGTATGAGCGGTTCCGGGAAGGCCTCGGTCTTGAAGGCCTTCGAGGATCTCGGCTACTACTGCGTCGATAACCTGCCGGTTGAACTGATCCCGCAATTCGCCGAACTCTCCATGCAGTCGAGCGAAATTCGCCGCACCGCG
The DNA here is from genome assembly GCA_035695545.1 of Candidatus Sulfotelmatobacter sp. Classification (GTDB taxonomy): domain Bacteria; phylum Acidobacteriota; class Terriglobia; order Terriglobales; family Acidobacteriaceae; genus Sulfotelmatobacter. Next base: position 12,961 of record DASRRV010000387.1, on the reverse strand, counting down.
CTGGTTGTGGACGTGCGTGAAGGCTCCAAACTGGAGAAACTGCCGGCGATCTTGAAGTCGGTCCGGCGCATGATCCCGACTAGAGTGGTATTCCTCGAGGCCTCTGACGCAGTTCTGCTGCGTCGCTTCAGCGAAACCCGCCGCCCGCACCCGCTGGGCACGGACTCTCCGGTAAAATCCGCGCTCAAAACCGAGCGCCGTCACTTGGGCGCCATCCGCCGGCTCGCCGACTTCGTCATCGACACTTCGAAGTTCAACGTCCACGAACTGCGCGCCCACATCACCGATGGCTTTCAGGAGCAGTCCCGCGAGAAAAGCATCCTGGTTTCGTGTGTAAGTTTCGGTTTTCGCGAGGGCGTGCCCGAGGACGCCGACCTCGTCTTCGACGTGCGCTTCCTGCCCAACCCGCACTTTGTTCCCGAGTTCCGTCCGCTGACGGGACGCGATCCGCGAGTCGCTCGATACATCCGCTCCTTCCCGCAGACCCGCGAGTTCATCTCGCGCATTTCCGATCTGCTCGTCTATTTGCTGCCTCATTACATCCATGAGGGCAAGAGCTACTTAACCATCGCCTTCGGCTGCACCGGTGGCCAGCATCGTTCCGTCATGATCGCCGAAGAAGTAGGCAAGCATTTGCGCCGCGCTGGCTATCGGGTGAAAGTCGCGCACCGCGACAGTCCGGGCTAGCTCAGCATCCATGTCCACGCCTCCTTATCCGCTAATTCCCGGACCCATGCAGAAAAGCTGGCTGGAACGCCATCCGCATTGGAAGATCCCGCTCGGCTTCTTAACTCTGCTCGTGCTGATCATCGTGTTCGGCGGCATAGTGATGACAATCATCACGACGACGTTCCGCAACAGCGACGTCTACCACCAGGCCATGACCAGAGCCGCAGCCGACCCGCAGGTTCGCGAGCAGGTGGGAGAGCCCATTCAAGCAGCCTGGCTGATCTCCGGCGACTTGCAGGTCAGCGGCGGTACGGGCAGCGCCAACCTTTCCATTCCTGTCTCGGGTCCTCGTAGCAAGGGCGTCATTCGTGCAGTCGCGTCTAAGAACGGAGGCGCGTGGAGATTCACCTACCTGCAGGTGAACGTAAACGGCCGGTCCGAACCCATCGACCTGTTATCAGTCCAGCCACCGGCTGAGCGGGACTTCTGATCGCCGGAACCGGGTCGTTCAATGTCCGAGACCCTGAAACCGCATCGCTCCAGCCCGCCGCTCAAGTAGAATAAAGCCTTGCACCTCATGCCTATTCCACCGGCAGCAAGCAATTGCGGCCGGCCTCGCGGGGGAGCCCCATGCGGCAACTGACGCGCCTCATTCGGTACGCTCTTCCATACTGGTGGCAGATCCTGTCTTCGGTTGTGCTGATGGCCGCAGTGGGAGGGCTCGACGCATTCAAGTATCTGTTGGTTCGTCCCGTATTCGATCGAGTGCTGAACCCCGCGACCGGGTCGAAAGATATTCAGTTATTCATTATTCCCGGTACACACCATCCGGTGTACCTCCAGCAGTTCGTGCCGTCGCATTTCACGAACGCCTGGAACATCGTGGCGTTTGCGCTGGTTGCATCCACGATTCTAAAGGGAATTTGCGACTACTCCGGGACCTACTTGGTGAATCACGCAGGCTTTGGCATGATCACCGATCTGCGCGACGATCTCTACACCGCACTCCTGCGCCGCTCCGCTGCATTTTTCTCGCAACACACTACTGGAACTCTACTCTCCACCATCGTCAACGACATCGAGCGCGTGCAGTATGCGATGTCGACTGTGCTCTCGGAACTGTTGCAGCAATTCTTCACCTTCCTTTCCGTGGCAATCGTAGTAGTTATTCTCGGTGGGAAGCTTGCCTGGGTCTTGCTCTTGTTCCTCCCCGTGATCGTCTACTCATCGCGCAAGATTGGCTCTCGGGTACGCCACACCACGCGTCACGGCCAGGACAAGCTTGCGGAAATCCAGAACATTCTGCACGAAACCATCACCGGCAACCGCATAGTGAAGGCCTTCAACACCGAAAACTGGGAAATTTCCAGGTTCCGCAAAGCCGCACGTCGTCTCTTCCGCGCCAATCTTCGCTCCGTGGCGGCAGCCGCAATCAGTTCGCCCCTGATGGACATTTTCGGAGTGGTGGGAATCGCTCTCCTTCTTCTCCTCGGCCGCCACCGTATCGCCCACAACGAGATGACGCCCGGCGTCTTCGTCGCCTTCATTACCGCCGTCTTTAGCCTGTACAACCCGGTTCGCAAGTTCGCGCTCTTTTACAACAACTTTCAGCAGGCTCTAGGCGCGTCTTCGGAGATATTCAAGTTCATGGATCTCGAAGATGATGTTCTCGAGAAGCCGCGCGCCAAGACGCTGCCTAAGTTTTCCACCAGCGTCCGCCTGGAGCAGGTCAGCTTTGCCTACACCAACGAAGGCGAAGAGGGACACGATGTACTGCACAACATCGATCTGGAAGTCCGGCGGGGCGAGGTTCTGGCCATCGTCGGCTCCAGCGGCGCCGGCAAGAGCACGCTGGTCCACCTCATCCCCCGGTTCTTCGACGTGACGGCCGGACGCCTCCTTATTGATGGTCTCGACGTCCGCGATGTAACTCTGGCTTCACTCCGCTCGCAGGTCGGCATTGTCACGCAAGAGACAGTGCTCTTCAACGATACAGTCCGTAACAACATCGCCTATGGCCAGCCCAACGTTCCGCAGAAGGAAGTCGAGGCCGCCGCCCGAGCCGCTCTCGCGCATGACTTCATCCTGGCCCTTCCGTCCGGCTACGATACCGTCATCGGAGAGCGCGGCGTGCGTCTCTCCGGCGGAGAGCGTCAGCGCCTTGCCATTGCTCGTGCGCTTCTGAAGAACGCACCAATTCTGATCCTCGACGAGGCCACCTCAGCCCTCGACAGCGAATCGGAATCGCTCGTGCAATCCGCCCTGCACAACCTGATGACCGGCCGCACCGTCTTCGTCATCGCGCACCGCCTGTCGACCGTCCGCCGTGCCGACCGTATCGTCGTCATCGAGAACGGCACCATCGCCGATATCGGCGCGCACGATGAGTTAATGCAAAAATTAGGTACGTACCGGCGCCTCTACGAATTGCAGTTCGCAAATGCTGATGCACCCAAAGCTGTCGCAGGATCGTAACGAACGGCCCCTATGCCCATACGCTCGATGACAGGTTTTTCCCAGGTGAGAGGTGAAGTGCAACGCCAGACCGCCGAAGGTACCGCGGCTCCCGGTCCCAATGGCCGCATGGCTTTCGCCCTCTCGCTCAAGTCGGTCAATCATCGCTTCCTCGACTTGCACTTTCGGCTTCCTTCCGGCACCGATTCTCTCGAGATGCAACTCCGCCGCCTGCTGAAAGAGAAGATGTCGCGCGGCCACGTAGAAGTCACCCTCAGCCTGGAGCGCACGACCAGCGAGGCTTTCTCCCTCAACCGTGACATCATCGGCGGATACATTACTGCGTTCCGCGCCGCCGCTGCCGAATTTTCTCTCGCTACCGAGCCCGACCTCAACGCCGTATTGCGAATCCCCGGCGCTCTCGACTCGGCCAACGACAGTGCCGACGGAGAGATCGAAGCCGCCGTCATGGCCAAAGTCGGCGAAGGCCTCGATCGTCTGAATCAGATGCGCGAGGAGGAGGGCCGCGGCATCGCGCGTGAACTGCGTGACCGCATGGCGCACTTGGTGGAGGCCGGCCAGAGTGTTCAGCAGCATCGCCGCGCCGTATTGCAGAACTACAGCGAACGGCTCCAGACCCGCCTGCAGGAGCTGTTGGGCGCGACCATCGACAAAGAACGGATCCTGCAGGAGGCTGCGCTTCTCGTCGATCGCAGCGATATCCAGGAAGAAATCGTGCGTCTTGAAACTCACGTCCAACACTTCCTTGGCCTGCTCGATCAAGGCGGCGAAATCGGCAAAAAGCTCGACTTCCTTCTCCAGGAGATGAATCGCGAGGCCAACACTCTGCTTTCGAAGACTTCCGGCCTGGCTGGAGAAGCGCTCAAGATTACAGAAGCCGGTCTGGCCATGAAGTCAGAAATCGAAAAATCCCGCGAGCAGGTGCAAAATCTGGAATGAGCGAATCCCGCAAGCCACTGGTCTATATCATTTCTGCACCGTCGGGCTCGGGCAAATCGACGCTCACGAACGAGATTCTCAAGCTCGTCCCGAATCTGGTTTTTTCCATTTCGTACACCACGCGTGCTCCCCGGGGCAGCGAGCAGAACGGCAAGCAGTATCACTTTGTCCCGATCGAAGAATTCAACCAAATGGTGCGGGACGGAGAATTTCTCGAGCACGCGAACGTGCACGGAAATTGCTATGGCACCGCGCGGAAATTCCTGCGCGAAGCTGGCCAGAGCGGACACGATCTGTTATTGGACATCGACGTTCAGGGCGCCTCGCAAGTCAAGAAAAATCTGACCGATTCAATCAGCATCTTCGTATTGCCCCCCGATCGAAGCACGCTGGAGTGGCGGCTTCGCAACCGCAAGGAGAACCGCGAAGATGATGTCCAGCGCAGGCTCAAGGACGCGAGACGCGAGATTGAAGAATACGACAAGTACGATTACGTGCTCATCAACGATCAGCTGGAAAAATCGATCGAGAGACTCGAAGCGATCGTCCTTTCGGAGCGGCTGCGACGGGAAGTTCGGCCGCTGTCACAACAGGAGGCTTCGATCGTCGAGCGAGCGGAACGCCTTCGCCTCGCCAATCTCAGGGAAAAGGTCCAACCCATCCTCGCGTCCTTTCGTGCTCCTGCACCCTGAGCACACTCCTAGATTTCGCGGTATCATTTGATGTAGCGCCTCAACGGCGTTGCGACCGGATAGGCAAGATCTGCCGGGAAAGCGGGCCAGCGGGATGAATCTGAAAGCTCTCATTTCCTGCGGAGCCCGCGTTTAGTGGAATACATATACGACTCGGCATTGATTAAACTTCGAAACTGATTGCGTCAAGGGAGAGTCCCAATGAAGTTGATCGAAGGCTTCGACAGCAACTACCGGTACATTCTCGTGGCGGCTCGGCGAGCCCGCCAGCTCCAGTCCGGTGCCCCCCCGGTGGTCGACACCAATTCCCGCAAGCCCTGCCGGATCGCGCAGGACGAAATCCGCGCCGGCAAGGTTAAGTGGGAAATCCCCGACACTCGCAGCGCTGCCGAGGCCGCCGGAGAAGCGCTCGATAAGGCCCTGGGTCAGGACTAAGGAATTTGTTGATTTCGTGATTGTTGATTGGTTGCCGCCACTGAAGTCTCGGTTTTCAATCAACAGCCTGAAATCGACAATCTAAAATCCATGAAGATTGCCCTCGGCGTCACCGGCGGAATCGCAGCCTACAAAGCGGCCGAAATTGTCCGCCTTCTGCAAGACCGTGGTATCCGCGTACAAGTCGTCATGACTCGTGCCGCCCAGGAGTTCGTTCGGCCCCTCACCTTCGCTGCTCTCTCCGGAGAAAAAGTCATTACCAGCATGTTCGCGCCCGACGAACAGCACGAACCCAACATCGACTCCGCCATCGAGCACATCGCCGTCGCGCAATCCATCGACGCTCTAGTCGTCGTCCCAGCCACCGCAGACGTGCTGGCCCACTTCGCGCAGGGAATCGCTACCGACTTCTTGACTACGCTCTACCTTGCAACCACTGCGCCAGTGGTCGTGGCTCCGGCCATGAACGTCAACATGTGGAATCACCCGGCCACCCAGTCGAATCTCCAAACTCTGCGCCAGCGAGGGGTGAAAGTTGTAGAGCCCGGCTCCGGTTACCTTGCCTGCGGCATGACCGGTGCGGGACGTCTCGCAGATAACGACGCCATCGTCACCGCCGTGTTGGAGACCCTCGGCGCGTCGCAGGATCTGACTGGCGAGACCGTACTGATCACAGCCGGCCCCACCCGCGAAAAGATCGACCCCGTGCGCTATCTGACGAACCGTTCCAGTGGCCGCATGGGATACGCACTGGCCGAGGCTTCTTTGCGCCGTGGCGCACGCGTTCTTCTAGTGAGCGGTCCGACATCGCTCACAGCTCCCGGAGCCGCCGAACTCACGCGCGTCGAATCGACCGGAGAAATGCGGGACGCGGTTCTCCAACTGCTTCCCCAGGCCACCATCGTAATCAAGAGCGCGGCCGTCGCCGACTACCGCCCGAAAGCTGCGGCCGGCCAGAAGATCAAACGCAAAGGCCCAATGAATCTGGAGCTCGAGGCCACTCCCGACATCCTCAAAGAGCTCTCGCTGAAGAAAGGCGCGCAGATCATCATCGGCTTCGCCGCCGAAACGGAAAACGTTTTGGAGAATGCCCGCCAGAAGTTATTGGCCAAGAATCTCGATGGCATCGTCGTCAACGACGTATCCCGCGAAGGCGTGGGCTTCGACTCCGACCGCAACGCAGTCACCATCATCACCCGCGAAGAGGTCGTAGAAGTTCCCGAGACCACCAAATGGGAAGTGGCCCAGCGCGTTCTCGACCAGGTCGTTCGTCTGCGCCAGCAGCGCAAATCATCCGTCAAAGCCTGACCCCGCTTATTGTCACCTGAGCGAAGCGAAGCATCCCGGCCCGAGCGGTTATAATGCCTGCAAGTTCAAATGCCCATTGCTCTGGATGATTCACTGCGGCGCGCCCTCGCCGATCGCCTGCGTTACTATCACGAGCTTGGCATCTACGATTTCTACCGGCGCGAAACCGTCGCCGTTGCTACGCCCGAAGTGACGTTACCTGCCACACCCCAGTCAGATTCGCGAGAGGAAATGCCGAGAAAATCCGCTGCAGTAGCCAAGGTCGCCGACGAAAACATTTTCGAAGTACTAACTCCGAATCCCGAGCAGGCCACCACCGATCCCGTAGCTGCGCTCAAACTGATTCGCGAAGACCTGGGCGACTGCACGCGCTGCAAGCTGCATAAGCAGGGCCGCAAGCAGATCGTCTTTGGCGTCGGCAATCCCCGCGCCGAGTTGATGTTCGTGGGCGAAGGACCCGGCGCCGACGAAGACACCCAGGGCGAACCCTTCGTGGGCCGCGCCGGCCAACTCCTCAACAACATGATCAAAGCCATGGGAATCCGTCGCGAGGATGTCTACATCGCGAACGTAGTCAAGTGTCGTCCGCCGGGAAACCGCACTCCTGAACGCGATGAGTGCGAAACCTGCTCGCCGTTTCTCATGCGTCAGATCGCTGTCATCAAGCCCAAGGTGGTGGTCGCGCTCGGAGCCGTAGCGGCCAAGAACCTGCTGGCCATCAACGCCCCAATGTCCGAATTGCGCGGTCGCTTCTACGACTTCACGCCCGCCGGAGCGCGCAGCAGCGACCCATCGTGGCAAGGTACGAAGCTAGCGGTCACGTACCATCCCGCATTTCTTCTTCGCGATCCCCGCCAGAAAGGTGAAGCCTGGAAGGATTTGCAGATGGTGATGAAGTTTCTCGGGATGAAGCTTCCGCAGAAAGCGGAATAGACGTCGCAATCTGTCATGCTGAGCGGAGTCGATCGTTCGCGGAGCGAGTGATCGGCGGAGTCGAAGAATCCCTATTCGACCTGCGAACGGACGCGCCCGCCGCCTCCACAAAGGCGTAGGTTATCCTTCTAATTCAATGCCCGAATTCTGCGACGTTGCTGTGCCCGTCCCGCTGGACATGGTCTTCACCTACCGTGTCCCCGCGGACGCCGCCCCGGTCGTAGGCGGGCGCGTGCTGGTCCCGTTTCGCCAGCAGCGCATGATGGGCGTCGTCGTCGAACTGCACGATCGCAAACCTTCCGTCACCACCAAAAATATCCTTACTGTACTCGATGCCACGCCAGTCCTCGACCCCCAGTTGCTGCGCATTGGCCGCTGGATTGCCGACTACTATCTCGCCCCCATCGGTGAAGTTTTCCGTACCATGCTGCCCCTCGGCGCTGAGTTCAAACGTTCCATCGGATATCGCATCACCGAAGCCGGCCACACGGTCCTGCATCAGGCCGGTATGTCCGGATCCGCAGCGCGCTCTCGTCTCAGCGCTGATGATCAGGCCGCCGAGTACCGCGTCCTCGACTACCTGGCTAACTGTGAATCCGACGCGGAACCTGCTGAAAGAGCCGTGAGGGGAACGACGAGAGATGGCGCGCACGAAGAAGGGAATATCAGTAATCCGTCAGAGAACAACGCGACCGGGAAGGACCCGGTTTCAGCCGTGCCATCTCTGACCACCAGCACCGCGGCTTTAGCCACTGAGGGCAGCGCCCTCATCCGCGAAGAGACTCTCCGCTCCGCCACTCGCGTCTCCAAGTCCCTGCTTGCTGGAATGGTCCGAAAGAAATGGCTCGAACGCAAAGACGTCTCCGCCCCTCGCGACGCCACGCGCACCATCAAGATCGCAGTGCTGAAATCCGTAGAAGGCAAACTGAACGACAACCAGCGCGAACTCGTCGACACTCTTGCTGCGTCAGGCGGCAGGGTTCCCGTCGAGACGCTGCGCTCCCTCGACATCCCTCGCACGACGCTTAGCAGTCTGGTCAAGCGGAGTCTAATCGAACTCGTCGAAGAACCGGCCGACTTTACTGTCTCCCGCACCAAGCCGCGCTCCACTCCCTTTGCGTTCGACCTGAACCCCGCTCAGCAATCTGCGCTCGCGCAAATGCGGAAAGCTGTCGAAGCCCGCAAGTTCGCCGGCATGTTGTTGCACGGTGTTACTGGATCAGGAAAAACCGCCGTGTACCTCGCCGCCATGCGCTCCGTCCTCGAAGCCGGACGCTCTGCCATCTTGTTAGTCCCTGAAATCGGACTAACCCCCGCCGTCGCCGCCGACCTGCATCAGATCTTCGGCGCTGAGGTCGCTATCCTCCACTCCGCGCTCTCCGACCGCGAGCGTGCCGAGCAGTGGCATCGCATCAAGCGCGGCGACGCCCGCATGGTCGTCGGCACTCGCTCTGCCGTCTTCGCCCCGGTCGCTGATCCTGCGTTGATCATCGTCGACGAAGAGCATGACTCCTCCTACAAGCAGGAAGAGACTCCGCGCTATCACGCCCGGGATGTTGCTGTGGTGCGCGCTAAGATGGCGAATGCCGTCGTTGTCCTCGGCTCGGCCACTCCGTCGCTCGAATCTTATTTCAACGCCAAGAAGAACAAGTACGCTCTGATTGAACTACCTGACCGCGTCGAGCAGCGTCCGCTGCCCGAAGTCGAAATCATCGACATGCGTCAGGAGTTCCAGGAAACCGGCCACGAACACGTCATTTCGCGCAAGCTGGCCGCCGAGATCAAAGACCGCCTCGAACGCAAAGAGCAAGTCATGGTCTTGCTCAACCGCCGCGGATATTCTCCCGTGGTCCTCTGCCGCACCTGCGGCAAGAAACTCGAATGCCAGAACTGCGCCATCGCCCTCACCCATCACAAGCGCGAGCACAAGATGGTCTGCCACTACTGCGGCTATACGGCAGCGGTGCCGAAAGCCTGCGTGCACTGCGGCAGCGAGTACGTCTATTTTCTGGGAACCGGTTCAGAAAAGCTCGAAGAGTTGCTGCACGGAATGTTCCCCCAAGCACGCATTGCTCGCCTGGATCGCGATACCGTCCGCGGCCACGAAGATTTCGAGCGCACACTGAACGCTTTGAGCGAAGGCGAACTCGACTTGCTCGTGGGCACCCAAATGATCGCCAAGGGCCACGACATCCACGGCGTGACTTTGGTCGGCGTAGTTGGTGCCGACGTCGCGCTAGGCCTGCCCGACTTCCGCGCCGCCGAACGCACTTTCCAGTTGCTCACCCAAGTCGCCGGACGCGCCGGACGCGGCCAATCCCCGGGCAAAGTTATCCTGCAAACGTATTTTCAGGATCACTACGCCGTCCAGTACGCAGCACAACACGACTTCATCGGTTTCTACGAAAAGGAACTCCGCTTCCGCAGTTGGATGCACTACCCGCCTTACTCCGCTCTGGCGAATGTGCTCGTTCGCAGCGACAAACTCGACGACGCCTTGCAGTGGTCGGGAACGCTAGGGAAGTGGTTTGAAGCAACGCGCCACGAGAGCGTGCGCGTGCTAGGCCCCGCGGCCGCACCAATCATGCGTCTCAAGCGCGACTACCGCTACCATTTTGTGCTGAAGTCGCCCAGCCGCGAAAAGCTCAACACAACGTTGCGCGCAATGCTGGCCTACGCGACGCAAAAGAAGATTCCTCGCACGCAGGTGATCGTCGACGTAGATGCCCTCTGGCTGATGTGAACTGGCCTCATACCAGATCAAGTGAGGTGTCCGGAGCGCCCTGCGCCTTTTAGTTGATCTGGTAAGGCGTGATCGTAAACGTCAGGGCCAGCATCACCAGTGCCAGCAGCCCTAATCCCCACCGCCCCGGAGGCATCATGGGATACTCCGGCGCCTGTTCTTGACGCCAGGTCAGCACATTCATCCCCGTAATCAGCGCGGCCCAGGCCCACCATCCGAAGTTTAACCGCCCCAAATAGATCAGCGCCGCCACGGTCATCCACGAAATGAAGCGGTGCGCCCGCGGAGCTAGCGCGTAAACAATGTGCCCTCCATCCAACTGACCGCTGGGCAGCAGATTCAGCGCCGTCGCGTACATTCCCACCCATGCAGCCACGGCCGCCGGATGCAGATATATCTGCGTCAACGGCAACTTCGCAATGGCATGATTCGGAGCCACTGTTCTCAACAACTCGTGCATCAAATAGAAGATCGCGGGAAATCCCAGCTGTATATCGGACGTGCCTCTCGCCGTGAGTGGCTTCGACAGGTTCAGTGCCACCGCCAGCGTAGCTACGGCGACCACGAACCCCGCAATCGGTCCGCCTATTCCAATGTCGAACAGTGCAGCTCGTGTCCGGATCGGCGCCTTGATCCTTATCACCGCGCCCAGAGTTCCGATCATCGTCGGAGCGGGAATAAAAAAAGGAAGCGTCGCCCGCACCCCGTAATAGCGGCAAAAGAGATAGTGCCCCATCTCGTGCGAGAACAGAATCCCCAATAACGTGGCGGAAAACGGAATCCCCAGCAGCAGCCGTGAAGGCTGCTCCCATACCCACTTCACAGGAAACAAAGGAAGCCAGGAAATGTAATCATTGTTCGCCACCGCAAAGGGAGTCAGGTTGTTCAGGAAGTTGAATTCCATCCGCGCCCCGACCACCAGCGTGGTGAAGACCGTCGCCAGCAGCAGCAACACATGCAGCCAATACCGCTCCCGCGGCCGCGGTCCCATCGGCTCCGGCAAAGAATGGTAGTACTCGAGGGTGGAGGTAGGAATCGGGGAATTGGGTTCCGACATGCGCTTCTTCGATCGTTGGCTCGGTCCGGAGGTAGAATCCAGGCCGCTCTTTGATGCTACTACGAGCCGCGAAAACGCGCGTTCGCTGGCGACCGCCAACCTGATCAGCGCCCTAAGACTGGGGACTTTCGGGCTATTACCAAAAGGCTAACCGAAGAATATGCGGAGTGAACTTCTGCTCAGACAACCTTAGTCGATCGACTGCAATTCTTTCCCCGGCTTAAACCGCACGGCCCTTCCTGGCGGAATGGACACTTCGGCTCCGGTGCGCGGATTGCGCCCGATCCCCGTCTTGCGCGGACGCACGTTGAACACGCCAAATCCCCGCAGCTCAATGCGATTGCCGCCGGCCAGTGCCTTCTTCATGCTCTCGAAGACGGTTTCCACCGCCAGCTCGGCCTTCGTCTTGGTAATTCCCGTCTTCGCGACCACTTCGTTGATGATGTCGAGCTTGATCACAGGCTGCTCCCGAGTGCAGGGTCAAGATGATGCTTCAAGTGATTGATGCTAAGGGAGATAACTGAGATTGTCAACGGGAGCATCAATCCCGTAAACTGGCAGGCACCAGCCAAACAGATTGAGTCATTGTGTCATCGGGTCATTGAGTGATTTTCTTGCAGTGACACCACTGCCCGAACGCCTTTTTGAATGACTCAATCACTCAATGGTTCAATGACTCAATTCCTCAAGGGAGTTCCATGCTGAAGAGCGACCGCTGGATTCGCAAGATGTCCCGGGAACACGACATGATCAACCCCTTCTCCGAAAAGCAGGTTCGTGAAGGCGTGATCTCCTACGGCCTGTCGTCCTACGGCTACGACCTGCGCGTGGCCGACGAGTTCAAAATTTTTACCAACGTGAACTCCACCATCGTCGACCCCAAGCACTTCGACGAGAAGTCCTTCGTCACCGTGCAAACCGACATCTGCCTCGTTCCCCCGAACTCGTTCGCTCTCGCGCGCTCCGTCGAATATTTCAAGATTCCCCGCAGCATCCTCACCATCTGCGTCGGCAAGAGCACCTACGCGCGGTGCGGCATCATCGTCAACGTCACCCCGTTCGAGCCTGAGTGGGAAGGCTTTGTCACCCTCGAAATCTCAAACACCACGCCACTCCCCGCCCGCATCTATGCCAACGAAGGTCTCTGCCAGATTTTGTTCTTCGAGTCCGACGAAATCTGCGAAACCAGCTACGCCGACCGCAAAGGCAAATACCAGGCCCAGAAGGGAATTGTCCTGCCGAAGCTGTAAGTAACGCCGCCGTCTCGTCGGCTATCCGGCGGGCGCCCTCGCCCGCCGCTGCATTGAGTTGAGTTGGGGTGGAAGAGCGGCCCTTCAGGGCCGCGAAACGCATCCTAAAACTTAGGGGGCTTCAGCCCCTGAGGTTCGCTCCACGCCAGCCATGGGCCAAAGCAACTTGAAATGACGAACCTTTCCGCGCCGGTGTCTAATTCTGGGGTGACCGCCACCGGACTGCGAAGAGTTCCTTGGAAGCGCCTGACGCCCCATTCGGGTCGTCGCTTGTGGGAGAAACTGGCATTGAGCATGTGGAGTCTGGCCTGCTGCGAGCTGCAGCATGCGGCAAACAGGACCGTGGACAGACTGGTGCTTCAATGCCCGATTGGAAGCGTGGTTCCGGTTTAGGCGATCGCTTGCATGGTGGCGAAGTTGCCGAAGTAGGGCGAGTTCGACCCCGTTGAGGAGAATTACA
>DASRRV010000386.1:0-36098 GCA_035695545.1 Candidatus Sulfotelmatobacter sp. | reverse complement strand
AAGCGCGAGTGACGACTTTCATGGTCGTGGTGCACCACTGGTCGGACGGAACACCGGGCCCGAACTGAACTGGCAGCACCGCTGCCAAGCATTTTTACGTTAGGGCCTGTTAACAGGCCCTGGCTCAATGCTGGGGTGTTTTCGGGTTTGGTTGCGATTTTGCAGAGTGTTCAGGCAATCTGAATGCGCTCATCCACCTTTGAATGTTTACGTCTTGGGAATCGCTGATAAGTGGCGATACAGGATTACATGAAGAGCCTGTAATCGTAGGTAACCGCGCTAAAGCGCTTTGAGTACCCCTCGCAAAGGACGCCCCGGTGTGAGGCTTTATTTTCGACGCGGGGAGAAAAGGAATGCACCGTGCCCTAAGGAGATGAAATATGAAAGCAGTTGTTGTCCACCAATATGGCGGTCCTGAAGTACTCAAATTCGAAGAATACCCTGACCCGGTTCCGGGTCCGGGCGAGGTGCTGGTGCGGGTCGCTGCCACCAGCGTGAATCCGATCGACTACAAGCGACGTGCTGGATTGACGAAAGATTTTTATCCTCTCAAGTTCCCGGGGCTTATAGGAGTCGATATCGCGGGCACCGTGGTCAAGATTGGGCCGGGAGTGGAAGGCTTTTCTGTCGGCGACGAGGTGTTCGCCATGGCAGACAATACTTACGCCGAACTTTGCGTCGTGAAAGCTGCGGTTCTGGCGAGAGTTCCCAAAGGGCTCGATTTGATCCAGGCGGCGGCATTGCCGCTGGCCACGACGACCGGCAACCAGCTCATCCTAGCTACGGGAGTCAAAGCTGGCCAGACGGTTCTAATCGTAGGTGCCGCTGGAAATGTCGGGCGTTCGGCGGTGTTCACTGCGAAGACTCGCGGGGCGACTGTGATTGCGGGGGTTTTGAAGAGGCAGATCGTTGATGTGCAGAGTGGTGACGTGCCGAGCGGTGACGCGAAGACGGTCGGCGCGGATCAGGTCGTCGCAACCGACGACGACACCGCGATTATGAATCTTCCGCCGCTCGACGCGGTGGCGGATGCGGTCGGCGGAAAAACCGCCGAGAAGCTGATCGCCAAGGTCAAGCCGAGCGGAGTTTATGCATCGGTTGTCGAGGTACCTCAGAACGCCGCGAAGTACCCGTCTGTAAAGGTGGTGCACGTATTCTCAAAATTCGACAGGAAGACGCTCGAGTTCATGGCCGAGGCGGTCCGAGATGGCAAACTCGTAATTCCGATTAGCCTGAAACTGCCACTCAGTAAAGCGGCCGAGGCTCAAGCAACCGCTGAGAAGGGTGGCGTCGGGAAGATCTTGCTGGTGGCTTGAAATTGTTTTTGGAACACGGAACACGAAAGGAAACTCGGAAGTGAAAAAGGGGACCAGCATGGACTCAGGCGGGCTGAGCTGCCGTCAAGCCGCGTGAATTGATGGACCCACGGGTCCGAGCTTGGCAGCGATCTTCACCAGGTCCGCGAGAGAATTGGCTTTCATCTTTTGCATGACCTGCCCGCGATGCGCTTTAACCGTAATCTCGCTGATGCCGAGTTCGGCACCAACTTGCTTATTCAGCAGCCCTGACACAACTAGCGCCATCACCTGCTGTTCACGGGGAGTAAGTGAGGCGTAACGGTCCCGAAGATCCTGCGTCTCTGTGTTTTGAGCGAGGGCAAGACGGCTTCGCTGAAGGGCGTTTCGGATGGCGCTCACCAATACCTCGTAATCCAGCGGCTTGGTTAGGAATTCGACGGCGCCGGCCTTCATGGCTTGCACTGTCTTCGGCACATCCCCATAACCGGTGATGAAGATGATCGGCATGTCGATGCGTTCCGCGGCGAGGTGCTTCTGCAGCTCAAGACCGTTCAGGCCCGGAAGTGAAAGGTCAAGGACAAGACAGCTTGGGACAAGTTTTCTTGGGTGGTCGAGGAATTCCTGTGCTGACGCGAATGTCTCCGGAGTCCAGTTTTCGTTCTGGACCAACAGTTCCAGTGACTCGCGCACGGAAACATCATCGTCAACAACGTACACGATGGGCATGGCAGTCGACATTGGTAACGCCCCCATTTCATCCCGGGTGCGCGCCGGATTCACAGTATCCCCCCTCACAGGTTAACCAATGGAACCCTCAAGTGGCCTGCAGCGCCGTCTTGATGGCCTCGAGCAGAGCTGTGTCACTGAATGGTTTGAGCAGAAACCCCGCTGCACCTAGCTTGAATACTCGAGCACGAATCGTTTCATCTCTTTGACCGGTGATAAATATGACCGGAATCTTCAGTCCGCGACGCTTTATCTCTTGGTAAAGTTCTGGTCCACTCATGCCTGGCATCGCGATGTCGAGGATCAAGCAACTGGTCTCATCGACACAACCCGATGAGAGAAATTCTTTCGCTGACGAAAAAGCTCGAGCCGCGAAGCCAAATTCACTAAGGAGGTCAGGCAGCGACTCGCGCACCGACTCATCATCATCAACTACGACGGAAAGAAGCTGACGTTTGTCCTGGCTCCTGTCCCTTGGGGGCTCCATCACAAAACAATGCAGCATTCCCTGAGAGGACGTCCATTGTACTTTGGTATTGCTTTTGCCCCGATTGTGAGCGCCGAATCTATATTATGCGGCCTCCTTCGATGGATCGGGCTGATGGACACGGGCTTCAGTATCAGCCAGGCCTTCGAGAGCACTTGGGATAGCAAACGAGAATGTGGACCCGGGTCCATCATTCGGTGTTGCCCAGAGACGTCCCTGATGAGCCTCAATAATCGAGCGACTGACGGAGAGTCCGATTCCCATACCGTCCGCTTTGGTGGTGTAGAACGCTTCGAAGATCCGGTCCGCGGCTTGAGACGTCAAACCGACTCCAGAATCTTTCACACTTAGCCGGACTTGATTCCCCTCATCCCTATCGGTTCTGATGAGCAACTCTCTCGGGCGATCGTCAATTGTGCTCATTGCGTCCGCGGCATTTCGAAGCAAATTTAGGATGACCTGCTGGAGCTGGACGCGGTCTCCGACCACTGGCGGGAGGTTATCCGCAAGCTCATACCGCAGAATCGCTCCACTTCTCTGGATCTCAATCAACGATAATGCTGCCACTTCTCGAGCCGCTTCATTCAGATCCATCGTCTCGGGGGAAGGCTCTTTCTTGCTATAAAGCGTCCGCAATCGCGTGATCACGTCAGAGGCCCGGTTGCCATCACGAATCGTGCGCCGGACGGTTTCCCGCGCGCCATCAACATTCGGAGGATCAGCAGAAAGCATCCGCAAGCAGGTACTGGCATTCGTGACTATGCCTGAGAGCGGTTGGTTGACTTCGTGCGCGATGGATGCGGTCAGCACTCCGAGGCTTGTGATGCTCGCCACCTTTGCGAGCTCCGATCTTGCCCTGGCGAGAGCTTCCTCCGATAGTTTCCATTGCGTAATGTCTTCGGAGAGCGCCATCAAAAACCGGGGTACCCGTTCCGTGCCGGGCACGATAGAAACGTTGTTTCGTGCCCACACGGACTTGCCGTCCTTGCGCCGGTACTGCTTCTCGATCTGAAATTGCTGACGCTGTCCCCCTAACAACTCACGGATCAGGGCTTGGTTACGTTCGAGATCGTCCTCATGGGTAACATCAGGGGAGGTAAGTTGTTGCAATTCCTGCTCGGTGTACCCCAGCATCTTCTGGAAAATGGGATTCGCGGCAATAAAGCGGCCACTCAAGTCTGTCAGAGCAACGCCGACGGCTGAGCTCTCAAAAACAGACCGCCACCTTTCCTCACTTCGCAGCACTTGCGCATGAGCCACGCGTAAAGCTTCTTCGCTTCGTTTGCGCTCCGTAATATCGCGAATGTGGCCAGTGAATGCAAGGGGGCCGTCTTGTGGCATGCGTGTGATTGTAAGCTCGACAGGGATTTCGCTCCCATCGGCACAGAGTGCAGTCATTTCAAGGCGCCGCCCCAATACTTTCGACTCGCCCGTGGATACGTAGCGGGCAAATCCCGCGTGGTGTTTCTCGCGGAACGAAGGCGGGATGATGACGTCAGCCAGACGCCTGCCCAGCACGTCTTTCCTAGGGTGACCGAAGGTTTGTTCCGCGGCCGGATTAAATTCCGTAATACAGCCCTCGTGGTCAATTGCCACGACGCAATCGGGCGATGAGTCTAAGATCGTCGCCTTATGCAATTCGCTGCGTCTCAGTTCCTGCTCTTCTTGGCGGAGCCTTTCTTCCGCCAGCATGCGCTCAGCAATTTCTTCCTTCAGCTCTTCGTTGGCTGCAGCAAGTTCTGCGGTTCGCTCGGCGACGCGTCGATCGAGTTCATGGGCGATCCGCTTCTGTTCCCTTAGGATTGCAGCCTCCCGCAGCCCGATTGACGCCTGATTCGCGGCTACGCTCAGAAGAAGA
This sequence comes from Candidatus Sulfotelmatobacter sp., assembly GCA_035695545.1. Classification (GTDB taxonomy): domain Bacteria; phylum Acidobacteriota; class Terriglobia; order Terriglobales; family Acidobacteriaceae; genus Sulfotelmatobacter. Next base: position 31,729 of record DASRRV010000386.1, on the reverse strand, counting down.
CTCTCGGTCTGGCTGGGGAAGTCCGCACGTTCAGACCCTACGACGAGCATGCCGACTTCACCATGTATACCAAGTGGCACGGGAAACATTGCAATGCCTTCGCTGTGGAATTGGCTTCCTGTCGGCGGCAGCGAATTTTCCCCATCGCCTTTCAGCCAGGGGTTGAGCATTACACCGATGTCTTGCAGTGACACTTTTGGTTTGCATGAATCCGCAACACGGAGAATCTCAATGGGGGCCGCGGTAACTGAACCCTTTAGCCTCGCCCAAATGAAGTCGAGGCTGAGCATTCGGAGGAGAGCGTCGAGCAACATTTCAAGAATTTGCGATGGCGCGTTGCCGCTCCAGATAGCAGGCAAAGCGAGCAAACTGACAAGATCGTTGATGCAGCGCTGGAGACGCCTGATCTCCTGGGTCGGATCTTGGACTTGCTCTTCCATATCAGGGTGCCACGGGTGAGGTCTTCCGACTAGACCGGCGTTGACGAAATTCTTGCAAGAATTCGTCCGGCGGAACATAGAAGGGATTTTGCTGAAGGATACCGCCGATGATGACCATCGGATGGGTCCGCATAATGTTGATCACCTCGTCGCCACGAAATTGCCCGAGGCGGTAGGTGCAAATGACCGCGTCTTCGTGACGACGCCACACATCATTCACACGTGACTCGAACTCAATGACATCGTCAACATGCGATTGATCATTCACCGCCCACTCCATACGACAACAAATGCGACTCAGTGGATACCCTGCGGTGGAGTTGCCGCTAGCCAGTTGCTCAAACGCCGTGATTATGCGATCCGGAACGAAGCGGCCATCCGGAAGGTAGACGTCAGTATTAATATGAAGCTCCAACTGTCCGCTCCGCTGCATAGCCGCCGGGTCGATCCCTCCCTCAGTCAAGCGTTCTAGGTGGTCCTGACGCTGATCCGGATTAACAAGTTGAATCGCCTTGTGGCCACATTGCAATCCACTTTTATGAATGGAAGCAGGGCGCGATACTCTTCGTCGGAATTGTTGAAGAAAGCGCAGACATGACGCGTTTGATCGAGCTGGGAACCAGCGAAAGGAATTGGAGCGGTCGCTTTCTTCATCGCATATCCCCCACAGGATATCGAGCGGCGCCCCAGTTGAAGCCGAGTACGTTAAGTAATGATGCACCACTCTGCGCCTAAATGTCCAACCCATACTTTGGTATTGATCGATACGTTTGTCCAATAGACTCGTCGTTGCGCGTCTGGCTTAATCGGTCATACTACCGATTGGAGCAAACATGAGCACTGCAATGAACAGCGTACAAATCGAACAGAAGAGCTATGAGATGCCCCCGCGAGAGGGGTTCAGCGTCGCACATTTCCTCACCGTCGCCGACATCGACCGGTCGGCTCGCTGGTACGAAAAGGTCTTCGGCGGCCGCATTCTGAGCCGAGGCGACGGCAACGCACCTGCGTACCTTCAACTCGCGAATATCTGGATGATTTTGAACGTTGGGGGCGGGCCGACCCCAGATAAGCCGACGGTAACGCTCAGCGTCCCCGACCCGAATCACATCAACAGTTTTATGAATTTCCGGGTTGCGGATATTCAAGCGTGTTACGAATTGTGGAAAAGTCGAGGAGCCGAGTTCATCACGAAGCCGATACCCAAGTACGGCGAGATCCGCTGCTACATCCGCGATCCTGACGGGTACATTATCGAAGTCGGACAGAGCACCGACCTCACGTACGGTTAAACACCCAGCCGGATTCTAACGCCTACGGATGTCCGGTTGGCTCGGCGATGAACTCGGTATGGATTGAGAGGTTCGTCCAATGGGTTCGTCGTCGAGCTTCTGCCGGTCTTGCCTTGAACAGTCACTCGCTCTGACATCGAAAGGAATACCGAATGGCCCGCGCAAATGGACTGGAAGAAACCACGCACGTGACCGCGTCTGTCGCGTCGAGCACGCTCAGTGTGAACGTTTTTACCGCCCCGGGAAAAACTATGGTCGGCGAACGGCCAAAGCCCTTCGGCGAAGCGCTGGGCTTTGACCCGATCACGTCGACTTTAATCTTCGGTGAGTACGACGCGGTGCTGGTAGATGCGATGACGACGGTGGCTGAGGCCGAGGCTCTTGCGGATTGGATTGCCCTGCACAACCGCAACCTAGAGATCATCTATATAACGCACGCTCATTTCGACCACTTCTACGGTCTGAGCATTCTGCTCGACCGTTTCCCGGGCGCTCGGGCGATCGCAACACCCAAAACTTTTAACGCCATGCAGATGTATCTCTCTCCCCCAGTGCAAAGGTTGGCCCGCCGGATGTTTCCTGGGCAAATACCCACGAAGTTGGTTGCACCTGAGCCCTATGAGCGCAACACGTTCACTCTCGAAGGCCACGAATTGCGCATCATCGAGCAGGGCCACACCGATAGTGCCGATACAACATCTCTATACGTTCCATCGATCGGCCTGATCGTCGCTGGCGACGTTGTATACAACCAATGCCGCATGTACGTCGGCGACACGACACCCGAGAGCCGAAAGAATTGGATCGCGGCTCTAGACCGGCTAGCTGCGCTGAAGCCGGCGATGGTTGTCGCCGGTCACAGGAAACCTGGTGCGCCCGACTCTCCCTCGGCGATCCAAGACACCAAGCGCTACCTCGAGGACTTCGATCGGGTGCAGAAAACCGCGACGTCCGACCAGGAACTGTTCGATCAGATGACGGAGCTATATCCTCATTGGGTAGCCAATCAGTCGTGGCTGATGTTCGGATTCCCGCAGCCATAACCCACGTCAACCGATGATGCCGTTCCTCGTCAGGCGTAATCGTCAACCACATGAAACGGTCTTCGGTCCCTGGATTAATCAGACGTCGTACTTCAATTGGAGATTCCCAAATGCTTGACAAAATCGACAGTAATCGCCGACGTTTCTTGCGCAATTCGGCGATGACCGTGGCGGCCGCAGAGTTAGCCATGATCGGTTCCGCGTTCGCGCGATCCGGCGAGACAAACGCAGCAGATGCGTCCGCCAGTAAACCTGGTGCAAACACATCCTTTGCCCCACTCAAGCAAATCGATGCCGGTTTATTGAACATTGGCTACGCAGAGGCTGGCCCTGCCAATGACCCTGCCGTGATTCTTCTGCACGGCTGGCCCTATGACATTTACAGCTTTGTTGATGTTGTTCCTCTGTTGGCAGCCGCTGGCTACCGGGTGATCGTCCCGTATTTGCGCGGTTACGGGACGACGAGCTTTCTCTCCAGCGCAACCATGCGCAACGGCGAGCAAGCTGCGGTCGCTCTCGACATCATCGCGCTTATGGACGCTCTCAAGATCCAGAAGGCGGTGCTTGGCGGCTTTGATTGGGGAGCGCGAACCGTGGCGGTCATGGCCGCTCTATGGCCCGCTCGCTGCAAAGCTCTGGTCTCTGTCAGCGGCTATCTCATCGGCAGCTGGAAAGCTGCCCAAGTGCCGTTCCCCCCAACCGCCGAGCACGCATTCTGGTACCAATGCTATTTCGCCACGGATTACGGCCGGGCCGGCTATGCCAAATACACGCACGAATTCAACAAGATGACCTGGCAACTCTGTTCGCCGAAGTGGAACTTCGATGACGCAACCCTCGAACGCAGCGCTGCGTCGTTTAACAATCCCGACCACGTCGACATCGTGATCCACAACTACCGCTGGCGGCTCAGCCTCGCCGACGGCGAAGCCAAGTATAACGATCTGGAACAGAAGCTTGCCGAAGGTCCTACGATCGCGGTGCCGACCATCACTATGGAAGGCGACTCGAATGGTGCGCTTCACGCGCCCGCCGCAACGTATCGCGCGAAATTCTCCGGCAAGTATGAATACCGCCTCATCACCGGCTTGGGGCACAACCTGCCTCAAGAAGCGCCTGAAGCGTTTGCGAAAGCTGTCATCGACGTCGACAAGCTGGCATCAGCATAGAGCAGCGCCGCGCGGTCAACTTGAAGGAGCTCGAACATGCGTCTAGATGTTGCGCCCGGAGGCGTTTTTCCCGACTACGAATTGCCCGATCACACGGGGAAGCTACGCAAGCTCAGCGAGCTACAAGCTGACGATCCATTGATCCTCACGCTCGCGCGCGGCCACTACTGCCCAAAAGAACACCAACAGCATTTGGAACTCGCCGCGTTTTACCCGAAGATCGCCGTTGGGTATACGCAGATCGCCACGATTGCAACGGACGACCACCACACGCTCCAAGAGTTTCGGGCATCGGTCGGAGCCCAGTGGACATTCCTTTCAGATCCTGACCGGACGATTCAGAAAGATCTCGACATCCAGGAGTACACCGACCCCGAACATAACCCGATGATTCCGCACACGCTCGTGCTCAAGCCGGGCCTGGTCATCTACAGCATCTACAACGGCTACTGGTTCTGGGGCCGTCCGTCGGTCGTCGATCTTTGGCACGACTTACGCTCCGTGACGAGCGAAATCCGCCCAGACTGGGATTTGAGCAAACCTGGGCTTCGCGAGGCATGGAATGCAGGGGACCTCTCCCGTTTTCACGGATTGAATAAGGGGGCCAGTGTAGAAACGCCTTCGGTGGAACGGAAGAAGTAAACGACGCAGTCCTTTGATGCTGCTAGTTTTGATTCAGCGTTGAGGCTCTCGTTGAGCTTCGGCAATGGCCAGAAAGGGGAGCATCTAGTGGGCGTGCGCGATGAGTTTTCGGATTCGATTTACGAGGAGCAGATGCACCTGGCGGAGCGCGAGCTGTCTTCCTTCGTTGCTGCGGTGACGGAATTGTACGGCCCGGAGCAGGCCCAGATCTCCGCCGAGGGCTGGCTCGATGAATCGGAGCTCATGGACAGCCCACCTCGATCTGAGGCCCGAAATTGGCGCGCGGTCACAATCGCCGCTGCGGCTCGATTGGGAAGTCGGGTCAAATTCAAGACTGCATCGGCCACTCCGAGCGACAACGCCAGTGGGTAATTACTGTTGTCGCGCATGGCGACGACAATTCGCGTGCCCGGCGCTCCCGCAGCAGCCTACTTCTCCTTGCTTATGGGTCATCCCTTTCTTCGGCTACCACAGTTGCATTACAGCTATGTCGAGCGCCATTGGACTTTGGTATCGGTCTTGAATTCAGCTTCGCTCGACCTAACAACCTCTGGTCAATCATCCGAAAGTATTGTCGATACTATCGTCTAATTGTCCGGCTCCCATCGTTGTGGTGTGATGCCGTCAGACCGATTCAATCGGAACTCCTCACAGCGCAGGATAAGGAGCGAAACGTGAAACTCTTGATGGTACTCACTTCGCATGACCAACTTGGCGATACAGGCCTCAAAACCGGTTTCTGGCTGGAAGAGGGTGCGGCTCCCTACTTCGTTTTCAGGGACGCCGGCGTCCAGTTGACTCTCGCCTCCCCCAAAGGCGGGCGGCGCAGAAAGCGTTCTCTAACACGGTGCGGCTGGCGGATGTGAAAGCGGAAGACTTCGACACGATTTTCTATCCGGGCGGGCATGGCCCCATGTGGGATCTCGCGGAGGGACCCGGTGTCCATCGCTCTGCTCGAATCGTTCTACAACTCCGGGAAGCCAATTGCATTGGTTTGCCACTCTCCTGACGCCCTCCGCCATGTTAAGTACAAGGGCCAGCCGCTGGTGAAGGGCAAGCAGGTAACGGCCTTCACGAATGGCGAGGAGGAATTTATGAAGCTCACCAAGGTTGTGCCATTCCTGGTCGAAGACGAATTGCTGCGACTCGGCGCCATCTTTGAGAAGAAGAAGAACTGGGACCCTTTTACCATCACGAATGGCCGTCTCATTACCGGACAGAATCCAGCATCTTCGACCATCACGACCCAAGCGCGTTCGAATCTGGTCGGGCTAAAGGCAGCCGCTTAGTCTTCAATTACGTCAGCGCGCTTCGCCTCACGACAATTCTCGGACACGAGCGAAAGTGCTGCCGAGAGTGAAACGCACTTTAGGAGGACAGATGAAGGCAGCACGAGTTCTACACTTCGGTGCACCGAGCGTGATCGAAAACGATGACCTGCCTCGGCCGGAACCCGCCGATGGACAGCTCTTGGTTCGCGTAAAAGCAGCGGGAGTAGGCCCATGGGATGCGCTCATTCGTGCGGGCAAGAGTGGCATTCAGGAGTCGCTGCCTCTTATTCTCGGCTCCGAGTTATCGGGAATCGTCGAAACAATCGGGGCAGAAGTCTTGGGGTTCAAGACTGGCGACGAAGTATACGGGGCAACGAACGATCAATTCACTGGGGCATACGCAGAGTATGCGCTGCCTTTGGCCAAAATGATGGCGCAAAAACCAAAGACGCTGAACTTTATCCAGGCGGCATCGGCTCCGGTTGTGAGTGTAACGGCTTGGCAGATGCTTTTCGACAATGCGCACGTAACTGCTGGGCAGACCGTACTCGTCCATGGGGGCGCAGGCAATGTTGGGGCTTATGCCGTACAACTGTCCAATCAAGCTGGCCTTCATGTAATCGCGACCGCCGCATCTGCAGATCGAGAGTACGTCAGACATTTAGGGGCTGAAAAAGTAGTGGACTATCAAACCGAGAGATTCGAGGACTCGGTGACCAGAGTGGATGTTGTGCTTGATACGGTTGGTGGAGACACGCAGCAGCGGTCGTCTCGAATCCTGAAGCCGGGTGGGATTCTTGTTTCTGTCGTGTCCCCTGTTCCCGAGGCGACACAAAAACGTTATGGAATTCGAGCAGCGTTCTTTTATGTGGATGTGACTACAGCGCGGCTGAACAAGCTCACAGAGCTGTTTGACAGCGGGAAACTGGTTACGGACGTAGGGACTGTGCTTCCGCTGGAAAAAGCTCGCATTGCCCACGAGATGCTTGGAGGTGCACCGCATAAGCTCGGCAAGATCGTGCTGAGCGTAGCAGTCTGACAGTTGAGATCGCGATGGTGGCGTCAAACCAAGTAAAGGAACTATTGAGAGGAAACAAAATGTCGATCAACATCCGTAACGTCAAGATGATTCCGAAGAACATTCCGACTGATGCGGAGGCCTGCGATGAGACTGTCGCCAGTCGGGAGGAGATGTACTTAGAAAGGACAGAGGAACAACTGCGGGCGATACTAATCTCTGAGGATCCATCCACATACGTGCAACAAAAAACCGTCTGCGTGGATTGTTGTTTTGTAGCTGACAGTTCTCGATGAAGAACTGGACCACGCGGCCGAGGAGCTTATCACTGGCGATTCTGATGATCCTCCCCTAGCGAAGAGGCCGTCGCGGAGATCCTTAGAATGACTTCGAATGCGCGCAGGCTAGACGTATAGGAAAAACAACGTTCAGTTAGTAGAAGGTCGAGCCGCATTGAAGAAGGAGCACGATATGGAGGCATTGTGAAATGTATTGACTCGTCTGAAAACAGAAGGTGCAGCCCTCGGCCACTTCAATTTGGCGCCGGCTTATTTCATGCTGCCGGATCAATAAAGTTCTGCACGGAAGGCCGTTCCGCAGAAAATACGCGCACTTGGCGCCGTTTGGTGAGGAAAGCAAATCCCCATTGGAGCAAGACAAACAACCGATTGGCGAATCCAATGAGGAAATAAATATGTACGCCCACCCAGAGGAGCCATGCCGGGAACCCCGCAAAACGTACAAACCGCAGATCCGCCACCGCATACGTCCGGCCAACGATCGCGAGATCGCCCTTGTCCCAATACCAGAATGGTGCCGGCGCCGGGCGACCCTGAGTGCGCAGTCGGATCACGTCGGCGACGTACTTGCCCTCCTGAATAGCCGGTTGAGCCACTCCTGGCATCACCACAGGGGTTCGTGATTTGATGCCCACTAAATTGCGCGTACAAGCAACGACGTGGGCGGTGTCACCAATTGCGAAAACATTTCTATGCCCTGGTACCGACAAGTCCGGCTCGACGATGATTTTCCCTGACTTGTCTGTCGGCGCATTCAGCCATCGCCCAGCCGGCGACGCGACTACACCCGCCCCCCACAGCACGGTGGCGGTTAGGACACGCTGTCCGTTAACGACAATTCCTGCGGAATCGACCGCGGTAACCCGAGCGTTGGTAAACACACTGACGCCCAGACTCTCAAGGTGCTGCCGCGCTTTTATCGAAAGGTGCTCAGGAAAGGTGGGCAGAATGCGAGGCGCTGCCTCATACAAACAAATCCGAGCCGCGGCGGGATCTATATGCCGAAACTCATGAGCCAAAGCCATGCGCGACATTTCAGCAAGCGTGCTGGCCATCTCAACCCCGACCGTCCCGGCGCCAACCAATGCGAAGGTTAGCTGACGTTCAATTTCTCCGGGGCTCGCCTGTCCGGAGGACGCCATTTCTTCAGCTCGCTCGAAGGCGAGCAAGATTTTGCCTCGGATCACGTCGGCATCATCGAGTGATTCGAGACCCGGCGCAAACTGTCGCCATTCGTCGTGTCCGAAATAGTTGTATTGGATGCCGGTAGCGAGGATGAGGAAGTCGTATGGCAAGTCACGCCGTCTCAGGTGAACGATATGTTCGCTCGAGTTGATGCCAGTGACTTCCTCTAGCAACACATCAAGATTTTTCTGGCGACTAAGGATAGAACGCAGAGGCCCGGCGATCTCATCACCCGAAAGCAGTCCAGTCGCGACCTGGTAAAGCATGGGGCGAAACAAATGGTAATTTCTCTTATCAATGAGCGTCACGTAGACCGGGGCGCTCTGTAACGCACGAGCTGCATAGAGGCCACCGAAGCCACCGCCAACGATAATTACACGAGGGATCATTGGTCCTCCGAAAACAAACGTGCTGCTATAGGATGAGATCCTCCGGCGCTTCGATGCCTTAAAGCAGCGGTCCCGGGCTACACATTGATCGGGAGCTCACGGGGGAGGCTTATCGAAATCGATATGAGCCCCGATGCGCTGGTTCTGCTTTGAACCCACCTTAAGGCTGCCCAGATTTTCGTCTTATGCAGCAGCCCGTTATGCAGCAACTCGCCGAATTGGTCCCCCTTGTGCGACTTCAGCGCATGTAGCCGCGCATTGACGGCACGCTTGAGCACATTTCCTCATCGTTTCGCCTTCGTGTTTCCCGCACTCTGCCGCGCAGGCTGTGCATAGCTCGGAACAGATACTGCACACCTGGTGAGCGAATGCGGAGCTGCCGGTAAGTAGGGTTACGCAGGTTCGACACAATTCAAGACATTCGTTACAAAGCCGGATACAGTCCCTCATCATCACCGGATCTTCGACCAGGGACTCGGCGCGGCATTGAGCGCACCAGCGCAAACACTGCAAACAGTCCTCTATACATCGCTCAACTATCTGATTTGGAATTGTCATCTGATTCTCCATTCTTTATCGAAATCTTCTGTCCTGAAGGGCATTTCTAATTCTGCCTAAGCGCGACTGGGTTTCATGCTCAATTCGCAACTGATTCTTCTTTCTTGTTCAAATCCTTGGGGACTTCCTTCAGCTATCGCCAAGACGGTGGGTCGTGCCAAAGAATAAAAGGAGCCTCCAACGGCACCAACGCTCCCACGTGTTGCGGAATGACGCGCGGCGTGTAGTCAGCAGCCGGACGAGTGGTCGGGATAGCGGCAGTGTAGGTGAAGCCAGTTGCAGCACCCACCAGTCGTTCGCCACGATTCATAGTTTGTTCAATTGGGGCCGCATCTTTCTGCGCGTCAGCGTAGATTTCGACCCTTATAGCATCGGGGTTCATAGCGTCAAGAAAGACCTGAACCTGGAAAAGGTATTTCTCGCCCTGTTGCTGAACGGTCGAGGAACCGAAGCGCAGTGCCGACCAGTGTTTCGCCAAATCGGCCTTCCAATCGACCAAATCGGCTCCCAATGAGCCTCGATTTTCAGCGCGCTGGCGAAAAGCAGTTGCCGCCGAGAGATAGTGTTCATCGGTGTATTGTCGTACCGCACGATTGCTTGAGAAGGTCGGAGTCAAGCGAGCCATGCTTTCGCGGACGCGTGCAATCCAGTGCGTTGGAATTCCACGCTCGTCGCGGGCATAAAACTCTGGGACAACCTCTCGCTCGAGAAGTGCATACAGAGTCTCGGCTTCGGTTGCGTCCCAAGAACGGTCATCCCCATGTTCGCGCCCATCCCCGATGGCCCAGCCTACTTCTGGCGAATACGCCTCCGCCCACCAGCCATCGAGTTCCGAAAGATTCAACCCGCCGTTTACCAGCACCTTCATGCCGCTGGTACCGCTAGCTTCCCAGGGGCGCCGCGGAGTGTTCACCCAAACGTCCACGCCCTGAACCAGATGTTCCGCCATCAGCATGTCGTAGTCGGAGAGGAAAACCACCCGGGATCGAGCTTCAGGGCGGCGGGTAAACTCAAACCACTGCCGGATCATGTCTTGGCCCTCGGCATCTTGGGGATGTGCCTTGCCTGCAAGCACGAGTTGCACCGGGCGCTCCCGATTATTGAGGATGTTCAGGAGCCTCGCCGGATCATGCAGGAGGAGGTTCGGGCGCTTGTACGGTGCGAAGCGACGGGCAAATCCCAGAGTCAAAATGTTCTCGTCGAGTATTAGTTCTGCCTGCGCCAGATCTTCCGAAGACGCCACTCGAGCTGCTAATTGGCGGACATAGAGTCTGCGGACGTAGTCAACGAGAATCTTGCGGCTTTCGGCGCGAAGTTGCCATAGGTCGGAGTCGCTCGCGGCCATAACATCCTTCACCATGTTTGCCAACGTTCCGCGCCACCGGTCTTTTCCGCAGGTAGATTCCCACACGCGGTCCGCTGCGGCAGAGTCCCAAGTGGGCATGTGCACTCCGTTGGTCACATGCATCACGGGCACTTCTGTTTCGGGCCACCCGGGAAACAGGGGCTGGAAGATTCTCCGGCTCACCTGACCATGCAATTTGCTGACGCCATTGATGGCACCGCTGCCACGAATGGCCAGGTAGGCCATATTGAACGGCTCGGATGAGTCTCGGCGATCCCGCCGGCCCAGGGCCAGAAGATCCTCGAACGAAATTGAAAGGCGCTCCTCAGCATACTTCCTGAGATAACTCTCGATCAGGCTGGGGGCGAAGCGGTCAAACCCGGCCTCTACCGGAGTGTGGGTCGTAAAAAGGTTGCCGGCACGAGTGATGGTGAGCGCGACATCGAAGGGCTGACCGCTACCTTCCATGTAGGAACGCGCCCGTTCCAGCACCGCGAATGCGGCGTGACCTTCATTGAGATGGCAAACTTCGGGATGCAATCCGAGGGCCCGCAGGAGCCGCCAGCCTCCAATGCCAAGGACCAACTCCTGTTTCAAACGCAACTCCGAACCGCCACCGTAAAGTTCAGTTGCAATCCCGCGGTAAGTCGGGGGGTTCGCGGGATCGTTGGTATCGAGCAAATACAATTTCGCCCTGCCTACTTGCACCTGCCAAACTCGAATCCACAACTTGAAGCCAGGCAAAGGAAGGACTAGGCGTAGCCATTCGCCATTTGGCTCCCGCACCGGTCTGATCGGCAACTGGCCAGGATCGTTGAACGGGTACAAAGCCTGTTGACGGCCTTGGGCATCAATTTCCTGCCGAAAATAGCCTTGTTGGTAGAGCAGACTGATGCCGGTCACAGGGACGCCAAGGTTACTTGCTGCCTTGAGTTGATCGCCGGCAACGTTTCCGAGTCCGCCCGAATAAATCGGCAGCGCTTCGCTCAGCATGAATTCCATCGAGAAATACGCAATCGTCGACACACCCGAGCGCGGATGCGCCCTTTGAAACCACGCTTCCGATTCTTCTGCATGCGTTTTCTCTCGGTGCAGATCAGCCAAGAGTTCTTGAAAGCGTGGGTCGGCAGCAGCGCTTTGCAGTTTTTCCTGAGATACGGTTTGCAGAACAACCCACGGATTGTGCGTAAGGTCCCAAAGTTCAGGGTCGAGTTGCTCCCAAAGCCGATCCGCCGAGTGTTTGTAGGACCATCTCAGGTCCAAAGCCAGGTCGGTAAGAGCGTCCGAGATGGTAGTGTCGAGCGGATGATCGACGTATGTTGGACTACTCATAATCAACTCCTTGTCATGGCTTGTCGCCTTAAGCGGCCCGCGCGCTCCGAGCGAGTGCCTCTGAAACAATCGTCTGGGCTTCCTCTTCGATCTGTCGTAGATGGTCCTGGCCACGGAAACTCTCGGCGTAAATCTTGTAGATTTCTTCCGTGCCCGATGGACGTGCTGCAAACCAGCCATCCTCGGCAACTACCTTGATTCCTCCAATTGGGTTGCCATCCCCCGGAGCGGTGGTCAGAATCTGCTCGATCGGTTCACCGGCAACTTCTGTCGCGTGAATGTCGGATGGGGACAATCGTTCCAGAGTTGCTTTTTGTTCGGGCGTGGCGGGAGCTTCGATGCGTTCGTAGACGGGATCGCCCAGGTCTCGAGTGAGTTCACGATAAATCTCACCGGGATCTTTTCCCGCGCGCGCCGTAATTTCTGCCGAGAGCAGACAAGGAATGATTCCGTCCTTGTCGGTTGTCCAAACGCTGCCGTCCCTCCGAAGAAAAGAAGCACCAGCGCTTTCCTCGCCCCCAAAGCCCAACCGACTAGCAAGCAAGCCTTCGACAAACCATTTGAAGCCCACCGGAACTTCGTAGAGGGGCCGTTGCAGCCGCGCGCTGACACGATTAATCATGCTGCTGCTGACTACCGTCTTCCCAGCGGCCACGTTCTCGCGCCAGTTCTTCCGATTTGAAAACAAGTAGTGCACGCAGACGGAAAGGTAGTGATTTGGAGGCAGCAACCCACTTCCCTTGGTAACTATGCCGTGGCGGTCGTGATCTGTATCGCTAGCAAATGCAATGTCAAACTTTTCTTTCAGGCCGATAAGCCTCTGCATGGCATAAGACGAGGAGGGATCCATGCGAATCTTTCCATCCCAATCCACGGTCATGAAGCGAAACGTTGGATCAACAGTCTTGTTCACGATCGTGAGGTCGAGTCCGTACTTCTCGGCAATTCGCGGCCAATAGTCGATGCCTGCCCCTCCAAGAGGATCTACTCCAAGCCCGATCTTGGCGTCGCGGATCGCGGCCATATCAACCACGCTGTCTAGATCTTCTACATAGGCGCTCAAAAAGTCGTGCTTGTGCGTTGTTGAGGCGTGGAGCGCTTTCTCGAAGAGAATTCTCTTAACCCCCTCCAGCTCCCAGCGCAAATATTCATTGGCTTTCGTTTCGATCCAGGAAGTTACGCTCGAATCGGCGGGTCCACCATGTGGAGGATCATATTTAAATCCACCGTCATCGGGAGGATTGTGAGACGGCGTGATTACGATACCGTCGGCGGGCCCTGTCCTTCGTGCGTGGTTATAAACCAGAATCGCGCGGGACACCGCTGGAGTTGGGGTGTACGCGGTGCCTTCGGAGAGCATCACTTCGACGTTGTTTGCCGCAAGAACTTCCAACGCACTGGCGAATGCAGGCTCGGATAACGCGTGAGTATCCACGCCCAGGAAGAGAGGCCCGTCAATGTTCTGGAGTTTGCGGTAGTCACAGATCGCTTGAGTAATCGCCAGGATGTGACACTCGTTGAAAGCCACGTCTGTAGCAGACCCACGGTGGCCGGACGTACCGAACGCGACCAGTTGTCTCGGCTCACTCGGATCGGGACGCAGCTCGTAGTAGTCCGTAATGAGTTTCGAAACATTCACCAAGATAGAGGGATCAGCCGGTTTGCCGGCAACGGAGCTAATTTTCACTTGGCACCTCCCGGTTGTCGGTCAAAAGAATGATCTGGGTTCGACCCGGATGTTGCACCCCCGAACTAGAATCGATTGTGAATCCGCGTACATGCATCTCGTAGATCACCGTGTCAGAGGCAGAATGTTTTGGAGGCGCATCCATCTCCCAGTCGAAATGGTCATCGGTAAAGATGCATTTCGGCATGGTGCCCTGCTTCGTGTTCGGGCAGCCTGCACGCTAGAAGCATGCAACAGATCAGAGCCGTGCACCATTGGACTTTGGTATTGCCAATACCTTCGTCCAATGGACTCAAGCGCGGGCTTGTGGCTTAATCGTGAACGAACAATTTCCCCCGATGGACAGGTGCCTGGGGCCGCGCACAATGCTTAAAGGATTTAGCAGATGGCCGGCCCAACCGTCGCGTGCAGACTTGAAAGAGCGGCTTAATCTGCTTTCCAATTCGAAGGAGAAATCGAATGCCTAACTCCAAATCCGCAGTGGTCGAAAACGAGATTTCACGCGATCAGCTCGCCGAGTTGTTGAATGAAGATCTTGCTCGCGAGTATCAAGCAATCATCGGCTACGTAGTCTATTCCCAAGTTTTGAGCGGCGCCCAATACATGGACATCGCCAACCAGCTCGAGATCCACGCCAAGCAGGAGCTCGACCACGCGCTGACCATCTCGCGGCAGATCGATTATCTCGGGAAAATGCCGGCGGTTACTCCCAAGCCGGTACGCACGTCGAAAGATTCGAAGGAAATGCTGCGCTTCGATCTCGAGAATGAAAACGAAACCATTCGCAATTACCGGGATCGCATCCGGCAATGCGAAACTCTTGGAGAATTCGCGATGGCGGAGCAAATTCGCCAGATCCTCGTGCAGGAGCAGGACCATCAAATCGATCTAGCCACTGCGCTGGGCGAAGAAGTTCCGGATGTTAGCGGTCCTCAAGGACGTAGCTTGAGCAAGAGCCGCTAGCTTCTCCGAATGCCTGGGCTTGCAGTGGCAGAACGTAAGTTTTGCTGGCGCAATGATTCATGTGCGTCGGACCTGAGCGTTTGGCCAAGTCGTTTTGCATAAGCACTCGGAGGGGCGCTCTTACCGCCCTCCGAGTTTTGTTGGTCTTGTATCCATGTTCCTCTTCATCCCCGATATGCCGCTGATTTTATGCGCCTGGAAAGTGGTGGCCGGGGAGAGATTGAACCGCCAACGCCGGCCTTTCAGGGCTAAGTTATGCTGTGTTTTAAACAACTTGAGTGACTTCAGATGGCCGCCTAAACCTGAGAAATCTTGAGAGACACGAGAATCGTGGGTGGAAATCGTGGGTTCAAACACTGTTTTCCAGAAAATGACGAAAGCGTTGGATTCGCTGTCGTAAAAGGGGAGTTGTCACCAACCATCTAGAATTGCTGCTCGCTAGCCTTGATCCCGCAGCATGCTTCGCTAAGCATATAGAGAAGAGAGAAGGCCATGAATGCCAAAGCAAATGTCGAGGTATTGCATCATCGAGGAAACTACCTGGTCAGGCGACAGCGCCTCAGTCCGGGCAGGCGACCCCTTTGGCATCGCGATCCTTATAATCGGGTGACGGTTGTCCTGAGCGGGGATCTGCTCAACATCGAGTTCCGCGATGGCGAAGAAAACCAGCAGTGGAAGATCACGGTAGGCGAGGTGGGTTGGTCGGAGCCAAGCGACCGCGTCCACCGCGACTGTGAATGTGGGGCAAGAGCTGTTCGAGGAGGTCGTAACCTTCTTTCTGGATCGTTCTGACGCGGTGCCACAGCCTGAGGAGGGCTGAGTCGGCAGTTTGAACGGTCGATGAGTGATATTGATTCCATGACTATGTCGGCTTCCACGCTCGAGACCCCGCGCCCAATGACTTGCCACCGATTGGTTCACTAGGCGGCAGCGGGTGAGGAGGTCTCTGGGCTGGAACTTAGATCCTCCTTGGGGGATGTCTCAGAAATCGGCACGCGCGCAACTATCCTTGTGCCTGTGCGGCCAGAACTGATTTCTAGAGTTCCACCCAGTTGTCTGACCCTTTCTTTCATTCCTGTAATTCCCACTCCGGGCATAGCAACGGACGACATGCGATCCAACTTCTCAGACGGAATACCTTTGCCCGCGTCTTCAACCTCAACAACAACCTCATGGTTCGTGCGATGAAGGCGAATCTTCGCGGTCACACTTCCAGAATGCCGGTGAATGTTGGTGAGGCATTCCTGCACAAGCCGAAAAACTGCAGTCTCCATCTCGCGCGGTATCCGACCGAAATTATCGGGACAGTCAAGCTCGACTCCGATCTTGCTGCGCTGTGCAAACCCATCGACATACCAGCCAAGGGCCGAGGATAGTCCGGCTTCATCCAGCAATGGAGGGTGAAGCAAATGAGAAATCGTGCGGACCTCCTTGCACATTTCCTGAACCAAATCTTCGCTGTCCGTCAGCGTGGCCGTGGTTTGTTTCAGGTGATCGATGTCCGCTCGCACCCCTGACAGATTCATGGAAAGGGCCGCCAACATCTGTCCGATGCTGTCGTGCAGCTCGCGGGCAATGCGACGCCTTTCCTCGTCTTGCAGTTCGAGCAGACGGGTAGTTAGTCTCCGTAGTTTCTGGTTGGCGACGTCGAGTTCTGCCGTTCGTTCCTGGACGCGATTTTCGAGTTCTCCATGTGTGTTTCGCAGCTTTTCGTTATCACGACGACGTGCTTCTCCCAGGGCGACGATGAACATGGAAGTGAACAGAAATGCAAGGGCACTGACCGATTGGAGTAGGCCGGGGACTGGGATTGGGTGTTTAGGAATCGGCCAGTACATTACTCCACCCATGACGAGGACGATTGTGACGAGGGATGGCACGACACCGCAATACCAGGCTACAAAAACAACCACTGGGATAAGAACGATGTACGTGACGTCATCACCGACGAACGGATTCAGCCAGCGGCAAGCCAAAAGGGGGATTACTGGCACGCCGATCGCGAGGATGTAACGGAGCAAACCGTTTCGAGACGTTCGTGCAGAAAGCGCGGCACCTATCGACATAGCCCTACCTTCATGCTCCTTGCCCAAGCACAGGAAGAAAGCACAACGAAGTAGGCTAGTGCGATCATAACAGGATGCAATCACCGCGCAAACAACCATCGGGTTCGACAGCGATGTAAAACAAAATCCCGGGAAACGATCGCCGATTGCCGATAGCTCGTTTTCACGCACGCAAGAGCACAGCGAGGTTGTCCATCGTCATGGTTCACCCAATGTGTGCGTGCGAGAAATGCGAAACTTGAGCTTCGCCATCGCCCTCATTGACCTGACCGGACTAGTGAAGAAAATCCCGGAGTTCGCATCCCAATACCAGTCCGGAACTTTGTAGCTCTGCAGCGACTCCCAGTCCGCCTGGAACCGGCCCCCGGCGTTCACACGATCGACATCCTTGAGAATGGCTGTGCGCGCAGCGTCATACTTCGCGCTAGCCTTCTGCCAGGTGCGGTCAATCGTCAGCGGATCTTGCGCCGCGGTAGGAGCAGTCGGATCGCCTGCTTGTGCGCACAGCGCAACAGACAGCCCCGCGAGGACGACGATTACGAACAATATGGGGACAGCCGCCTCCGACCATGTAGGGACAGCCGCCCTCGGCTGTCCAGTCGAGCGCAGCGCGACAGCCTGATCAGATCGCAACCTATGCATGGCAAGAAGCCTCCCGGCCGATTTCGCAGCTCAACGCGCCACCACCTGCTTTGACCCGAAGAAAGAATAGAGCGCAATAAAGAGGTATGACACAAGCGGAACCAAGTACGCCATCGCAATGCTGCGCGTAGCCTCCGAAATCAGTCCCATAACCGGAGTCAGCACAGCGCCGCCTACAATGGCCATCACCAGTAGTGATCCGCCGATCTTGGTATTCGGACCTAACCCTTTCAATCCGAGAGCAAAGATCGTCGGGAACATCAGCGACATGAAGAAGCTGGTCAGAAACACGCACCACAGGCCGAACCATCCTGGAAAGAGCACGCCCAAGCCGACCAGAACAATGTTGGCGACGCTGTAAGCACCCATCAGCTTGTTAGGCGAGATCGTTCTCATCAGGTAGGCAGACGCAAACCGGCCCACTCCAAACGCAGCCAGCGTCCCGGTCAGAAAATATCCCGCAATTTTCTCCGGCTGGTGAGTCGACTCCTGCACGTATTGAATAAAGTAGCTCCACGTCCCGACCTGGGCACCTACATACAGAAACTGCGCAACGATCGCCCACAGAAAGTGCGGATAGCGAAACAGTTCTCGGAAGTGACCGTGGTCCCCGGTGCTGCTTTCGTGTTCGCTCTGAATCGCCGGAAACTTCGTACGCCAAATCAGCACCGCCCAGAAGATAGCCACCGCGCCAATAACTAGATAAGGCTTGATGACGCGCAGCGTTTCCGTTCGCAAGTAAGCCTCATAAAGCCCCTGAGCCTTGCGTCCCGTGACGTCTTCGGGACTCAACTCCACGCCCGAGAAAATGAATACCGTTCCAATCAGTGCCCCGGTGATCGATCCAATCGGATTGAATGCCTGCGAGAAATTCAGCCGCCTTTCCGATGTGTCTGGATCGCCCAACTGCGCGATGAAAGGATTGGAGGCCGTCTCCAGAAATGACAGACCGCTGGCGATCACGAACAGCGCAAACAGAAAAAAACCATAGCTTCCTGCCAGAGCAGCCGGCCAGAACAAGAAGCAGCCGCTCCCATACAGCAACAGGCCGATCACGAATCCTGTCTTGTATCCCGCCTTCCGCATTATGAGAGCAGCCGGCATGGCCAGCACGAAATACCCCATATAAAACGCCGACTGCACCAGCCCCGCCTGAGTTCGCGTAAGCGTAAACGACTTCATGAACTGCCGGATCAACACATCGTTCAGGTTGTTCGGTATCCCCCAGAGAAAGAACAGCGCTGTCACCAGAATGAACGGAACCAAATGCCCCGCCGGAAAGAGCGAGTGCTCGAGCGGCCGCGAGTTCGATACGTCCAATTTCCCCGTGTTCGAAACGTTCATAGCTTGCCTTTCAAAACACCTAGCGAGTCATCCACTCGAATGCCATGTCCCTGTGAGCACAGCGAAGAATCCTATGCCCGCCCGCACTCCAAAACACTGGATGGGAATTTCGACCATCCCATTTTTCGCAGCCCGCCCCCTTCACCGCCGGCTCGATGCCCGCACCACCAGTTTCGCAGGCAGGATCACACTCCTCGGCGCCGCCTCAGGCCTGCGCTTGATAATGCTCATCGCCAACTTCGCGACGCTCGCCCCCAGGCTGCAGCTGTCTTGATCGACACTGCTCAGCGGCACGACCAACAAATCGTCATAGTGCGCGTTGCCGCACCCCACGATGGCAATGTCAGCAGGGATTTTCAACCCCGCCTCCACGATCGCCCGCATCGCGCCCATCGCCACTGGATCGTTTAGACAGAACACACCATCAGGCCTGGGTTTGAGTTGGAGCAGACGCTTCATCCCCTTATAACCCGCCAGATCCCCAGAGTCGCCCCCGCAGCCATAGGTCACAATGTACTCAAGGGGAAGACTTACTCCATGACGCGCTAGCGTAGAGGAGTATCCTGCCAGTCGATCGACCGCAGTGCTCACGTCCGAGCCGCCAATATGAGCTATGGTTTTGCAGCCACCCTCCAGCAGGTGCGTGGTCGCGAGCGTTCCTGCCATCACGTCGTCAATCCCCACAAAGTTCGCAGACACACCAGCAATCTTTCGGTCGAACAAAACGTAAGGAAGATGCAGGTCCTGAACCCGGCGGACAGTTTCGCCGCCGGACTGCGTTGACGTAAGGATGAGCGCATCCACTCGGCGCGCCAGCATCTGCTCGATCTCGCTCCGCTCGAGCGCGGCATCGTCCTCCGATGACGCGATGATCAAGCTGTACTCTTGCGCTCGCAGCCGCGCGGAAATTCCTTTGGCAACTTCCGCGAAGAAAGAATGCACCAGGTCCGGCACAATCAATCCAATCAGATTCGTTCTCCCCGTGACCAGCGTGCGCGCCGCAGGATTCGGCTGGTAATTCAGCTCCTTTATGCGCTGCAACACTCGTTTGCGAGTCTGCGCGCTGATGTCGGAGTGATTCCGCAACACTTTCGACACCGTCACCACCGACACGCCCAAGTCGCGGGCGATGTCTTTCATCGTCACTGCCATAAATCTCTCTTGCGCGTCGAGAATCTGCTGGCTGCGTTACTGACTTCCCTCGCGCACCAGGCGATACAGAACGCAACCATGCCGCGGCAACGCGATGCTGAACGACGCGGCCGGCGCCAAGTCTTTGTGCTCCCAGAGGTCCCGCACCTTGTATGCATTGCCTGACAGTCCTAGCTCCTTCCACTCGTACCGCAGCTTCTGATCGGACTCGCTGATGTTGAAGACCGCCAGGTACTGACTCTGTTTATCGGCGGAATCCGCAAGCCACACGACACTCTTCTCGGTCGAAATCACCGGATGATTTCTACTCGAATGCTGATCGACGGCGAGAACTTCCGGATTCGTCAGGAGAGAGATTGTCCAATCGTCTGCCGAAGGAAGTTCGCCTCCAACCATCAGCGGCGAAGGAAAAATGCACCACAACGTCATCAACGTTCGCTGCTCGTCATGCGAGAGCCTTGTGTCGCGCACCTTGCCCCAACCAGGAGCTGGACCCAGCCGACCCAGAGGCAGCATGTCTGCATCCGGCCAGTGACCCGGCTCAGCCTTCCCCGCCCATCTGGCAACGTTCGCAAACTGGTCCCCCAGACCTTGCGGATAGGCCACGTCGCTGTGCCACAAATCCCAAATGTCGTCCGAGATGCGCCACATCTGCGCGTACCGCCGCATCTCGTCCAACTTTTCGATCGGCGCTGCACCGGGCGAAAGACTTAAGACAATGGGCCGTCCAGTTTTTCGCAGCGCCTCGCTCAGCATGCGGATCTCGTCGCCGCGGTACGGCCGGCTGGCAATGCAGTCCACCTTGATGAAGTCGACTCCCCAACTGGCGTAGAGGCCCGCGATGGAATCGTAGTAAGCCTGCGCGGCCGGTTTACTCGCATCCGCGCCATAGTTGTCCGGATTCCACGGACACGTCTCGGACTTGTTAGCGGCATCAGCAGCATGGAACGGCGACCGTGCAATGGGTAAATTCTTTTCGACCGCTTGCTTGGGAATGCCGCTGAGAATATGGATGCCGAACTTCAATCCCAACGAGTGTGCGTAGTTAGCGAGGGGCTTGAATCCCGCGCCGTTCGCGGCCGAGGGAAAGCGGCTGGCAGGCGGAACGTAGCGTCCGTATTCGTCGATGCTGAATCGTGAAGTCTTGGAGTTGCCTTCGGCCGTGGGGTTGGTGACGAACCATTCCATATCGACTGTAACGTATTGCCAACCGAAGGCCTTCAGGTGTTCAGCAAACCAGTTTGCATTAGCTTTAAACTGATCTTCGTTGACCGTGGTCCCGTAGCCATCCCAACTGTTCCAGCCCATGGGTGGAGTCGCGGCCAGAATCTTCTCCTGACAAACCGCATCCCAGGAACTAACGAGGACCAAACCACCGATCAGCAAAGCAAAGCACTGCAACAGGCATCCTCGCTGGCGCCCGAAGACAGTCACGCTATGCTCCCCACTGATACATGGAATACGAGCGCGGAGGCAGCTCGATTCGCATATGTCCTCCGGCAGTCGAGGGCTTGTCGGCTTCTTTGGGCGCAACCCGCTGGGGGGCGTCGAAGCTGTTGATCGCTTTAAGATCGTCGCCGGTCAGAACCGACGACGCCAGCAGCCGTCCGCCACCCGCGCCCTCCCAGTTCACCTCAACTTCGTGTGGCTTCGACAAATCCCGGTTCAGCAGGAAGAGGACCGTCTTCCCATCACCCTGGTTAAAGATTCCAGCCACGTCGAGATGCGGCACCTGGCCCATACCCGCAACTTCGTACGTGGTGGGCGCCTCGACCAGTACCTCGAGCACCGAACCGCGCGCATACTGCAGCGCCCAGTTGTAAGGATGGAAAATCGTCTGCCGGAACAATCCTTTGGAGTTGGTCATGATAGGAGCAATCACGTTGACTAACTGCGCCAGGCAAGCAATCTTCACGCGGTCTGCATGGCGCAGCAAGGTGTTGATCAATCCGCCCACCAGCAGCGCATCTTCGAGGTTGTAGATTTCTTCCAGCGAGTGCGGAGCCTCCTGGTGATGCCCGTTCATGGCCTCAGCATCGCGGGCCCGATACCACACATTCCATTCATCGAACGACAGCGAAAGCTGTTTCGCCGATCGCTTGTGCCCGCGAACCAGATCGCAGACTGCGAGCGTCTCTTCAATCTGCTTGTCCATGGTCAGATTCAAGGCCAGGAACTTCGAACTTTCTCCGCCGGTCTCTTCTTTAGTGTTGCCGAAGTAGCGATGCAGCGAGAGTGCGTCGACGTATTCGTAACATTGCTCGAGCACTTCCCTGTCCCACTCCAGATACGTCGGCATGCCCGGTCCGCTCGATCCGCAAGCCACAAGTTTGAGCGACGGATCAACGGCATGCATTTGCCGCGCGGCATCCTGGGCTTTCATGCCGTACTCGGTCGCCGTCATGTGTCCGATTTGCCAGGGGCCATCCATCTCGTTTCCCAGACACCAACGCTGCACCTTATAGGGATCGGCCACCCCGTGTTTGCGACGCAGATCGCTCCAGCGTGTGCCTTTATCGATGTTGCAGTATTCCACTAGAGCCGCGGCTTGTTCCGCGGTGCCCGTGCCAAGGTTCAGGCCCATCAAAGGCTCAGTACCGACTAGGCGACACCACGCCATGAACTCATTCGTCCCAAACTGATTGGTGTTGATTGCATTCCACGCTTTATCCAACACTCGCGGACGATCCTGCTTGGGGCCAACACCATCGAGCCAGTTGTACCCGGAAACAAAATTCCCCCCGGGGTAGCGGATGATGGGTACTCCCATTGTCTTTATTTCATTGATTACATCCTTGCGGAATCCGTTCGAGTCCGACAAGGCCGAGCCGGGATCGTAGATACCTTCGTAGATGGCGCGACCGAGGTGCTCCAGGAATGAGCCAAACAGATTCCGGTCCACCAGCGCGATCGTTCGCCGCGAATCCAGGTAGACGCGCGTCGGCCCTGCGGTCGACGAAGACGATGCCTGTCCCAGCAGTGAGCGGCCAAACAGCAGATGCGCTGAACATGCTAAACCAGCAGTAGCCGTTTGTTGCAGAAAGCGCCTTCGAGAAACGGAGCCCATAGTGGTTGAGTCCTCCGAGATTAATAAGAACTAGACAGCTGTCCGAGCCGTCAATGCGATCCCACGACCGGCAAGATAAGCGCCGAAGGATGCTCGGCATCGTGATAAATGGTGTTCGTGGCAGAAACAAAATTCCGCGCAGAGCTCAGAGTTTCGCCCGTATTCAGATTGCGGTCGAAGCGCGGAAAATTGCTGCTCGAAACTTCCAGCCGCAGCACGTGACCCTTGAGAAAGACGTTGCTGGTCGACCACAAGTCAAGCGTGAACTTGTAGATCTCGCCGGGATTGATGAGCGTGGGCTTCTCTTGCGACTCGCGATAACGCGCCCGCAGGATGCCTTCTGTCAGATTTTGCGCAAAACCATCCGGTGCAACATCGACCAGCTTGGCGGTGAAGTCGGTATCGACGGCTGACGACTTGGCGAAAAGCTCCAGGCTGACGGGCCCTGTAACTTCAGTGTCCTGCGCAAAGGCAGGTGTGGAGTAGATCAGAACATCATCGCGGTTTTCCACCGCGCGCTGATCGCGCGGACCGGGAGCCAGGTGTCCACTATCGCAACACAGTGGTCCGCCGACGGTTGGCACTGGATTCGCCGGGTCGTACACATAGTGATCGGGCTGCTCCCCGCGCGGTGTTGAGGCAGAAAGGCTGCCGGCGCCGCGCAGCGAATTCGCGTTCCCGGCAGAATGCAGGAAATATTTTGTGCTCTGCGCCCGCGCCAGCGGCCAGTCATCCTCCTGCCGCCATTCATTCCGTCCCATGACAAAAATCTTGACCGGCTTCTCTTTCGCAAAATCATTCTGGACGCCCTTGAACAGAAACTCGTACCAGTTCAGAGTGATGTCGTCTTCGTTCCATTGGGTTGCGGCTGGGCCGAAATCGACGTCCCCGATTTTCCGTCCGTCGCCGGCATGGCCGCCGATAATCACCAACAGCCGTTGCCCCGCGCGCGCCCCCTCCCCACCACGGGCGCGGATCCCGGAATAATTGCGCAGAGATCCACCTTGAAAAATGTCGTACCACGCCGCCACCGTCAGAACCGGAACATTAATGTCCGCGAAATGTTCTTCGATCGATATCGGCTTCCAGTAATCGTCGTAGTTAGGGTGCGCGATCCAATCGAGGAAATACGGTGCAAGTTCGGCGGTGGAGTAGAGACCGCCTGTGGAGTCCGGAAGATTGAATAAAGGATAGCTGGTGAGAGGAAGCTTCCACACTCCCGGCAGAGCATTCGTCTTTTTGGCGACAGTGCGGTTGAGCGTGTCTTGCGCCAGGCCAGAGGTCCATGACTCGTTGAACCATTGTTCAAACGCTCCGCCCTGGTAAGTCCAGTTCTCGTGATAGTTGCTGGCCGTGACGACCGGGCAGATGCCGGCCAGGTGCGGCGGATGTGCGATGGCCGCCAGCATTTGCGTGGCGCCCACGTAGGAACCGCCAAACATTCCAACCTTGCCATTGGAATAGGGCAGCGCCGCAGCCCACTCCACCGAGTCGTATCCGTCATCGGACTCGTGCTTGAATGTGTACCATTCTCCAGCCGAAGAATATCGGCCCCGAACATCCTGAAAAATGACGATGAATCCGCGAGCCGCAGTCCTTACCCCAAAGTTCACACCATTATTCTTGTTGTAGGGAGTGCGCTGCAGCAGCACGGGAAATTTTCCGTCCGCTTTCGGGCGGTAGACGTCAGCCCGAAGGACAACGCCGTCGCGCATTTTGGCAGGCACGTCCCGCTCGATCGCAACCTCGTACGACTCCGCGGCGTAAAGCGCGCCGCTGGTCAGAAGCGAAACGAAAAATACTGCAATGGCAAGACTACGAGCTGGCTTGAAGCCGCGAAAGGCAGAGCGCATCATCCGTCTCCAGAAGGCTGCAACAGCGGAAAAGTAATCGTTTACTTTACGGCATATCAAATTAGAAGAGCACGCCTCTCATGTCAACCAATTAGCGCTCCAAATGCCGCGATAATTAGGCTTTACGAGGTTAAGCGGCTCGAGGTCAGGGACGATGCCGGTGGACATCGAGTTCCATTGACCTCTCCGCTACGAATCGCGAGACCTAGACCATTTCCTCGGGGCTGGCAGCAATTTCGATCTCAGTCTGCTGGCTTCCAAGATAAGGATGAACCGCCTTGAGCCGAACCTTGCCGGCCTTTTCCTGGGCTCGAATCCAAATGGCTCCCGTGCCTCCGATCAGCGAAAATGGATTGTCTCCAATGATCTCGGCGGGGCCTTCCAGTTCGAACTTGATGGCGTCGTTCGCGAAGGGCTGAACCGCGCCGAATTCGTCGGTGACCCGCAGAACGACTCGGGTGGAGTCTGCACCATCGGCCATCAGCTCTTTGTCGTCAGGAAGGAGCAGGAATTTCGTATCGACACCTTTTCCCGAAAGGCGTTTCGTGATGACCTGTTTCCCCTGAATGTATCCCTCGATCCGTAGGTCTCCCCACTTGTGGAACAGTTCGCCCATTTCCAGAACAAACGGAGCGTAGCGCAGATGTGCAAACTGCTTGCGGTCCGGATCAACTTCGGCAATCAACTGATCGTCGATATAGAACTTTAGGTGGTCGCAATTGGAGCAGACGACCGCTTTCGAGAATCCGATCGAAGCATCGCCGCGCGCCCAGTGAAACGCCAGCTCGAGAACAACCTCATCCGCGGGATCACACTGCGACTTATAAAATCCCGCCGCCGGCTTTGGTTCGCGGAACATGTCGGTGACGCCGTGATAGCAGATGCGATCGCCGGAGCCGAAATTGCCGTGCGTGTTGTAGTCGAAGGCGCACCAGCCGATGCCGCCGGCATATTGCGGATTGGACGCCAGCTGATCGTGGATGCGGGCATGACGCATCGTGTGCTCGGTGAGGCGTTCGACCTGGTCGATGGTCTTCGTCGGATAAGTGTGGCCGACGAATTCCGTGTTTAGATAACGCGGATGGTTCGGCGGCTTGAGCGGGAAGCCGAAGTCGTTCATCGTAAAAACGTCTTCCAGAAATTCAGATTCCTGGAAGTAGCGGATGCCTCCCGTCTGACGGGTTGGATCGAGCTGATGGGCCAGTGCATTAGTGCGCGTGTAGAAGTCGTGGTTGTCACGCGACTCGTTGATGCGCACTCCCCACAGGATGATCGAAGGATGGTTCCAGTCGCGGCGGATCATGCGCTGGACGTTGTCGACAGAAATCTGCTGCCACGCCGCATCGCCGATGTGCTGCCAGCCGGGGATTTCCTCGAGAACCAGGAGGCCAATTTCATCGCACGCGTCAAGAAAGTGGCGCGACTGCGGATAGTGCGACGTACGCACGATGTTGCACTTGAGCTGGTTGCGCAGGACCTGCGCGTCGCGACGCTGCGGGCGGCCGGGCATAGCCTGACCGACCCACGGGAACGTTTGATGCCGGTCGAGCCCGCGCAGCTTGATGACCTTGCCGTTGAGCTCGAAGCCGTGATCCGTAAATTCTGCCTTGCGGAAACCGAAGCGGCGGGAATCTTCGTCGAGCAGTTGCGTCCCGCGACGCAGGCGCACACGGGCCGAGTAGAGATTGTGATTCTCCAGGTCCCACACCTTGACTCCGCTTAGGCCTTCCAGATGAACCGTATGCGCTACAGGATCAGCGGCTGCGGCTGAGGCCGGCAACTTCTGTGAGGCTTTCGCGACGGTTCGATCGCCGTCAAGCAGTTCGACCTCGATCGTCAGGTCCTTCGCGGCCCCAGAATGCTGAATGAAGCAATCGACATCGACGGTCGGGGCAGCTGAGAGTGGATCTTTCGGCTTTACGAAGATGTTCTCGATGAATGTCGCTGGAACGATACGCAACGAAACCTCGCGATAGATGCCGCCGAACGTAAGGTAGTCGATCTCATATCCGAAAGGCGGGATGTCAGGACGCTCGGTGGAGTCAACATCGACAGCAAGTACGTTGTCGCCGTCGAAGTCGACGTGAGACGTCAGCTCAAACGAAAATGGCGTGTATCCACCTTTATATTCCCCGAGGCGCTCACCGTTAATCCAGACCGTGGAGGCGGTCATCACGCCCTCAAAATCCACGAAAACACGCTTCCCGCGGGCCTCCGGCGGCAACTTGAAGTGGCGGCGGTAGAGGGATACAAACTCGTAGGTCTTCTCGTCGAAGCCATGCCACGGGAGCTTGATGTTGGTGTGCGGGACGACGACCCGATCGAACTTGGAATCGTCGAAGCTCTTGTCGTGCCCGCCTTGGACGAAGGCGTGGTTATAGCGCCACTTTCGATTGATCGGGAGGACAAGGCGTTCTGAGGCCGAGGCACCGGATGGCGCAGCGCTCTCCGGGAGTGCGTAGGGTGCGAGAGCGGCTCCTGCAATGATCGTTCCGGTCTGCTTTAGAAACTTGCGTCGATCCATTATGTCGACTCTCTTCCTTATTAATTGCACACAAGAAACTTTGTGACGGAATGCGAAGCTGTGGCTACACCGTCCAGGCCAGCAACTGCCCAAGATCGACGGCTGACGTGGATTCGGTACCGCGCGGCGTTGCCGGGCCTATCGCCAGCGCCTGACTGTGCCCTTCAAACCAAGCCAGAAATGATGACTGCTCCGCTCCGGGAAGGCGCTGCTGGTTCAGCCAGTTGTAGTACGCGCCCATGTCGGCGTCGACGAGAGAGCCAACGAAGTCGAACTCCGGATGAGCCGCAACCGCCGAAAGCAACTCATTCATCGGCTTCTGCCGCTGTCGAGGAGCAAATCGCACCAGCAACGTAAGGGGCTGTGCTCGGCGCAGAGCTTCTCGCGCGGCCCACTGCGCGAAAATCGTGCTGAAGATTTGCGTCCCCGACCCCTCAGTCAGCACGCTGACCTCAAACCGTTTCAGCACCTCGTCCGTCGCTACATCACTGCTGAGCTTGTCCATTCCGAGATCTGCAGGATGCATCTGCGCAAGAATTGTTCGCAGCGCTTCAGGGCCCATGCCCGGCCGATCGAATTCCGTTTGCATCTTGCGCAAGAGCACAGCCCGCGCCGGTTCCAGAGCTTTGTAGGACACACAACTCAGCCCCGGGGCGTGCTCCGCCGCCTCCCCACCATCGATGTACCAGTGTCCGTACGGAACCGGATGAGCCTTGGCCCTCGCGGCGACTGCGTCGAGCAGAAACCGCAATCCATTTTCCGGCTTTATATTGCGGTAGTACGCTCCATGAGCGCGCAACTTTCGAAACAGGGGCTCGTCATACGACGCGACGCCCTGACCAATGACGGCAATCCCCAGCCGGGGAATGGGCGGACGTTCCGGCGGCACTGCAGCCCGCAAGCGGTCCGCATAGTCAGTTGAGGCTTTGCGAAACGCGTCGAGTTGATGCGTGCTCCAGAGATGAGCCGACAGCTGTTCCACGAACTGCGCGGGTCCCTTCACCCAGTCGAACGCTTCGAGCTGAGGAGAAAGGCGAATATCCGCGAACGCCTGAAACCATTCTTTCAGCTCGCCGGCCGAAAGCGACTTAAGATGCGCCAACTCTTTCTCGTGTGCGTTGCGCTCCGCGGGAAACTTGAAATCGAAATCGATCAGCTCACGCAGCAGGCCCGGCACAAAGCTCAATGGCAATTGCTGCAGCACCCCCAAATAGTTGGTAACAATTTTCCGCGCCTCTGGCTGATAGCCGGCAAAGTGCTCGGGTTTGAGATCGCGTGGAAGCATGCCAGCTACAACAGTTCGTGGATCGGTTTGCCCTGTGCGAACGACGGCGAAAATCCCAGCATCGATCCCAGCGTGGGCACCAGATCGGTAGACTCCATTGCCCGGTCGTACACCACGCCCTCGCGAATGCCCGGACCTGCGACCAACATCCACGTCGTCCGCGAAAGAACGTCGCCGGTGCGATGATGCTGGAATCCGTTCCCTCCCGCGTCATCGTCGGAATCACGGCCGAAGTCGGGCAGTATGAACAGCGTCGTCTTACCCGCGTATTCCGGCTCGCTCTGAATCGTCTTCCACAGGTCGGAGCAAAGACGGTCTGTGCGGCGAATTCCCTCCACATAGAGTGAGTACGCCCCGGCGTGTGCAATGTCGATGTCGTGCATGGTGATCCACAACAGGCTCGGCGCCACCTGTCGCATCAACTGGCGCGCAATGTAAAGCGAAAGCTCATCCGGGCTCGACAGAGTCTGCGCGTGGCTTTTGAAGTCATCGACCGAAATCTTCAGCAGCATTTCCAACTGCTGCAGCTGAAACTCGCTGCCTTCCAGTTCCGGTGCGTAAAAAGGCGTCTCGTAGTTGTCGCGCAGCAAATGCTGGTAGTCGCCGCTTCCGGAAGTAGCGGCCGTCAGCAGATGCTTGGGCAGAATCACGCGCGCGCCCAGACCGGATCCGTACGCTCGATGGCTGCTCTCGCCGATCCGGTTAAAACCATTGCTGGGAGCCACAACCCACGCATCCGACGACGGACGCTTCAGGTCCTTCCGAAAATACTCGAACACCGTAGGAGACTCCGGAGGAAGCGACGCGAAATTGTTGATCGTTTCATACACCCCGGTCGCCAGACTCGCCGTCGCCACGTAGTGGCCCAGAATTCCGCGATTCACCACCTGGGTAAAGAATGCGGATTGCGGAATGAGTTCCCGCATCAGGTGAGGGATGTTCTCCTGGCCTTCCGGCGCAAATGTTTCCTGATCGCGCGCCCCTCCGCCAAACGTGACCACAACGATTTTTCTCTTCGACGGTGATGCCGCCGCCCGAATCCATGGAGACCGCAGCAAAGTGCTCCCCAATGTAAGGCCGGCAGCGCTGCGCAAGAAATCGCGGCGAGTGTGCGCCAGCAGACGACCAGCCTCCCGAGGATTCGACAACCTCGGTCCCGTCCGCCCTCGACGATTCTCCGCGAAATCCGTCATCCAATAACCTGTGAAGCAGCGCCGCTCTCAGCCCAGGCAGCCATCATGGCTTTTCCGGCGCCTCCTCTTTCTGCGACGTCTCTGAAGTCACGAACTGCCGGATATCCGCGATCTGCTTGTCGAGATCGGCCATATAGCGCGCGC
Organism: Candidatus Sulfotelmatobacter sp.; assembly: GCA_035695545.1. Lineage (GTDB taxonomy): Bacteria > Acidobacteriota > Terriglobia > Terriglobales > Acidobacteriaceae > Sulfotelmatobacter. Next base: position 1,826 of record DASRRV010000386.1, on the reverse strand, counting down.
GCAGCGTCTGGTAAACCTGAAACTGCTCCTGCGCCTTGTCTTTTTGTCCGGTGTGCACGTACGCCTGGCCCAGCCGGTAATGAGCATCGGCAAGATCAGAATTCACTTCCAGCGCCTTCACATACTCGGGAATCGATTCGGCATACTGAGTCTGATCCGAATAGAGATTTCCCAACTGCAGATGCGCCTCCGCAAGCTTGGGATCGAGCGCAATCGCCTTCCGCAGCAGCGATTCGATCTGATGACGATCGAGATCAGGGTCCTGCGCCCTTCTGCCCTTCCACAAACTCATCGCGTAGTAATAAAACGCCAGCGCATTCCCCGGCTGCAATTCTGCAAAACGGCTGAAGCGCTGGATGACCTCATCCGCATGGTTCGGCGAACTGTCGTAGGCCTTCGACAAGAAGAAATAGCAACGCGGGTCCGTGGGACTCAGATCTGCCGCCCGCAGCAGAGACTTGACCGCCTCGTCATAATTTCCGCGCGAATAAAGAGCAATGCCCAGTCCAATCGCCATCCGCGGAGATTTCGGATACCGTTGCGCCGACTGCCGGAACACCTCAATCGCCGGCTCCAGCGTCCGGTGCAACAGAAGTTCGCTGGCCCAGTCGAACAGATTGCTCTCGCTCGGCTCCTGATGCGCCGCGGTTTCGAATTCATTGACCGCCGCCACATACTTGCCGTCTTTTTCTTCGATCTGGCCCAGCAGGTTGTGCAGTTCGGCGGTGTCCTTCTTTTGCAGAAGGCCTTGCACCAATTGCCGCCCCGGCGCCGGCTGCCCGGTCAGCAGATACGCCAGCGCCAGGTCGTATCCATTGTCGTAAGAAGAAGGATTCACTCCCTGGGCCTGCTTCAGAAATGGGATTGCTTCCGGAAGCTTTCCCATCTGGACGTAGAGTTCGCCCAGATTGTGGTTGGCATCGTAGTTCCGTGGTTCAAGCGCGACTGCTTTTTTCAAATGCTCTTGCGCGCTCTCGAGTTTTCCAAGGTGAACCAGGTTCGCGGCCAAGTTGGTTCTGGCGGCCGCCGAATCCGGCTTCAAGCGCACGGCCTTCTCAAGGTGCGGCGTGGCCAAGGCGTCCTGCGATTCCCCTGAATATACCAATCCGAGCAGTTCATGTACCTCGAAGCTCTCTGGGGCATCGTGCAGAAGGCTCTCCAGTTGTGCGGCGGCTTCGGGCAAGTGGCCTGCGTCATATTGCGCGACCGCCTTCTGGAACTCCCGGTTCAGGCGCTCGGTCTGGTCGCTGCCTGCCGCGGCCGGCAGCGCGAAAGCCAGCACAACCAAACCAGCACATCCCAGGGCCCGACGAATATTCACGCTCTGCATGCTATCACCCGCCGTGCGGCAGGCAAATGCATGGCGATTGCTTGAAACAAGGCCTGCGGCAGAGAAGGCGCTTTCCAAAAGCGCCTTCTCCGGCAAGAATGACTTTCTTTCGCCTAGTAGTACAACTTCAGAGCGAACTGGATCTGTCGCGGATCGTAAGGAGCATCGCGTGTCGAACCGATTTCTCCGAAGTGAGAGTTGGACCCAGGCAGGAAGTTGGTCGACCCGCCAATTGCGACGACTCCGTTGCCGCCAAATCCAGGAGCATTGAAGTTCGGGTGATTGAAAATGTTAAAGAACTCAGATCGGAACTGCATCGTGAACCGCTCGCTGAGCTTGAAGTCCTTGAATAAGGAGAAGTCCAACCGGCGGAATCCTGGTGCGACTGTAGTGGCCGGACCACCTCCCAGAGCTCCGACACCATTCAGAGGAACGCAACCGGCCGGCGTGTCCGCGATCGGCACTGTAGATCCTGGCGTACCACCCAGCACGCAAG
>DASRRV010000385.1:0-4052 GCA_035695545.1 Candidatus Sulfotelmatobacter sp. | reverse complement strand
TTTCTCGAGTAAGGTTATGGAAGACGCCCTAACCGTTCATCGTCTCCAGTTCGCTTTCACCGTCACGTTTCACTACATATTCCCGCAATTGACGATGGGGCTCGCGCTCCTCGTCTTCATTTTGAAAACGGCCGCCCTCCGCACCGGCAACGACTCCTGGAATCACGCCGCGCGCTTCTGGGCAAAAGTCTTCGGGATCAGCTTCGCGCTGGGCGTCGTCACCGGCATTCCACTGGAATTTCAGTTTGGCACGAACTGGGCGCAATTCTCGAAGACCGCGGGAGGCGTGATTGGCCAGACGCTGGCCATGGAAGGCGTGTTTTCATTCTTTCTCGAGTCGTCCTTCCTTGGACTTTTTCTCTTCGGTGAAAAGCGCCTCGGCCCGCGCGCGCACTGGTTCAGCTCGCTCATGATGTTCGTCGGCTCGTGGCTTTCCGGCTACCTGATTGTCGCGACCGACGCGTGGATGCAGCATCCCGTCGGCTACTCGCTCGGAGCAAACGGATCCTACGAATTGCGCGGCTTTTGGGCACTGCTTTTCAATCCGTGGGCGCTCTGGCAGTACGCGCACACGATGCTGGGCGCCGTTCAAACGGGCTGCTTCGTGATGGCGGCGGTCGGCGCGTACTACATTCTTCAGGATGCTCACATTGAATTCGGAAGAATGTTTTTGCGCGTCGGAATTGCGGTTGGTGTAATTGCGGCTCTCCTCCAACTTTATCCCACGGGTGACGGACAGGGCATGATGATCTCGAAGCACCAGAAACCAACCCTCGCCGCGATGGAAGGCCTGTTCCACACGGAGGACGGCGCCGGGATGGCGATCCTCGGCCAACCGGACGTGGCGAACCAGCGGCTCGATAATCCGGTCGTAATTCCTCGGGCGTTGAGTTTTCTTACATACAAAGCGTGGACCGCAACAGTCGATGGCCTCGATCATTTTCCTCAATCGGAGTGGCCGGACAACATCGCGTTACTCTATTTCAGCTATCACATCATGGTCGGGCTCGGAACGTTCTTCATCGCCATCCTTGTGATCGCCGCATGGCTCCTGTGGCGCGGGAAGCTTTACGGATCCCGATGGATGCTCTGGACGATCATGCTCGCGCTTCCGTTTCCGTTTATCGCCAATACGGCGGGATGGATCACGGCCGAGGTGGGACGGCAGCCGTGGCTTATCTACGGACTGATGCGCACACGCGCGGGCGTGTCACCGCAAGTGGCGGCAGGCAACGCCTGGTTCACGCTGATAGGATTTCTTGGCCTATACACAATTCTCGGAATTCTTTTTCTGTTTCTCGTGTACCGCGAAATCGAACTGGGACCCGCAGCGACGGGGCATTCAGGCGATCGCGAAGTGGCGCATTCCCCGAGTGACTGAGGAAGGAGTTCGATGGGCACGATTTGGTTTTGTCTCGTTGCATTCATGCTGGCCGGGTACGTCGTACTCGACGGCTTTGATATCGGCGCGGGGATTTTGCATCTGTGGGTGGCTCGCACGGAAGCCGAACGCCGTACAGTTCTGAGGTCGATCGGCTCCGTCTGGGACGGCAATGAAGTTTGGCTGATTGCAGGAGGCGGAACGCTCTATTTCGCGTTTCCAACGCTTTATGCGGCGAGTTTCAGCGGATTTTATCTGCCTCTGATGATGGTGCTGTGGCTTCTAATACTTCGCGGAATTTCGATTGAGTTTCGCAGCCACGTGGGCGGGCGCGTCTGGAGCGCTTTCTGGGACAGCACGTTTGCGCTGGCGAGTATTTTGCTGGCAGTGTTTTTTGGCGCGGCGCTGGGCAATGTGGTCCGCGGCGTTCCGCTCGACGCCGGCGGCTATTTCTTCGAGCCGCTGTGGACGAATTTCTTGCCTGTCGGCAACACGGGAATTCTCGACTGGTACACGATACTCATTGGCTTCACCGCGCTCGCAGTTCTGGCTGTTCACGGAGCGACATGGATTGGATATAAAACGGAGGGAGCGCTGAACGAACGCGCGCTGCGCTGTGCATCACTGTTATGGTGGCTCGTCGCCATGCTCACGATCGTCGTTACCATCACGACGTTTCGACTGCTGCCTCAGCACACGGATAGCTTTTGGTTGCGTCCCTGGGGTCTTACTTTCCCCATCCTCGCCGTCGGCGGGCTCCTCGGAGTCAAATGGTTCGTCCGCGTCCGGCAGGAGGCGAAGGCGTTCGCGGCGTCCTGCGCCTACATTTTGGGCATGCTAACCAGCGTAGCCTTCAGCCTGTATCCAGACGTGCTGCCGGCGAGCACCAATCCGTTCTTCGGCCTCACGATTGAAAATTCGAAGGCTGCCGACTATGGCCTGAAAATCGGTTTGGTCTGGTGGGTGATTGGAATGATGTTGGCGATGGCTTACACGGTTTACTCGTACCGGAATGTGTCGGGCAAAGTGAGCGTTTCAGAGGGGGAGAGGAATGAGCACTACTGAGTTTCCACTGTACGCCTGCGACGGACCCTCTCCCAAATTGAGATAGGTGGTGAGAAGCGGATTTATCAACAGTTATCCGACAATGCTCCTCAAATGCCGAAGCCTCATGCCGATGGACTAAATTGTACCCGGCAATCAAGAGGCTCCGCCAATCAGGCTTCGAACGAAGTCGCTGCTGCGTTTCTTCGCCCACTTTTCGTAAAGCGCATCAATTCCGTTCACCGATTTGTTACTTGACAAGCGACTGGCGGAAGGCGCAGAGTTGCTCCAGTTTTTCGCAAACTCCCCTTCTTACTGTTCATTCTCATGGTTTCGCGACAGGCATTTTCGGGACCCCGGGCCATCAATCGCCGGTGGCGAAGTTGTTTTGTGTGTGCTGCCGACGCGTCGAAGGAGAACAATGATGAACGAACAGGAAGCTATCGCAAAAAGACTTGAGCAGAGATGGTTAAGCCGTCGCAATCTCATTCGAGGAGCGGCGGGCGCAGTGGTGGGGGCGGGTCTCTTTCGCCCAAAGCCAATCTATGCCGACAATAATAAAGACAAGCACCTCGGTTGCGCTTTGGTCAATCCGATTCCCGGGGGCGTCATCCCGTTTAAGCCCTTTGGAGTCGTTGTACACCACAACCCGCTGAATCCTGCCACTCCGCTGTCCAAAATCAGCGATCCCTCGCAGATCACCGACTTCGATGGAGTCGTGGGCCTGACGCACATTCGCGGCGGTGGCACGGGAACAAACACAACCACAGGCGCCATGACGTCTCTAGCATTCCAAGCCGACATGGGCTTTGGTCAAGGCAAGTTTATTGGTGCGGACGGCCAGCCTCATCAGGGCACGTTGGCCTTTGTTTGACTTGATTTGTACACCGGTCCGGTTGGATCGGCCAATCTCCCTCAACAAATCCACGACTACAACGTACACATCGACTCCAACGATCTGTTCTGGATGGTTCCAGTGTCGGACAACGCGGTCGAGGTAGACTTCAACGAAGGGCGGGCAAGCCTGCAAGTAAAGCGGCTGAATGTCTTCGATGACCATGACCTTGCCAACTCGCTGACCCTCGGCCAAGGACTGAACGGCGATCCGGACTACCCCTATCCGGCTATCGCATCTGTCGCCCCCGTTCGCGCCACCGTTTCGTTCGACGTGGAATGGAGCGGTATCATCGCGACGGAGCAAATTCACAATAGCGCGCAGACCTTTATGGGCTCGTTTCTCAGCACGGGAGCCACGATTAATTGGTCCGCCGACGGGCCCGGCTTCCATTTCGAGTCGGAAACGCCCAACCCCGCGCGGAACCTGGTTTCTGTGCTCGGACAAGAGCAAAACGGCGTGTTCTTCACGTAGGCTAAATCGACCGCGAGTAGTTCACCTTGGCTACATGGCGTATCGGAGTGAGCCGGGGTGTGCGACGGCTGTTCGCAACCGCCATTATCACAGTAATCCTCTCAATTAGTATCAACTTGAGATAGCCGGTTCTATCAAAGGGGATGTCAACAAAAAAACTTCTCCTTGGGCCGGTAGCCGAGAAGTTTTTTGTCTCGATATCCAGCCCACTGTTTGCAGATGTGCCTCTCGATCGCTCGAGAGGTTTTGCTCTGGCTT
>DASRRV010000384.1:0-3714 GCA_035695545.1 Candidatus Sulfotelmatobacter sp. | reverse complement strand
CGAACATCAGCGACATCCGCAAGATCGACACGGTCGTGAAAGGTGGAGCGGTGATGTATCCCGCCGAGTTGTACCCGGCGATGGGGATTCGCGCCCAGTAACCGCCTCTTCTGCGCTAGCGTTTGGGATAATGGTGCAAAGAGATTCGCCATTATGCCAGACGCCATTGCGCAGTTCGACAAAGCGAAACACTTCAGCCTCGAGACCTTCCGCAAAACCGGCATAGGTGTACGCACGCCAGTATGGTTTGCGCGCGATCCTGCCTCCGCGAGCGCGACGGCGACCTTTTATGTCTACACGCTTCCCGAATCCGGCAAAGTGAAGCGAATTCGTAACAATCCCAAGGTCCGAATCGCACCATGCAACATGCGGGGCGACGTGCGAGGAGCGTGGATCGATGCCAACGCTCGCATGTGCGACGCCGATGAGGCAGCGAAGGGACAGTCGCTGCTAAAGCAGAAGTACGGCCTGGCCAAACGCACCGGCGACTTCTTCAGCCGACTCCGCGGTCGCACACAGGTAGTGCTGGTTATCGAGGTTAGCTAAAGCGTGTTGCATAACCCCGAACTTTCAATTTGGGTGGGCCGCCGCCGGAAAATTCGGGCTCGGGGCGTAGATTATCCCTCTCTATGAGGGCCGCCGTCGCGACTTTCGCGACCGACAGCCGGACAGGTCGCCCAGGGTCCCGATATCTACCCGGAGGACCGCGAGAATCAAGCCAGGGTGGTCCCATAGGATCCAGATCCTCAGCACGCAAGGACACATCGGAGGTGAAGAAAAATTCCTGCGGACCAGCACGGCCGCGAATCCAGCTCTCGCGTAGGACTCGCAGGCCTTGGCAAGACAAAGGAGAACGCGATTCTCTGGGCCAGGCGACCGAGTGTATCTCGAAGCTGCTGGCGGGATTCATGCTAGCTTCCGCAGTCAGGCTCCCCAGCAGGCACACCACGGCGATCCAAGCGAATATCCAACCCCAGCTTGGCTTCATTGGGAATCGCTCTCGCGTGCGTGGCGCAAGTTCCGCTCCTTGTTTAACTCGGCCAATTCCCGCAAACATGCCTGCAGCTTTTGCCATGCGGCCACACCTTCGCGGGTCGCTTGCTCCGCCCCTTGCGGAACATAGTAGCCGGTAGTCTTGCCCTTCTCCCCGCGGTAGCTGATATTCAGGTGCGGACCATGTTTGGGTCCGCCCTGCTGGCAATGGCAGCCGGCCCGCCCACAGGTGCGATAGGTCTCCGACAACGTGCCGAACACTGCGATGTCGGCTAGGCTGCGGATCTCATCGAGTAGCTTGCGACGCTGGACGGAGGACTCCCTCGCCTGGGTCATGGTTTCGTCCTCGCTGGTTCTAGTTTTCTAAGTTCTTGCCAACGGGCGATGGAGAAAAGATTCTTGGTGATGATGCTCCAACCCACATGGCGCTGGAATCCACGGTCTCCTTTATAGCGGGCGCGGGCCATGGAGAAAGGATGCTTCAAGTGGCTCATGGTGCGTTCGATCCCAGCGCGCCAGCGCAAGGCACGCCGGAACCAGCGTTGCTTCTGGTGTTGCGCCCGCTTGCGCGATAAGCGACCGGGCGCTGGTATGGCCACCTTCTTTACCCCCAACTTCTGCGCCTCGCGCTCATTGCGGGCGGAAAAGAAACCGCGGTCGGCCGTGGCCATCTCCGGGGCCCGCCCAAAACAGGACTGATGTTGTTCGAGCGCAGGTAGAAACGAGCCGGTATCGGCCGGATTGCCCTCGAGCACTTGATATCCGCTGACGATGCCGTTCTCCACTTCGTCTACCCGCACCAGTCGCCCGAACTCGTTCGGCTTGTGGGCCTTGCCTTTGCGAATCACTTGGCTATGGGACTCAAATAAGCTTACGATTTTCCCCTCCACGCGCGTGTTGCCGCGAAAGACTCGCTGTTGCGTCTGCTGGATCACTTTCCCTACCAGAGGCAGAAAGTGCTCTAAGCGGGCCATCTGCGTGGTCACGGAGAACAAACTGCCGACTACCGGCAGCTTGCCTTTATGCCAGCACTTCATCACCTTACCGGCTTGGCGCACCACCCGCCGGGTCAGGGCCACCAGCTGCTGGTAGCTTTTCTGCATCCTGCGTTGGTTCACCGCAGTCAGGCTCTTGGCGGCACGGCTGATCTCCAGCAGACGATACTTCACGCTGCGGACATGATTGACCACCTTCACCGCCCCGCTCTTACACTCAGCGGCAACGCGCGCCAGGCAGCGGCTGAGCACGCGGATGCCGTCGCCCAGCAAACTGCTGTCGGTGGGGTAGTGGATGTTGCTTTCGACGACGGTAGTGTCAGTTTTTAACCTCCGTCCCTGAGCGACACCACTCTCGCACGCCACTTCGACCACGCGCTCATGGATTTTCTGGGTGACGGAAGGACCCAGCAAGGCGAACAAGCGACTGAAGCTGGTGAAGTCAGGCGTAGCTTCGGCGTCATAGTGGGTGAAGCGCCGGTAAACCAGGTTACTGCAGAGTTCGCGTTCCAGGTCGCGGAAGCTCCAGCCTTTCAGGTGCTTGAGCACACAGCAACGCAGCAGGCGATCGGGGGCGATGCCGGGGCGACCGGTGCGCATGGACTGAGGACGGCGCGCGGCCAGGCATTGGCGCACTAACTCGAGGAGCTCGGGGTCGTCCAAGAGCGGGTCGACGGCATCGAGCAAATCGTCTTTGAGTAAGGCCACCTGCTGGGCGAGTGGGAGGAAGAAGAGCCAGGATTGGTGCTGAGTGGAGGCGATCATGACGTACTCGAGTATATCGAGTAAGACAAAGAAAGTCAAGCAAAATCGCGGGCCTGCGACACTTACTCGCGTGGAGGATCGTGATAGTAACTAAGCCAACTAGGTCGTTTTCGCGAGATTCGCCAGGGCGGCGGAAAACCGACCCGCGTAAATCCAGGGCCTGAGGCCCGAGTTTTTCAACACGTTTTAGCTAGTCATTCCCGCCATCGCCAGCTTCGAGCTGAAGAAGAGGAAGAAGTTGGAACCAACTTCGATGGCTCGGCCGGCGGCTTCTGCATCGTCCATTGCTTTGGAGGACGTTATGGCGCTGCTGCCATCAGCGGCGGGCCAGTCACTCGGGTTCAATATCAATACCGGGCGTACCTCCCACCAGATCGGAGTCGTATTCACCCGACTATTGTCAACAACGTGGTCGTGGTTAGGAGTCGGCACGAAGATGGGCATTGTCGGCGGACCAGTCTCCCGAGTGCGTGCAGTGTGACCGACAGATCAACTGAGGAAGCGTGCATGGTGCAGGTGCCGGGCACAGCATTGTTGGGGTCAGGGCACTGGGTTGGAACCAACGGATGTGTCTTCCAAGCTTCAGGAACAAAACCGAAAAGACTGATCAACGCGGCTCCCAAGGCTGGCCCGCTCTACGGAAAACATCGGCAGGAAAACATACAAATGAGCCGTGTGTTTGATGTTTCCACCCGTGGGGTCTTCCGTAGGTTCGGCGACAGGCTGGCAAATCGGGGTCTGCATTTCGTTGGGATCCGATTGCGCTGGACTCCCATTGAAATCCAGGTCCAGCAAAGGTTGATAAATTCTGTAGGTATGTGAAAGTGACAAGCCGGTTGTTGCCGAAGCCGTTGGTCTGATTCGGGGCCAGCTGCGCCGAAGCGCTAACTGCCATTAGCACCAGGCACAGGCAGATTACTAACCGGAGAAAAATCGGACAAGGAGAGATGTCCAGAGGTTG
>DASRRV010000383.1:0-3757 GCA_035695545.1 Candidatus Sulfotelmatobacter sp. | reverse complement strand
GCACATTCTCTCGGATGGGGAGTTCCATCTGGTGTTAGCCAACGCCGCACACGTGAAGAACGTGCCGGGACGCAAGACCGACGTCAACGATGCTACATGGTTGGCGGATTTGATGGCACATGGTCTGATCCGCGGTAGCTTGTTCCTGACGAGCCCACCGAACAGATGCGCAACCTGCGCGCACCCGCAAGCAGTTTGTGCGCGAGCGCACCAGTCAGGTTCAGCGCATCCAGAAGACGCTGGAGGATGCCAACATCAAGCTGGATTCGGTCATCAGCAATGTAGTGGGGGTGTCTGGTCGACGCACGCTCGAAGCCCTGATCGATGGTAAGAGCGAACCGCAGGAACTGGCCGCGCTGGCGCATGGCCGTATCCGAGCCACGGCAGCGCAACTGGAAGCGGCTCTACGTGGTCGAGTCACAACGCATCACCGCTTTCTGCTTAAGCTGCATCTGGACCATCTGGATGCCGTCGATGCGGCCATTGCTCGTATTGACCAGGAGGTCGACAAGCAGATCGAACCCTTTCGTACCGCCGTGGAAAGGCTGAGTGGCATCCCTGGCGTCAGTTCTTTGTCGGCCGAGGTCATTGTCTCGGAGGTGGGTCTGGACATGAGTCGCTTCCCAACCGTAGGCCATTTCATCAGTTGGGCCGGTCTGTGCCCAAAAAATGACCAGAGTGCTGGCAAGCGCCGGTCTACGCGGTGCAGTCGGGAGAGACGGTGATGGCAAAGCAGGGGCAGGAGGACGGTCCGGGTGCAGACTCGAAAGCGGCAGTCCCTTCGCCAGGGCTTCTTCGAGCTTTTGCCGGAACTGCTCGGCCTCTTCCCAGAGACGGTTTGAGGCGCTTTGCGGATGCGCTCATCGTTGAACCTGCCCTCGACCCACTTGGGGCAGTTGCACCGGCGGCAAACGCGGTCGCGTTTGAACCTGCAATCGGATGTGTGACGGGTGAAAAGGAATCCATCGGGCCTCCCCCTTCAAGCTGTCGAGTGTTGCCCGAATGCTGAAATGGGTCAAAACTTCGGAAGGCTTTTGGTACCGGCGACCCCTCTGGTCACAAAAGGATCACAAAAACCATCCCGATTTTCAGCCCGAATCGTTAAGTGTTTGAACAATAAGCTACTTAGATATGGTGGAGGCGGCGGGAGTCGGCCGGACGTCACCATCTCAATCTACGTAACTTATTGACTCTGCGAAGTTCAAATCTGTCATGATTGTCATCATTTTCAGATCTTGGCACAATACGGTCACAAAACGCTCGTAATCCCGGATCGTCTCACTTCCCAGAACCATCACACTTTCCAATTCTGGTTCCATCATGCGGGCACTCTGAAGTGCTCTACCACCTTTTATACATGACGGCCTTTAGAATCCGTTGCAACAGCGCGGCACTGACAACACGCACGAGAATATGGGTGAACAATATCCGGCGTGGTTCAGAACGAGGACCGTGCCTGGAGGGGAAGTACGGTCCTCAATAACTTAAATCAACCGCTCAAACCCTTGTCAATCCGTTCCAGAAGTCCACTTCGGTTTTATGCATGTAGCTGGAATTTAACGCCAACCAAGGGCTGGTGCAACTGTCGTCAGAATTGCTTCCAGCACATGCACGTTATAGGCAACGCCTAGTTGATTTGGGATGGTCAGCAATAGCGTGTCGGCCTCCGCGATTGCCTCGTCTTTTCGCAATTGCTCGATGAGAACCTCTGGCTCCGCAGCATAGCTGCGCCCGAAGATCGCCCGCGTAGTTTCGTCAAGGTAACCGATCTGGTCTTCTTCGTGCGAGCTTCGTCCGAAATAACCGAAATCGCGGTCATCAAGCAACGCGAAGATACTGCGGCTGACGGAGACGCGCGGAGCGCGCGTGTGGCCAGCTTCCTTCCATGCGGTGCGAAAGGCGCGAATCTGGGCGGCTTGTTGAATGTGGAGCGGCTCTCCGGTCTCGTCGAATTTGAGCGTCGAGGTCTGCATGTTCATTCCCAGCGTGGCAGCCCATGCGGCTGTTCCATTGGAGGCAGATCCCCACCAGATCCGGTCACACAATCCCTCTGAGTGCGGTTCAAGACGAAGCAGCCCCGGCGGATTGGGAAACATGGGATGTGGATTGGGCTGAGCGAAGCCTTTGCCGTGCAGCAGCTCGAGAAACTCTTCGGCATGCCGCCGGCCCATATCCGCATCATCCTCGCCATCCTTCGGACTGAAGCCGAAATGACGCCAACCTTCGATGACTTGCTCGGGAGAGCCGCGGCTGATCCCCAATTGCAGGCGTCCGCCGGCTATGAGATCCGCCGCGCCGGCGTCCTCGGCCATGTAGTGCGGATTCTCATACCGCATATCGATCACTGCTGTGCCGATTTCGATTTTTCGCGTCTTCGCCCCAACCGCAGCAAGCAACGGAAATGGGGATGCAAGTTGCTGTGCGAAGTGATGAACACGGAAGTAGGCTCCGTCCATTCCCATGCGCTTGGCCTCGACGGCAAGATCAATGGACTGCAGGAGCACGTCAGCCGCTGACTGCGCTCGTGACTGCGGCGAAGGCGTCCAGTGACCGAATGACAGGAACCCAAGTTTCTTCATGTTGCTTACTCGCTTCGCTCCGATCAAATGAACGGGCGGCCTCGCTCACGACAGCTTATCGAAGATGAGATAAATGGCGGCGATCCGCCCGTCCCGGACGATGATGAAATCCGTCCCGGCGTATTCCGGCGCTTCGCCAGAGCGGCCAGATACCCATGGAACCCGCCCGCCATCGCCCACTTCTTCTGGTTCCGCAATCGGTTGATAGCTGAAGTCGGGATGAGTCGCCCTGATTGCGCCTGCGATCCGATCGATCTCGTCGCGGCCACGGTACGCGCCCTTGTTCGGATCGTAGAACACGACGTCTTCGGTGTAGATCTCGTCGATTGCTGCGCGTCTGCGCTGTGGATCGCCTTCACCGAAAACGTCCTTAAGATTTCGTACTAGCAAAGTCGAAATGCTGTACGGCATAGATGTTTCCTCCTCATTGACTGCGAATTCGGTGCCCTGGGCGAGGCGAAAGAGCGGCTTCCAGCCACGCTTGCGCGACTCTTAGGCGGCTCGGTGCACCTCGGAGAGATCTCCGGCACGCCGTGCGTCGCACGCGTCGGTAAGTTATGCTTCCGCCGTGGGCTTCGCGGCCAGAATGTGCTGGAAATTCCCGCGGTACTGAAGGAATACCAGCACCCAAAGCGCAGAAGCCACCAGCGCCGGAGGGATACTAGCTGGCGCAAGGGTCAGGTGAAAAGCAAGAATGTTGTAAAGCTCGGCCGCGAGCAACGTCAGCGCCAAGGGCACGAAGTATCCCGAGAGCAGCAACAGCCAGCCAATCAATTGCACCGCGAAGAAGAATGCCGCGAAGTGCGATGAGTTGATGGCAATGAAGAACTGAATCGCCATCGGATTCGCCGGCGGCGGCTGGTGGATGAAGTTCAGGAACCCGTTCAAGCCGAAGACCGTGAACATCAGTCCCAGCAGATACCGTGCAATAGTTGAAGCTACTTTCATGGATCGTCTCCTTTAGATGGTCTGCGCGTGCGTTTGCACCGCTTGAAGATGTGGCGCAAGGAACACATCGCGGTTCTGCCCGTGGTTGAGCGCCATGGTGCCACCGGCGGTGAGGAAGGTCGCATCCGTTAGGCCCAGGAAAGCAAAGACCGACCGCAGATACGGCTCTACAAAATTGAAGGAGGCCATCTGCGTCTGCGCATCGTAACTGCCTCCGGTCGCGATGATGA
>DASRRV010000382.1:0-6576 GCA_035695545.1 Candidatus Sulfotelmatobacter sp. | reverse complement strand
GTCGGTACGCTCGTGGTCTCTTCTCAGTTGGCTGCGCAGGAGAAACAAAAAGACAAAGTGCAAAAGGAAGAGCCGCGTCGTTACAAGCTCATCGAGTTGGGTACATTTGGCGGGCCGAACAGCTACTTCACTTTTGTCACCAAGACCTTGAACAATCGTGGCCTAGCAACGGGATCGGCCGATACGTCTGCCGCACTGAATCCTCCATTCTGCCTCTTATTTCCTGACTGCTTCGTGGCGCGCACCTTTTTGTGGAAAGACGGGACGATGACCGACCTAGGCGCACTCCCAGGCATCGGCGCTAGTTTTCCCAACGATATTAACGCCAGCGGAATAGTCGTCGGGCTTTCGCTCAATGGCGGATCCGACCCGGTGATTGGCGTCCCTTTCTTCAACGGCGTCGTCTTCAAGGACGGCAAAGTGATCGACCTCGGAACCTTCGGGGGACCGCTAAGCTACGCAGCCGCGATCAACGACCAGAACCAAGTGGTGGGATTCGCTCTGAACTCAACCCCTGACTCGTTTGACCTCGGCGATTTCTGTCAGAACTTCTCTATGCCCACGCAAATGCGCGCATTCATTTGGCACGACGGAGTGAAGAAGAATTTGGGCACCTTGGGCGGCACGGATAGCTGCGCCCTCTTCATAAACGATCGCGGCCAAGTCGCTGGAAACTCTTTCACAGACGATATCGTGAATCCGGGGAGCGGTTTTCCAACGGCTCATCCGTTTCTTTGGGACGGCGACGAGATGAAGGACCTGAAAGCCCTCGGCGCTGGCAATTTTGCGACCGTCAGCGGCCTCAATAGCCACGGCCAAGTAGCAGGCACATCGAATCTAGCCGATGATTTCACGACCTTCCACGCCTTCCTATGGGACGATGGCAAGCTGAAGGATTTCGGAGGCTTGGGAGGGAACTCCGTCGAAGTGATTGGGCTCAATGACGACGGTGAGTTCGTCGGCAAAGCGGATTTGCCTGGGTCGCAAACGCATGACGCCTTCCTCGCCAAGAACGGGAAGATGACTGACCTAGGAAGCCAGGAGGGTGATCCCTGTAGCGTCGCGATTTCTATCAATTCGATGGAGCAGATCGTGGGCGGATCGTCGGACTGCGCTAACTTCTTGCACGCCTTTCTATGGGAAAACGGTCATATGACCGACTTGAACGCCTTTGTTCCCTCGAGTTCTGCTCTGACATTGACGCAAGCAACCTTTATCAACGACAGCGGAGAGATCACCGCGGAAGGTGTGCTTCCGAACGGCGACCAACGCGCCGTCCTGCTGCTCCCATGTAACCAAGATGACTCGGACGGCTGCAAAGGTGAAGACGATAGTGTACGCGCTATTCATAGCCATGGCGTAGCGGCGGTCGCTCCAACGCCCACCGTGGCGATCCAACCCAACCTGACACCCAGTGAAATGAAATACCCAATTCGTGCGTTGTCAGCCAATCGCAGATTCCAATTCTTGCCACCGAAGTAGTTCCAGGTACCACGCCTGCGAAACGTAGTGAGCAATGCAGGAGGGAAAAATGAAACTCAGTACATTAACGCGCGCCGCGGCCTTAACATTGTTCGCCCTATTGCCAATCCCAATGAGAACAGACGCGCAGGAACAGACCAAACAACATCGCCGCTACAAACTCATCGACATTGGCACGTTCGGCGGTCCGGCAAGTTACATTAACAATCCGATGGCATTAGGAGCCCCGAACCAAATCAGCCAGACCGGGACCGCTGTGGGCGCGGCGGCAACGGCAACCCCCGTTCCTCCGCCTCCGCCGAACACGCAAATTTGTGGAGGCGTCGACGGCGCCGCGCCGTTCATCTTCCATGCCTTTGCATGGCAAAACGGCCGATTGACAGACCTTGGTGCGCTCGGTGCATCCCCGGATGTCGAATGCAGCGAAGCGGTCTCAATCAATGCGAATGGTCAAATTGCTGGTCGTTCCGAAAATGGCGTAATCGATCCCGTGGCGCTGCAGGGCGGCCTTTCCATCGAAGAAGCCCGCGCGGTCCTTTGGAAAGATGGCGAAATCCAAGATCTAGGGACCCTTGGAGGAAATCACAGCCTTGCGATCGCCATCAATGACCGCGGTCAAGTAGTCGGGTTTGCTCAGGACAGGACCCCAGATCCCTTCTCCCTGCTTTACTTCATCGCCGGGAACCTCACGAACGGAACGCAAACCCGTGGCTTTCTCTGGCAAAAAGGACACATGCAGGACTTGGGTACTTTGGGCGGGCCCGATACTCAGGCTTTCGGCTTGAATGAGCACGGCCAGGCAATAGGGATCTCGTATATCAATTCGACTCCGAATCCTATCACCGGGGTTCCTGCGGCAGCCCCTTTCCTTTGGACCGAGGAACGGGGAATGATTGACCTAGGAACTCTGGGTGGCGTTTGGGGTGGAGCAGGTTCCCTGAACAACCAAGGTCAAGTCCTTGGGACTTCGAGCCTAGCTGCAGATCCGGGGGCGTGTCTCATCAGTATGGGCAGCCCCTCGCCAACCTGCCATCCCTTCTTGTGGGACGACGGAAAACTAACTGACCTGGCCGCAGAAACAATCGGAGGGAGTCCGGAAAGTGCAAACGCGCTCAACGATGCCGGAGAAGTCGTGGGAACTGCTGCTTTCCCAGATCGGCCTTTCTTCGATGCTTATCTCTGGAGAAAGGGCGTGGCTACGGATCTTGGAGCTGTTGACGACGATTGCTTCAGCGAGGCTTTTGCTATCAATTCGCGAAGCCAGATTGTAGGCCAGTCGTTCTCTTGTGCTTCCAACTTGGCGCGCCCGTTCTTGTGGGAAAATGGCTCAATAGTTGACTTGAACGCGCTGGCTTCTTCCAAGAACTTACAATTGGTGGAAGCGTTTGCGATCAACGATCGCGGCGAGATTGGTGGCCTTGGGGTCCCGCCCGGTTGTTTGGCCGATGATGCGTGCGGACACGCTTACGTGTTGATCCCAGTTTGCGCGGACGGCAATGAGGGCTGCGCAGATGCCTCGCTTGATCCAGCTGTCGTGGCGCAGAGCCGAGCGGTAAGAGGAGCAGCGTCCAAGACAATGACGGCGGAAGAGCTAGCGACATTCAAAGAAAGAGTCACCAATATGTCCGCCAGGATGGCAAATCGCAATCGCAGATTCCAATTCTTGCCACCGAGATAGTTCTGGGGAACACGCCACGCGAACGGTGTCAGGCGATGCCAGGAGGGAAAAATGAAACTCAGTACACTACACCTCTGGTGGCGCCCGCTTACGAGTTATCTCGTCTTTGCGACACTGTCGAACACTCGTAGATATTCTTACGAGGCATGTGGCCTCCCTTGCGGATTCCGCATTTTTGGGGGTCGCGAGAAAATTAGAAAAATGCATCGCGGCGCTAGCAACACGCAGACCGACGCGGTGCGGAAACTGCAAAGGTTCCAGGAAGCGGCGGAGCCCGCGTGCCCACCGGCCGAGACTCAGCCTCGCGTGTCGCCCGCACGGCCAGCCTTCGTGAATTGACTTCCCGATGGATGTTGGTCACAAGGATTATTCTGGCTAATCCCCGGCGTCTCATTGTGAGATAGCTGGTTCACAACGGCGCTCCTTTCGGTAGGTGGTGATGCGAGCGATCAAAACCTACCGCAAAGTGGGCGCCTTTTATATTGCGTGATAAGCGGATTTCCCAACACCTATCCATTTTCCGTTAGGAAATCGACAGAGGGTGACTTCCGATCCGACAAATCCTGTGAGTCGGTCCGTCAATGGCCACAAGCGCGTTTTTCGGGAGCAAATCCCGAGGGAGCTGCTTTCGTGTAAGATTGCTGACTCGGTTCGGGGCACGAAGAGCTGATGAGTGGCCACTCGGGGAGTCTGAGTCTGGTCGGACGTACACTCGCACATTACCGGATCAACACCGCAATTGGCGCGGGGGGAATGGGTGAGGTGTATCGCGCCACCGACGTGAAGCTCGGGCGCGAAGTCGCGCTGAAGGTTCTTCCGCCGGATATGGCGCGCGACTCTGAGCGCCTCGCGCGGTTCCAGCGTGAAGCTCGCGCCCTCGCGGCGCTCAATCACCCGCATATCGTCACGATTTATTCCGTCGAAGAATCCGATGGCGTGCACTTCCTCACCATGGAACTGGTCGAAGGGCAGTCGCTCGACCATCGCATTCCCGAGGGCGGACTGCCCGTCCAGCAAATCGTGGAGATCGCCGGCGCGCTTGCGGACGCGCTCGCAGTGGCGCATGGCAAAGGGATCGTGCATCGCGACCTCAAGCCCGCGAACGTGATGGTCACCGAAGAAGGCCGCATCAAGGTTTTGGATTTTGGCCTCGCGAAGGAAATCCGCGCCGCCAACTCCAGCGACGCCACCATGACTTCAGCCGGGCACACGGAAGTGGGCCTCGTAATGGGCACGCCCCGCTATATGTCGCCCGAACAAATCGTGGGCCGCACACTCGACCATCGCACCGACATTTTCTCGCTGGGCATTATCCTTTACGAAATGTCGACCGGCTGGCGCCCATTCGCAGGAACTTCTTCGGCCGAGCTGGCCTCCGCGATTCTGCGCGACACTCCTCCGCTGGTCACAGACGTACGCGCAAACTTGCCCGCCGATCTCGCGAGAATCATCCAGCGCTGCCTGGAGAAAAGCGCCGCGGATCGCTTTCAATCCGCGCGCGACATTCGCAACGAGTTGCGCGGCATAAACACTGCGAATGCAGAAGCCTCGCCGCCGAGCAGAACAACGCCTGCCGGCTCACGTCCCGCGACGACTCCCGACTCCGGCGCAGCTCGCGCCGAGGAAGGATTCTGGGTCGCGGTTCTGCCGTTCAAATACGGTAGCGGCAACGCCGAACTCACGGCGCTCTCGGAAGGCATCACCGAAGACATCGTCACCGGCTTGTCGCGCTTTTCCTACCTCAAGGTAATCTCACAAAGCTCCACGTCGCGATTCGCCAACGCGTCCGTCGACGTCCGCTCCGCAGGTAAGGAACTCGGCGCTCGCTACCTGCTGGAAGGAAGCATTCGCCAAGCGGGATCGAGGCTGCGCATCGCTGCGCAACTGGTCGACGCAATTTCCGGTGTGCATCTCTGGGCGGAGACCTACGACCGTCCTTTTCAAGCAGAAGCAGTTTTCGAGCTTCAGGATGATGTCGCCCCGCGCATAGTCTCCACGATCGCGGACATGAACGGCATCCTGACGCACAGCATGAGCGAAGCTCTGCGAAGCCGCGCACCCGATCAGCTCACTCCGTACGAGGCGCTGCTGCGCAGCTTCAGCTATTGGGAGCGCCTTACGGCGGAAGAGCACGCGGCCGCGAGGGCGGCGCTCGAGCATGCTGTCGAGCAGGCGCCGAACTACGCCGATTGTTGGGCCGTGCTTTCGATGTTGTACGGCGACGAGTACAAAACAGGGTTCAACGTTCGTCCCGATTCCCTCGACCGCTCCCTCGCTGCTGCGCGGCGTGCCGTCGAACTCGCGCCGTCCAATTCCCTCGCACCTCTCTCGCTGGCTTCCGTACTTTTCTTCCGCAAGGAACGCCAGGCATTCCGAAGCGCCGCGGAGCGCGCCATCGCGCTCAACCCGCTGGATGGAGGCACGACGGCTTTTCTCGGTATGTTGATCGCTTGTTCCGGCGATTGGGAGCGCGGCTGCACTTTGGTGGAACGCGCGATGCAGCTCAACTCCCATCACCTCGGCTGGTATTGGTGCGCCGCGGCCTACAACGCCTACCGCAACAGCGACTACCGTGGCGCGCTCGACATCGCACTCAAGATCAACACCCGCGGCTTCTGGGGTGCGATCGTCGTGCTCGCGGCAGCGCACGGCCAGCTCGGTGAGCGGGAAGCGGCGCAAGACGCCGTGCGCGAATTGCTCACGCTGATGCCATACTTCGCCCCGACTGCGCGTCAGGAGTGCGAAAAGTGGTGGGAACCGCAGCTCGTCGAGCACGTCCTCGATGGCCTCCGCAAAGCCGGACTCGAGATTGGCGGCAAACAGGGACCCGCAAAAGCCGTCCACGCCGACGACTCGGGCGCAGCGCGTGCCGAGCAAGGCTTCTGGGTCGCCGTGCTGCCGTTCAGGGCGGCGAGTGGCGATTCGGGCCTCGAAGTTCTGGCCGACGGCTTGACCGAAGACGTCACCACGGGGCTTTCGCGATTTCCGTATCTTCAGGTCATTGCCCACAATTCAGCGATGGCGTACAAAGGCCGCGCTGCGGATATCCGCATGGTGGGCCGTGAACTGGGCGCCCGCTATCTCATCGAGGGGAGCGTACGCAAAAGAGCCCGCGCCATTCGCGTCAGCGCGCAACTGATGGACGCCGTGAGCGGCACGCAGCTCTGGGCGGAGGTGTATGACCGCGAAATCAGCGACGCGGGCACATTCCAGATTCAAGACGACCTCACCGACCACATCGTGACCTCCGTCGCGGATGGGTATGGAGTTCTGGTTCGTTCCATGGCTGCCCGCACTCGAGGTCGAAAGGTGGAGGAACTCAGCGCGTTCGAGCTTATCTTGCGCTACTACGCCTTTCTGCAACAAGTGAATCCCCAAGAGCATTTCATGCTCCGCGCCGGCTTGGAACGGGCGCT
>DASRRV010000381.1:0-10305 GCA_035695545.1 Candidatus Sulfotelmatobacter sp. | reverse complement strand
AGTAACGCTAACCTGATGAGCCAAGCGAGTGCCGTGGTTTATCACAGTACTTGCTGCCTACCTGCGCTTCACAGTGATCGGATCTACCTTGAATCTGTGCGGCCAGCTTTCAATCTGAGTCAAAAACTCAACGCTCTTAGTTTGTACAACGCGTGATCAAGTTCCTTGCGTTCTTCCGGATGTTCTCTCGGCAACGCAAACAGTTCCCGGCTGCGGCGAGCGAGGGCCTTCTCAGCCTCGTTTATGCGAAAGGGCAATTCTTTGCGCTCCGTCTCGCGCATTGCCGCTCTGTGCAGTTCGTGCCAGTTTTCAACCTCAGGAGACGCAGACGACAACGCTTTCGTGGTCATGAAGGTTCAGGCTCCGCGAAGGCCAAAAACTTTAGACAGCATGGTCTTTGCGTCGTGAGGCTACATCTTTGACAAAGCAGTTTAGAACTGTTAACGGGATGGGTGCTCCGCTTCAGAAATACTAGCTCGACCCCAATTTATGCAGCGGGTGTGGCAACAATTGCAGTGTCGTGGGCCTGTCAGCATTCACAGGCTGCAGTGGTGTTCAGTTTCAGTACCATCATTGCCCGGCCCCGACTGCGATTTGTTTTGCGAGGTTGTCCGTGCCGCAAGGCTGTCACGTCGCACTCAAACGCTCGAATCGCAGTGTTTGATCTAACGGAAGTGTGGCTCGTGTGGGTTGCAGTGAATTGTTCTCGGATCGCATCTTGAGCGCCGCGAGGTGGTCCATATTCCGAAGCGGCTCGCATGAGGAAAAATCACCATGAGTGCAACTTTAGTTGAAGCTATCGAGACGCCAGCTGGCGCGTCCGTATGGACACGATACCCAACGTTGTACGAGATCAACAGCTGGGTCTGGCTATCCGCGCTGAGCCAGAAATACAAAAAGAGCGTTAACTTCTCTTCGGTACCCTCGGCCGAATGGGATGCCATTGCTGCTTATGGTTTCGATGGGGTCTGGTTCATGGGCGTTTGGGAAAGAAGCCCTGCCGGTATTGCGATTGCAAATCAGAATAAGGATTTGCTGGATGATTTCCGGCGAGCGCTTCCCGACTTTCGCTGCGAAGACAACGTCGGATCGCCCTATTGTGTACGACGTTACGTAGTCGATCCGCATCTTGGCGGTCCCGAGGGTCTAGCCATCGCGCGAAAAGAGCTCTCGAAGCGAGGAATGAACCTAATTCTCGACTTCGTGCCCAACCACGTGGCGCCGGACCATCCCTGGTTCGACGAGCACCCTGAGTACTTCATCCGAGGTAGCGCCGATGACGCGAAGAACGATCCTTCCTCCTACATTAGCCTCGGCGGAACGGTGTGCGCCTGCGGACGCGACCCCTACTTCCCAGCTTGGCCCGACGTCCTGCAATTGAACGCGTTTGAGCCGGGTCTCCGAAAAGCTGTCATCCAGACTCTATCCAGCATTGCCCAACAGTGCGATGGCATTCGTTGTGACATGGCGATGCTTTTCCTGAACTCGATTTTCGAGCGCACCTGGGGTGGTCGGGCTGGGCCGCGGCCGGCAACGGAGTACTGGGTGGATGTAATCTCCAGCATCAAGACCAAGTCTCCCGGTTTCCTGTTTATCGCAGAAGCTTACTGGGACCTGGAGTGGGAACTCCAGCAGCAAGGTTTCGATTTCTGCTACGACAAGAAGCTGTACGATCGGCTGGAGCACAGCAACGCTGAGAGTGTCCGCCTGCATCTTTGTGCCGCTCTTGACTATCAGAACCAACTGCTTCGTTTCATCGAGAATCATGACGAGCCCCGGGCGGCGGCGACATTTTCACCGATAAGGCAGTTGGCTCTTGCCATAACCATTTCCACATTGCCGGGAATCAAACTATTCCATGAAGGGCAGTTTGAGGGACGCAAGGTCAGGCTGCCAGTGTTCATGGGAAGAGGCCCGGATGAGCCCGTGGATGAGAGCCTGCAAAGGTCCTATCGGAAAATCCTAGAGGCCGTCCATCAACCCATTTTTCGAAAGGGACAGTGGAACTTGTGCGCCCGATCAGGTTGGCCGGACAACGCGAGCTTTGAGAATCTGGTGGCCTGGACCTGGCTGAAAGATGACGAGCGGTACGTGGTCATAGTCAATCTCTGCGACTCTCCCGCGCAAGCCCGAGTTCAAGTCAGCTGGGGTGACTCCGGTGGAGGAAAGTGGCAACTGCTTGATGAACTGTCAGGAGCGACGTTCGAACGCGATGGAGATGAAATGCTGACGCCGGGCCTCTATGTGGAACTCGGATCTTGGAACTACCACTTCTTCCGGTGTCTGCGCTCGAAGACGACTTAGGTTGGGCCGCTCAGAGGGCCGAAGAATTCGCCTGGCAGAAGGGCCAAATTGGACAGGCATATTCCGCGCGGCTGGCTATTTGACCCGCGCGGGTTCGAGGTGGAACGAGCCACGAGCGCCAGTAGGCAGTCGGGATTCAAAATGACGCAAGCCATAGCTTCGACCGAAATTCCGCGGGGTCGTCCAACTGTTCCGCAGGAGACGCGGACACCCTGGGAGCTGTTTCTCTCCGAGATGATCGGGACCGGCCTTCTTCTTTTGGGTGGTCTGTCGCTCGTGATCTTCATGTTCGGCGCGGGCAGCCCGATAGCCGAGCCGCTGCCCAGCAAGGCGATGCGAATGGGTCATATCTGGCTTCCTGTTCGGATCGATCGGGGCATTGATCGCGGTGTCACCAGTCGGAGAAGTGAGCGGGGCGCATATCAACCCGGCGGTAACCCTCGCGTTTCTCTTGATGGGAAAATTCAAGCCCCGCGTCGCCTTCGGATACGTCGTGGCTCAGCTGACCGGTGCGCTCGTGGGATGCTTGCCGCTCCTCATCTGGGGAAAGATGGGCCGGAGTATCGATTTCGGCGCAGTCTCCCGGGCCAGGGTTATTCCTCCTGGAGCGTCCTCATGGGTGAAGTAGTCACGACATTCGGTTTGATCGCGAGCCTTTGTGTGTTCCTGGCCATCCGCCAACTCCGCCGGTTCACGCCGGCGATGATCCCGTTTCTCTATGCCTTCATGGTGCCTCTGGAAGCGAATATATCTGGCACCAGTACCAATCCCGCCCGCAGTTTGGACCCGCCATCGTCTCAGGCAATTTCGACGGGTGGTGGATCTACTGGGTCGCGCCAGTCCTGGGCACGGTGGCGGCCATCTTCGCGTGCAGTTTTCTCGCAAGCCGAATCGAGGTCGCAAAGGTTTATCACTTCGACAGCGATCGGTCCGGGGTCTTTCGCGTGATGAGCCGCTCGGCTGCCCATTAGGGATGACCAAGTTCGCTTTGCGATCCAGATACAAAGTTCCAGAAAATCCGGGAGTCGCCCGACAAGCAGGGTCGCGGACCCAACTGGTGCTGTTATGGCTGGGGTGACTACTACTGTACGTAATCGTGCGACCGGCTTGGAACGAATTGTGCAAACGAGTTTTTCGACGTTTTCAACCACGCGAACTTCGGTCAGCCGGGCAACGTCGTTGGAACTCGAACTTTGGGCGTATCACCAACACGCGCTTCCCAACAGGGGAATCCGGATCATCACGCCAGGTGCAATTCGCATTGAAACTGGTTTCTAGTGGGAACATGACGACACGAACAGAGTAAGACGCAGCTTTTCACGGCGACAGTTGGGGAGTAATGCGTTATGCCCGGAGAAGGTCCAGCGAGAATAACATCGAGTGGGATGCGCTCGATGGTGTGGTTCATCGGGCTTGTAGTATTTCTGTTTCCCCAGGGTTGGCGACCGTTTTAAGGCATGGGTCGCAGTTTCGGGTCCTGCCGCGCTCACCAACATTTCAAAACACTTAGCTGATTTCGGGCCGGGTCGAGTTCGGGTACCCTAGGATACCTGGGGCTAGTGAGACTCTACTTTCTAAGCTGTTGCGACCAGAGTCAGGCGTCGCTGCTGGCGGCGTTCTGCTGATCACACCGTTTCTTCCGTTTGTTCTCATACATTAACTTATCGGCCCGCCCCAGCAGAGTTTCGAGGTCCGGCCCCTTCTGCGAACTGCTCGAAACAATTCCGATGCTAAAAGACAGATGATATTGGCGTGCTGGCGCGGCATTGCACGCGTCGAGGCTCTGCTGAATTCTGCCGACAATATTTTCGATCTTCGTCTCATCAGTATCTGCAACGAAAACAGCGAACTCGTCCCCGCCGAGCCGCGCGAGAATATCGGATTGTCGAAAGGAATCTCTCAGCACGTTAGCGGCGTCCACCAAAGCGCAGTTTCCAGCCTGATGGCCCAATGTGTCGTTGATGGCTTTCAGGCCGTCAAGGTCAACGAAGGCGACGGAAAACGGGTCGTTGGTTCGATAAGCCAGCTTTACACGATGGTCGGCGATGGCAAGGAAGCCTTTACGATTGTAGAGTCCGGTGAGATCGTCAACGAGCGACATGTTCTCCAGAATCGCGTTTGAGGCCGCCAGTTCTTGGGCTTTTAGAGCAAGCTCTCGCTCGGCGACCTTGCGTGCTGCGATGTCTTGTTCCAGTAATTCGTTCGCACGTACGAGTTCGGCGGTTCTGCTTGCAACCAGGTCTTCCAGTCGGCTGCGATATTCCTGAAGTTCACGTTCAATGCGTTTTCGTTCGGTTATGTCGCGGGAAATACCCATCGTGCCAATGAAGCTGCCCTGGTGGTCCATCAGGGGCAGTTTGGTGGTGAGGACCCAGGACTCGTGCCCATCGGGCCACGTTTCTTTTTCTTCTTTCTCGATGATGGGGTTCCCTGTGCGAATGATCTCCTGTTCGTCAGCGAACGCTTGTCGGGCGTGTTCTGGTGCGAACATGTCGAAATCGGTTTTGTTAATTGCCTCGGAAGGGTCTTTCAGACCAAAACGAACAGCCAAGGATCGGCTTATGCGGACAAACCGACTCGCGCGATCCTTGAAGTACACGCCATCAGGAATATGATCTAGAAAAACATGAAGGAGGTTTTCCTCGGTTCCTTCGATCAGCGGCATCGGCCCACCCAGGGAAGTGTCAGCAACGGGAAATATCTTACGCTTCCAAAGTCGCGTGATCTACAAGGCTGATGCACAGTTTTGCCTGCTTTTTCTTTTTGGCGGTCAGCAGTAATTCCCCATCGGCCGGAGGAGGCGGGACCAACCTTGGCGATATTTTGGTTGGCTGGTGAAAATGTATGCACCAGCCCTTTTTACCAGCACAGCTTTGCGGCTATGATGTCTCGCTATGTCCAACAAAGTCCGATGGGGAATTCTGAGTACGGCCAACATTGGTGTTAAGAAAGTCATCCCGGGGATGCAGAAGGGAATGTGGAGTGAGGTTGTCGCAATTGCCTCGCGCGATCGCGGTAAGGCCGAAGAGGCAGCGCGCTCGCTCAGTATTCCTCGCGCATATGGATCGTACGAAGAACTACTGGCCGACCCGCAGATTGAAGCGATCTATAATCCGCTTCCCAATCAACTGCACGTCCCATGGTCCATTAAAGCTGCGGAGGCGGGCAAACATGTCTTGTGCGAGAAGCCGTTGAGCCTGACGGTTGCCGAAGCCAGAAAGCTTTTGGCAGTGCGGGACCGCGCTGGGGTGAAGATGGGAGAGGCCTTCATGGTTCGTGTGCATCCGCAGTGGCAGCGGGCACGCGATTTGGTCGCGTCTGGCCGGATTGGGCAACTGCGTTCTGCCGTGGGTTTCTTCAGCTATTTCAATAATGACCCGTCGAACATTCGCAACATACCGGAGTATGGGGGCGGCGCCCTGATGGACATCGGATGCTACCCCATCAACACATCCCGATTCATGTTTGGGGAAGAGCCGACGCGCGTGTTTGGACTAGTCGAGAGGGATCCGAAGCTGAAGACTGACCGGCTGAGCTCGGCCATCCTCGATTTTCCCTCAGGCCAATCAATTTTCACTTGCAGCACACAGCTCGTGCCGTATCAGCGCAGCCACTTCCTGGGAACGCGGGGCCGCATCGAAATCGAGATCCCCTTCAACGCTCCCAAAGACCGGCCGTGCCGCGTTCTTGTTGACGACGGGAGCGACTTGTTCGGAAGCGGAATGGCTACCGAAGAATTTTCCACCTGCGACCAGTACACACTTCAAGGAGACATGTTCTCAAGGGCAATCCGCGGAGATGCAGATGTGCCGGTTTCGCTTGAGGACGCAATCAAGAATATGGCAGTGATCGAGGCGATATTCCGCTCCTTCGATTCGGGAAAGTGGGAGGCGCCGAAGGCGGACTAGCTTGATCGGTTCGCCCAATTGTCGGACGCTTCCGACGCTCGTTACGCGGTCTTTCCTAGAGGAGCAACTTCGGGATCCTTGTAGGCGCCGATTTGCCGCAACATGCCCAATTGGTCCCAGTTATCCCATCCCTCTGCAAATTGTCCGTTAACGATGCGAGCGATCGAGATTCCTGTGCTTTGAACTGATTTTCCTGTGGCAGGGATCCCCAAGTTGTCTCCAAGGTGCGTCATGGTGGCCGACCAGCGCACTGCGACCTTGTCATCAACGGCGAGAGCATCCTCAATTGTGACTTTAAGATCCGGGAATGCACCACGAATGCCCTCGACAAACTGGACGAACTCCTCGGGTCCGTGAATCTCGGCTTGAGACCCGCCTTGCCCTCTTGTCACGGCATCGGGGGCGAGCAGATCGAAAACGGTTTCGGTTTTGCCCTCGTTCCATACCTCTTGGAACCAACGTTGAATCAATTGGAGATTCGTTTCTGCTGACATGTGATGGGTACCTCAGGCGTAGACTTCGGGCGCTTTCGGTCCCCAACATTATCTCTAGGCTGCGGACTGTGCAAGATCAATCTGCTGATGTTGTGGTGGGCCGTGTGCCCGCTACCTCAGAAATCTTGCGATCGGCGAGGGGTCTAGAAGGTTACTATTCCGGGGACAATCCTCCCTGTGAGAATGCGCTAATGCTCACTGGCGACCGTGACCCTTGGTATAATTTGTTCGAGGAAATTAGGGGGAATACGCTGCTGACAGAGGAGTATCTTCATGTCATCTGTCGGTTCGTTCCATGCCCTCTGTTTGTGCGGCCTTTTGATGGCTTCGTGTGCTGCCCAAACGGGTACTCTGGCGGCGACGAAGAATTCCGACATACGACCAGCAATTTTTCAACGCGGGCCACAGGCGGTGCAGATTGTGGCTTCGCCCAGCGTGTCGAAGGCGCAGCTTTCCGAAACAGACTTTCACTTGGCTTCAACCGAGCAAGTCGATGGCATGGAGCAAACGCTGGAGCAGTACGTGACGGCGTTTGAGAACTTGAGCCTTCCTCAGGTAAAGCAAAGTTTGGCCCGAACTTGACTCGAAGCACTCCAAGGCCTTCAAAGATGTGTTTTCGGCGTTCAAGAAAGCGCCGGTGCCTCCCCGGTTGGGGCTGCAGTGTGCCATCCCAAAGGTTACGGCCGACACAGCGAACGTGGATTGTCTGGAAACGGTGACTTACTCCGTGGGAAAGGCCAAGACCAAAGAAGCAGGGCCGGCTCGCGTGGAGATTCAGCTGAAGGGGCAAGCGGGACATTGGGTGGTTCGGGATATGAAGGGAACTGGATAGGCGGTTTCGCTAGTTGGCCGCGCATAAGATCGGGCCGTCACTTGCATTGACAAGTGGCGGCCTAGTTTTTTGCGGTGAATGGGGAGACGGTGCCAGGCACGAGCTTTCAGCTCCCTGGAAGGCCGATCAGCCCGACCAGATGCGTACCAAATATTGCAAAATTGCGAGATTGAAGTTACGCTTGCTCGCACTCACCTAGAGGTCTTTTCAGGACTGGGGCGGAGTTTGGCGGGATTCGCTAACCGGTCTCCAATGCCTCTGGGGTGCGTCGAGAATCATGGACTCATCTCTGGCGAAACCCAGCCGCATCGGGGCCTACGACATCGTTGACGTCATTGGGCGTGGCGGCATGGGGACCGTCTTCCAAGGAAACGATCCGCGGATTGGGCGGCCAGTTGCCATCAAGATGTTGACCGCAGCGGCTGAAGATCCGGATCTCCTGATTCGGTTCTACCGCGAGGCGAAGTACACCGGTCGTCTCCATCATCAAAACATTGTGACGGTTTACGAACTCGGACACCAGGACGGGGTGCCGTACCTCGTCATGGAATTTCTGGAGGGCGTGAGCCTGGAGACTATGATTTCGACCGGTCGCGTGATGCCGGTCGCGGAGAAGCTGGCAATTATTCTGCAGGTGTGCAGCGGGTTGACGTATGCACACAAGAATGGGTTGGTGCATCGCGACATCAAGCCGGCGAACATCATGATTCTGGGGGACGGAACAGCAAAGATTGTGGATTTCGGGATCGCGCTGCTCGGAGGGAGTCGGCTGACTCGGACGGGGCACGTCGTGGGCAGCCTGAATTACATGTCGCCGGAGCAACTGAGTGGAAATGTGGAAGTGGATGCGCGGACTGATGTGTATTCGACGGGAGTGGTGTTGTTCCAGTTGCTGACTGGCGTGCTGCCGTTTGATGGGGGATCGACGGCGGCGACATTGCGGAAGATTGTGCAGGACCCGCCGCCCCCGTTATCGAAGTATCTGACCGATCGTCCGGAGGAACTGGACGCGATACTGCAGAAGGCGCTGGTGAAGAACCGCGAGGACCGATATGCGTCGCCGGAGGACTTCGCAGTCGATCTGGCGCGCGTGCACCCGATTTACCTGAAGAAGATGGTCGGGGAAACGTTGCAGCAGGCGGCGGAGGCTTTTCATCGCAAGGACTTCACAACGGCACGACAACAGGTTCTGCAGGTATTGAAAGGGGCTCCTCAGAATAGTGAGGCTGCCGAGTTACTGCGGCAGATCAAGCAAGGGCAGGATCAACAGCAGCTCGTGCAGCAGGTGTTGCATCTCCAGATGAAAGCGGAAGAAGCGTTCCGGAAGAATCACCTGGAGGAGGCGCTGCAGTACGTCGAACACGGCATGCGGCTCGATCCGGAAGGAGCGGTGTTCCCCAGTTTGCGCGACGCGATTCGTGAAGCACAGGCTCGGGTGCAGCGGCATCGCGAAGCGCTGAAACACGCCGAAACGGCGTTGCGAGCCGGAGATCTGGACACGGCGAAATTGTTGGTGGAGGAAGCGCAGAGGAACGTGCCGGATGATCCAGCGGCGCGAACGCTGGCAACGCAGATCATTGCGCGGCTGGAGCAGAAACTGAGCGAACAGAAACTTGCGGAGAAGCAAAGGCAGTTTGCTTTAGCAGTGAATTCCGCTGAGAAGGGTATGGCCGATGCCCGCATGCTGTTGATGCTGGGGCAAGTGGCGGAGGCGCAACAGTCGCTGGAGAACATGGCGAGCGAGGTTGCGCAGCTTCCTCCGCGGTGGACGGAGCAGTTCGAAGCGCTGAAGAAAGAAGTACTGGAAAAGAAAAGCGAAATCGAGAAGCCGACTCAGGAGTCTCTTAATGCGTTCGGGATGCATACAGCAGAGATGCCGGCACCGTCGAGCGCTACGGTAGTTTTGCAGCCTGGAGTTGATGCGCAGAGGAATGTTCGCGATGTTCCGAGAGAGCCGATAGATTTGCAGGCGGAGCCGCGGCCGTCGGAGGACACGCGGCCGGTTCCGACGGCGGAGACTGGATCGTTTGCGCCTTCAGAAACGGCGCACGATGTTCTTTATCCGAGAAGGGAATCGACGGGCGGATCGGAGGAGCGCGAGATTGCTCCGGAGTTGCGAGAGTTCCTGGAGCCTGTCGGCTCCGCCTGGTCGCGTCCAATAATGTGGATAGGCCTCGCGGCTCTGATAGTCGTTGGCTTGGTCGTGTGGCTGATGATGCGGCCGGGTTCGGAGAGTCAATCGCGGACGAAGACCGCTGACGCCGGGGCTGCAGTGGTCGCGAGTTACACCTATGCTGAGATTAACGCGGAACCCTGGGCGACCGTTACAGACGTGGCTCCATCGAGCGGGGAAGCGCCGAGCATCGTTGGACAGGCGACTCCGCTACGAGTGAAGCTTCCGCCGGGACAATATACTGTGACGCTGCAGGGCCCGAATCATGAGCAGAAGCGGGTGGACGTTACTGTGCCGCAACAGGGCGGGGCATCGTGCTTTGCGGTCTTCAAGAAGCCGGATTTGAACAGGATTGTAGGTAAAGAATAGAGGGCAGCGAGGCGGCCATTTCCCTGGGGACGCTGCTTGCTGATGAGCTCTACATTGGCAACAGGACTGCGTCAGAGCATGCGTTGAAACCCACCAACAGTACTCGTGCCTCTATCAATTTGCCGAGACCACGATCGTGGGTTTCGGATACCCTCGACCTTCCGCCTTTTGCAGCCACTTCGCGGCCTTATTCGCATTGGCTGGAATTCCATCCCCATACCGGTA
>DASRRV010000380.1:0-2119 GCA_035695545.1 Candidatus Sulfotelmatobacter sp. | reverse complement strand
AGCCTATTACAGCCCCGCGACGACGATTGGTGGCGACTTCGGCGTCGTGCTCCCGCAGAGCCACGACGTGCTCAGCGTCGTGGTATGCGACGTTACGGGCCATGGTATTGGCTCGGCTCTGGTTGCGAACCGCATTTACTCTGAAACGCTGAACGAGCTCGAGTGTGCCCCAGGCCCCGCCGGTTTACTGCGGCACCTTCACGATTTCGTGCATAGTCGGATCGCAACAGAGGGCTTTTACTTCACCATGGCTGCGGCACGTTTTAGCCAGCGCGGGCGCCGCATGAGATATGCCGGCGCCGGAAATCCGCCAGCGATGCTCGTGTCACACGGCTGTATTCGCCTGCTCGAGTCGCAAAACGGCATCCTCGGCTGTCTCTCCGAGACGGCGCCATCAGATGCCGAGGACGAAATCGACCTCGATCCGGGCGACCGCCTGATTCTCTATACGGACGGCTTCATCGAGGTGTTCAACGATCATGACAAAATGCTAGGCGTGGAAGGCCTTGCAGAGTTGGTCCGCCGATCTGCAAAGCGAACCCTTCAGGAGATGAAGCAGGCCATTCTCGATGGTGTGACAGCATGGCGACACGGGCCTCACACTGACGACATGTCTCTTGTCATCATCGAGTTTCGGTAGCGCGTGTCCCGTGGCCGGAACATTCCGGTTCTTTAGAGCATCTTTGTACTGGATAAAGCATCATCCGCCAGTATGAACAGAAACCAAAGATGCGCCGATTTGCTTGAATGGCAACAAGAAATGTCTTCAGACTTGAGGTACTTGAAACGTGGTGCACGAAATCAACGGGAATACTGGAAAAACACAGATCGTTATTTTGGGTGGCGGATTCGCTGGCGTAGAGACCGCGCGATACCTCGACCGGACCGCAGGAAAGCGCACCGATGTCGAGGTCACCCTCGTCAGCAGGGATAACTTCACTCTCTTTACGCCGATGCTTGACGAGGTGGCAGCTGGCGACCTCGAGCCGGCCCATATCTGCAATCCACTTCGCAAGCTACTTCGGCATGTCACCGTTTTGAGTGGGGAAATCAAAGCGATCGACCTTGCGGCTCGGCAAGTTACGATCTCCTACGAAATCGGGACGCTTACCCGAGAGTTGCCGTTTGATCACCTCGTTCTGGCGCTTGGGTCGGAGACGGACTATTTCGGAATTCCAGGCATAGCCGAACGTGCGCTTGGAATCAAGACACTTGGCGATGCGGTGATGCTGCGGGCGGGGGTGCTCGCGATGCTGGAAGCTGCCACTGTCGAGCCCGACGCTGGTCGGCGCAAGCGCATGCTCACCTTCGTAGTAGCAGGCGGAGGTTTCGCCGGCGTCGAGACCATCGGCGCCATCAATGATCTTGCCCGTGAGAGCCTCCCGCACTATGGCCGGATTGATCCGCGCGAAGTTCGCGTTGTTTTGATCCACGATGGAAAGGTGATCCTTCCTGAACTCGGCGAGGCGCTTGGTCTCTACGCCCAGAAAAAGCTCAGGGAGCGTCAGGTCGAGATCAAACTTGGGGCCAGAGTTGTCGCCTATGGGGAGGGAGCCGTGCGTTGTAGTGACGGGGAAGCGATCCCAGCCCAGACGTTGGTATGGGCCGCGGGTGTCTCGCCCAGTCCGATCCTTAAAGACCTTCCATGTGAACTCCAAAAGGGAAGAGTAGTCGTTAAACCCACTCTGGAAGTCCATGGGACTCCTGGGGTATGGGCTGTGGGCGACTGTGCAGCGATAATCGACCCGACTTCAAAACTTCCTTACCCTCCGACTGCCCAGCACGCCCTTCGCGAGGGGCGGCGTGCCGGTGAGAACATCTACGCCCGCTTACAGGGCAAACAAGCAAAGCCCTTCCTGTACAAAATGCGCGGGCAGCTCGCGGCAATCGGCCGGCGCACTGGAGTTGCCAGGATGTTCGGCCTCAAGTTTTCCGGAGCTGTGGGGTGGATGCTGTGGCGGACCGTCTACCTCATGAAGTTACCGAGGCTTGAGAAGAAGTTGCGTGTCGGGTTGCAGTGGGCTCTGGATGTAGTCTTTGAGCGTGACCTCGGCCAGTACGTCACCCTGCGGGACGTTGAGTCGCTTAATCGGCTGCTCGAAACAACCAGGCACGAAGA
>DASRRV010000379.1:0-50463 GCA_035695545.1 Candidatus Sulfotelmatobacter sp. | reverse complement strand
TCATTTTCGTTGAAATACGGCGTCGGAAATTTGGTTACAAACTGATTGGGAACAAAGTCCTGCTTTCCTTGCAAGTCCTGGATCTGCCATGCCGCCAGCGCGGAATTCTTGTTGTTGTAAAACGCAGAGCCGTGAAACTGCGATCCACCGCGTTTGGTAGTAATGCGGATGTTGGAAATTCCCGCATACTCAGAGCTGAAATCGTTAGAGAGGACATTCACTTCTCCCACGGCTTCGAGGGAAGGCTCGCTGTTGGTGGGGGAGCCGAAAATCGCGTTATTGGAGCGCTGGCCGTCGAGCGCAAAATTGGCTCCATAACTCTGGAACCCGAGGAATTTGAATTCGCCAGCATCGTTGCCCTGCGTGATATTCGGATTCAGATACAGGAACGAATAGACGTCGCGGCTGTCGCGCGGGAGGTCTATCACCTCGCGGCTGGCAATCGTGTCACTGATCGTCTGATCTTCAGTGTTGATCGCAGCGGCCTCCGCGGTTACCACGACTTGCTCATGGCCGCCGGACAATTTCAGCACCGCATTGGCGCTGAGCACGTCGCTACCGGTGAGCACCAAGCCGGTAATGTCCTGCGTATTCATTCCCGGCGCTCCGATAGAAACCTTATAGTTGCCCGGCCTGAGGCCGAACACCTGGTATTCGCCCCGTGCGTTCGTGAGCGTTTCGTGCGGCGTATTGGTAGCAAGATCGAGAATGACGACTTTTGCGTTTGGAATCAGCGCGCCGCTCACGTCGGTGACGGTCCCTCGAATAGTGCCAAGATCGGTCCCCTGCGCCCAAAGGTACGGGGCACTTCCGAAAACTGACAGCAGGACAAACAACAGCGCAAAATATCTTGACGACTTCATAGCCACGCCCCCGTTGTGACGAGTTTCCAACGCCGTTTTTCTTATCACAAATGGAACACCAAAAGCAACTAAAGAATAGCAAATGAAAAACAAGACGAAATAAAACGCAAGGTGCTAGGGCAACTGTCGATCCCAATTGCGGCCTCCTCCTTCTGACACAGGAGGCGCTCGGGTGCCCCCTTCAGCCGTCCCGCAGGTGCACGGCGAAGGGCTTAACCACGCGGTTGATCACCCCGTCCTTCGAGGGCGAATCTGGAAGCAGCCCCACTTCAAGACAGCGAAAGAAAGCAAGCAACTGCCCGACAATGACGTCTATCACCGGACCGTTCTCGTCGCCAACCCGGTTCAAACCCAAGCACTCGAGGGCAACATCATTGTTCCGGACCAATTCGGTCGGGATGTCTTCGCCAACGATAACCTTCTGCAGGCCAAGCTGTTTCTGGTCGAGCTCCCGCAGCAGATCGAATTCGTATGACCGAACCGTCGGATCCGAAGACAGGAAACACACGACCAGTGTGTCATCCTGCACATAGCTCATAGGGCCGTGGCGCAGCCCAAGATAGGTCTCGCACAGGGTGGTGACGCGTCCTGCCGTCATCTCCAGCATTTTGAGTGCTGCCTCCCGCGCTCCGGCGAAACGCGAACCACCGGCCAGGAACAAGACGCGTCTGAAAGGGGCTTTTGCGACTGCGGCTAATACTCCAAAATACTGATGGATCACGTCCGAGGCTATTCGGCTCAGCTCTTGACAGATACTTCGATAGCGCGGAGGCTGCTCCAGCAAGCCCAGGAAGCGCGCGGCCAGAACCAGATTTGTGAAGCTGCTGGTCATCACCAGACTCTTGTCGTTTGTACGCTCATCGAGCGTGATTGCCGTTACTCTTGAATCACCCCGGAACGTAGTCGCCAGACTTCCGCGCTGATTGCATGTCAGCACCAGATGGCGTATTTCGGGTTCGATTTTGAGCATCAGAGCGAGCGCGCCTACGCTCTCGGGGCTGTCGCCGGAGCGCGCCAGGGAAACCATCAAGCCCGGCCGACCAACGGGCACAGCGCGATTGCCGTCCGTGAGCAGCGTGCCTCCCGGAATGGCTTGGGTATTGATGCCGAGTTCCAACTGCAGAGGCCTGCGTACGCAATCGCCGGCATAATCAGAACTGCCCGACCCTGAAAAGCTGAGACTGCAAACTCCGTGAAGGAGAGTAGATAAGGCTGGTGCCGATTGCAGCATCAATTCGGCGGTACCCATCCAGGTTGAAGGCTGCTGACAGATTTCGCGAAGCGTATCGAAGTAGCCCAGCCGCCGTTGCTCTTCTGGGCTTCGCCCCAGCATTTCGGCTGCGAACGGCTGTGATTGACTGAGGGTTTGGAGCCAAGCGGCGTACCGCAAGCAGGAGACGGACATCGGAGTGGCCCACCTCTCTCGAAACTAAAAGAAAGTAGAAGAAACCCGTGGTAGAGTAAACGAAAGCAAAGTGATAATCAAATGGTTTTCTGATCAAGATTTGGGATGGTGAGCGATTTGGCTTCTTCGGACGGTCACAATAAGACTGCAATTCGGTGCAGCGCCTTGCTTTTCGATTTAGACGGCGTTTTGATCGATTCGACTCCCGCCGTTACACGCGTGTGGCGACAATGGGCTCTGGAACACGGCTTTGATCCCGAAGAGGTCGTCTGCCGCGTTCACGGTCGACCCAGCCTGACTACGGTTCGGGAGTACTTACCAAACGCGGATCACGCCGCGGAAAACCGCGAAATTGAGCGCCGCGAGATGCAAGACGCGGACGGAATCGTAACCCTTCCTGGCGCCCGGGAATTGCTGGTGGGCCTTCCCCCGGACCGCTGGACAATCGCAACTTCCTGCACGCGTCCGCTGGCCGAAATTCGGCTGCGTGCCGCGGGTCTGCCTGTCCCCCATCGAATCGTGACTTCCACCGATGTGACACAGGGCAAGCCTCATCCCGAACCTTTTCTGAAGGCCGCCGCGAAGCTGGGCTTCCCGCCGTCGGAGTGCGTTGTTGTAGAGGATGTGCCAGCCGGGGTCCGTTCTGGCAAGGCTGCTGGAGCCACGGTGATTGCTTTGCGCACCACTTTCGAAGAGGCAGAGTTACGCGGAGCCGGGGCCGACTTCATCCTGAACAATTGCGGCGATGTTGGACCGATCCACACCGTCGACGGATTGACCTTGCGGCTCAGCGAGTGAGAGGCGCGCTTAAGTTTTCCAGGGAGCAGGCGGCTACGCCTGAACTTCTTCCTTCGCCGCTTTTGCAATGGCGAAACAAAGTTCAACCGACGGTGCTATCTCTGCGATCGAGGGCCTCGGTGTGGACTTGCGGCTCACGGCTCGAACGAATTCTGCCGCTTCGTCATAGCAGCCATTCACGACGTCCTCAGGTGTTCCGGCGGAGACCATTTCTTCCGACATGAGCCGTCCCCCGCGGAAGCATCGCCATCCGCGTTGCGCGCCGAAGGGACAGGTGACCGAAGCGCGAAAATCCTCGCCAAACAAGTTGTAGGTTTCCTCGACCATGCCCGCGGTCGGTAGCACGTCGATGCGTCCTGAAATACCATTCTCAAATTGGAGGTCGATCGTATACCAGGCGGCCGATCCGCCGGGGGACATCAGCGTCTGATGACCAAACGAGACTACTTGCCCCGCGACGTAGCGCAGCGTATCGACGGCATGAACGGCGGTAGCCCATATGAAATCAGGCTCACTGCGTGCGTGTCTCGCGAGAGTGCAATGGACATAGCGCAGAGGCCCTGCAGTGCGAGTCCACTCGATAGCCCGGTTCAGAGACGGCATGAAGCGGCGGTTCACCGAAACCATGTTGAGGGTTTGAGTCGCGGCCGCAGCGTCTCGCAAGGTCCTCACGTCGGCGATCGATGCGCCAAGAGGTTTCTCCACCACGCAAGGAATGTTTTTAGCTAACAGTTTGATTCCCAGTTCAGAAATGTTCTCGGGTGGTACGACAGTGATGCATCCATCGAGTTTTTCCCGCTGCAGCATCGTGTCGACGTCCGGATGAGGCGCGACAAAGCCGTATTCATTGCAAAACTTGCGCGCACGTTCAACGCGAGAGTCGCAGGCCGCAGCCAGCACAATTTCGTTGGGATGCGCGGCCTTGTAGCGCGCCAACGGGACCGCGTGGCCGCTCTCCGAATGCTCCCCGCAACCCACTAATCCCAGCCGGATCATAAGTTCCACACCTAACGCGCAGTACGGGCTAAAGTGTTGCCATCCCCCACCGCCGTTTCGGGTCTTGCGGCGCCGCGCACAAACCAGAGGCTCCCGCCAACCGCAACCGTGAGTGCAGCGAACCACACCACCGTGACTCGCTGATTTGGCGGCACGGTGAAGAGCAAAACCAGGCTCAGCAAACCAATGGACGAAATCGTTCGGCTCAAGAAGCGGAATACCGGCACGGTGAAATCCGCGGAGTCTTTCAGTTCCACGGCAACGTCAACTGGCGTGCTCAGGTTTCTGAACAACTGAGCACGTTCCGGAGTCTCTCCCCCGTCGAACAGCATGGTTAGGAAAAAGACTCCGAAGGACGACGGAATAATGATTGCGACCTGCTGAATCAGCGACCAGTGATAGACAAAGGCGCCAAGGATACCCAAAATGAGCCCGGTGGCGAACGAAGCCAGTCCCGACCACTGGGGCGTCCGGCGCACCACCAGGCCCAGCAGCGCCGGAGGTCCGTAGGCCAGCGACATCAGAGTATTGAAGGTCAGCATGATCTGGAACACGCTCTGCCCGCTGGTAGCCATGATAGCGGCGATCAAAGTTGTGGCTCCCCCGATCAGAAACGTGGTGATCCAGCCCACTACCAGCAACTCGTGTTCTCCGGCGTTCTTGCGAAACAATGATTGATAAACATCTTTGGTCAGAATCGCAGACTTGACGTTGAACTGGGCGGAAAGATTTGCCATGGTGGCGCTGAACATCGCGGCCAACATGACTCCGATCAAACCGTGCGGCAACAGGGTCAGACTGGCGACCGCATAGGCGGCTTCGCTCGCGTTGGGCAGACCGAACCGAGGTAATTCAGGGTAGATCACACGCATCGCCATGGGAGGAATAAACCATACGAACGCCCCGACGAAGAACAAGCCACAACAGAGCAATGCAATCTTGCGCGCTGAACGTTCGTCATCCACACTGAAGTAGCGCTGCGCCATGGCGCTGGTGTTGTATCCGAACGAAACCATGATCGTCCAGGAGGCAATGTAAATCCAGCCAAACTCCCCTGAGAGGTGGAGCGTCTTCATTTCTGGCGGCAGCGAATGCATCAGTCCCGTCACGCCGCCAACGCGGCCAAGCGACATCACGACGAGAACCAGGCAAAACGGCATCAGAATCGAGGCTTGAAGAAAATCGGTAACGACCACCGCCCACAATCCGCCCAGCACACAATAAAAAACGATCAACCCTCCTGCACCGAGGATGGTCCAGATCACGGGAAAGCCACAGGCGGAAGATACGAAGAGGCTGAGTCCGAATAGCGTACTGGCGCTGGTGAATAACTGAAACACAATCGTGGTCCACGAAAAAACTTGATGAGTAGCGGGATTGAAGCGCCCCGAGAGATATTCCATCACGGTGGTGATCCGGGTGCGCCGCCAGAGTTTGGCGAAGACGAAATAGCCGAGCAGGAAACTCAAGGCATTTCCGATGTACATCCCAACCACGGCTATACCGGAACGATAGGCGACGCCAGCGGCTCCGGTAAAGGTCCAGGCACTGAAGCCGGACATGAAACAACTCAAGCCCGCAACCAGCCAGGGAATCCGGCTGCCGCCGCGAAAATATTCGGCAGCGCCCCGGTTGAAGCGCAAAACGTAGAACCCCACGCGCACCATGAGGAGCGCGTAGAGGGCAATGACCACGTAATCCACGGAATTTGCGTTTGCCATCGAAAGCTCAGGCTTCCTTATACTTTGTTTTGCATTGAAATAGAAGCCAAGAAGCAACCAAAAGAAAGAAATAGTCGTTCGTCGAATGCTATACTCAATCCCGCATGCGCCGTCCCTCCCTGGTTATTTCGGCCGGAGAAGAGCTGTTTGCGTCTTTCTTTTCTTCGCGACAGCAGCAGGTACTAGGCCAGCGATTCCACTGGCAAAGGCATGGCACGACCGAGTTGACTGCCGATTTCAGGCGAAGTCTGGCAACGGCCGAGGCGCTGGTGACTACCTGGGACAGCCCTCAGTTCAGCGACGACTTGACACGCATAGCACCGCAACTGGGCATGATTGCGCACTGCGGTGGAGAAGTGAAATCGCGCTTCTCCCGATCTCTGTTCAAGCGTCTGACTATTACCAACGCAGCCGCACCCATGGTTCGCGCCACCGCCGAGTTGGGCGCCGCACTGCTCTTGTATTGCGCCCGCAACGTGGACTTCTATCGCTCCGAACTGCGAAAGCGTTCGAACCGGATCTACGAGGAGGTGCATCTCAGCGGGAGTTCCGAATCAGTTGTCGGAAAGACGGTGGCCATGATTGGCTTTGGCCGCATCGGGCGCGCCTTGGTAGACCTGCTGCGCGGCTTCGACATCCCATGGTTGGTCCATGATCCCTATGCTTCGCGATCCCTGTCGAGCAGCTACCCTGTCCGTTTCGTCGGCTTACAGAGGTTGCTCCCCCAGGCTCATTTGTTGGTACTGACTGCAGCCTTAACCGAACAAACGCGGGGCCTTCTTGCGCGGCAGAATCTGGCGCAACTGCCGGACAACGCGGCCATCATCAACATCGCCCGGGGCGGCCTGATTGATCTCGATGCTCTGCGAAAAGAAGTGCGAAAGGGGCGGCTGCGCTGCGCACTCGATGTAACCGATCCGCAAGAGCCACTTCCGGCAGGAGATCCCCTGAGGACCATGCCCGGAGCAATCCTCACGCCGCATATCGCAGGAAGCGGACGCCGAGTCAGGGAAGAAATCGCCGGCGTCGTGCTCGACGACCTGGAAAGATTCTTCAGCGGCAAGCGAGTCGAAAATCGTGTGACCACTTCCATGTTGGACCGGATGACATGAGCCTGAAAATGTCATTCTCGACGCTGGCTTGTCCGGACTGGACCATAGCGCAAATCATCGCGATGGCATCGGGCGAGAAGTACGACGGAATCGAGTTGCGTTTTGTGCAGGGTGAAGACTCGCTGTGGAACTTGCCGGTGTTTTCCGGAGCGGAGCTGGCATCCACCAAGCGGGCATTGGCCGATCACGCTGTCACAATTTCTTGTGTGGGCACGAGTTGTCGCTTTGATTCGCCTGATGCAGCCGAACGCCGACGTTGGAGGATGGAAGGGGAACGGATGGCCGATCTAGCTGCCGAATTGAATGCACCAGGCTTGAGAGTCTTCGGCGATACGATCCGCACCGGCACTGACCGCGCGTCCACGCAGGGCTGGATCGCTGATTCTGTTCGGACCCTGGCTGGGATCGCGAAATCCAGAGGAGTGGAGGTCTGGATCGAAAACCATGGCGATTTTGTCACCGCGGAGCAGACCGCGGCGATTCTGGCGCAGGCAGACTGTCCGAATGCCGGAGTTGTCTGGGACCCGGCGAACAGTTACGCCGCAGCCCAGGAACAGCCCTCGGAAGGCGCTGCGCTGTTGGGAGCGGCGATTCGCCATGTTCACATCAAGGACATGCAGCGCCAGCAGGATGGCTGGAAGCACGTTCTAAGCGGAGAGGGCGAGTTTCCTTTACTTGAATTGAAGAGCGCGTTGAAGCAACTCCACTACGACCGTTTCCTGTCGTTCGAGTGGGAAAAGAAGTGGCATCCCGAGATCGCGGATCCGGAAGTTGCGTTGCCACACTTTGCGCGTTGGTTTCGCCAGAGCTGCGCATATGCCTAAGGATGTGAACGAGAGACTGCGCACCTTGCGGGCGGCTGACATCCCGACGGCTTTTGAGTTGTCAGCACAGGCCGGTTGGAATCAGACCGAAGAAGACTGGAGCTTGCTGCTGGAGCTCTGCCCGGATAGCTGTTTGGGAATTGAAGTGGAGGGCCAACTGGTTGCGACCACGACTCTGTTCTGCTACGGACGCCGATTGGCGTGGATCGGAATGGTGCTGACGAGGTCGGAATACCGGCGGCACGGCCTCGCAAAAAAGTTGCTGACGTATTGCCTGGAACAGGCCGACCGAATGGGAATCGAAACCACGAAACTCGATGCCACCGACCAGGGCCAACCGCTTTACGAGAAATTCGGTTTTCATCCCGAGCAGGAGATTCAGCGCTGGTCGCGCGCAGGCGAAGGCGCAGCACCCATGGCCGTAAGTGACGTATCTGTTGGGGAGCCGTGGCGCGCTTTAGATTCGCTCGCGTTTGGCGCGGATCGCTCGATCCTATTGCGGAGGCTGGCGCAACGACACCCTCCGATCTCCATTTCTGAATCGTATTTATTCTCGCGGGCGGGACGCATGACTGCGTATCTTGGTCCATGTGTCGGCGAGAACCTGGAGACGGCTCGCCGCTTGATCGAGGAATGCGTGCAGAGCACAAAGTGCAGCTGGTCATGGGACTTGTTCCCCCGCAATCAAGAGGCGGTGGCACTCGCGCGCGACCTTGGCTTTTCTCCGCAAAGGCACCTGGTGCGCATGGCCCGCGGGAAGGAACTGCGAGAACAGGAGAACGCGATCTATGCGATTGCGGGATTTGAGCTGGGCTAAACCGTGAAAATCAAAACAGAATCGGAATTGGAAGATCTGCTGTCGCGTCCTGACGAAGAAACCGCTTCGGCCATGGCGGCCCTGGAAGGTGATCTTCTTATTCTTGGCGCTGGCGGCAAGATGGGGCCAAGCCTGGCCCGCTTGGCGCGGCGCACGGCCGATCAGGCTGGGACCAAGAAGCGAGTGATCGCCGTGGCCCGATTCACGAATGACAAACTACGCCCCGAATTCGCTTCCCAAGGGATCGAAACCATGGCGTTTGACCTGCTGGAAAAGGGAGCACTCAGTCGCCTTCCTGACGTTCCGAATGTCATTTTCATGGCCGCGCGAAAATTCGGTACCGCTGGCGGCGAGCACCTTACTTGGGCTATGAATACCTATTTGCCCGGGCTGGTTGCTGAGCGATACCGTAGTTCTCGAATCGTGGCCTTCTCCACCGGAAATGTGTACCCGCTGCGTACGCTTGCAGAAGGTGGAGCGACCGAAACAACCCCTGTGGGCCCGCTCGGTGAGTATGCGCAATCGGCTCTAGGTCGCGAACGGATGTTCGAATACGGGTCGACGCAGTGGGGAACGCCGGTTACCATCCTGCGCCTGAACTACGCGGTAGAGTTGCGCTACGGAGTCCTCGTGGATATCGGACGAACGGTATTTGAGCGGCGCCCCGTTGATCTTCGAATGCCATGGGTTAATGTGATTTGGCAGCGGGACGCAAACGCTTGGTGCCTGCGGTCGTTCGCTCAGTGCCAGTCGCCGCCGTTGATTTTGAACATCACAGGCCCGGAGATGCTCTCGGTGCGCGACATCGCTCTCGACTTCGGGCGCCAGTTTGGCATCGAGCCTACCTTTGTCTCTACCCTAGAAGGTTCCAGCGCTTTGCTGAGCGACACGACCAAGGCACGCGGACTGTTCGGAAGGCCCCGCGTGAGCCCCGCAGAAATGATTGAGTGGATTGCCAATTGGATCAGGGATGGTGGAGCACTGCTCAACAAGCCCACCCACTTTCAGACGCGGGACGGAAAATTCTGATGCACGTGCGCGAAAAACTGCGTTCGGGTCTGGTGATTCCCGCCCATCCCCTGGCGTTGAACTCTCAGCGCAAGTTGGACGAGCGCCGCCAAAGGGCTCTTACCCGATACTACCTCGCGGCCGGCGCCGGCGGCATCGCCGTGGGAGTCCACACCACCCAGTTCACCATTCGCGATCCCAAGTTTGGATTGCTCGAGCCGGTGCTGGCGCTGGGTGCCGAGGCAAGTCGGGGCACCGAGATAGTCAAGATTGCGGGCGTTTGTGGCAAGCGCAAGCAGGCGGCATCCGAGGCGGAACTCGCCGCCAGGTTGGGCTACGATGCTGCACTTTTGAGCCTCGCCGATCTGAGAGATGAGAGTGTCCCCCAACTCCTGGAACACGCCCGATCCATTGCTGCATTGATTCCGGTTGTCGGCTTCTACCTGCAGCCAGCCGTTGGAGGACGTCAGTTGCCCTACGAGTTCTGGCGCGAATTCCTCGAGATTGAAAACGTCGTCGCGATTAAGATCGCCCCATTTAATCGCTATCAAACGCTCGACGCGGTTCGCGCCCTGGCAGAGTCAGGCCGCGCTCAGGAAGTCTCTCTGTACACCGGAAACGATGACAACATTCTGAACGACCTGCTCACTCGTTTCGATTTCGGCACTCAGCCCGTCAGAATCGTCGGTGGCCTGCTGGGGCATTGGGCGGCGTGGACGAACGTCGCGGTTTCTCACCTCGCTCTCGCCAAGAATCACTCCGATCAGATT
Organism: Candidatus Sulfotelmatobacter sp.; assembly: GCA_035695545.1. Classification (GTDB taxonomy): domain Bacteria; phylum Acidobacteriota; class Terriglobia; order Terriglobales; family Acidobacteriaceae; genus Sulfotelmatobacter. Next base: position 40,149 of record DASRRV010000379.1, on the reverse strand, counting down.
CCCGGCACATTGCTGACTCTCGCACAGCAAATCACAGATGCGAACGCGGCGATCTTTGATCCGGCGAATCACTTTCGGGGATGCATTCCAGGCATCCACGAGATCTTGCGGCGGCAAGGTTTGCTCGAAGGACGATGGTGTCTCGACCCTGACGAGGAACTGAGCCCGGGGCAAAGCGCCGAAATCGATCGAGTGTGCAGTGCCTACCCACATTTGCAGGACGACGCATTCGTAAAGGAGCACCTTGATGAATGGCTTCGCTAAACTTCTGTTTCTGATTCCGTTGATCGCCTCCGGCAAGGTTGTACCGGCGGACCCAGCCGTGCTCGAGAGCGTGAGGGCGGAACAAGATGCTCCATTGGGGCTCGATCCCGCTTCTCCATTCTGGAAGCTATCGCAACCGGTATATATGGAGAAAGATAGATTCGGAAAGGCGGTTCCGAACTATCGGACCGAGGTCCGTACCCGCTGGACAAAGAACAACCTCTACTTTCTCTTCATCTGCCCCTACGAGGAGCTTTATCTCAAGCCTTCTCCGGACACGCAAAAGGAAACCAACGAGCTATGGAATTGGGATGTGGCAGAAGTTTTCATCGGTTCTGATTTCTCGAACATCAAGCGCTACAAAGAATTCGAGATGTCTCCGCAGGGCGAATGGATTGACCTCGACATCGACCTGAGCAAGCCGCACCACGAAGAGGGTTGGACGTGGAACTCGGGTTTCGAAGTGAAAGTGCGCATTGATCCGGCAACGCATACCTGGTACGGCGCGATGCGAATTCCAATGGCCGCCATCGATGCGCGACCGGCGGCCACAGGGAACACGATGCGCATGAACCTGTTTCGAAGCCAGGGACCGCCTTCTCGTCGGCAGGAAGTAACATGGCAGGCTCCGATGAACGATTCATTTCACGTCCCTGAGCGTTTTGGTTTGCTTCAGTTGGTGGAGAAGAATCGATGAGCTTGAAACACATCTTCCTTGCTCCTGCACCACGGTTAGTATCCGACATCTTTGGCGACAGCGATCTCGCTCGCCTTCGCGCTCTTGGAGAGGTCGTCATTCACGAAGACGGCCCAGTCACGGATAAGATATTTGAGGACACGGCTGAGAAAGCAGAAATCATCATCGGCCAGATTGACCTGCCAGAGTCGCGCCTAAAACGCGTTCAGTCGCTCAAGGCCGTGTTTAACGTAGAGGGCAATTTCCTTCCTAACGTTGACTACGCCTATTGTTTTCACCATGGCATTCGGTTGCTCAATATCAGTCCGGTATTCGCTGAACCTGTGGCCGAAGCTGCGCTAGGCATGGCGATTGATCTCGCTCGCGGCATCACCCAGTCCGATCGCCGTTTCCGACAAGGTGCTGAGCGGTACGGATTCGCTGCTAACCAGGAGGCATTCTCCCTGTTCCACGCGGACGTGGGTCTGGTAGGGTTGGGCGACCTTGGCAGGGCAATCCTCCCATTGCTGCGCCCCTTCGGTTGCCGCGTGCGGGCATACGACCCCTGGTTAGCCGCGGAGTATATTCACTCGCTGGGGTGTGAGGCGAGCTCGCTTGATCAAGTGTTGCAGAACTCGCGTCTCATTTTTATTGTGGCGGGAGCCACATCGCAGAATCAGGGCTTCTTAGGAGCACCTCAGTTCTCCTCGATGCAACGAGGAACAGCCGTAGTCCTTGTCAGCCGCGCAGCAGTCGTAGATTTTGACGCGATGCTGGACTTTGCTGAAAAAGGACACATCCGCTTCGCAACCGATGTCTACCCTGAGGAACCCTTGCCCCGCTCACACCGGGCGCGGCAGACTTGCAATGCTGTTCTCTGTGGACATCAGGCCGGCGCCATGCAAGCTACGATCAAACAGATTGGTAGGCTGGTGGTGGGGGATGCGGAATTGATCATGCGCGGCTTCCCGCCGATTCTCTGCAAATCAGCGCAACCTGAGACGATCGCTTTGATGCGAAGTAAACCGGTCAGCAAGACGTGACGAACCAAACAAACGTTCGGGACCAATCACTCTTCCTCACAGCGAACTGAAAGTCTCCGGATTACTACAGCAGTACGCAAGGGCCGCGAAAGAGTTCTTTCGCGATAACACCGATCAGTGAGTTAGTCTTGACGGCCATGAAGCAGGATTTGGAAGTTTCGCAGGATAGATTTGTGTTGCCCATTGGCGACCTGGAAACGACGAATCGTCGCGACGCGTTGCAAGGGGCGGCCACTGCTTTTGTCGTGCTGTTTTGTATCGTGGGTATTGCACTTTGGGGACTGCCATTCTTTTACGACTTCATGGTGCAGCAATTCGGTTGGACACGGGGACAAGTAACTTCAGGAAATGCGTTGAGCAAGCTGCTGGTGGGGCCTGCCTTTGGCTTCGCTGCCGGCTGGGTCGTCGATCACTTTGGGCCGCGGCGCATTATGATGGCGGGGATCTTGATGGCGGGCATTGCACTGGTAGGGCTGGGTCGCGTCTCCAGTCTCGGGATGTTTTACTTCTTCTATCTGTTTAACGCTCTCGGCTACGTTTGTGGCGGACCGTTACCCGTCCAGGTGCTCTTGTCGCGGTGGTTCGTTAAGTCACGCGGAAAGGCTATGGGATTCGCCTACCTGGGGATTGGAATCGGCGGCGCGCTGGTACCGCTGATCGCGCACGCCCTTGCACAACGTTTCGGTTGGCAGGCGGCCCTCCAGATTCTGGGCCTGTCGATCGTTCTTATGGCCTTCCCACTTGCATTCTTTGTAAAGGAGGCACCTGAACCGCTGCGGATCCGTCCTGAGACTCGCCCCACTGAAACAAAGAACGCGTTCAGGTCCTCCGCTTTTTACCTGCTCACGATAGGCAGCATGTGTTCGGTCGCGGCGATTAGCGGTACTCAGCAGAACCTGAAACTCTTTTTGAGTCTCGATCGCCACTATGCACAAGGAGAGGCGGCTCGAATCCTCTCTTTGGTACTGACGTTCAGCATAGTCGGACGTCTTCTCATGGGATGGCTGGCCGACCGATATTCCAAGAAGGGCGTCATGCTTTTGATTTATACCCTGGTGGCTGCTGCCATCCCTTTTCTAATCTTCGGACGAGGACACCTCGCTGTGTATGTATTTGCCGCAGTATTCGGGATCGGTCTTGGCGGCGACTACATGATCATCCCTTTGATGACCGCAGAAATCTTCGGTGTGCAGGTTTTGGGAAGATTAATGGGTGTGATCTTGACCGCGGAAGGCATTGCAGAAGCGATATCACCGTGGGTGATGGGCCGGCTGCGAGACACAACTGGGAGCTATTCCAAAGGCTATTTTCTGCTGGTGGGTATTGCGCTACTGGGTGCGGCTACCGTTTTGGCTTTACCTAAGGCGCGGAAGGCGACATGAGCGCACATTCCATTCTGCGACTGGGAAGCGTGAAGGATGTGGCGCGTTTTCAGGAGCATCTGCGTTCGCTCCAAGTAACCGTTCCGTGCGACGGCAACCTCGTTTTTGGAGAGGAATCGCCGCTGCGCTGGCCTCTGGTCCGCGGTGAAAGCAGAATCGGTAACCGGATCGCTGTGCAGCCCATGGAGGGATGGGATGCTTCCCCTGACGGCAACCCAACAGACAGTACCCTTCGTCGCTGGCAGCGATTCGGTCGCAGTGGCGGCAAGCTGATCTGGGGCGGAGAAGCCGTTGCAGTCTGTCATGAGGGACGCGCCAATCCGAATCAACTGCTGGCGGCGCCGCACACCTGCGAAGGGCTGGCCCGATTGCGCACGGCTCTCGTCGAGGAGCATCGGCTCACGACGGGATCAGACGACGGGTTGTTGATCGGTTTGCAGTTGACGCACTCGGGGCGCTTCAGCCGTCCGAATGCGCACAATCGGCCTGAACCGCGCATCCTGTATCGCCATCCCTTTCTGGATCGTCGCGTGGGACTACCAGAGGACTATCCGATGCTCACCGACGGAGAGATCGGTTCCATCATTGAAGATTTTCATCGTGCGGCCGGCATGGCGTGGAAGTTAGGTTTCGACTTCGTGGATATCAAACACTGCCACGGTTATCTGGGGCACGAATTTCTGAGTGCCCATACTCGCGAGGGACGCTACGGCGGCAGCTTTGAGAACCGAACCCGTTTCTTGCGCGAGGTAGTGCAGGGCATTCATAGCATTGCACCGGGACTCGAAATTGGTGTTCGGCTTTCGGCGATCGACACCGTTCCTTTTTTCCCCGACCCGGAGCGGTCCTCTAATGGGACCCTTGGGCCGGGAATTCCGGAGACGAATGAAAAATTGACCCCGTACCGGTGGGGATTCGGTGTAAAACCTCTGGTGCCGACCGAGGCAGATTTAACTGAACCCATGCTCTTCTTGTCTCTTCTGGAAAAGTTAAACATTCGCCTGGTAAATATCACCGCGGGTAGCCCCTACTACAATCCTCACATTCAACGGCCCGCTCTGTATCCCCCATCCGACGGCTATCAACCGCCGGAGGATCCCCTTCTCGGTGTAGGACGACAGATGGAGATGACGCGTCAACTGAAGCAACACTTCCCTCAGTTGATCTTTGTTGGATCGGCATACAGCTACCTACAGGATTTTCTTCCGAATGTAAGCCAAGCGGCCGTGCGTGATGGATGGGTCGACCTGGTGGGCATGGGGCGAATGGTATTGACCTATCCTGAACTGCTGTGGGACGCGTCGGGAGGGCAGGCGATTCAACACAAGCGAATTTGCAGAACCTTCAGCGATTGCACGACCGCGCCGCGGAAGGGATTGCCATCCGGCTGCTACCCCTTGGACAGCTATTACAAGACTTCTGAGTTCGCCCAGCGGCTGAGTCGCCTGAAAATACCCGGCTCGAAAGCGCAGTCGCCCGTGCTGCCAACACAGCGCGATCCGGAGTGATCATTCGTATGAACAAACTCGAAATGAGCGTCGAAGGCTGGACTGGCAGACAACGGCTTCGCCGCAAGGTACAGGGCATAGCGGCAGCTTTGTTGCCCTTCGAGTCAGACGGGAAAATCGCCGTCCATGCATTTCAGCAACACCTGTGGGCAACGCATCGCGCCGGTTTGATGAACGCAGTCAATATGGACACTGGTTATGTGAATTACTTGAGTGATGCCGAGAAGCAGGATGTACTGCGATGGACGCGCGAGGCTCTGGGGGAAGGCGTCCCGTTCGTGGCTGGAGCGTACATCGAGGGTCTCGAGGGAGACGTCGTCAATCTTTACCGCCGGCAGATCGATTCCATCGCCGCTTTTGGGGGAACCTCGATCTTGTTTCAGACTGCCCGGCTACGAGCTAAACCCGGCAAAGAGATCGCAGCGATCTATCAGTCTGTATGCCGAGGATATCCTCAGGTTCTGGCATTTGAATTGGGCTCCATGTTCGCACCGAATGGCGAGATTTACGATCAAGATACCTTCGTTCGCTTGATGGAAATTCCGGAAATAGTCGGGTTGAAGCATTCCTCGCTTGACCGGCGAATCGAGCTTCAGCGCCTTGCACTCCGCGACGAGCGGCGGCCGGACTTCCGTATCTATACCGGCAACGATCTTGGTATCAATATGATTGAGTACGGATCCGATTACCTGCTTGGTCTGGCAACGCTTACGCCCGAAAAGTTTGCTGAGCGCGATCGGTTATGGCAGTCCGGCGATCCTGAATATTACGCGCTTTCCGATGCTCTGCAGTATCTCGGCAGTGTAGCGTTTCGGGATCCGGTTCCGGCGTACAAACATTCGGCTGCGGTGTTCTTGTATCTGGTTGGCCGCATACCAAGCGATCGAACCCATCCAACAAGTCCAAAGCGTCCCTCGTGGGAGCCGGAGATATTGCGGGATTGTGCGCGGCGGCTTTCCTATCCAGTCCTGGGTGCACATCCGCTGTCCGCGGGCGGTTGAGGGTTGCCGAAGGGAAGCTACTAACTAAGGTAAGGAATCCGATGAAAAAAACTCTGACATTGACGCTGGCCTTGCTGTTCAGTTGCTCCGCCTACGCCCAGCGCGACACCGTTATCGTGCGACCGGCACCGATCCACGACGTCCTGGAAAACCCGGCGATGGGAATTGCCACCTTTCAGCGATTCAATGGACAAGAGACCAACCCTTCGCTGCACTGGTCGGAGGTTGGACCGGTTGCTAAATTGCCGCAGGCAGCGAGCAAGCCCGATTTTCCCGACACCACAATTGCCTATCTCCGCTGGTATTGGACCGCGCTCGAACCTGAGCCCGGGAAATTCCACTGGGAAATCGTTGACCTCGCCCTGCAAGAGGCGCGGGCGCACGGACAGACGCTGGCCATTCGGCTTATGCCTTACTCGAACCAGGATCCACTCCCTACCTGGTATCAAGACTCCGGCGCACGGCGGGCTAACAAACCTAGCGATAAGGACGGCGCCATCTGGCAGCCGGATTTTTCCGATCCTCTCTTTCTCAAGTATTGGGGCGAGCTAGTGGCGGAAGCGGGAAAGCGCTATGACGGAAATCCTTATCTCGACAGCGTCGACATCTCCTCGGTCGGCTACTGGGGTGAGGGCTGGAGCCCGTACATGCCCGCCTTTCCCTATCAGAAGGCATTGATCGACATCTGGTTCGACGCCTTTCCTACCACAACACTGCTGATGAATTTTGACGAGCCCCAGGCTCTTACCTATGGAACCAGCCGAGGCGCGGGCTGGCGGTTGGATTGTCTCGGCGACCTGCGGGTGAAGTCTGACAATCCGTACTTTGAACCTGAGATGTTGGATGTCTATCCTCAACAGGTGGTGCGGTCCGGGATCCAGGATGTCTGGCAGAAGCGGCCGGTGTCGCTAGAAGTGTGTGGCACCGTCTCGGAGTGGAAGCGGGACCACTTTGACCTGAACTACATTCTGGAACAAGCGCTGCGCTGGCACGTTACATCGGTGAATCTGAAGTCGTCTCCGATTCCCGCCGACTGGAAAGCGGACTTCGAAACGTTCCAGAAACAAATTGGCTACCGTTTCTCATTAAGGCGGTTGGAATATCCGAAGGCCGTCGCAGCGGGTTCGATGATGCCCATCCACATGTGGTGGCTGAACGCTGGCGTGGCACCGGCCTACACGAATTATCTGCTGGCGGTGCAGCTGCGTTCCGCGAGCGACAGCACTGTGATCACCGTTCCCGTGGATGTGCGAAAGTGGCTGCCGGGTGATGCCGTCTTTGATGGAAGTCTCTTTGTCCCCGAGACCTTGCCTGAGGGTACGTACGACTTCCGTGTCGCCATGCTCTATCCCAGGACCAGCAAACCTGCCGTCCGCTTTGCGATTGCGGGTCGAGATCCCGATGGCTGGTACACCGAGGGCCAAGTTCGCGTGACCGCCGAGAGGCGTCCGTAAGTAACAACCTTTTCAACTTTGCAACCGTCTTCAGATCGTCCAGACGCCGTCACCGTGGACTCCGGGATGTTTGTCGGCGACTCTTCCCCAATCCAATAGGGTACGGCCTCCTGCTGGCGTTGGGGTTGACGTTCGGCGGATTCCGACTTAGGAGTCGGCAATACGAAGCTTTCCACAAACGGCACAGTGGGGAATTACATTCCGCCTAAACTCCAATACCTAAGTTGCGCTTATGTTGGGCGGTACCCAGGGCATTGCCCCTTGTTTGACCGGCTCTCCATCATATCGATAGTCGCTATGACATGATAGTGACTAACGCAATGTGATTCTATATAATCGCGCGTCATGTCAACTCAGGAGACGCTTTATCACGTAGACAGCCGAGTGGCCACGATTACTTTGAATCGGCCGGACAAACTCAACGCATGGACGTCCAAGATGGAAGATGAAGTGCGTTCCCACCTGGGGAATGCCGAGCAGGACGACGACGTCCGAGTGATCGTTTTGACAGGAGCTGGGAGGGGCTTTTGCGCCGGAGCCGACATGTCGCTGTTGAGCGCCGTGGCGGAACGCGGCCTCGGCGATCAGGGTCGCGAGCAGGTATTGCGCAATGAGGGTCGGCGCGAGGACGTTTCACCTGATTTTCAGAAGCGATACTCCTATTTTCCTGCGATCGGAAAACCGGTTATTGCAGCCATCAACGGGCCGGTGGTTGGGTTGGGGCTGGTAATCACTCTCTATTGCGATTTGCGGCTCGCCTCAGACGCAGCTCGCTTCAGCACCACATTTGCGCGCCGAGGGCTCATCGCCGAGTATGGAAGCGCGTGGATGTTGCCGCGACTTATTGGTATTGCAAACACGCTCGATCTGCTGTTTTCCGCGCGGACCATCGATGCCGCCGAGGCGCTGCGGATGGGATTGGTCAATCAGGTTTTGCCTAACGAAACTTTCCTCGTCAAAGTGCAGGAATACGCTGAAGAGCTGGCCTCAACTGTAAGTCCGCGTTCGTTGCGCATAATCAAGCACCAAGTGTACGCGGCTACGTCTCAGTCTCTCTCTGAAGCCTTCGATGTTTCTGTTTGCGAGATGATCGCGAGTCTTCAGAGTGAGGACTTCAAAGAGGGTGTCGCGCATTTTGTTGAGAAGCGCCGCCCTGCATTCACAGGGAGATAGGCGGCAGATATGGATTTCACGTTCAGCGGCAAAGTCAAAGACCTGCAACGGCGTTTGCAGGCCTTCATGGACGAGTTCATTTACCCGAATGAGCAGCGCTTCTATGACGAGATTGAGCGCGATCGCTGGTCGCCGACACGGGTAATTGACGAACTCAAGCCAAAAGCTCGCGCGGCTGGTCTGTGGAATCTGTTCTTACCGGATGACGCAAATGGGGCGGGGTTAACCAATCTCGAGTATGCCCCGCTGTGCGAAATTATGGGGCGCAGCATGATGGCTCCGGAGGTGTTCAACTGCTCGGCACCCGACACAGGCAACATGGAAGTACTCGCCCGTTACGGCACGCCCGAACAGAAAGAACGCTGGTTGAAACCTCTGCTTGCGGGTGAGGTTCGGTCATGTTTCGCGATGACCGAACCTGCGGTGGCCTCATCGGATGCAACCAACATCGAGGCGAGTATTGTTCGCGAAGGCGACGAGTATCTAATCAATGGCCGCAAGTGGTGGTCCTCAGGAGCGGGCGACCCGCGGTGCAAGATCGCAATCTTCATGGGCAAGACCGATCGCTCGGCCGCGCTCCATCAACAGCAATCAATGGTGTTAGTGCCGATGCCTGCTGCCGGGCTCAAGATCGAACGTATGTTGACTGTCTTTGGTTATGACCATGCACCACATGGACACGGCGAGATCACTTTTGAAAACGTGCGCGTGCCGGTCGCGAACATATTGCTCGGCGAAGGGCGCGGCTTCGAGATTGCCCAGGGACGGCTCGGGCCCGGGCGCATCCATCACTGCATGCGCTGCATTGGCGTCGCCGAACGGGCCGTCGAAACCATGTGCACGAGGGTTCAGGCGCGCGTGGCCTTTGGCAAGCCGCTGGCCGAACAGGGCACCATACGCGCTGACATTGCTCGATCGCGCATGGAGATCGAGCAGGCGCGCCTGCTGACTTTGAAGGCGGCATACATGATGGACACAGCCGGAAACAAGGAAGCCCGCGCGGAGATTGCGATGATCAAAGTCGTGGCACCTAATGTAGCTTTGCAGGTGCTGGATCGCGCTATCCAGGCCCACGGAGGTGCAGGCGTCTCTCAAGATACGTTTCTGGCCGCCGCTTGGGCGAATGTACGCACGCTACGGTTGGCCGACGGCCCGGATGAGGTTCACACAGAATCGATTGCGAAACTGGAGCTACGGAAATGGGGCCCGCCACGAACCGGGCCAGCGCGGCGTTGATGGCTCTCACGCAATTCCCCGGGGGGACTTCAGCAGAATTGTCAGGAGACGCCAGTGCCGCTTGTACTTGAAACACCGCACTCTTTAAGGGATTTGATCGGCCGTGAAATCGCTGTGACGGATTGGTTCCCCGTTAATCAAGAACGCATTCGACAGTTTGCTGAAGTAACTGAAGATCGCCAGTGGATCCACCTGGACCGTGAACGCGCGCGACGCGATTCTCCTTACGGGAACACAATCGCCCACGGATTCTTGATCCTGTCGCTGTTGAGCCGATTCATGAGCCAGGCTATTCAGATCCAAGGTGGCCTTCGCATGGCCATCAATTATGGCCTCAATCGCGTGCGCTTTCCTGCGCCCGTGCGCGCAGATTCCAACCTCCGCGTTCACTTCACCTTGCGATCACTGAAAGATGTGCCGGACGCGCTGGAAGCAGCCTTTGATGCAAGAGTCGAAAGCCAGGGCGTCGACAAACCATGCTGCGTAGCCGAGTGGATCGTCCGCTACTATACGTGAGGCGTGGGGCGTTTCAGCTGGCGTAAGTACTCTCAGCGGTGAGTACGCAGTCCGGGAGCGGCGAGGTGTGGCACGGCATTGAAGGTAAATAACCGCAGATCCGCCGTCCGCAAACGTAAGACCGTGTAGGACGCGTTATATACCGCACCGGCCAGCCGCATGACTCGCCCATCCGTAATCTCCAGGGACAGGCCCGTGCAAATCGCAATCGGCGTCGCCGAGGTGACAACAAGAATGTTTTCGGCCCGCGCATCGTGCATCTTCAATAAGCAGGCCGCAACGCGCTCGCGAAATTGGTCCCACTTCTCTCCGCCATAGGCATATCGGCCGGCGGCCCAAGCCTGCACCACTTTGGTGTCGCAAGGCAGCCATTTGCGATGAATACCCGCTCCGTGCGCGCCTGAAGTGACGCGAACCTGCTCGCGCATTTCTTCGTATTCGCGACGGAACTCAGCGTCGTCTGAAGCCAACTGCGGAGCAATCTCGCAGTACACGCGAACGAGATCGAACTCATCCCATCCAGGATCGACGTTTACGGTTGGAAAGCTTACGCCGCCCGCATGCACATAGGCGGCGCCAACCTCTTCAGCTGTTTGTCGCTGCCGCGACAACCCTCCCACGTAGGCTGAGGTAAATTGGATCCCCTGCGAAACGAAGTGTTCGCCCAATAACCGCGGCTGGCGCTTTCCCAGTTCAGAGAGAGAGTCGTAAGCGTCGCGCGTGCCCGCTTGCCCGTGGCGGACAAGATACAGCGTGCTCAACTGAGTTTTCCGGCGAGCGAATCTGCCAGCTCAACCAGTCCTCGAACCTGTTCCCCGAAATTTTGGAATCTCATGTCCTGTGTCTGGCCGCGCCTGAACCGATAATAGATCTGCTGCAAAATTACAGCCAGCTTGAACATCCCGAGGACTTCATAGTAACCGATCTGCGAAAGGTCCCGGCCGGTACGCTCCCCGTAGCGCTGCACGAATTGGTCCCGCGTATACCAACCGGGCTGCGATGTAAGCGAGTGCACTCCGCGGGCACGCACTTGTGGTGCTTCGACCCAAGCCCAGTAACACAAAGTCAAACCGAGATCGGCCAGCGGATCGCCCACCGTCGCCATCTCCCAATCAAGCACCGCCTCGATTCTGTGCGCAGTATCGACACGGTCTATGGATGCATCCCTGAGTATGACATTGTCGAGCTTGTAATCGTTATGCACGAGGGTAGGCACAGAAGAAGACGGCCGGCGATCGACGAGCCATCGGATCACCCGCTCCATCTTTGGCATGTCGTCGGTCTTCGACCGATTCCAGCGATCGGCCCAACCCTGCACCTGGCGCTCAAGAAAGCCATCCGGCTTACCGAGAGCAATCAAGCCCGTCTTTGAGACATCGATGGCGTGTAACCGTACCAGGCAGTCGATGAATGCCTCGCTCACCAGTTCAGGATAGTTAGGCACCGTCGCCAGCTCTCGGGGAATGTCATCACGCAAGATCAGCCCGTGCCGGCGCTCCATCAGAAAGAAGACCGCACCCAGCACGGCTGAATCCTCACACAAATGAAAGACATCCGGAGCTTCCCGAAAATACGGATGCACCATCTGGAGGACACGGTATTCACGTGCCATGTCGTGAGCTTTGGGCGCAACCGGGCCAAGGGGAGCGCGCCTGAGGACGTACTCGCGCCCGTCTCCATTCATCCGCAACAGATACGTCAGGTTGGAGTGCCCGTTCGGAAACTGTTCGACGGTGATGCCCCGTTCCATGCCTTCGACTTTCCCGCGCAGAAAATCCGCAAGAGCAGCTAGATTCAGTTCTTCGCCGGAACGAACGGGAGCAGTATCAGAGTGCACTCGTGTTCGCCATTAGAACGTGTTCCAAAACGTGGAGCACTGGTGACCAGCGTCAAAGTTGGGCTCAACCACTGGCATTGGAGGTATCAACGATTGGAACTCGTCGGTTGACGTGCTGTACGGAGACCATAACGGTTCACTCGGGGCGTTCGGGTCTCCGCTCTTCGCGAAATGCGTCCAGTAGCTGACCATAACATGCGAGAGCCGCTTTTGTTTGGGCGAGAGTGTCACGCGCAGTCCGAAAACATCGATGCCCGGGAACAGGTACTGAAGCTCCGCACTGTGATAGGCGCCCAAGGGAAAGGTTAACAAACCACCAAACGCAGATTGCGGCGGGGGAGCGTTCTCATCGTTGAACTCATAGGCATAGGTCGGCACCAGTTTCGACAGGGCCTGATCCACATTTCGCGCAGGACAGCTGAAAACTCCGTCGGTGCCAGAGGCGCCCAATGCCTCACCGCCGAACGGGTAACTGCTAAATGGGTACAACGCGAGGACGGACGGAGCGAGGATCGATCCCCACAACGCATTGACCGCCGTATCGTACTCCGCTGAAGTAAGTATTGGATTCCCGACGAGGTCGTAGCCGGTAGCCACAAACAAGCGATATTCATCGTGATTGGTGCCTGCTATGACCGGCACCTGATTAAATTCGCCGCTAGCAAATGCCGCGCCGATCGTCTGTGTAAGAAGCATTCCGTCCACGAACGGATACAACGGGAATGGTTCTTGTGCGACCATCGTCGCCGCGGACACGGCACGCAGACATGACGCAGTTTGGTCCGTGCATCCGACACTGTCGGCAATGGCGGCGCCAGACGGTACACTGGCGCTGCCGGTCGTCTCTGCCTGCGCCAGCGTAATCACGTTAGCAAAATAATCCTGGAATTCCGCATATGATCCGCTCTCTGCGATCGCTCCCCGGAACAGGCCCGATGCCAGAGGAGATGCCAGATGGGCATAGACGCTCTGTCCACCTGCCGACTCACCGAATATTGTTACGCGATTGGGATCGCCTCCAAACCCCTCGATGTTTCTGCGAACCCACTTCAACGCGAATTGTTGATCCATCAATCCGTAGTTGCCGTTGAGATGGCCTTCGGCATCGATGGCAGACTGGGCAAGGAATCCCAAAAAGCCCAGGCGGTAATTAATGGTGACGACAATTACGCCTCTTCTCACGAGTTCTACGGGGTTGTAAGGGGTGCTGCTCCCATTAATGAGTCCACCACCATGAATCCAAAACATCACGGGCAGACCGCGCCCATCATGATCCAATTTCAGCCGCGGCGTAAAGACATTCAGGAACAGACAGTTTTCGCTGCCAATCCCGCCGGGTTGCGTGCACGCACTGCCGAATTGAGTCGCATCGAGGAAAAGTCCGTGAAAGAACCCGAAACGCTTCGGCGGTCTCCAGCGCAGATCTCCCACCGGCGGAGCCGCATACGGAATACCCAGAAATTCGTTTACGCCACTCGTCGTTGCGCCAATTACCACTCCGCTCTCAGTGAGGGCAATCGGAGGGTGAGATGGGTCGTCGGCAAAGGCAGTTACTACTGAGCCGACTGCGACCATGCAGGCGGCCACCGCTGCAATCGACAGTTTACGAATAAGTTCATGGCGATCGAGACGGTTGTCCGTCTTTTCGAGGTTTTTCATGGGTCCTCCATCAGAAACATTTTTCGGAAATTAACCTGCTGATCCGAACAGTCGAGAGGGCACCCTGCCCGCCGCCGAACGTGGATGCAATGCCCTACGCCATGGCGCTCTGTTCCTGGTTGAACTCGCCAAAGGTCTCACCCTCTTCGGCCAGACGCTTCAGCACAGGAGCGGGTTCCCAGAGTTCGCCGTGCTGATGATGAAAATCCGAAATGCGGCGATAGACCTTGCCGAGACCCACGGTATCCGCATACCACATCGGTCCGCCCCGATAGGCCGGGAATCCATAACCGTTTAAATAAATGATGTCGATGTCTACGGCACGCCGTGCGATGCCTTCGTCGAGGATCCGCGCACCCTCATTCACCAAGGCGTAAATGCAGCGGTCAACGATCTCTTCCGATGAAATCTTTCGCTGCGCAATACCGGCTTCGCGCGCCCAATTACGCACCAGTTCATCGACTTCAGGATCGGGTACTGCGCGCCGGTTCTCGTCGTACTTATACCAGCCCGCGCCGGTCTTCTGGCCAAAGCGCCCGAGTTCGCACAAGCGATCTTCGGCGAACGGTTGCCGCACTCCAGGTTTTTCAAGGTGACGATACTCTTTGCGGATTCTCCAACCGACGTCCAAGCCTGCCAGATCGCCGGTAGCCATAGGTCCCATCGCCATGCCGAAGTCGTAAAGCGCTCTGTCGACGGCCTCGATGCTCGCGCCTTCCTCCACCAGAAACTGCGCTTCACGACGATACGGGCCGAACATGCGGTTCCCCACAAAGCCTCTGCAATTGCCCACGAGCACTCCGACTTTCCCCAATTTCTTCGAGAGCTGCATGCAGGTCGCGATTACCTCTTTACTGCTCGCCTTGCCGCGCACGATCTCAAGCAGGCGCATGATATTCGCTGGGCTGAAAAAATGTGTGCCAATCACCGCATCGGCGCGGGAAGTAGCTGAGGCTATCTCGTCGACATCGAGGGTGGACGTGTTACTCGCCAGGATTGCGCCCGGCTTGCAAATGCGATCCAACTGCCGGAAGACTTCCTTCTTGAGCGTCATGCCCTCGAACACTGCCTCGACAACCATATCCACGTTGCCGAAATCGTCGTAGCTAAGCGTCGGCTTGATAAGTTGCAGGCGTTCATCCACGAACTGCTGCGAGAAGCGACCGCGTTTCACCGAACTCATGTAATTTTTCTGAATGGTCACCAGTCCACGATCGAGAGCCGCTTGGTCGGCGTCTTTCAGCAACACCGGAAATCCGGCGTTGGCGAACACGATGGCAATTCCACCGCCCATCGTTCCGGCACCGACGACCGCCACCGAGTTCACCGGGATGACCGGGGTCTCTTTTGGAATGTCCGCGATCTTGGCTACTTCGCGCTCGCCGAAGAACGCATGAATTAGAGCCTTGGATTGATCTGAGAAAAGGCACTCGTCGAACAATTTCTGTTCCAACTGGCACCCCTCCTCAAAAGACGCGTCGGTGGCGCCTTCCACCGCATCAATGGCCGCGAGCGGTGCCATCATCCCACGCTGTTTGGCGCGAGCCTTTTCGCGCACAGCCGCGAAGACGGACGCGTTCTGCGCCGAAATGCTGAGCTTTTCGTTGCGCTCCCGAGTTTTGCGCCTCGGCTTCCCCGCGACTTCGCGCGCGAAAGCTACAGCACCCGCCAACAGGTCGCCTTCGATCAGACGATCCACGAGGCCGAGTTTCAACGCCTCCTGGGCGGTAATTGGGTTACCTTCCGCACACATCTCGGCGGCCTTGGCGACGCCCACCAGTCGAGGCAATCGCTGGGTGCCACCTGCGCCGGGAATAATTCCGAGCTTCACTTCGGGCTGCCCCAGCTGAGCATTCGGAGCCGCCAAGCGATAGTGGCCGGCCATCGCCAGTTCCAGCCCGCCGCCAAAGGCCGCGCCATGGATCGCCACCACCACTGGCTTTCGCACATCTTCCATCTGCAGCAGGAGCGGAAGCAGTCCTGCACCGCGCTGAGTTTTACCGGACGTGATCTTGCCGAATTCTTTTATGTCCGCCCCGGCGATGAATGTACGGCCGCCACCAATCAGCACCACAGCCTTGACGCCATCGTCCTTATCCACCTGCGCAATTGTCTGTGCTATCCCCTGCGCGACCCCGGGGCTCAACGCATTCACCGGCGGGTTATTGATGGTGATAATCGCGACATCATCTTTTCTGGTGAGTTGAACTAGATCGTCCATGACACTGAACTCCGTCTCTGCATCCGAACGGCTTAAACCGTCGCCAGTAAGCAGCTACTTTCGCGGCGCAACCTCCGACGCAGGGTGTTCCTGTCCGCTCCAATATTTTGTGCGCAAACCTTTTTTCAGAATTTTTCCGGTGGCAGTCTTCGGCAAGCTCTCCAGAAACTCGATTGACCGTGGGCATTTGAAGTGGGCTATGCGAGAGCGGCAAAATTCGAGCAGTTCCGCCTCCGTCGGGTTTAGTCCAGGTTTCGCGACCACCAACCCCTTCGGCACTTCACCCCATTTCTCGTCTGGGACGGGAATGACCGCGGCCTCGTAAACTGCCGGATGTGCGAGAAGTGCCTTTTCCACTTCAAGCGATGAAATATTCTCAGCGCCGCTCACAATAATGTCTTTCCTGCGATCCACGATGAGGATGCGTCCGTCTTCAGTGATCGTGGCCATGTCTCCTGTATGAAACCAGCCACCGCGCATCACCTCCGACGTAGCCGCGGGTTGCTGCCAGTACCCCAGCATGACACCGTCAGATCGGGCGACAATCTCTCCCATGGTTTTGCCATCGCGCGGAACATCATTGTCCTCGAAGTCCACAACCCTCAACTCCACCCCCGGAATTGCGAACCCGGTCATCGCCTGAGCCACGTAGCGCTGTTCGTAAGCGAATTGTTCTCCCGGCTTCAACTTGGCAGTGGAGAGTACGGGCGCCGTTTCCGTCAGACCGTATCCGGAAAAACAGGTGCAACCAAGTTTCTCCTCGCACTCGCGTACTAACGTTGGAGACGATGCCGCTCCCCCGATCGAAATCCACTGCAGGCTGCTCAAGTCATATTTTTTCCGGTCTGGCGAATTCACTAATGCCGTCGCCATGATGGGCACAAGACTCAGGGAGTCGACGCGTTCGCGTTCGATCAACTGGAAAACCTCAGCGCATGTAAAGCGCTGAAGCATGACGTGCTTCCCTCCCGTGAACGTGACCGAATGGGCCGTACCCCAGCCATTTGCATGGAAAAGCGGAATGGTATGCAGGTTCACGCTCTCAGGCTTCGTAATGAACGTCACACACACCGAGAGGGCGTGGAGATAAACATTTCGGTGGGTCAGCATCACTCCTTTGGGCTCGGCACTCGTGCCGCTTGTATAAAACAGCTCAGCCAGGGAGTTTTCGTCGAAGTCCATTACGTCCGCTCGGTAAGGCGTCGCAGCGGCCAGCATGTCTTCATAGTTCGCGGGAGAAAACCAGGGGGCGTCAGGCGCGGCGTCAAGCAGGCAGAAAGCCTGCACAGTCGAAACGGTTTGGCGAAAAGAGTCCACGACCCCGGCGAACTCTTTTTCCAAAAAAAGCACTCTTGCGCCAGCGTCATTCAGAATGAAAGCCAACTCCCGAGGGGCAAGCCGGAAGTTCAACGGAAGCAACACCGCACCGGCTTCGAGTACGCCGTAATACGCTTCGAGAAGCCGGTGGCAATTGAGACTGAGAAATGCGACCCGATCGCCCGCTTTCACCCCCGCTTCGCGCAGAGCCCCCGCGAGACGATTGGCACGATCAGCGAACTGCGCGTACGTGAATCGCCGGTCGCTGCAAACTATGGCGGTCTTGTGGGGGAACTGCTGTTCGGCATACCGCAGGAAGCGTACTGGGGTAAGGGGAATATTCATGAGCAACCTTTGGTCTTACCAGGCCGACTGGCCTCCATCTACGACCAGAACATGACCGGTGACATAGTTAGAGGCATCAGAAGCGAGAAACACGGCCGCGCCCTTCAAGTCATGCTCGTTGCCAAAACGCCGCAACGGAATATGCGAGAGGAAAAGCTCCTTATTGTGTTCCAGCACACGGTTCGACATGTGCGTGGGAAACCAGCCGGGAGCAATTGCATTCACCTGTATGTTGTGCGCCGCCCACTTGCAGGCCAAATCTTTGGTGAAGGTGATGACTCCACCCTTGCTGGCGTGATAACCAATTGCCGGGAGTTCTGCCGGAGCCCCGCCCAGTCCCGCGACCGACGCGATGTTAACAATCTTTCCCCGCCCTTGTCGGATCATGACTTTGCCCACCGTTTGAGCGCACAAAAAAGTCCCGGTCAGATTCGTCTCGATAACTTTGTTCCAATCCTCAAGCCGCATTTCCTCGACCGGAGCGCCCCACGATATTCCCGCATTATTGAGCAGGACATCAATCCGTCCGAACTCCGCGACGGTCGCATCGACAAGCTGTTGAATGCTGGCCGGACTCTTAACGTCGCACCCCCGGGCAATCGCTTTGACACCGAGTTGCTGCAATTCCTCGGCGGCCTCGCGACAACGCTCCTCCTTTCGGGCGCACAACACCACCTGCGCACCCATTTCCCCGAGTCCCTCCGCCATTTGGCGGCCAAGCCCAATTGACCCTCCGGTAATGATCGCAACGCGCCCGGTGAGATCGAAAAGCTGCTTCACATTCATGGTGGAATTTTGATGCTGGCTGCGTCCTTCAATGTGGAGCATTCTCCCCGGAACTGTTGGGACAAAACGGACCGACGCGACATCCCGCGCTACCACACTCCAAGTCGGAATGTCTCGCTGTAGTTCCAGCTTGCTGGTTAAGGAACTCCAAAATGGCGTGGTGTGCGGCCTCGGTCTGGTCAGTCAGGAAGAGATGGCTGGCGTGAGGAATCATCACGAGCTTTGCGCCTGGGATGCGTTCCGCGATTAATTTGGCGTTTCCCGGCGGCACCAAACGATCGGACTCACCGTGGATCACCAGTGTGGGCGCAGCGATGCCGGGAAGTCGGCTGTATGACTCCCAGGCAAGTATTCCCTGCAGCTGTGCCGTATATGCTTCTCCCCGCGGAAACCATGGCCGGCGAATCGCCAGGTCTTCATCAATCCATTTGCGAGGAGTGGAGGAATCGTAGATAAAATGCACCGCCGCCTCCGCAGCCTGCTCGGGCGACGCCTTCACACGTGACATCAGCATCTGGGTAGCCGCTGGTTCAGCGCGCACCGCGGTCGGCCCGCCGGCTGCGGTGCAACCCAGAATCAGCGACCGCACCCGCTTCGGGTATTGCAGCGCGAACTCCTGAGCAATCATGCCGCCCATCGACACTCCGAACAAGTGCGCACTTTCAATTCCGGCGGCATCCAGAACCTCTGCCGCATCAGACGCCATCAACTCAATCGAGTACGGACCGGGCGGGACACTGCTCCTGCCTACGCCCCGGTTATCCAACGCGATGGTTTGGTAATACTCCGCGAGCATGGGCCGGGTTCTATGCCACACGTAAGAAGGGTAACCCAGACCCATGATCAGCAAGACGGGGGCGCCGTGACCTTGTTCGTCCCAATAGATCCTAGCTCCCTGATTTTCAACGAACGACATTCCGTGGCCCCCGACTCTAGAAGTTGACGCGGATACCGAGTTGGATCTGGCGCTTGGGAAAGGCTGACGTGAAAGCCAGCGGCGTGCTCGGCGCCGCAGTCCCTCCCCCTGCCAGAGGTGTGCCCGGACGAATCCCATGCACGTTAAACGTTGTAAAGGTCGGGTCAAAGGGTACGGAGCAGCTCGTCGAGGAGCCTGGGACGAGACAAACACCGAATAGTGGATTCACTTCGTTGTTCACGCTGGAGAAGTTCGTCCGGTTTGCGATGTTAAATCCCTCTGCTGTAATTAGCACGTTCGCTCTTTCTCCCAGTTTGTGCTGCCAGGTTAAGCGTGCATCGAGATCGTAGTAGTTGGGTCCAAGGCCCGTGTCACGTGGTGCGCCGATGGGACGTTCATTGGTAGTGTGATTGTCGCCGTTGACTTCTCCTCCAGCCAGCAGATTGAAAGGATGCCCGCTGTGGTAGGAAAAAATCGGAGCCAGCTGGAAACCCGACAAGATAGTCTGCCTCCATGGGCTGTCGAACACTCCCGCGATCACCACTTTGTGCCGCTCATCGAACTCGGATAGGCTGCGATCTAAATTGATGTTTGTCGGATCCTGCGGCCCGTAGTCACTGTTGAAATCCGTGGAAGTGTCAATTCCCTTACTGTAGGTGTAATTTCCAAACAAGGTGAAGTGATCGCTGAACCGCTTTTTGACTTCCAGAATGCCGCCCTCGTAGAGAGCGTACGACTGCGAGCTGTATTGGTTGTTTTGGACAACCAGCGGATTCACAAAGCATTGAACCGTATCACAAGGCAAGCCTTCAGCGCCTCCAATCGGGTCGGCCCCCGCCGCCGTCGTATTCCAGTTGCGATAGGAAGCTACCTGGCCGTTGGCGAGCGGCACCGTGGTGAACGGCGCCGGCAGTAGATTGGTATCAATCGCAATCGGCAGTCTCTGGGTATGTGAATAGATAGCGCTTAGGGACATGGAAAATCCCGGCCCGATCTCACGCTCAATTCCGAACGAGGCCTGTTGAGCAATTGGGGGACGATAACCCGGTTGGTTCACGAAAACCACCTGCAGAGGGCCGACGGGACCACTATTTGTAACATTGATGCCATACGGGGCCACCGATGCGGGCGTGATGCAGGCAGCATTTCCCGGGGTCGGGGCTGTGCACTGAATCAGTCCCTGACCAAACAGTCCGGCGAAAACCGCCGGCGCGCCTTTCAAACCTAAAGCCGGAACTCCAGCAATCGGATCGACATAAATCGAAATTTCCCGGTTGCAAGGGCTCGAGCCATTACCGGGGATGATCGGTACTCCGAACTGAGAGAATCCACAGATCGCGGTCAGATTCGCGACCTGGCCGGCTCCTGTGCTGTTTTCGACCGCTGACTTATTGCTGTTTACCACCCCCAGGCTCAGGTCGACGTCCGGGATCTGAACGTCAACCGGTCCGTAGAAGATTCCGTACCCGCCGCGGATCACCGTTCGGTGGTCCTTCAATGGGTCCCAGGCGAACGAAAGCCGAGGCG
Source organism: Candidatus Sulfotelmatobacter sp. (assembly GCA_035695545.1). GTDB lineage: Bacteria > Acidobacteriota > Terriglobia > Terriglobales > Acidobacteriaceae > Sulfotelmatobacter. The sequence goes on along the minus strand of DASRRV010000379.1, from coordinate 19,288 downwards.
CAAAATCCTTCTTATAGGTTGTTAAGGGGGCGAACTGTGTGTCCAGTTCATAGCGAAGGCCATAGTTAAGAGTGAAGTTCGGCGTGATGTTCCAAGAGTCTTGGGCGTAAAAAGACGTCAAAGGGCGGGTGTAGTAGGGGTAAGTCGGATTACCAAAACCCTGCTGGTAGACCTCTGGAATTCCGAATGACGTCGATTGCAACGAGTTGATGAAGGCACCGGAAGGTATGGTTCCCCCGCTGCAGGGATCCGGGGTTGAGGTTGGGGTGGGAGCCAGGCACGGGCTGATCAAGAACCCGGGGAGCGATCCGAACACAAAGCGACCCGGGAAAAACGTGTGTGATTCGGTGTGATTGCCGCGGAGCACTTCCGATCCGCCGAACTTGAAGGTGTGATGGCCGCGGACAACAGTCAAATTGTCCGCGAACTCATATCGACGCAAGATAGTCAGGTTGGGGAGGAAAATGTTGGTTCCCAGGTTATTAATAAAGCCGGGAATCTGCAGCCCTACCTGTCCAGGCGCATTGGGAATTACTCTAAAGCTGTTGTAGTCCCATTGCGCGCGGGCCTCATTCTCGGTGGACGGACTGAACTGGTGATACCAGGTCACCTGGAGGTTGTGGTCATAGTTGTGGATCGAACTGCCCGCCGAAAAGGCGGTCAGAGACTGCACATCGGGGGATTCCTCCAGGTCATGCGCATACCTGTATGTGAGAGAGAGCTGGTTGGTCGTGTTGAAACGGTGATCCATACGGCCAGACGCCAAGTATTGATGCGAGTTGTAGGGAAACACTCCACCGTCGGTCTCGAACTGGTTTACCAGGAATCCATTAACTGCGGCTTGGCCCGGGCTCACAAACGGGTTCGCACCAGGGTTCGGATTTACCGCCAGAATGCTCTGGAGGGCAAATGCGCAAGTAGCCGGTGGTAGGTTTACGCCTGGGAAGCAAGTCACGCTCGACGCAGACGAAGTTGCCAAATTGTCGACAACTAGCTGTTGTGCAAACCTCGGATCAGTCGTCGAAAAGGGGTTCGTGGTTGGCGACAGGGAGGGGCCCGCGAAGATCGAACTGTGCGTCAGAAGTGGAACCGAAGCTTGTGAATTCTGCCGCAGACCTTCGAAAGCAGCAAACAGGAAGGTCTTGTCTTTCCGAACGGGGAAGCCGATGGCGCCGCCGTACTGCTGGCGGCTGAGAGAATTCTTGATCGGAGCGCCCGTAGAAGTGGTGTTGAAATTTGCGAAGGTCGGATCCGGCGCCAGCGCCGAACTGAAGGCGAACGGGTCGCGGGCATCCATGGCATCATTGCGGAAAAAGCCATACACAGAGCCATGCACGTTGTTCGTACCGGACTTGGTCACAATGTTGATGGAGGCGCCCGTAGCGGACCCCAAGTCGGCTGAATAGTTGCTGCGGTTGATTTGGAACTCCTGCACCGCGTCTTGGCTTACGGTCAGGCGCACGCCACCCGTGTCACCGCTGGTTTCACCGCCGTCCACGGTAATAGTGTTTCCTCTGCCGTTGCTTCCGTAGAAGGAAAGGCCGCTTTGCGGCGTCTGCTTGACTCGAAAATCCTGGTCCCCCGCGAGCCTGGTGGAATCAGAGACTCCAGGAGCGAGCAACGTGAAGGTGAGGTAATCGCGGCGGTCAATGGGCAGGTCGGCGATGTATTGCTGGCTTATCCGGTCCGCTTGGCTTCCTCGTTCGGTTTCGACCACCGGCGGTTCGCTAGTCACCTCAACTGTGGTCGCTACCTGCGCCGGCTTCATCCGGAAGTCCGAAACGACCGTCTGCCCGACCGCAACCGGGACGTTCTTGCGAAGCATGGTCGCAAAACCGGTCAGCGCAGCACTCACTTCATAAGTAGACGGGGAGAGTCCTGCTACCCGGTACTCGCCCGCGCCATCGGTCACGACCGTGCGCTTGAGACCGGTCTGCGTTTCGACCACACTGATGGTTACCTTAGGCAGAACCGCGCCTGCGGCATCAACCACGGTGCCGGTGATGTCTCCCGAGGTGCCAACGCCCTGCGCCTGGACCACACTAGTTGCCAGCAGCAAACTTACAAAAGCATATGCCAGTGACTTCATAGGATTCTCCCTAAGGATGTGTGTGGACATCACCGAATTGGTTTCTAAGTCCCCCAATGCGGGTCAACTCCGAACCCCCGCCTCGTGGCGCAACTAAGGCCGTCAACGCCGACGCAGTGCCCCGTTTCGTGCTCCATCGAAAATTCAAATCGTTTCAAACGAAACCACAGATTGTGAGAGTGAGTATCACATAAGAGTCACTAACGTCAAGAAGGAAACGCCGATATTCACTGGGCGACATGCCGCGCACGTTCGGGGCGCTCCAATGGTTCAATGGAGGACAAGGGGAAAGTTGTGCGGGACTTGCTTCGCTGCACAGCACGAAACTCAGACCTCGTGCTTCAGAATTTCGCCAGGATAGTGCCTTCAGCGGGGAGTCAGGACGATCCGGCCGGAGACTTGGCCCTTACGCAACTGATCCAGCGTCTCGTTGGCTTGAGCAAGCGGGCGAGCAACCACCTGGCACCTCACCTTCCCTGCCGCAGCCATGGAAAGTACTTCGCGCAAGTCTTGTCGAGTACCGACCGTCGAAGCGTGGATCCTGACTTCTCGTGCTGCCATCAGAATCGGCGGAAAACAGATGTTCTCGCCTGGCAAACCGACAACCAGAAGAATGCCGGTCGGTCGCAGGCTGGAAAAAGCCGTGTCATAGGCGGCTTTCGCGGCAGACGTGACGAGTGACACGTGGACTCCACCTTTGCGACGCAACTGCTTAGCCACTTCAGTCGTGGCCGCATTGAGGGTGTCGGCTGCGCCAAAAGCTCGCGCGAGTTCCAACTTCTCCTCGGAGAGGTCGATGGCGGTCACCTCTGCGCCAAAAGCTCGCCCGAACTGTACCGCAAGGTGCCCCAGGCCACCCACGCCGAAAACCGCCAGACGTTGGCCGGCCAACATACCGCTGCTTTTCAGTGCACGATAAACTGTCAGTCCAGCGCAAAAAAGCGGGGCGGCTTCGAGCGCAGAAAGACCATCTGGAATTTTCAGTGCGTGAGTTGCCGGCGCCTTCACAAACTCCCCATAACCACCATCCACCGTGACACCGGTGATCTTCTGCCGGCTGCACAAGTTTTCGTTTCCTTCGCGACAGAATTCGCACTCACCGCAGCTCCAGTGAATCCAGGGCACGCCGACGCGATCGCCGATTTGCAAATCGTGTACTGCTCCGCCCTTCTCGACAACGTGACCTGCAATTTCATGGCCGAGAATCAGCGGTTTCTTCACGATTCCGGCCAACTGTTTCCAATCTCCATCCGCCACGTGCAAGTCGGAATGGCAGGCGCCACAGGCCTCCACCTGGATCAAGACTTCATCCGCTTCGGGATGAGGGCACTCGACTTCTTCGATCGAGAGCGGCTTCTTGAAATCGTGCAGGATAGCGGCTTTCATTCAGCTTGGCCTTGCAAGAACAGGGAAACCAGACGGGTCGAGGAACGAATTACGGCTTAACGCCGCGCAAGAAAAACTTCACGGCGCTATCCACGCGCTCAGCGAGTTTATGAGGTCCTGTGAGATCGACGGTCCACTGGCGGACCACGGTGTGGTAGAGGGCCTCCATGAATTCGGCGAGATGGACCACGGGGAACGTGCTCGTGATTTCGCCGCGCTCCTGACCCTGCGCCAGAATTTCGCGCAGCCGGCTGACCGCAACTCCCTCGAGTCCACGCACTTCCGGAGAACGTACTGGATCCATCGCACCCGACAGCACGACCGCTTTCCAAAGCGGCCGGTCGGCTTCCGCTTCGACTGCCATGGCGTGATAAAGATGATGCAGGCGTTCGGCAGTATCAGCCTTGGTGGAGAGTTCCGATTTAAGGCGCTCCGCGATGCATTCGAAACCTCGCTTACCCACATCCCGTAAAACAGCATCCTTGCTGGGGAAATAGCGAAAGAAAGTAGGCTGGCTGATTTCCAGAATTTTGACAATGTCATCGATGCGAGTCTTCTCGTAGCCCCGCTTGCGAAACAATCGGATGGCTGTATCGATGATTTGCTGACGAAGTCGGGCCTTCTTGCGTTCCCGAAGCCCTGGAATCTCGTGAATCTGCACTGGCGTAATTCGCTTCGCTGAGTTCCTGTGCTTCCGACTTCTTTGCGGTGCAGCGACTTCAACACGAGCCATAGTCATGTTCTCCTGATCAGGGTTGCAGGACGGACTACCGATTCGGCGCTCAAGGCGCCGGATCGATTCTAACAATTGATCTCCAATCGCCTGTTCTCCCAGCGATCCAATATCGACTCGCCGCTGCTGACGTCCGATTGCTTTCTGTGTTGACGTTAGTGACTTATATCTGATATAGACTAACACAATTTGAAGGACGCGATTTCCTCGACCAAGACGGACGAGGCGAATCGGCTGGTCCGCAAGCTCCGACTTCGACATATCGGCATGGCCATATGGCGATGCAATCCTTCGACCACTGGGAAAAAGATGACAACTGCCGCGGCAACTCCTCTTCAAGTTAGAGGCGGCGCGTTCCTCATTGAGGATCGCTCGCCCAGCGAAATTTTCACGGCTGAAGATCTGAATGAAGAACACCTCGCGATTGCGCGGACGGTCGACCAATTCTGGACGAATGACGTGGAACCTCATCTCGAGGCGATCCGCCAGCAGACTCCGGGGGTCGCACTGAGCGTCCTGCGCAAGGCAGCCGAGCTGGGACTCGCCGCAATACCCATCCCCGAAACATTCGGCGGTATGGAAATGGATCTGCCATCTGTGATGATCGCGGGTGAGCATCTGGCCCGGGATGCGTCTTACGGATCCTGGCACTCAACCCACACCGGGATCGGCACGCTACCCATTCTTTTCTTTGGTAACGAAGGACAGAAGAGGAAATATCTTCCCCGGCTGGCGAAGGTTGAACTGTTGGCCGCTTACGCGCTGACGGAACCCCTAGCCGGCTCCGATGCTCTTGCTGTGCGTACCCGGGCAGACCTCAGCGCTGACGGCAAATACTACGTCCTCAACGGACAGAAGATGTGGATCACCAACGGAGGCGCGGCGGACCTGTTTACCGTGTTCGCTAAAGTGAGCGGCGAAAAGTTCACCGCGTTCCTGGTGGAGCGCAGCTTTCCAGGCGTGACCAGCGGCGCCGAGGAACACAAGATGGGCATCAAGGGAAGCTCGACCACGGCCGTGTATTTTGACAATGTTCAGGTTCCCGTCGAAAACCTGCTTGGCGAAATTGGGCGCGGGCACATCATTGCGTTTAACATCCTGAACATCGGACGGTTGAAACTCGGCCCTGGGGCTGTGGGTGGAGCAAAGAACGTGCTTTCCACCTGCCTGAAATACGCCAAAGAACGCAAAGCATTCGGATCGGCGATCGCCTCGTTCGGAGCCATCCAGCACAAACTGGCGGAGATGGCGATTCGCACGTTCGCGGTGGAATCCATGGTGTGGCGCGTAGTGGGACTGATTGAAAGCCAATTGGCGCAATCCACCCAGGACAAGCACGCGAATTCACAGACCGAACTCAAAGCCGTTGAAGAGTACGCCGCGGAGTGCTCGATGATTAAGGTGTATGCCTCCGAGATGCTGGACTACGTTGTCGATGAAGGCGTGCAAATTCACGGCGGCTATGGCTATCATCAGGATTACGCCGTGGAACGGGCTTACCGTGATTCACGAATCAATCGGATCTTCGAGGGCACCAACGAAATCAACCGACTCCTCATAACCGGAATGCTGCTGAAACGCGCCGCCCGTGGCCAGTTGGCGCTCATCCCGGCGGTGCAAGCAGTGATGAAGGAGACGCCGCGGGACCCGAACGGCTCCGCGGGCTCTGACGAAGAAACACAGCTCGTACACAACGCGAAGAAGATTGCATTATTCACGATCGGAATTGCATATCAAAAACACGGCGCTGAGCTGGAAAAGCAGCAAGAAGTACTCATGAACATCTCCGACATCGCCATGGACGTGCTGGCCATGGAGTCGTCCCTGCTTCGAACTCGCAAGCTCGCAGCATCGGGCCGTGGGACGAATGCCGCCGACATGTGTGCCGTGCTTCTCCGCGATGGCATGGATCGAGTTGAAGTCTCAGCGCGCCATGTTATCGGCGCTTGCTCGACGAGCAGCGTCTTGCGCGATAATATGGCCACTCTACGCAGCTTTGCGAACAATAATCCGCTTGATGCCATCGCACTCCGGCGGAACATCGCCGGGCGCATTCTAGCCGCTGGCTGCTACATCGTCTGACAGTGAGGTGCCTTCGTGATGGCCGCTGTTAACACGGTAAACCGCCAATGGCGGCTCAAATCGCGGCCCACGGGGCTAATCAAAGCTGACGACTTCGAGCTTGTGTCCCAACCCATACCCGAGCCGGGGGAGAATCAGGTTCTGATTCGCAGCGTGTATCTCTCGCTGGATCCAGCGATGCGGGGATGGCTCATTGACCGTCCATCCTACGTTCCGCCCGTCCAGATTGGCGAAATCATGCGCGGATTGGCCGTCGGAATAGTCGAGAAATCAAGTCATCCAAAATTTGCTCCCGGCGATCGAGTGCAAGGGATGTTCGGCTGGCAAGAATATCTACTCTCCAATGGTGAAGCTCTAACCAAGTTGCCGGAAAGCGGACTTCCGTTTTCGGCGTACCTTGGACTGTTTGGACTGGCTGGGCTAACTGCCTACGCGGGGCTCTTGGAAGTGGGCCAGCCCGAGGCCGGCGAAACCCTCCTGATTTCCGGGGCAGCAGGATCGGTCGGATCACTCGTCGGTCAGATCGGCAAGATTAAAGACCTTCGCGTAGTGGGAATCGCCGGAACCGACGAGAAGTGCAAGTGGCTGCGGGACGAACTTAGTTTCGACGTGGCCGTGAACTACAAAGACGCGAACTACAAGAAGCAGCTAAAGGCTGCCTGTCCGAACGGAGTAGATATTTACTTCGAAAACGTCGGCGGAGAAATCCTGGAAACCGCGCTCTCCCTCATGAACACCTTTGGCCGCGTCGTGGTTTGCGGCATGATCTCGCAGTACAACGCCACAGCGCCCGTTCCCGGCCCCTCCAACTTTGTGCTGGTGATTAGCAAGCGGCTTAGGATCCAGGGTTTCCTCGCAACCGATTACTCTACGAAAGTGAAGGAAATGGTGAACAACTTCACGCAGTGGCACAGCTCAGGGCAGCTGAAGTTTCGGGCGGATATCGTCCGCGGCCTCGAGTCAGCACCAGCGGCGATCAACAAATTATTCGATGGTTCCAACAATGGCAAACTTATGGTTCAAGTCTCGGATCCTCCTGCCTCAATTTAGCGGCCCGGCTTTGAGATGATGTTCTCCGCTCTGGCGAGTCACAACGTTCTCGATGCCTATCTTTACTCTGTACGATCGTCAGCCCCCCCGCAATGGTGATTCACGCTTTCTTCGGTTCGGTTGGACTGACAGGCTCGAAGATCTTCTCAACAGTGCTCGGCTGATTTTTTCACTCTGGAGAACATTTCCGCCAGAATCCTCCGCTTCTCGGAAGCTTGAACTTCAATGGTTGGGTCTTGGTGGATCTGATGAAGGCGAAGCTGCCGCCACGGACCTAGGTGGCCCTTCACGCCCGGATTGCGGACTTCTAGGGAAAAAGTCGTGCCCAACACGGATGAGTTTTTCCGCGAGCAAATTTCCCGTAGAGCGAAGTGAGAGAACTGCGGGCATCATGCTTCGGTACGTGTCCCATCCTGCGGATGCACCGACAGGCGGACTCCGATTTTCTTCGGCGATAGTGATGCGCTACGGATAGATTCTCCACTACAAGGAACGACGCTTGCAGTGAGTTACAAACGAGAAGACCTCCGATTTTTCGTCGGTTGGCCACGCGCTGCATCCATGGCACCTAGAAATACCGGAACCGTGCACCTTACAGCCAATCGCATAGGAGACATCAATATTTTCAATTTCCCTCTTTAACCGAGGAACGTTATAAGGTGTGGGAGCAGGTCGACCTCGACCTGCAAGCGTGCTGGTCCGTGCTTATGATTCGTTCGGTCTCAACCCAACTCGACAGAGAGGGAATTCTTGCTCAGCCGTCCATTGAAACAAAGAAAAGGAAAAGTCTTTCTCGTCGGCGCTGGCCCGGGGGATCCGGACCTGCTGACTGTAAGAGCTGTGCGCACGCTCGGCTTGGCCGACGTCGTGTTGCATGATGCCTTGGTGTCGCAAGAAGTGCTGGCTCTCGTCTCTCCACGAACCCGGATTCTGAATGTTGGGAAACGCTGCGGTCGAAAGAGCATATCGCAGGAGGAAATCAGCGAGTTATTGGTGCGGTTCGCCTCGAACGGAGAAATTGTCGTCCGGCTGAAGAGTGGCGATCCGCTGATTTTTGGGCGTGCAGGAGAGGAACTGGATGCCTTAAAGGGGGCCGGCGTTGAGGTCGAGATCGTACCTGGCGTCACTGCGGCACTGGCAGCCGCCGCCACGGTTCAGGCGTCGCTGACGGACCGCAGGACCGCAGAACGGCTGCTCGTGATCAGTGCGCATCGCGGCCAGGGAAAGACTGACTCAGATTGCAGCGGTCTGGTGACAAGCCGCACCACCGTGGTGGTCTATATGCCTGGTGAGTATGGCAGTATTGCTGAGGATCTTCGTGGGGCGGGGTTGAGCGGCTCTACACCGTGCGCAATTGTATCGAAGGCTTCGATCTCGGAAGAACAATCGTACTACACGACTCTCGCCTTGCTCGACCAAGCACCAATCTTGCCAGCGCCATGCGTTCTGATCGTAGGAGAAACCGTGGCTCAGGCGGCATCACAGGAATTGCGGTCGCTTTGCTTGGACTCCATTCCGCGTCAAGATGATTTCGTGCAACCGTCTGAATCCTCGCCTGGGTTCTGAGCCGGGATCTTCCTCGAGCGAGTTTCGAAAAGCGTTCGGCCGGAAGCTTCTGACTCGATCCATGATCCTTCAAAGAGTGGCCAATGGCCATCCCAGAATTCTTTTTTTGCGCAATCATCAACGCTGACATGGACACCGAGCCGGGCGGATGAATGTGCGCAAACACCGATAAATCGGATGTCACATGCCAACACAGCTTTTTACATTGGATACTTACGCTTATTTGCTTCCCCACATGCAGGAGGAGGCGACCGCGCGGGTGGAGGCAGTGCTTATTGGTGATGTGATGATGAAGTGAGACATACCTCGACACTCGGCACACAGACCAACGAAACTGATTAAACGTGTCGGGGGGGGCGATTTTGGCGTGGAGACGCTTCAAGCAAGCCCCCGAAGCAATATCGCTCGTATCGAGTTCTTGACTTTCGTTTTGCCCATACTCGAAATCAGTTTCGAAGGGCAGCGAATTGCCTAATGCAAGGTGCGTAAATAAAACGGTCCCGAGTCCCTCGATGGTGGATCGGAAACCGCACGGATATACGCCATCAGCGCTTGTACATCCGATTTACTGAGCGTATTTCCCCAAGCCGGCATCAGGGCAGACTTCTGTAAAGCGGGTCCGCCATTGCTGATGATCGCGATTAGATCGGCATCGCTGATCTTATTCAGCGTGTCGCCTTCACTAAAGGGATGGGGCTTCACTTCGAGATTGTCGAAATTCGATACGCGCTCGGCGGTGGACTCGGAATTGTGGCAGCGATCGCAGTATTGCTCGTTCAGGCGGCGTCCGAGCGTCTGTTGATATCCGAGGGCGATCTCTTCCAGGTTGAGCTCGACTTTCTTGTGCGCCTTATCGAAGGTGGACGCCGTGATCTGGTACCGTCCTGCCATCCCCCCGAGTGAAACGTTGGTCGTGACCTGACCGCTCGAGTCGGTGAGTGCGTTCGCTGGGTCGAAGGTGACACCTGGCGCCGCTGAGAACTCAATTAGCGCTCCCGCCACTGCCGTTCCTTGTTCGTCGTTGACTTGCACCACCACCGGCTGCGGGAGCAGACTCCCAGTCTGCGCGAGTTGCTTCCCGCCGCTGGCTTCCACGATTGCTGCACCCACTCCAGCGGCTTTGAGTGCAGGCGTCGAAGTACTATTGCGCGAGCAGGCACTTCCGAGCAGAAACAATGCCAGAAGGAATGCGATATGAGCTTTCATCGTTTTGCGACCTCCTGAGTATGTGAGTTGGTTCGTGCGGCCTTGGCTGCTCCGGAGGATTTCTCTCCCCCTTTTTGCGACATCAGGAATGCAGTCAGTGCGCGCGCCTCTTCATCACTCATGGCGCGATTGGGTTCTACGGTTCCGGGGCGCAACGATTGCGGATTCCTCATCCACTGATAAGTCCATGCGGCCGTCAGCCTGTTTCCAACATGGGTCAACGTCGGCCCGATGTAACCTTTGTCTGTCTTCGTGTCCACGATGTGGCAGCCCTGGCATGAATACTTTCCGTAAAAGAGCTGTCTGCCGAGTTCGATCTGCCCTTGCGAGTAGCCGCTCAGGGGCATGGAATCGCGATCGACTTTGGGACTCTGATAGACCGTCATGATGTAGTCCGTGAGTTGGTTCACGTCGCTGTCGCTCAAGTTGAAGCGCGGCATGCGGCGGATGAGGGACGGACGTAGGGTCCCCGGATTCTTGAAGAACTGCACCAACCAATCGCGCTGCACCGAACTGCCTTCCCAGGTGAGGTCCGGCGCCATGTCGCCGCCATGGCCATTGATTCGGTGGCAACTGAAGCAGGCGAGATCGGTCATGAGTTTCCCAGCCTTTCCGGCGGGCTCGTAATCCGTTTCCGCTTTGCCCGGCACGGCTAGCGATGGCGGCAGAGAGTACGAACGATCGTTCAACGAGAGCAGCGCGGTTGTAAGCGAATCGATCTGCGTCGGAGTAAGGGCATATTGCGGCATTTTCAGACCGGGCGAAAACGCACGCGGATTTTTGATCTTGCCTGCGATGTAGTCGGGCAACGTGTGCTGCATGCCGGCTAGGAAGATCAGTTGTGTCACGGGCTTGCTGCCGATGCGGCTCAACTCCGGAGCGAAGTTCTCAGGCTTCTTGATTCCGGCAATCTCGTGGCAGGATGCGCAACCGTAGTCGGAAACGAGGCGCTTTCCATGCCCGATCTGCTCCGGAGTGGCAGCGTCGAGGCGGACGTTAGCGAGAAAATCGGAGTCCGCCTTGCCCTGGAGAAATCCCGCCAGGGTCGCCACCTGTCCATCGTTAAAACGGTAATGAGGCATTCCCGTCCCTGGATCGTAGACGCGCGGATTCCGCAGCCACGCCTGCAGCCACTCGGGCTTGGCCTTGGTTCCTACGCGGGTCAACTCAGGACCGACGTCGCCACCTACCATGTTCCCTGCGGCATTTTGTACGGCATGACATGAGGCGCAGAACGACTCTCCATAGAGGCTTGCTCCTGCCGTGGGATCGGCAGACGCCATGGCGGAAACCGATGCAGTATCGCCCGGAAGCGGCGTGCTGTTAGCGATCAGGAATGCCGAGATGTCGCGGGCATCGTCGTCGCTCACCTTGAAGTTTGGCATCGTGGACGTTGACGCATACGCCTGCGGGTCTTTCAACCATGCGAAGATCCATTCGCGCGATGTCTTATCGGCGATATGCGACAAAGACGGCGGGTCGTCCGTCGCTTTCAGTGTGCTGCCATCGGGCAGCTTCACCGTATGGCAATGCAGACAACCTTCTCGCGCAAGCAGGGCCCGCCCTTGATTCAGCTGCGGAGTTCCGGCGAGTTGTCCGCGATGACATTGTCCGCAGGAAGACTCGATGTATTTCGCCGGAAGGATCGGTTGCTCCCATGCCAGCGTGCTGCTATGCGCCTCAGATACCGTTGTCGCCGCGCCTTGGCCGCGATGGCAAATCGTGCATCCGAATTGATCAAGGTTATGCGGAATCGTAGGATGCTTGCGATATGGCTGCGTGGGAACGTCAGTCAGGCTTGCTTCTTTCAGTCCTACGTGACAACTAGTACAGCGGTCGACCACGCCAAGTTCCGGGAGCCACACCTGCTGGATGCCCCCGGTAAAGTGCCTCTGAAGCGTGGTGGCATCGCTGCGGTTGCGAATTGTATTCAGGTAGCCGTGCTGATAATGGCGCCATTCACTGAAAAAGTTCTTCGCCGGAGCAATCGCCATTGAAGCCAGAAAGATCACGCTGACGACGCCGAAGGCGCGCACGCTGTCTCCGAACAGTTTCTGCCAGAGCGACTTTGTTTTTTCGTTCATGACGGGCGCATCCTCTTTATGACCCCTGCCACGGCCAGACCCAAGACCAGCCCGGCCCGCGGAAAAAAGTGCCGATGGCGGTTAACACCACCAGCTCGAATAAGAACCAAGTCATCACCCAATAAGAAAGCGGCCGCCCCGCTAGGTAGCGCCGGAAAGGGGATGAGGAATCCTGGGTGCTCTGCGCCGCCATCAGCATGATCCCCGCCATGATCACCGTCGGGATCAACGCTGCATACACCTTGAAGAGCAGCAGAAAGAGCGAGAGCGCGCTGGCAACCACATAAAAGATCCGCAGCCGCTTTTGACGGTCTTTCAAAAAGAGTCCGTCTGCTTCGATGTTGACCTTGAAGTAGGGAATGACAATAAGCGCCATCACGACGAGGCCCGGTACCAGAACACCTGCTACCACCGGCGGGAAGTAGTGCAGCATTTCCTGCAACCCTAGGAAGTACCACGGAGCCTTCGCAGGATTGGGTGTATGCGACGGATCGGCAAGTCCCTCGAGCGGCGCGTTGAACAGAAGAGCCATCCAGACCAGCACAACCGCAAGGGTCATCACGGCAACTGCGGCACGAAACAACACCTCCGGGAAGGTTTGGAGTTGTTCTTCGGTTTCAGCCTTTACCTGCGCCGAAGTGCGGCGGGTAATGAAGACGATGCGCCGGGGAGACTTTTTTGCATTCGAATCCACACCGGCCACGAAATCTCTCGACTCTTCCATAACTATTCCGCCTCCTTCCCGGCGGTGCCGCCGTTCCTGGCGCGAACTGTAGCCGGTTCGCTACCGTGGTTGTAGAGACCGCCGTCTTTGCGAATTCGCCAGAAATGAATTGCGACGAAGAACATCGCGGTCAGTGGCAGAATCATGCAGTGCAGCACATAGAAGCGCAGCAACGCGTTCGCATTGACCGCGTGCCCACCTAGAAGAAGAAAATGGATCTTGTCCCCAATTACGGGGACGGCCGAAGCAATGTTGGAACCGACCGTGATAGCCCAGTAAGCCAACTGATCCCAGGGAAGCAGATATCCGGTGTAGCTGAGCAACAACGTAATCAGAAGGAGGATGACGCCGATGACCCAGTTGAACTCCCGCGGAGTTCGGTACGCGCCGCGATAGAACACCTTGAACATGTGAGCGAACACAAGAAACACCATCGCATGTGCAGACCAGCGATGCAGGTTTCTTAGGAACAATCCTGACGAAACCACGAATTGCAAGTCCTTGGTGTCGGCGTAGGCCTGCGGCGCCGAGGGATGGTAGTAGAGCATCAGCGGAATTCCGGTCGATACGAGAATCAGGAAGGTGCCCAGCGTCAGAGTGCCCAGATACCAGGTCGCGCTGAAGCTCAACATGCGGGTGCGGACCTTGGTCGAGAACAGGTGCAAAAAAACATTTTGCTGTATGGCAAGCGCCCGCTTCAGCGTGCTCGATCCGGTGCCGCTGCGGAAAATCGAGCGCCAGACTCGCGTCTGCTGCAGATCATCAAAATACTGGTCCATTGTTTTGGACGAACCGGTTTTTGCCATATCAGACCCTCACGAAAGAATCGCGCGCCAGCGCCGGAACATCGGTTGAACGATCGACCAGCAGGTCGCCGTCGTCGTTAATCCAAACGCGCTTCCATGGAAGCGGCTTGGGCGCTGGTCCTTCAATCTTCTTCCCGCTCTGTTCGAATTTGCTGCCATGGCATGGACACGCGATGATGCCAAGTTCCTGTTTCCACGCCGTCAGGCAGCCCAGGTGCGTGCAGACCGCGCTCATCGAGAAATACCCCTCCGCCGAGTGAACGATGTAGATCCCGTTGTTGACATCTAGCGTGACAGAGTCCAGTGGATAGCGATCAGGCTTACCGGCGTTCACCACTGGCGAAGGCTCGTACAAAACGTTCGGCTCGAGATACTGGTACGAGAACGCCGCCGTACCGACCGCCGCGATGCTCAACGATCCCACACCGAGCTTGGTGAAAAACTGCCGCCGGTTTAGCTCGTCCCCTAACGGTGCCTTCTTTTCTTCCGCCATAAGTTCCTCTGACTACTTCTGCAATCCCGCTCCAATCGCCGCGATCGAAATCAATCCTGTCGGCTCGGCCGGAAGCAGGTTGTAAGATTCCATCGTGATAGTGCCCACCGGACACCGCATCGCGCACAAGCCGCACCGGATGCAACGAGTTTCGTCCTTGAGCATGGCCGCGCCTGTCACCACTCCGAGTTCGTCAGCCTTTACCTCGTCAAATTCGACACCGAAACATTCCTGGTTTTGGCGAACGTGCTGGATCGTTTCCGGCTCAAACGAAATACGATCGAGCGAAACCAGCTCCAGACACTTCTCCGGACAGACATCTACGCACCCCCCGCACAAGATGCACATGCTGCCATCTTCCGGAGTTCCTTCGAAGATAGTATTGACCCAGCAGTGCAGGCAGCGCTGCGCCTCTGCCATCGCTGAGGCGGCGTCGTAACCGACTTCAACCTCGGTCACGCCGGTGCGGCGTTCGAGAGGGAGCATCGGAACCGGTTGACGGTTGAGATCGAGGTACCCGCGTGGCATCGCGTGCCGTTTGAGTAGTTCGACTTCGATCACCGGTTCCGGATGCTTGCCGCCGCGCAAGTACTCATCGATCCCCACGGCTGCGCGTTTGCCGTCGCCAACACTGTCGATAATCAAGCGGGGCCCAAACACACAGTCGCCTCCGGCGAAGATTCCAGAAGCTGAGGTCATGAGCGTCTGTGGATTAACTGCGATTAACCCTCGTGGAGAGATGTCAACCTGGTCTTCAGGAGTAAAGAAGTCCAGGCGCGGCGCTTGTCCGATCGCCATGATGACGGTATCGCACTCGATCTGGGTCTCACTGTTCTCATAAAACGCCGGACTGAAACGCCGGTTTTGGTCGAAGACCCACTTCGTTTTAAGCGTTTCGAGAGCTGTAACCTTCCCGTCTTTGCCGATAACGCGTTTGGGACCGAAGCCTGGATGAATGATGATTCCCTCTTCCTCGGCTTCTTCGATTTCTTCAAAGGCGGCAGGCATCTCGTTGCGACGCTCCAGGCAAACAAGATTCACTTCGCGCGCGCCCATGCGCAGTGCGGAGAGCGAGATGTCGACCATTTCCTTGGTCGCAACGGCTGCGACATTTTCTGCAGAAGGCTCGGCGTCCTCGACTCCGGCTGCATGCTGACGCATGACTTCACGAGCCGCAGAGCGGGCGACGTCCATGGCGACGTTTCCGCCGCCGATCACGATCACTTTTTTGCCGATAGTGAACTTGTATCCGAGATTGACGTTAAGCAGGAAATCGATGCCCTTGTGGACACCGTCGAGATCCACGCCAGGAATGGTTAGATCGCGGCTGCGATGTGCTCCCACCGCAATGAGGACCGCATCGAATCCCTGCCGCAGTTCGGAAATCGTGAAGTCTCGCCCGGCGGCGTGGTTCAGCTTTAGCGTGATGTCTCCCGTCTCCAGGATCTCGCGAACTTGCGCTTCGACCACGTCGCGCGGCAGGCGGTATTCCGGAATTCCCAGGTACAACATTCCACCAGCGACGGGTGCGGCCTCGAAGATCGTTACGGAATATCCCATCAACGCCAGGTCATGCGCCGCGGAAAGTCCAACCGGACCTCCTCCCACAACCGCTACCTTGAACGGCAGTTTCTTCTGACCGCGTCCTTCGTTGACATTGATCGGGCGCTTCGATTCGGGTCCGTACTGTTCGGTGAGGAATCTCTTCAGGGCACGGATCGAGATCGGTTTGTCGATCTCACCGCGGCGGCAGGCAGTTTCGCAGGGATGTGCGCAGACCCTGCCGCAAATGCTGGCGAGGGGATTGGGATCGCGAGCCAACCGGTAGGCTTCTTCAAACCTTCCTTCCGCAATCAGGCCGACGTAGCGCCCGGCATTGGTGTGCGCCGGGCAAGCCATCATGCAGGGAAAGTTTGTGTGCAGCCAATCCCCATCGACCTTCTTATTCTTGAATCGCTTCAGCATTGGTTGCCGCCTGATCGCGATACGACGGAAAAAGTCCCCAAAGAGTGCCGCCGCGACGCAGGGAGCGGCACCCCAAGCTTGCCGCTCCCTCGCCGCCACTCGACAACAACTGTTACTTCGTCACGGTGAAGTCGGCCTTGCCGCCGCCAGCTACCGTGACCGGCTTGGACTGGCTCTTCGCGCCTTCATGCCAAACCACAAGCGTGTAGCTCCCGTCCGGAACGTCTTTGATCTTGTAACTACCGCTGTCATCGGTCTCCGCGAAATATGGCGTCGGGCTGACAATCAAATATCCCGCCATGTCGGGGTGAACGTTGCAAAGCAGCGGTACGGCGCCCGGCTTGTCAAAGGTGAACGGGCGCTTCTCGCCCTTGGGCCACGTACCGAGATTGTGACCGGCCTTCTTGTCGCTGCCGACAGCAGTCCAGAAAACGTTGTGGGCCACGTTGTCGCTGTTCAGAAAGTCCACAGTCGTACCTTGTTGCACCACGACAATGTGTGGCGAGAACATCAGGCCTTTTTGATCGATCACCGGGTGATCCTTGGAAGCGGGAAAGGTCTTTCCCGCAATCGTGTCGACATAGACCACTGACTTTCCCTTCATTCCCGTGACTTTTCCTTCGATATCGCCGGCCCACGCCGTTATGCTCAATCCAATCACCACCAACGCCGCTACTAAAGCTTTGGGTCTCATCGCGCTATTCTCCTTTGTAATTTGGTCCTAATCCTTTTATGCGGTCTTAGAAAATGAACCTCGCAACCACGTAAGCCGTGTTGTTGCCGCTCGCATTGCGACCGGCTCCGTCATAGTTGTTTGAACCGCCATTGAACTTCGTATATCCCGTGTATTGCGCAGAGAGTTGCAGATTCTGCCAGGGCCAGACCGAAAAGTTCACAATGTAGCCCGAACCTCTGGGATCGCCATTAGCGCTTCCGCTCACGGCCGATTGTGTAAAGAGAAGAGGATCGATCGTACCTGAGGTGTCGAACCATCCGAACGAGCCTGAGTACTTATTGCCAAAGTGGTATTCAGCGTTCGTCAGGAAGGTGTTCAAGTGATGATGACCAGGCGACGCAGCGCCAAGAGCCGTTCCGGCCAGCAGATTAGAGTTCTCGCGAATAAACGTTGCGCGCCACGAGAGCACGTCGGTCCGGACCACGGTTCGATCGATCTGAGTATCAAACGCAAAGTCTGTATAGTCGTCCTCCGGCCCGGTGATCGTCCCGGGACTGGAATGCATGTGCATGCCGTAAGTGCCAAATTCGTACTGTGTTTTTCCGGTCAGTTGCTGCCATGCGACCCGCCAATAGGGTGCGAGCCCTCGGATGTTGTAGGTAAAACCACTACCGTCTGTAGGCTGGGATCCACCAACATGGCCGGAGCGATAGAGCGCGGCATCGGCGTAAAGGTGATTGTTCCACATCATATAGCCCCCGAACCCAGCGACATCCTGGCCAAGAGAGGAGATGATCGGAGCAGCGGTTGGAGTCGGTGCCCAGTCATCCGCCACAAATGGGAAACCCCATGCCGGTGTGCTGTTCCAGAGATCCTCTACCGTCGGATTGTTATTGACGTTGAGACCATAAACGAACTCTTTGCCGCCCCACTTTGTGCTGTTGGCATAACGGATATCGGTGTTGTCGATGCTGAAGTGATCGTCCTGTGTGTTATAGGTCACTTGCATGAAGCTCCCGACATGCGAGGTCCACGCGCCCGATAAGAAAAGAGATACGTCTTGAGGAAGTTCGACACTGCCGTTTTGGGTTCCAGGGACTGGAGACTTGGTCGATGTGAACGAGGTCTCAAGCCATGCTGACAGCGGCAATGTCGAAAGCAAATCAAGCGCCGCCCGCTTTTTGCCGCCATCCGCCTTAACGACTTTCGTCTCGTCAGCCCGATCGACGTACCCCAGTAGCTTGAATCGTCGTCCCGCGGGATTGAGTTCCGGAGGAGTGTAGTGACAGCCGCTGCATGCCAGCCCGGTCTGCCGGGCATAGCTCGGTAGCGCCTCGGCCTTGGGTGGGTTCACCGCTGTGTAGAACAGCAGGCTACAAAGAACGCTGAGTGTGAGGAAGAAAAGCGCGATAATCTTCATGCTGCCATCTCCTTGCTTTGTCGGACTCCAGAAATTCGCAAAACTCGAACCCTTGACAAAAATCGGGAATGCGGCGTGAGCGGGGAACTCCAAAAAGCGCTGCAAAGCACTTCCGGAGTCATGATTTCGTAAGAGTGTTACCCTCTACGTCGTTCCAGATGGGCCAGATGGTAGCGAGGCTTTCCAAGATGCGCCGGATGGATAATCACACCTTGATGTGATTGAAATCACAAAACACAGGGGTGAGATATCTCGCTTTACTCGCTTAGAAGGAAGACACACAGATAGCCGGGACTAATATTCGGAGGAGACAGGATTACAGCAAGCTCAAGTAATACTGGGAGTTGAGCGTCTATGCATGTCTGTTTTCTTTCGCGCGAGGTTAGTGTTTGGTAACCGATAAGCGCAACAAAACGCAGTGCGAAGGGAAGCGTGTTTGAGCGTTTGCTCACACGTCTCGATGATCCCGAGCACAAAGACCGGAAGTACTGGCTGTGCGTTGCGTCACATTCGCGGGAACAGCAACTTCCTGATGCCGTCCTGCACTTGTCACCTCCCGATGATCGCATGGAAGGTAAAGTGGTCCTTACGCAGCTTCTGGGCAAGGACGGGACTCTGGCCCGGAGTTGAGATGGTGAGCTGTAGTGGTCCGCGCGACGACCGCCGAAAGTGCCGTTCGTCATCGCTTCGATTCTCTTAGAAATGGAGGTTGGTTTCCAGGTACGCAAACTGCCCGCTGGCATCCTTCGGATAGATTGATGCGATTACGCCCTTACCCCAAGCGTGGCCATAGTACAGAGTCGTGCTAAAGGAGCGCGTAATCTGATAGTCGGCGCTGAGATCCGCAACGTTGCCGAGACCGCGGTTGCCGTTGCTGGGACGGCCTGTGTATCCAAAGGTTTTCGGCTGGAACGCGCCTCCGCCGAGGTACCAGAGATCGGATGCACTCGCCAACCGTAGAGTATGCACTTCACTGCGAAGAGCGAGCTTCGACGTCGGGCGCAGGTT
>DASRRV010000378.1:0-25405 GCA_035695545.1 Candidatus Sulfotelmatobacter sp. | reverse complement strand
GGACGGGCGCGGCTTGCGGCGCTACCGCCGACGTTGGACAATCGAACGCTGGTTTGCCTGGCTGCATAACTTTCGGCGCGTGGTCACTCGCTGGGAATACCACGCTGCCAACTTCCTCGGCATGGTCCAACTGGCGTGTGTCGTGATCCTGTTGAG
The DNA here is from genome assembly GCA_035695545.1 of Candidatus Sulfotelmatobacter sp. GTDB lineage: Bacteria > Acidobacteriota > Terriglobia > Terriglobales > Acidobacteriaceae > Sulfotelmatobacter. The sequence continues at coordinate 25,249 of DASRRV010000378.1, read as the reverse complement.
GCATTTACGAGATGGCTTCTAGTATCTCTCACGGCGGATCTATCGAGTGAGAATCGTCAGCGGGCAGGTGCTGGGCCTAACGTGCGCTCGGGGCGTCCGATGAGTTGTGGTAGTTGAAGTACGAGTCGTCCTCTTCTCCTTTGTGGGGGAACAAAAGCATGACCTTCGCGTTTGACTTCATTGAGTAATGAGAAGCCAGCCAGATATTAGAGGTGACTGGCCTCTTTTCTACTTCAAATCTGGTGCCGGGCTCTACCTCCGCAAGAAATCCCTCGATTCTCACCGGATGAATCACATGGGCTTCAACTTTAACCCATTGAAATGTTTTCTGATCAATCCACATCGTCCCTTCCATGCCGGTGAGCACTTCGCTGTCGCGATTGATCGGTTTGTAGCCTCGACGGGGTGTAGCTCTGAGCACATACACTTGATACCCGTTGAGGCTTCGCGTGCCGATCAATCGGAAGTCAAAGGCGGTAGTCATTTGCTGAATGAGCGTCTGATCGCGCTTCCTGTCAGCTTGATATTTCGCTATTCTCTGTAAGCGTTTCTCCGCGGACTCGTGTTGGCGTTCGGCGACCGTCTTCTGGTACTTTTCCTGTTCTTCTTTCAGTTTTGCACCACTGAGACTCTGTCCGTTCAAAGCAACGAGGCGTTCATACGGTGTACCATCCACCATAGTGACTTCGTACGTCTTGTCTCCATCCTTGTTGCGGTCGCGCTCGGAGTTGTCGAATTGGGGGACGGCAGCCAAATCGCGGTCATTGGCCTCGGCGGAATGCTGAATGATACTAGCGGCCTTTTCTTGCGCAGTCGTGGAATGAGGCCAGAGCAGGATCGCACTCATGACGCAAAGAGGACTCAGCAGCGAAACAAGGACAGTTCTCACCAGCGCCTCGAGGCGAGCAACAAAGCGGCTGCGATCATAGCCAGACCTGCGCCAATCCATTGACGGCCGAAACTTGCCGCGAAAATCAGAACCGTCGTTTTTCATAGCTCTGATTCAATCCGAATCGATGCAGTCCATTCGGAGCGTAGCTTTTGTGTCAAGTGAGCTCTCGTTTCCCGAGAGAACTCCTCCATAAGCCTTGGCTAAGCTTTTGTGATTTATCAGCCCACCCCTTTTGACTGAAAACTCGTTCTACACTGCTAGGTTCGAACGTACGTTGCGGTGAATCAATACCGTGTTCACTGCACCCGCGATTAGTACGTCACTCGTAGGAGGCGATTGTCACGTCATCGCGCAAAGCGATCGAACGAATCGAGGCATCCACACATAACGGTACACGCGGACTTTCCCGAGTTGGACGGTACGCTGGAGTAGAATTCGACCACGCTAGTTGTGGTGCAAGTTAAGAGCGGGAACAGGGTCGGGCTCGGGTACACCTATGCCGATACGGCAACCGCGACCCTCATCCAAGACCTGTTGTCGGAAGTGGTGAAAGGCCCGCCCGCATCCATCTCGGATGGCTAAGCCGCACGACGCTTCTTGGAATCCTGCTCGACCTGATCAATGGCTGCAACGATGCTCGTAAGCACCTGATCGTAGGACGCAAGCATTTGGTGCTGACGCGCGTCATGAGTTGACCACAAGATCCTCAGCTTAATAGCGTCAGGAGTTATGTCGGTAATTAAAGCCTCAGGCTCGGGATCGGACAATACGCCTGGAACTTTTCCGACGGCGGTCAGAATTATGCCTCGCAAGTCGTTTAAATTGGAACTTCTGTTTGTGTCGAGATCATATTGCCACCGCCGGCTCCCGAGCGCAGTGTTGACGACAACGGAGTGCGTGAACAGATCTGCGTTTGGTATGACGCCCCGTCGTTCGTCTAGGTCTTGATGATCGTGGCGCGAGTCTGAATCTCTTCCACTCTTCCTTCGAACGCATCCAGCTTGATCTCGTCGCCGACCCGGAACGGTTCTGCCCACAACAGCAGGAGACCCGCCAGAAAATTCTGCAATATATTCTGAAAAGCAAATCCGATCGCAACCCCTCCGATGCCGAGGATCTTAATTAGGTCCGAAGCCTGGAAAGACGGGGCCACGATCGAAATCGACACCAGAAGTCCAAGTAGAACGGTGGTTCCCTCGGTAAGGCGTGCAAAAACCAGGGCGAGGTTCTGACGACGCTGTGCCACCACTTGGCGGATAAGCCGAGCTGCAAATCGACTGAGGCAATAGAGGCAAATAAAGACGACCAGTGCTAGAGCCAATGAGGGCAATCGGTTGATGACACTATCGACGAGGTGCCGTGCCGTGTCTGCCAATTTGCCAACCGTGGAATCCATTTCGTGCCCGCCAAGACGTGCAGGAGTCGCGATTCTTGGATGCTATGAGCGGCTTGGCCGTTGGACAAATTGGATGGCTGCTGAATCAGATACGAACCTCGCGGACGAAGGATGGCCAAGCCGGAACGATTGACTATTCAGTGGTTACAACCGAAACCAGATAGGCCGTGCGCCAGGACGATTTATTTTTGGTTGCTATGATTTCGCTTCTCATCGCCTTCGTACGATGATGACTTAAGCCGCTATCTTAACGACTCACCGAGCCACTGTCCGACGGCGCGCAGTGGTTCGACATAGTCGCAGACGATCTTCGTTGCACCCAGGATCGGCATCGCCAGAATCAGACCAATCGGTCCCCAGATCCACACCCAAAATAAAAGCGAGAGGCTGACTCCGAGAGGATTGAGTTGCAGGCGCTTCCCGACAAAGTTTGGATAGAGTATGTTCATGGTGACCACATGGATTCCTATGAGCGCAATGATCACCACGCAGACCCCGGTCGGGTTGAGGCTGTCGATACCAGCGGTAAGCGGAGGTAGCCACGACAGGAACACCCCGAGATACGGGATAAGACCCATGAAGCCGCTCAGTGCACCGATAAAGTAAAAGTACTTGATCCCCAAGTACCAGAAGATCAATGTGCAGAGCAAAGCGTTCAACACGCCGATGAGTACATTGGCCACAATGTAAGTGCGAATCATGGCAGAGATCGTGCCAATTGTGCGGTGAGCAAGCAACCGATGCTCCTTGGGGAACAGCCGAACCGTGGCCGCGTGAGTGTGATCTTTCAGCATGAGCATGAAATAAACGAGAAATGGCAGGAAGCCCACGGCCAACGAGAGGTCAAGAATCGTTTCGCCATTTCTCGAAATCAGCCCAGCGACCCCTGGATTCTCCTCGACTTTAACCGGCACCACTTGTTTTTCGTCCTTCGGGGATTCCACGATGGATCGGGCCTGATCGGCAATCCGATCCGCACGATATCGAATGCCGCCTATCGTATTCCGGATTCGCGCGGAATAAGCAGGAAGTTGGTCGGTGAACTGGACCGCACTGTTGTAGGAATAGTCCGCTAGGCCACCGAACAGGGTAAGTGCCGACAGAACCACAATGAGTGCGCCGATCCCTCTGGGAACGCGAAAACGTGCCAGCCATTTCACGGGCGGCTCAAACATATAGGCCAGCAAGACGGAGACCAGAGTTGTTACAAGAACAAATTTCAGCAAATAAATCAATCCGATGACTGCGATCACTGCAACTACGATCTGTGCAACCGAGCCGGCCTTGATAGACGCCTGCAGAACCTCAACCTCTTCGACCGTTTCCCCAGGAACCAGAACTGGGGCGGCAGACTCAATCGCGGGATTGGGCTCGGATCCGATCACACTTTTGCTGAAATCAGACATTCTTCTTCGCTATCAAGTCTGAAGGGTGGCGACCGAGCAGTCCATACCCGTCATCCGTTAGCTCGGTTCGGAACGAACCCCACGTAGGCAGACCGATGAGAGGCGACTGTGAAGGGCCGAAAGGATTCGAACGATCTTACGTTGGCAGGAGCCGCCAGCGAGCACAAACTCCACGTGATTCGGAACCTGTTAGTGAGATTCCTTCCAGTTTCTCAAATGTAGATCTTTGCTTGCGCACGCATTCGAATGCTTTTTTCCCGCGTATTACGGTAATTCACCAGCATCCGTGTCTTCACCTACCGCATCGGAGAAGAATGCGGTACGCTTTTCTTCATTCAGAAGGGCCAGCCACTCCGCCCATTCCACGTCCCGAGCCGGTATCTCCGCCAGATCCGGAGCGGCGGCCCGGGTCTGATCCTGACGTGTTTCCTGGGCCTGAAAACCCAAAACCTGAAGGCATTCCTCCCATGCCACTTCCCGAGCCCATGCCGATTTGAGCATGTGTCGGCGATTTGGAATAGAATTGTGATCAAGCCTCGTCAGGTGGTCCCGTGGCGCCGGCGAGGTCCTGTGGCCTGATCTTCTCCACATTGAACTTTACAACTCGTTCGCGCATCGTTTTGAGCACATCTTCAAGCGGCGGAGGTTCGTCTTTGATCCAGCGCAGCGGGTTGATCCGCGCTACGACGAATGAGCGCAAGTAGGGGCTGGCCAATCCACGTTCTTTCAGCTTCGTGACGACTGCGGCAACTCTCTCTTCCAGATCGAGCACCATTGTGGCGCGCTTCTCGTGCAGTTTGAGTGCGGAACGGAGTGGTTCACTGGAAAATTCCTCTAACCGGCGCAGGATGGAGTGATAAGCGCCCCCGCCAAATCGTGGAACGCGTTCGTAGCACACGCCAAGGGTGACAAGAGCGCTTTCTTCAAGGTAGAAGGCAAAACTGCTCTCGGGCCGCGAAGCGTCGTCGTCCACAAGACCTCGATAGATGCGAATCACTTCCAGAGCTCGTTCTTTCAGGTTGTGAGCTTTCTCGGTGTTCAAGGCAAGGATCTGCCACGCGACCTCGCGATCAACGACAATCAGCGCGGTGATCGACTTGGCGCCGAGACGGCGCATGGCGGCCAGTCGGTGACGGCCATTGGGAGTCCAGAATCCTTCCGTAGGTGCCACAACCGCAATCACCGGATCGAGATAGCGTCCCGTCTTCGCGATCACATCAGCCAGGCGCTTGTGATGGGCATCGGAGAGATCGCGCTGAAATGGCGTGGGCTCGATTGCATCAATCGGCAAAATCGCCAGCAAAACAGGATGACCGCCGATAGGTTCTTTGTAACTGGCAATCAAGCGGCCACCAACCTTCTCGACGACGGCTGCGGTAACAGCAGCGGGCCCGTCGAGTTTCTCAAGAATTGATTCGCCAGGCGCCAAGCCCTTGGTGCCAGGTTTCGCTTTTCGCGGACGACGTTTGGCGGGAGCGCGTTTGACCATGCAACCACATTCTACGAGCTTGGGCTCAATCGTGTAGTCCTACTTTGTCGCGACCCTAAACTCCGACTGGATGAAGTCCTTGATGCCGTCCTCACCTGTCAGTCGCAAACAAAGCAAGCGGCCTTCTTGTTCCAAGTCAATATGAAAATCGAAAAATTGCGCGCCGGGTGTCGAAGTAATGAGAGGTCGAAACTCAAGCCGCAGTGGAATAGAGGAGACTTCGGGCTTTGCGAATAAGCACGGATGCGTGCTCAGATTTTGACACCACGTCCGAAATTCCAATTAACCGGGCTTGGTGCTCCGCAAACCTGTCTCCAAAGGCGCTGTACATAATCAGCGGCACTGCAGGCATCAACCGCTTCAGAGCACGTGCGGCGTCAAATCCGTTCATCACAGGCATTGAGAGGTCTAGCACGATGAGGTCGGGGTGCAACTCCTGCGCCTTCCGAACCCCCTCTTTTCCGTTTTCTGCTTCGCCGCACACCTCAAAATCCGCTTCCCGTTTGAACAGTTCACGGAGACTCTGACGGAGAAACGCGTTGTCATCCACGATCAATACGAATTTCGGGAGAGTGGAGGTCATGGAAAGATCGCTCGTATAGACGGAAGCGCCAGTATGCAAGGCCAAAGCTTATGATGCTGAAGAGTATGGCAGTGGTTTACTGAAGATTGCTTCTAACGTAGACGATACGCTCACCCTAGAATCGACGAGGCGCGCTCGGTGGTTGGCTGCCCAAGGCAGAGTGGTCGGCATTGGGCAAGAGTTGACGCACAGTTAGCAGGATGACACGGATTCCGAGTCACGACAGGCGCAAACTCTTGAGCGATGCGCGAGCCGGTCCGCCGCCGATGTCAGGCACAATTCTCAATTCAAGGACGGTGACTCCCGAGAGTTCAAGCTGATATTCCTCGCCCTAATGTTTTGTTTCTGGTGGACTGAAATTCCATTGTTGGCGAATGATTTCTCGAAACGAACCTCCTCCGTCCAGAGACCATCGCAAGACGAATTCTTGGGTGCGCTTTAGTTCATTTTCCTCAAAGGCTAGGGAGATGCGTCTAAGCTCTTGCGGCTCGTCGAAGACTAGCCGGATCGTTTGAGTTCCCGGTGTGCTCGCACGCCAGCCCGGACTTTCTCCTGCAACCAGCGCAGACTCGAACCCATAGTCTTTCTCTTCCGAGGTAACTTCGACCGAAGCCACACGGTCTACGGCTAGATAGCTTTCGTTCGGAGCCGGAACAAAAAGCGGAACAGACGTGATGAGCCGCTTACGCATACGGAGGTGACTCCACTATGCTGCCTCACTTCGTTTTGATTCAACTGGCAATCCGGCATTCTGCCATGCTCGGAATCCGCCCTGAAGGGCCCACACGTTCTTGTAACCGCGTTCTTGAAGTTTCTGCGCCAAACTGGCACTAGACCCTTCGTTCGGTCAGGTGCAGTATGCGACGACAGCTCTGCTCTTCGGAATTCGGGGCAGGTTTTCTTCGAGATTGTCTAGCGGCACCCGGATCGCTTCTGGTATCACCGTATCCGTTTCCGCCCAAACGGTGGGATTGCGCACGTCGATCACCGTGAAGTCTTCTCCAGAGTTCATTCGCCTTTTCAGTTCTTCGACCGTGATTCGCGGAGCGTTAACCATAGATAACCTCTTTAGCTCATCTTCAATCGCTTCCCGATGCGTCTGGATTGCGTCGGGCGGATAAAACGTGTGACGCCAGCTCGTTCGCCCCTAGCCAGTGCTTCAATCAATTCTTGAATCAGCGAACTCAGTTTCGTGGAGCCCCTTCATTTGTCACCGCAACAACAAAGTTCACGCCAGTCCATTTGCGTCCCGTCAGCCATGTTCACCTTCTGGTATCAGGGTGCGAAATGCTCACGAATGCTTTTTCATACAGAGCACGTTGGAGGCCACCTCATTAAGCGATTCGATTGACTACGACCTTCCATACCGGAGGTGTAGTTTCTATTAGTCGATCTAGCAATTTCGCGTTACAGGATTCACTGTAGGTTGAGCCTTAGCCGTTACACTTCGGCGCGAAATGTCTTGCCCAATTCACGCCCGAGCCCATAGTAGTGGCGAAAGTTATAGATAAGCGGCTGCCACCGTTCAGGATCGACATAGTGGTCCTTCAGAACGAAATCCTTGCGAAGATGAACGCGCAGGACTTCTACCTCAACGGCCACACCACCAGTCAATTCCTTAAGTCGAGAATCTCCCCCAAGCGGGTGAAGCCTTCGGACGGCCGCTTCCAGTTGCGCAGGCATTCCTTTACGCGCGGCACGGACACACATTCGCTTGCGATCGAGCTGAAAGTGCCGCTGCGAACTTGTCGGCCTCATGACGAAATTTCGCGGCCTTTTCCGGAGGAACCGGATTGAGCCCGGTAATGGCGCTAGACGCTCAACTTGCTCCCACATATCTGGCGACGGAAGATTTACGACGCAGTCGGGGGGTTGTTCAAGATTCTGTAAGGTCTTGGTGTCGCGCAGCAGACCCAGGACGAGAGTTCAACCCAGTGCCCAGAATGAAGAAAGAGGCGCCAAGTTGATGGTTCCGTCTTCATTGGCCGAACTGACGATCGCAACCGGTGTACCGAAGTACAGAATTTTCGGAGTAATGGTTTCAAAGCCAACGTCGTTTCGAGGCGGGTGTTCCCGTCTGTTTTGCATGATGGACCTTGGATGGCTTCTCCCAGCAAAACGTTCGACGTGAAATCGAATGTTGTACCTCAATCCGCCTACGAGATCTAGTTCATGGACTCCCAGACGTCGCTCACCTGAAGGCACGTATCACCCAACCAACAAGTAAGGAGTTGGTCGCGTTTGGCAACCAACAGAAGTGGCCCTGGCCAGTAGATTCGCTCGCTCATACCCATCTTTCAACCTGCCTGACTAGTGTGTTCCATGTAGGGACTCTGTTTGTTCCTGACGCATCGAAGTCTTACGGATGTTCGCTGATGCGAGCTGCATTTGTGGGGCGTAGTAAGCGACAGCGACATTCGAAAACTACCGAGAAGGTGCGAGGATGACTCACCCTATGAACATACTAAGAAGGACCATGCATTGGACCATAGCCATCACGGCCACCGTCCTTTTTAGCACTGCACTTTTGCAGCGAGTGAATGCGCAAGATCAGGACCAGGACGACCCGCCTGGCCGGGTGGCCCGTCTCGGATACATGCAGGGATCGGTTTCATTCGAACCGGCGGGAGAGTCTGACTGGGTTCCGGCTGTCCCGAATCGACCCATGACGACCGGCGATAAAATCTGGGCCGACAAAGACTCGCGCGCCCAGATTGAACTTGGTTCGGCAGTAATCTATCTGAACAGCAATACCGGAGTTTCCTTCCTCAACGTCGATGACCGCACGGCCCAGATCGAACTCAGCGCAGGCTCCATTAGTGTGAGAGTTCGGCACCTGAATCGCGATGACGTCTTCGAGATCGATACACCGAATCAGGCGTTTTCGGTGATGGCTCCCGGGCACTATCGTGTGGAAGCCAGCGAAGACGGTAACTACACTGTGGTCAGCGTTCGCGAGGGAACGGGAGAATCCACCGGTAACGGACAAACCTATACGATCCGCGCGGGTCAGCGCGTCACCTTGCAAGGCACGAGTTCTCTGAATGCCGCGGTGGAAAACCTTGGCGGCCCCGATGATTTTGACAGTTGGAGCGACGGCCGCGATCGCCGCTACGACAACTCGCGGTCTGCCCAATATTGCTCGCGCGATGTCGTCGGCTACGAGGATCTGGACGACAACGGCGACTGGCGGCCGGACTCTACCTATGGTGATGTTTGGTATCCGCACGTAGCAGCAGGCTGGGCGCCGTATCGGGAAGGACACTGGGCGTGGATCGATCCCTGGGGATGGACGTGGGTCGACGAGGAGTCATGGGGATATGCACCCTTCCATTACGGACGCTGGGCTTCGATCTCCGGGCGATGGGGCTGGATTCCCGGGCCACGAGAGGTCGCGCCCGTCTATGCGCCTGCTCTCGTCGTATTCGTCGGTGGAGGTGGTGGGTTCGGAGGAAACATCGGATGGTTTCCGCTCGGACCGCGTGAAGTCTACGTACCGTCTTATGGTGTGAGCCCTGCATACGTCAATCGGGTTAACGTGAGCAATACCGTAGTGAACACGACCACCATCACCAATGTCTATAACACCACGATCGTCAACAAGAGCACGACGATCAACAACGTCAACTACGTAAATCGCCACGTTTCGAATGCGGTAACGGCCGTTCCACAGAGGACTTTCGTGAGCGCACAACCGGTAGCGCGTTCGGCGGTAGCCGTGCATGAACGAGAGGTGGCGTCAGCGGCGGTCATGTCGCGTGCGGCTGTGGCTCCGACATCGAACAGTGTTCTAGGGGCCGGGGCGGGAAGGACGGCGCCGACGCCGCCAGCGAAGATAGCTAACCGGCAAGTTATTGCCAAGGCAACGCCTCCGCCTGCACCAATTCCCTTTGCAGCACGACAGCAAGTGCTCGCTGAACACCCAGGACAACCCATTGCTCGTCAAGAGTTGCAGCGCATGCGCCCTGACAATTCGGCGCCGACACATCCGCAAGTGAAGCAAGCACCTCCGGGACGACCCGCGACCCCGACGGTAGCGCGCAGCGGTCAGCCTCCAGCGAACCGGCCGGTGGTTCCTCCCGCCGGAAATGAAAGTCCGAATGCGCCACGCAATCAACCAAACCCCTCCAATCAACCGGCGCCGAACCATCGTCCGGAAGCGAATCGACCGGAGAACAACCATCCCGAAGCAAATCGGCCAGAGCCGAATCAACCCGACAATCGGCCTGCAGAACCTCCTGTGCGCAATGATCGTCCATCTTCGGCGCAACCAAATAATCGGCCCGAGCCGAATCGTCCCGAGTCGAACCGGCCCGAGGCGAATCGTCCGCAACCCAATCAACCAAACAATCGCCCCGCTGAGCCTCCGGCACGGAACGAACATCCCTCCACCGAGCCGCCGAACGCTCGTCCGGAGCCAAACCGTGCCGAACCGAATCGACCTGAGCCTAACCGTCCAGAGCCAAATCGCCCGGTGCCCACCAATCGTCCGGAACCTCCGGCGCGAAATGAACATCCGTCTTCAGCGCCGCCGAACACTCAGCCTGAGGCAAACCGGCCTGAGCCGAATCGACCAGAGCCCAATCCACCGAAGGAAGCGCCGCGTCGCAACGAACCTGCGGCTCCCCCCTCGAAGCCCGAGCCCCCGAAGTCCGAGCCCCCGAAGTCCGAGCCCCAACGGACTCCACCTCCAGCGGAGTCGCGGCCTGAACCCAAGCAGCAACAACATGAGCAACCGCCAGAAAAGCGGCAAGAAGAACCCAAGAACGACGACAGGCCGGACGGCTTAATGTAAAAGAGACGCTACAGAATACTTGTCTAATGCCCGGCCCTATTGATCTTTGAGGGGTCGGGCTTTATTGATATCACTGGCTCATGCCTCCCCTGCAAACGACCAACATATTCCGATGCCTCGCCGTCTTGCGATACCCGTGGCACCAGTGAAGTTATACAGCACGGTTCCACCGCTATTGCATCCCAGACTGAACATAAGCTGGACCTCGTCGCGTGAGTTGCGCCCGCGTGGATTGGTCGTATCCGGATCCTAAGTCTTGGCAGCGCTTGCTCTCTTTGTGAGCAGACTTAACTTCCTCGCGCTGTAGATGGCCTGCGGCGGCGGATCGCAGAAATTGATGCCGGGAGTCTTCGGTATTGCAGGGCCAGTAACCCTTGCCCGTCATATTGGCTGTAACCTCTGCTTGGTAGAAGTTGCCATCTCGATTGACACAGGAATGCAGGCGTCAAGGGTTGGGCCTCTGCAACGCGCCTCTTTAATGCGGGCCGTCGCGATGGCAGGGATTTCGTGGGCGTTCCTGACAACGTGGCCGTCGACGCCTGCAACTCCGGAATTGCCAGAAGATTTGTCGCTTCACCTCGGGTTCGTGGTCATGGACGCCCGGTGTCCGGTCGTGGTCGCCCAATAATCGCTCCACGACTGGCGAATCTCGTGGGATCTTTCGCTCAGATCGTGGCTTGGAGAATGCCCATGTTCGACCACGAGCACGATTCCAGTGTTGAAGTTCCTCTGCGAGTGATCGACGTCGGGGACGCGTGGTCCCTCGGCAGCAATGACGTTCTGGATGGTAACCTTGGTTCGGTCCGCTTTGAAGATGGGATGGCCGTTGGTGTCTTTCCCGGCGGGGACGAGATTCTTGAGAATGAAGAAGTCCGGCACCTCATTGGGCGAGATCAATCCCATCAAGTACAAATCAAGATAGGAATAACCGGTGGCGGGTACATAGTAGTCGTCGTCGAGTTGGGTGTAGGTTCCGTCGAAGTTGTCTTGCCAAACGCTTCCTCCCATCGCCGAGGCCTCAACCGGCCGCTGATAGGGAAATGCAACCGGCGCTTGCAGCCCGCGATCCCAATGGACCGGACCCAACTGGATGGTTTCACCATTGACTTTTGCGGACAAAAACGCAGACCAGCGGTGGCCCATCTCGTGGCCGAGTTGCGACATCGCGTAGTTGTAGGGGCGGATTTTTCGGTCCGGAGAACTTTCCTCAAGTTGGTGGGTATAGGCCGTGATGTCGTGATCGCTGCCGATTGGCGCTCCTTCGGGCGGCCACTCCTGCATCTGGTTTGATCCGACGTATACGGGTTGCACGTAGCCCCACTGGAACCTGCCCTGGGTGCAATACGAGGCGAGATCGTGTTGGTTCTCGCCCGTGCCCAGCACATTACCGCCCTTCGGTCCGTCGCTCGGAGTGCCCGCTTCCTGGTTATCGATTCGGAAATCGGAGTAGTAAGCGAGGAAGTCGAATTTGTCGCCCAGAGCCTTGATCACTGTGCAGGAAAGATCCTGCGGCCGCGGCAGAGACAGATAATGGAATGATTCGTACACGACCGGAAACGGACCATCTCTGCGGGTCAACGACGAAAGATGAACTTCAGGGTTGCGGGTGCACGTCAAGCGAACGGCTTGTGGGGACAAGCGTTCTACCGCTTCGCGATTTTCGCGTGTGGCGACCTCGGCAGAGACGGTGACTTGCGCCGCTTCTCGGAGCTCTTGCGGGAGCACTCCCTCGATTACGACCGAGTTTCCAGTGGCCTTTACTCTGTGTGAAGCGCCGGGACCGAATGCCACGTATCTGGAACGTCCGCGCCGGGCAAATCCCCGCACAGTCCAGGAGATCCCCGAGTGGGTGTGGGCGTTGGCCGCCGCGACTGGCTGGTGAGTATCAAAAAGAATGCGATAGATAATTCCGTCAATGGCAGCGTCGCCTTCCGCCAGCACTGGGCCGCGCGTTTCAAAAGTAACTTTTAGAAGGACGCCATCAACCACTGCGAGCTTGATATCACGAACATCCAGATGGGCAGGCAATTCTGGATGGGACTCTGCGGTGATGCGAGCCATCGGTTTTTCGGGGCCATTCAATACGGGATAGACGCCTACGATCGCGTCCTTCGCAGCAAGCTCCTTGTAGGACATGTCGATAGATCCATCGCGATGGAGGACGGCCTGAAAGCGATTCACCGTCTTGAACCAGGTGAAGTCCTGAATGTTCCCGAACGGCTCCGTGAGATCCCAGGTGATGACCACGCGATCGGGCAGTTCCTTTACGTAGTGAGGTCCAGACGTGCGTGGTTTGAAGAACACGCAAATCGCTGGAGCGCTATCGATCAAGGCTCCAGCCGCTTCAGCCAATGGATCGAAACGGCCAATCGACACGCCTCCATCGATTCGACCGTTGGCAAAAGGATCATTTTGCTGTGCCGGCTCTCCAAAGCGGATCGATCCCGTGGTGCCCACGTGGAAGGAATCCCATCGCTGACCGGAGAAGGGAAAAACCAATTCGCGGAGAGTTACGTCGGTGCCCTTGAGTTCCGATCCGAAGTCCGCATCCCATTGCAACGCGCCACTCTCTACGCGATAGCGGGGGCCGTCGGGGCTGAAATGCAGCGTGCGACCAACGAGATCGGACAGGTTCGCTTTCCCTAAAGCCGCATCATCGAGCTCCAAAACGACCAAGTCACCCTGGGTGGTTACGGTGCCGATCGGGTGACCTTGCCGAACGGATTCCTCATCCTGGGTAAACAACAGGCCCGGTAGCAGCAGCAGCCCACATAAAACCAAACTTGCGCGACCGCATAGAGATAGAGATGAGGAAGAGTTGGGATAGAAACTCATATGACCTCCAGTGAACAAAGGAAGGGGAATATATTGTTGATCGAATGTTGTATACAATATCCTATCTTTCTGCAATCGGATTTTCCTGTTCGGTTTAAAAAGAGAAAAACATGAAATTCAGACTCGCCTCCGTGCTCGGTATGCTGATCGTCAGCCCGATTGGATGGGCACAATCTCCGCTTCGTCCAGCGCCGCGCCGTCATGTCACGACGGTCTCGCCGCCTGAAGTTCATGCGAACGAACCGTCGATCGCTGTGAATCCGAACAACCCGAGTCAAGTTGTGGCCGCATTTCAACCCGCATCGATTGCATATTCCACGGATGGAGCCCAGACGTTTTCCTTAGCCGACCTGCCGCCAATCGCGGGGTGGCGTGGAGGCGGGGACGTTTCTGTAGCGTTCGATCAAAAGGGGAACGTCTATCTAGCTACGTTGCACTTCGACAAACTCGGCAGCGCTTCTTATTGGGGACACGGTGCGGGCCGAAACGGAATCTTCGTGCGCCGTTCGCACGATGGCGGCAAGACCTGGGACAAAGACGCTGTGGCTGTGAAGGCGTTTGAGAAAGCCGAAGGAACCTCGCAAATGGAAGACATGCCACGCGTGTTCGCGGATGCCCACCCTGACAGTCGGTATGCAGGGAACGTCTACGTCGGATGGATCGAATGGCAGATCGACAAATCGATAATATTGTTCGCGCGCTCCACCGAAGGCGGAAAGAGTTTCGATACTCCGAAACGTATTAGCACGCACGCTGGCTTGCCGCGGGACGATAACGGCGGTCTCGTGGGCTTCGTTGGCGTGGTTGGCACGGACGGAACGATCTATGCCATATGGAATGATGGCCTCACGATCGCGTTCACGCAGTCGCACGACGGCGGCAAGACGTTTGCCCCTTCGCGTTCGGTCATCGATGTAGCGCCTCCGTATTTCGGCGGTGCGGGCGGCATTCCGGGCGTGTCGCGCGCCATGGGTTTTCCACAAATCGGCGTAGGCCAGCAGAGTGGCAAACGTGCCGAGCCACTCTACGTGGCATGGAGCGACTACAGCAACGGTGACATCGACGTGTTTTGCGTCTCCTCCAGAGACCGCGGACGAACCTGGTCGAAACCCGTGCGCGTGAATGATGATCCCATTCACGATGGCATCGACCAGTTTTTCCAATGGATGACGGTCGACCCGGTGACCGGCGATGTGTATGTGCAGTTTTATGACCGGCGCGAGGATCCGGGCAATCGCAAGACCGGTTTCACGGTGGCGCGTTCTACGGACGGAGGCAAGTCATTCCTGAATTACGCGTGGGCGGAGAGTCCCTTTGAGAGCCAGCAACCAGCATTTCTCGGCGATTACACCTGGCTGACAGCGTACGGCCACAAGGTGTATGGAATTTGGACGGAAACGGTATCCTCAGCCGAGCCGGATAAGACAGCCGGACGCCCGGCGCGTGCGGCCACAGCAGTGCGCGTTGGTTTCGCTGATTTTAGCGATTGAAAAATCGAGACCCGGTCCAGAATAACGCCGTCGAATGGAGCCGCCGCAGTGCGATGAAGTCCTTTTGATTTTACGCCCCTCAATTGGCGTCCTACGCAGTGGCAGTTTGACAGCAAGACATTCGAAGGGAAGGTCTCCTCAAAAGTCTCCTCTCGCTGCCTGCACAATTGCTCAGTTTGATGGTTCGAAGCGAGTTCTGGCGACAATCGATGTAGAACCTAGGAACGTTTGAAATCGAATAGAAGCAGCGTAATGTCATCTTGTTGGCTCGGGCCCTCTAACTGGGCACTCCAGGTGGCGATCTCGTCGAGGAAAGCATCCGCGAACTGTTCGGCGTTGAGTGCGCGATTGTTCTCCATGAAGCGCATCAGCCGGTCTTCGCCATAGAATTCCGCGTCATGGCTCGCGGCTTCCAGGACCCCGTCGGTGTAAAGCACATGGCGGTCCCCGGGCTCGAGTGGATGTTCGAGCGCTGTGTAGGTGGCGTCGTCGAACATTCCGAGAATCAGTCCATTCTCTAACAGTTTGTCTGTCTTCCCGGTCGAAGGACGAAAGTGCATGACGGGTGGATGGCCCGCGCCGGCATATCGCACCAGGCTCCTTTCCAGATCCACATAAAGATATGCAGCAGTGACGAAATTTTGCGTGAATTTGCCGTAGAGGGCGCGGTTCAACCCGGACAAGACCTTCGCCGGATCGGAAGCATGAGCGACTTGGGCAGTCAATGCGACTTGGAGCATGGAGGCGATGAGAGCCGAGGGGAGCCCGTGTCCGGACACGTCGGCAATCAGAATGCCAAGGTGCTGGTTGTCGATCTGAACGAAATCGTAGAAATCCCCAGCGACCGCAGTCATCGGACGAAAGCGGGCGGCAATCTCGAGCCCAGGAAGCTGCGGTAGAGTATGCGGAAGAATAGAAAGCTGTATCTGGCGGGCCATCTCGAGTTCATTGTTGAGCGCAAGCAGTTGTGCGGCGATCTGCGCGCCGCTTTCACGAAGCAGGATGTGGCTTCGCACGCGAGCTTTGACGACTGCAGGAGAAAAAGGCTTGTGAACGTAATCCACCGCACCGACTTCGAATCCATGCGTTTCGTCCTCAGCGCTGGTTTGGCCGGTTAGGAAAATGACCGGGATTTCGCGAGTGGAGGGGTCCGCTTTGAGGCGCGTGCAAACTTCGTAACCATCCATCTCCGGCATCATCACGTCAAGGAGGATGAGGTCAGGCTTCTCTTCGGCGCAGGCCAGTGCGAGGGCCTTTGGACCGTTGGTGGCTATTTTCGTTTTGTATGAGTCCTTCAGCGCGCCAGAGATAACTCCGATGTTTGTGGGGGTGTCATCAACAATCAGGATTAGCTTTTGGGTTGCCATGGCTTGGTGCGTTATGGCGGACATAAGTTCACTCCAAGGTCAGCGAGATACGCGCCAGAATGTTCGAAAGCGACTTGAGCGCGTCACCGTATGCGAAATTCCCGACGTCACCGATGAGTGCATCGATTTCTGTCGCGGTTAGTACCTTCGAAAGTTGCGGACGCACTTCCAGGATGAAATCGGAAGCTTCTCCGTCGTCGGCTTCGAGAAGCCTCTTTAGTCGCCCGAGAGGCTGCGCTACCGCGGCCGGTTCAATGGTGCCTGTGGCGCAATCGGGAACTGGGGATTCAGCGGGAATTGCGATGCGGATTGCCGCAATCGTTGCGTTCAGTGATTGCGAGAGCGCTTCCAGGGCGGGCGCAACGCCGCGCTTCGATGCAATAGCCGCTTCGACTTTCGAGGCTTCTTCGGCGAGAGAGTCGGCGCCGAGATTCGCCGACGCGCCTTTTAGAGAGTGTGCGATTCGTCGAGCGGAGGTCGCGTCCTCGGTTGCGAGCGCGGCTTGGATATCCGACGCTGCCGCAGACTGAGAGTCGGCGAAACGTGCGAGAAGCGATTCGTAGCGTTTGGGATTTCCCCCCGTTCGCCTGAGAGCGGTTGTGGTGTCAATTCCCGGGATTACCAGCGAGCCAGATGCCGCGACTGGAGCGCTCGCGGGAGGAATCTCCTTGGAAGTCGTCGACACAAAAGCACCGGGAGGAATCCACCGCAGCAAGGAATCGAACAGCTTGTCTGGATCGATAGGCTTGGCGAGATGGTCGTTCATCCCCGCCCGAAGACACTCTTCGCGATCACTTGCCATGGCGTTCGCGGTCATAGCGATGATGGGGAGTGAGCGAAAACGCGGATTCGAGCGAATCGTCACTGTGGCTGCCACGCCGTCTAACACAGGCATCTGCATATCCATCAACACCAGGTCGTAGTTGTTATCTTCTATCATTTGGATTGCAACCCGGCCATTTTCCGCCTGCGAGATCGTCAGGTGAGCATCCTCGAGCAGCCCAACAGCGACCTCACGGTTGAGTTCGTTATCTTCCACGAGCAATACGCGTGCGCCATGCAAGTGTTTGAGATCCCGTGCTGAGGCCTTGGCGGCTGGAATCGGGCGCTCGCTCTCCTGATCATTACTCAGCGCCTGAACAACGGAATCGAACAGCATCGACGGAGTGACCGGCTTGATCAAGGCATTCTCAAACCCTATTTCTTCGGCGCGTTTCATTACTTCTTCGCGGCCGTAAGCGGTCACCATGACCAGGTGCGGCGGCGGGATCGTTTTCGGCAGTGAGCGAATGCGTTTGCCGGTGTCGATGCCATCGAGTCCCGGCATTTGCCAATCCACAAAAACTATGTCGTATGGTTTGCCCTGTTCGGCGGCCTGGCGGACCATTTCGATTCCCTCGAGTCCCGAAGGCGCTTCGTCGGCCACGAAGGTCATGCTGGTCAGCATGCTCGACAGAACTTCGCGCGCTTGCGCATTGTCGTCGATGATCAAGAGGCGACGGCCTCTTAGCTCCGCGTGGTCAATCCGCCTCGAAATGGCTTCACCTTTACCCAAATACGCCGTGAACCAAAATGTGCTGCCCTTGCCGACGCCGCTTGTGACTCCGACATCGCCTCCCATCAGTTGTGCTAACCGCTTAGAGATTGCCAGGCCCAGTCCTGTGCCGCCGTGTTGACGTGTCGTGGAGGCGTCCGCTTGTTCGAATGCTTGGAAAAGGCGGCCCATCTGTTCTTCGGTCAAGCCGATGCCCGTGTCGCTGACAGAGAAACGGACCAGCTGCCCCTGCTCGTCTTGTTCCTCTACGCGAGCCTTTACGATGATTTCTCCTTGTTCCGTAAATTTCACCGCGTTGTTGCAGAAGTTGATCAGGATTTGCCCCAAACGCAGTGGGTCGCCTCTGGGATGGGCGAAAACCGCGGAGTCAATATCGAAAATTAGCTCGAGGCCTTTAGCCGTTGCTTTCTCTGAAATCAAATCGCTGACATTTTCCAAAACTTTGTCGAGCTCAAAATCGATGTTCTCGATCGTAAGTTTGCCTGCCTCGACCTTTGAGAAATCCAGGATGTCATTGATGATTCCCAAGAGATGTTGGCCAGACTGTTGAATTTTGCGGACGTAGCCCATCTGACGAGGATTGAGATTGGTTTTCAGGGCCAGATGAGACATGCCGATGATGGCGTTCATTGGCGTCCGGATCTCGTGACTCATATTCGCAAGGAACTCCGATTTGACTCGCGTGGCCTTTTCCGCCACGTCCTTCGCAGCCAGGATCTCCGCTTCTGCGCGAATACGTTCCGTAATATCGCGGTAGGAGATAACCGAGCCAACGACCTCGTTTCCCTTGAGGATCGGCGTTGCGGTGTATTCGACGGGAACGGTGGTCCCGTCTTTCCGCCATAGAACTTCGTCGGAGACTACCCGATGAATGCCATCGCGCGACGTCAGGTACATTTTGCATTCTTCGCGGGGGTACCTTGTGCCATCGGGGCGGGCATAATGAATCTGCGCATGCATCTGCTGCCCGACGAGTTCTTCCGGTGTGTAGCCCACCATTTCGGCTCCAGTGGGATTCACGAAGGACATCAACCCATCGGTGTTGAGCCCGCAAATGCCTTCTCCAGCAGAAGCCAGTATCAGACGGGAGCGCTCTTCGACCGCCGCGAGAGCTTCCGCTTGTTGTTTGGTATGCTCCAGGAGTTTTCTAGTCTTGATGTTCGCCAATAGGATTTCTGCGTTCATTGCAATCGTGGGCAGCAGCCCTTCCAGCAACGCGTTTTGGCGCTCCGAGAGAGCCGACACAGTCGCAAATTCCAAGACCCCGACTAGGATTTCATGATTGAGAATCGGGACAAACAGCACTTTGCCGGGGGCCACGGTACCTATGCCTGTGGACACGTGCAGGGTCTCGCCATTTGCGGCACAAAGTTCGAGAGTGCGACGTTCCAGAGCAGCCTGACCGACGAGCCCTTCCCCGAGCATAAAAGAAGCAGACTCCGTGGCCCCTTCTACCGCAAACGTTCCAGTGCGAGTTAGTCGCGCGCGGGTTTCATCAGCGAGGTAAAACGAGCCATACAGCAGAGGTATGCATTCGGAGACGCGGGAAAGGAGGGCGGACGAAAAGGCCTTGAAGTCGCCGGCGGATTGCAGGCGGACGCCGGTAGCAGCAACTTCGGCCTTGACCCACGCGTGTCTTTCGCGATCCCGGGCGCCGTCCTGAAGCTTGTGCAGGGAGCGGCTGATCTCTCCGATTTCGTTCGGCCGATTGAGGAAGGGAATCGGTCGTTCCAGATCACCAGATGCAAGGGCCCGGATCGAGTCTCGGACGGACCAGAGTTCATTCACAACATCTACCTGCAGGAAGTACGAGGCGATAGCGAACGATGCGAGAATGCCGAGTCCGATGACCAGCCAAATGATGAGTATGGCTCGATGAGTTCGGGCCGTGAGTTCGTCGGAACGCTGATCGAGTGCCTTTTGCATTTCCTGGGCGATTTCAATGGCCTGATCCCGCGACTGCTGCAATTCAGCGGCGACGCTGGCGCGCATGAGTTCGCCGGCCTTCGTGTTGTCGTTGATGAGGGCAGCAGCGCGCACCGGGCGGGAGTCGGAGACGGTCTTCTCGAAGATTGCCGCGCCGGCATTAATCTGCTTACTATAAGCAGGGTTGAGCCGCGAAGCTTCCGCGATTTGAGTCCTGTATTCGGAGTAACAACGGTCCAGCTCAGCGTCGAGGTCCCGCATGCGATCCGGATCCGTTTCGACAATCAGCCGGTATAAATAAAGGCCGTAACGCATGGTAAGAGACCGGGCTGCATCGGTGTGCTGAAGGGCTTTGGTCTCGTTCTTGATTAATCGGCTGTACGAGTTATCGATCTGCTTGCTCTCATAAGACGCGTAGAGACCGGCAAAAATGACCATGACCGCCAAGGGTGCGAGGGCGCCCATCAGCTTTTTTCGTAACTTCAGGTTGGCAAGCAGCCCCATCAGGCACCAGCGTAACGCCTTCAGGAGAGGTAAGCCCGACTGTAGGCGCTACCTTTCCTTCTCTTCGTCTCCGATCTCAAGAATCGCCAGGTTTCCGGAGAATCTGTCTGCTTGGTTGGCTTCGCCACAAGCAGATAGGCGCTTTTCGCATTCCTCGCTTAGTTCAAAGATCTTTAGAGTCTAGGAGTTGAACCGGAGCTGGCGACCTGTGTGAAGTGACAGTCCACCACGACCAGCCCCCGAAGACGGAGGAACTACACCAAATTGTTATCGGATTTTCGCCGCGTATGAGAACTACTTCGATAGGGAAGCGGTTCTCGGCCGTTGGTGGAAACCTGATAATCGGAAACTGCGGTCAAGCAAGCCAAGCAGTTCCGAGTGGATCGTCGCTAGACGTTGATCACAACTGCCTCGGGCAGAAAATTTTGGGGCGGGAAGGGGAAAATCGATTCCGAGCTGAAAAGCGCAATTTCGAACTTCGAATCACACTCCCGCCTCGTTTCTTTCCGATCAGAACGCCCACAACAGCGAGAATGTCGCATTGTTGGCGTGGAAGTAGCGAGGGTCGGTGGGTCCCACGAAAGACTTTTCTCCGTACTGATAGTAGTTCCATCCCGCCTTGGCCGTAAGATTGTGTCCGATATCGATTGCGATATTAGCCAAAGGCTGGTGGTAGTTGTACTGGAGCGAACCAGCGGGCTGCAGGCTGTTGAACTGAGGAGTCTCTCCGCCAACACTGGTAATGCTGTAACCAACCTGCACGTGGGCACGGGTTGCCACTTTAAACATGATTGAGCCCATGCCGTAGTGGGTACGACTGGTATAAGAGCCGACGGTGAGGATCGGATTGTCACTGTCGTTGAAGCCGTTCGCGGTACAATCGCCGGGATTGGCTACAATCGGCAACGACGTATCGGAATCGCTGAAGCAGATAAAAGCATTCTGCTTGTAGTCGTTATAGTTGTATGCGAAATCGAAGTTTATGCGCTCCCCATGCGTGAGAGTTGCATTCAATCCATAATTGCGATTGTGCCCTTGAAAATTGGTCAGAGCGTCGGCGTTCGACGCTTCCCACAGATTGACGGAGCCCGAGAGAATTGCCCACGGTCTCGGCTTGTAGTTCGTTTGGATGCGATAGCGGGTTTCTTTGCGTGGTCCGATACGGACGAGGACATCGTCGTTATTGGTGTGCTCCCAGTCGAAGTTGAACCTTAGGTTGTTTGTTGGTTTCGCCCAGAATGCAAACAGGGGCGTGTATTCGTGGATCACAACCCGGTCTTCGTCTCCGGTTGTGAAGTCCAGCACTTGATGAAATACGCGGTCGCCGTACCGGAACCCGATCCGGCCTCCAAAATGCTTCGACCCATCCCAAACCAGATCCGTCTCGTTTCTCTTCCAACTCTGGTTGAATGACCGTTGGTCGAGGGCGGTGGTCACGGTTGGCGTAATGCCACTGATTGGAGTCAGCAGGGAGCAATCGGGCAGCGCGCACGAACCGGAGCCGGGAACGATCCATTCGGTGTCGGTCGAATTGAAGCTCTGGGGAGTTCGGTACGCCCAGAAGCGAAAGGTGTCTACCAGGCGAAGATGTTCCGTCAGGTGCGCCGTGACGGTGAAGTCCGCTACGTTTGAGATTCGCGTGGCGTTCGCGGGGCCGGCGAACAACTCCTGGCGGAGCCGACTGCGCTGCGAGAGCCCGTTGAACAATTCATTGAAGGCTGTGTTCATCTCAGCCGAGCTATAAGCGTACGACGCACTCACTTCCAACCGCTTTATGTAACCGCTGTGGAAGCTTAGACGTTCGGTTGGTGTGGACGTGCGAATGCGGTCCGAACGGTTGTAGCTGAAATACGCATTGCAGGTAGGGTTAGTCAGCGCGCCCGTGGAATCGATGAGGCTAGTAGCCGGTGGAGTGATGGCGCAGGGTGTGCTATTGCCTGTGGCGATCGGTAGGCCCAGTTCAACATTGCTGGGAGCTCCCGGCAATGTCGCCTGGGCAAACGGAGCGAGATCCCACGTCGTATCACCCTTGTAGTAGTCAAGAAACTGGTCATAGCTGAACACTGTACGCGGCGCCACTTTAACGTCGGCGCCGACGCGGTAGGAGTTCAGGGTTGTATTCCAATCCTGGAAGAGCAATGCGTCTGTTCCTTCATGGACGCTCGAAAAAGAAGGCCCCGTCATGTTGTTGTGCGAGTACCCAAGGCGGAAATCGACGATTGATTGCGGCAACAGCGTCAGGTCAAAGTCACTCATACGGCGGCGCGTGCCGAAACTGTGGGGCGAAGTAGTGACGGGGATGCTCGGGCTCGAGACCGGCGGATTGAGCGGGTTCGCCAGGAGGTTGTAGTCGAAATCGGTCTGGTCGCGGCGGAAATTCGCCCGGAAGTCGTACCAGAGGGCCTTATCGATACGGGCGCTCAGTCCGTTATTGGGATCGCCTCCCCATCCGAAGCTATTAAGGAACAGGTTGTCAAAGAGCTGACCGTCGTGGTTTTGCGACTGCATGGAAAGGCTCTGATCCAGAAACCGCGGCCCGCTGCGCAGGTTGACCAGTGTGTCATACATGGGCTGGCTGCCCGTCACATCCGCCGTGCGATAGCCGATCTCGACGGACTGGTGAACCACGTAGCCATTGTTCTCCCATCCTTCCGGTTGCTGATTGGTGCCTGAAGACTGAGCTTGCGCGGCAACACTCACGAGCAACATCAACAAGAGGAGTTGGCTGATCCGATAGCAGTTTGACAACATGACTTGTCTCCTCACCGGAAAAATACATTGCTGGCATTGGACCCATGGATAGCAGCGTGGCACATAGTGCACGCCTGGTATTTGGTGGACTGGTTGTGGTTTGGGCCCCCCGGACCCTGCGCGGGGAAAGAGTGACATTGCAGGCATAGCAAGTTCACCTGGCTCACGCGCAGAAAGCGTGGATTCGTAGAACCATGAGGCGTGTGACAACTGCTGCATCCGTCGGTCTTCACCGGTACGTGCTCGTAGACGAATGGGCCTTGTTTATCCGCGTGGCATTTAAAACAACCCTGGTCTCCATTGGGGAGCGTCCGAGTTTGGCGCAGGGTGGTCGTGCCATGAGTATTGTGGCAGTCGCTGCACTGGACCAAGCCTTCGTTGACGCGGTGGTGATAGGGCTTGGCAAAGTCAGCCTTGGTAGAGGTATGGCAGCCATAGCAGAGACCGGGTTGAGCCTCAACCAGCAGATGTTCTGGTTGCTTGGCGTGATGCGGGGAGTGGCAGTCCAAGCAGCCGACGTCGTTGCTCGCGTGTGCCGAACTCGAGAAGTGCCGCTGCTCGTGCTTTTCTCCGTGGCAACTCAGGCAACGGGCGCTGGCTTCCTGCCTCGAAAGCTTCGTGAAGCTAACAATCTTGGTGATGTCGCCACCGCCCTCAACATGTTCCGCTCCGGGCCCATGACAGGTTTGACAGCCGTACCCGTCCTGAAGGGTGGTCTTGTAGTGCGGCGTGGCCTCGAAGTTCTTTTTGTACAGATCTTCGTGGCACGTCTTGCAAATTCCGACCTCGGCGTACTGCGCAGCCCCCTTGGAGGAGGCTGCGACATTCTTCTCTTGCCCGGCGGCAATTCCGGGTCGCATCAGCAAGAGCAGCCATAGTGCTGGTGCAACCAGTCCGGAGAGTTGTTGGTATTCGCGATAAGTCTTCACGATCAGGTTCCTCCCCAGATCCTTTCATTTACAGAAGTAGTTCTCTTCGGCCGAATTAATCATTGCTTCTGAACTTTCGAAATTCGTTCTGCGATGCCCAGTGTTTTCAAGATTTCTGGTGTTGTCTCATCCATTGCCAGAGGCTCATGGCAGGTGTTGCAGTCTTGAGCGATCGTTCTGCCTCCAGCCGCCGTATGCGATCCGTCGTGACATCGGAAGCACCCGGGAAAGTCCTCGTGGCCTAAGTTGTCTGGATACGTGCCCCATGTGACCTTGAGCTCCGGGAACACGTTGCGGTTGTAGATCGCCAGAACCGCGCGGCCCGCCTGGGTAATGTCCTGAGCACGTTGAGCGTAGAGGTCGGGATAGTGTTGTTGATAAAAACTGGCTAGGGTTCCCGGCAGCTTGTCGGCTGCTTCTTGCCTTGTGCGGTAGTCGGTCTTCAGCAACTCCACACCCTCTTTCTTGATGTAAGGCAGAGTGATGGCAATCTCACCAAGGGCAAGGGCCTTATCCATAGCTCGTTGTGGCAGGTCGAATGCGTGCGTTGGGCGATTGTGACAATCTACGCATTGCATTTCGTGTATAGGCAAAGCCTTAACGGACTCCGGAGTGGTCCCGGAACTTAGAAACGTTTGGACATCGCCATTCGTGGTATTCCGGTATTCGACCCAAGGAATGGTTTGCCTCGCCGCATCTGCTGTCGCGAACCGGATCTGAACTCCGGGTGCCATGTGCGCGCCGTGAATGCCGGAGATTTTGTTTCCCCCCACCATCATCAGGAGGACGGTTTGTGTGCGGGTGCTCGATTCGTCGTCGGCGTACTTGTTGATGACACGCAGAGACACGCCCTCGAACTTCTGCGGCCAATGGCAGTTCTCGCAGGTTTCTCTAGCGGGCACGAGACGATTGCTCGCCAGAGCCGAAGGAATCGGTCTTCGATAGGTATCGAAGACAGTCTCCATCAACTGGCGAGTTCCTGACATCTTGCTCTCGACCCACCCGGTGGTGCCGGGCGTCACGTGACACTCGACACATTCCAACCTTGAGTGTGGCGAATTCTGGTAGGCCGCTAGTTCCGGACTCATGCTGTGGCAACTGCCTCCGCAGAATTGGGGCGTCTCCATGTGTTTGACCGCTCTGTAGGTCACTTGAGTCCCGATCAGAAGA
The DNA here is from genome assembly GCA_035695545.1 of Candidatus Sulfotelmatobacter sp. Lineage (GTDB taxonomy): Bacteria > Acidobacteriota > Terriglobia > Terriglobales > Acidobacteriaceae > Sulfotelmatobacter. The sequence continues at coordinate 161 of DASRRV010000378.1, read as the reverse complement.
TTAAGACCGGTGGTGATGCCGAAAAACCAAGCGAGGCGCTGCAGGGCAGTCTTGCGATCGAAATTGGCTTCTTCTAGTCCTTTCCGGATATAGCGCCTGTTCAGATAGATACCAAGCGGGATCAGCGCCAAACCTGTAAAAAAAATTGCCGGGAGAATAAG
>DASRRV010000377.1:0-1830 GCA_035695545.1 Candidatus Sulfotelmatobacter sp. | reverse complement strand
CCACGCGGCTGCGTTCTTTACGTTTTGCAATGCAGCACTTCCCAACTCGCGTCAAACAGTTTCTAGACTCCGCAGCCCATTCCCGTCTCCGCCGCAATTCCGTAACGCCGGCGTCTCGCCGGCTCTTTTCGCCTTCGGTTGAAGGGCAGAAAAACTTCACACCGCCGTCTCCCTCTATGCCATCCAGGCGGCCACCACTCCTGGCCCGGCGACGGTCTCACTCCCCAAGTCAGCGCCACCGACACCATGCTCGCCTTCTTCGCCGCCCACCCGAAACTATAGAGCCGCGTCTGTCACAGAGTGGCAAATACAAGCCCCGGATTGGCTAGATCGTAGATGCGCGTCCACGTGTCCGAGCCAATTTCCTGGCAGCCGACCTCAGGGGTTTGCACATCGGGAGCGTTCTCTTGCGAAAAATCATTTACCTCACGGTGCTATGCGAAGATCGTTATCGATCCCAATGAGCACCCGAACCCGAACGGTTTTGAAGGTCCTGCTTTCAATACTCTTAGGTTTGCTCTGTCTTCCATTCATAGTTTATGGAGTCTACCTCTGGGTCTGCTTCGTCCGAATACACACGACTGCTATCTACTATGTTGACTACCAATATGGGGTCGTTGGTCTAGTTTGGCTGCTTCTTGGTCTGCTCAATTTCTGGCTGGTACTATACGCGATTTGGCGACGAAGCTTTTATGGGATGCTTTTCTTAGCTCCCGTTTTCGTCTTCTTAGTGGCAACGGAAATTCATGTGGACAACACGCCCCATACGTCGAGCTTAGGAGCGGATGTCACCTGCATCTCGAGGGTTAATTCTTTGCTAGATAGCTTGTACAGAAATGACCACAAATTTCCGGCCAGCGAGGCCGAGTTGATAACCTCAATCACGGCGGACTGCGCGAGTCGTTACAGACAGCGTGGGAAACCGCTGCCCTACGAGCTTGTTCTCGTGAAGAATGCAGATGGCCCGAGACTAAAGGATACTTCGCCACGACCTGGGGTGATCTACTACCACGTTTCCAAAGACCTACAAGAATATTGGGTTACGATGACCTGGTTGCAGTCCGATCTGGCCTGGACTGCCCACGTCGAGTCAGCGCCCGGTCTGTCGCCCGAATTCTGGTTGTTCCACTCGGTACGCCGGGACGACCCTGCGAAAAATCCATAGAAGCCTGCAAGGGGCCGTCGCGAAAACGTTGACAGTTGTGCCTCCGTGGCTAAGCCAGTCATCTGTGTCTCTGTGCCTCTGTGGCCAATCCCCATGCGATAATCACTTCGCATGCGCCACCTCAAACTCACCATCGCCTACGACGGCGCCACCTTCCACGGCTGGCAAATCCAACCCGGTCAACCAACCATCCAAGGCACCATCGCCGAAGCCGCCAGCCATATCACCCAGGAAAAAATCTTGATCCACGGCGCAAGCCGCACTGACACCGGCGTCCACGCACTCGGCCAGGTCGCCCATTTCAAAACTCAATCCGCTCTCTCCGCCGCCGAATTTCAGCGCGCCTTGAACGCCCTGCTTCCACCCACCATCCGCATCATCGCGGCAGAAGAAGTCGGCCCCGATTTCCATGCACGCTGGCAAGCCCAGGGAAAAACCTACCGCTACCGCATCTGGCGCGGCCAAGTGCTGCCGCCATTCGAATACGAGCGCGCGCTGCACTATTCAGGCCCGCTCGACGAAGTTGCCATGGCCCAAGCCGCCCGCCAATTCGAAGGCGAGCACGATTTCACATCCTTCTCCGCCTCATCCGGCTCAGAAGACGACGATCGCGAACGCGAAGTAGTCCGCGCAATCTATTCCTCGGAAGTCATCCGCGAACCTGA
>DASRRV010000376.1:0-3703 GCA_035695545.1 Candidatus Sulfotelmatobacter sp. | reverse complement strand
AGGGTTAAGACCCAATTAACCATGTTGAGATTCAACGGGTTGGTCAACCGAATCGGGGGGCCAACAGATGCGGGCGAACTTGTTTTGGTTTAGCGACGGGCAATGGGCGAGGATTGAGCCGTTTATTTCAAGTAATCGCCGTGGCGTGAAGCCGAAGAACAATCGGCGCATTTTGAGCGGGATCATGCATGTGCTCAAGAGCGGATGTCGATGGGTCGATTGTCCGCCGGAATATGGGCCGGCCAAGACGGTCTACAATCGCTTCAACCGCTGGAGTGCGCAGGGAATTTGGCAGAGCATCTTCGAGGCGGCGGCCGAACCTGCTGAACCGCCGGAACGAATGGCTCTCGACAGCACGCATGTCAAAGCGCATCGCTGCGCTGGCGGCGGAAAAGGGGGGGCGTCGGAACAGGCGATTGGCATCACCAAGGGCGGGCGCAACAGCAAGATTCACGGCCTTGTCGATAAGCTGTGCCGCCCGTGGGTCTTGATCCTCACGCCTGGCAACACCGCCGACTGCACAGTCGGGCCGGCATGTGTCAGTCTGCTCGACGGCATCGCCGAGTTGCTCGGTGACAAGGCTTATGACAGCAACTCGTTCCGCAAATCTCTGCGCAAGGACGGCATCAAACCGGTGATCCCAGGCCGGTCAAATCGGAAGAAACGCATACGTCACGAGAAGCAAGCCTATAAGGATCGCAACGTCATCGAGCGCTGCTACTGCAGGCTCAAGGACTTCAGGCGCATCGCAACGCGCGCCAATCCAGGCAGGATTTCATGATTGACCAATGTTCTTTGTTCAGTCTCCTCCTTTCAATTGGTATGAATTCCCCGCGTTTCAAATGACGCCGCTTTTTGCGGAGGACAGTACGGAGTATCAAATCGGAGAAGTGCCTGTTGAATGGATAGCTGCTTAAAAGTTGCGCCTAACGTTCGCGCAACAAACCTCTAGCGTCGACGAGATCGGGTGTATCGAGCCCTTCCGTGAACCAATTATAAATCTCAAGGAGAATCGACCGTGATTCCTTTTCACGTCGGCGTTTGGTCAAGAGCCGATGCAGACTGATTGCCGCGCGAAGCTCTAAAGATTTGGAATCGATCTCCCTGGCACACTCAATCGCAGTCGAAAAACACGATTCGGCTTGCTCAAGATCTCGTCTGTCGGCTCGAGACTTACCGCTGCGTTCCGCCCGTTGCAAAAGAAGCTCGCCTTTCAGGCGGTGAAGCTCAGGTTCCCAGTAGCGTTCTGAATGGCGTCGCGTGAACTCGAGCGAATTCTCAAGTGCGCGCAAGCCTGCATGAGGTTTTTTCGCATGCAAAAAAATATCGGCCAGTTGCGCCCATGCCTGGCCCGCCCCGAGTGCGGTAGAGCTGGGCGTAAGGGTAGCCTGGATCTCCTTTATTCCCGCGGCGACATTTCCCTGCATTGCGTTAGCCCAGCCGTGTTCATGCGAAGCAAAGATCCGCCAGCTGGCGAATCTGTGCTCATCGGAGATTGAAATAGCAGCGTTTGCATGCTCGGCCGCACCGCGAATATCGCGTAGGAATCTCATCAAGCTTGCGAGCAAAGAGTGAGAGGTTGCCATCGAGAACGCAACACAATGGCTCTTCGCAACTGCCAGTGCGTGCCGACCCCATTTCAGTGCCTGATCAGGGTAACCCCGCAGCCATAGTGTGAGCGCCAAAACCTCTGCGGAGGCGGTTTCAGGATCGTCCTCAGACGTCAGGATGCGCGTGTTCCGCGGGTGACGCTTCAAAAAAGCGAGAGATCGCTCCAAGGCATCTTGCGAATCGGCCAGCCTGCCAAGGGCAAATGCGCTGATCCCGCGCATCCGGAGCGCCTCGTCGATCAACACCGGTTCATTCTCTTTTTCGGCGACTCGTTCAGCTTGATCGGATAGATCAAGTGCAGCAGGGAAATCTGAACGCCCGAGGTGGAGCAGGAAGAGCGCGCGCAGCAAACCGAAAGTCTGGGGACCGTTTCCCAGTTTCAGGTTGAGATCGCGCGCTCGAGCCAAGAGCGCCGTTAGTTCATCGCTGCTGTACTCCTGCGCGGTCAACGGAATCGCAAGACCGACTGTGAGGCGTAGCTCAAGCGCATCGTGGTCTTGGGATGGAGGCGACTTGCTCAACAGCTCGGTTCCGCGGCGGAATTGCGCGATCGCTTCTGAGTTGGCGAACCGGCGCAAGGCTCGTTCTCCGGCCAGCGCACAAAAACGAGCCGCTTCGGCAGGTAAACCTGCGTGCTCGAAGTAGTGGGCAAGCTCCGTCGCTACTTCTTCATGTTCACCGGAATCGGCTCGGATTTTTTCTGCGATTCGCTGATACCAATGGCGCTGCAGGTTTGGTGCACTCCGATCGTAAGCGGCCGTCCAATATAGATCGTGCAAAAAACGATATTGCCCCGCCTGGGCAGAGTTTGAAGAGACGTCATTGTCTATCGAACACAGGAATTGATGGCGCCCTACCAGCTCGTGACAGCGCTGCTCGATCTCAAGCACATCAGATTCAAGTGCCGCCGCGACCACACGAGCGCTGAACTCGCGACCGACCACCGCTGCCGCTTCCAATAACTGCTGCTCATCCCGCGAGAGTCGTGCGATTTGACCTTCGATTACTCGCCGTAGGGTACGTGACTTGGAGCCAGCGAGCTCATCGACAGCTTTCTTCAAATACCAGCGTCCGTCTCGCTGCTCTATCGAATGATCGGCTATCAGATCATCGATGATCACCGTGAAGAACAGCGGATTTCCGCCCGAGATCCGGTGAATTACCTGGCTTAGTTGAGGGGAGAAATTATTCGTAGGAAAGCGATCAGAAATGTACTCGGTCACGTCACCTTCAGCTAGATAATCCGGCAACAACTCGAGGCAAAGCCCGTGCGTTTGGAGATCCTGCGCTACTGACCTGAGCGGGTGGCCCGACACGATAACATCTGCAGGACGGTAGGTGCCTATGAATATCAACTTCGCGGGCTCGCGTCTTCGAGCAATCAGAGACAGGAGATCCAGCGTAGAAGCATCGCTCCATTGTAGATCTTCGAGTCCAACGAGGACTGGATAGTCAAGCGCGAGCGCTTCGAGCGCCTCGCAGAGTTCACGCAACATTCGAGTCTGCGTGGCGCCCTGAACCCGCTGTTGCAGACTGGCGTACTGGTCATCGGGCACACTGCCAGGCATCTGTACGAGCCAGGTAGGCGCATACCTACTGAGCGTGGCGGACACTTCCTTAGCTCGCCTTCCCCGCATCAGTACTCCCAGCGCATCAAAGATCGGCAAATACGCTTCTCTCGCCCCGTATTGCTCAACGCACTGTCCCACCGTGATCAGCACGGGCTCCTTCGCACGCACCTGATCGAGGAAGGTATTCACAAGAGCTGTTTTCCCAATCCCCGCCTCGCCAGAAATCAGCACTACCTGTCGCTGTCCGGCCAGAGCTTTCTGAAGTGATGTGTTAAGAACTAACAGGTCACCGTCGCGTCCCATCAATTTCGGTGCGGATGAAGCGCCTTGAGCCGTTAATTCAACCGGGCGCAGTGCCGATTCAGATCCAACCTCCGGTAGAAACCGGAACCCCCGTCGCGGAACGGTCTCGATGAAGCGCGGATGCGCGGCGTCGTCTCCGAGGGCCTGTCGAATGTCATGGAGATAACCCCGGAGCAATCCTTCCACGACTGCCGTATTGCCCCACACGGCCTTCAGCA
>DASRRV010000375.1:0-3902 GCA_035695545.1 Candidatus Sulfotelmatobacter sp. | reverse complement strand
CTCGATTGTGCGCGCGACGCAATTCTTCGAATTCGCCAAGGGCATCGCCGACATTTCGACGGACGGCACAAAGGTGCGTTTGCCACATGTGCTTTTCCAGCCGATGGCGGCCGACGATGTCGCTACTGCGGTTGGAAAGGTGGCGATGGGCACGCCTGTGAATGGCACGGTTGAAGTAGGAGGGCCCGAGAAGTTTCGACTCGACGACTTCATCCGGGAGGCCCTGACTGCAGGGAAGGATCCGCGCGAGGTGGTTGCTGACCCGCACGCGCGCTACTACGGCGTGGAGGTGAGCGAGCGCACACTGGTTCCGGACGATGGCGCGCAACTCGGCAAGACGCGTTTTGCGGACTGGCTCAAACAGCCCGGAGCGAGAGTGGCGGCAGCCACTCACTAACGGAACGAATTTTAAGTAGAACGAAACTCAACGATGTTCGTTTGTGAGGTTTGTTATGACGATTGCGAAAGTGGTTTTGGCGCTGTTTTGTCTAATGCCTCTCACGCTGGGACCAGAAGAGGCAAAGGTGACGCCGCTCTACTCCAAGGACCTGCCCGACTTTCCCGGCAAGGAAGGTGTGATGATCACGGTGGACTATCCGCCGGGCTCCTCGGACCCAATCCATCGCCACAACGCAGATGCGTTTGTTTATGTGCTGGAGGGCTCCATTGTGATGCAGGTGCGCGGAGGCAAAGAAGTGACGCTGACACCTGGCGAGACCTTCTACGAAGGTCCCGGTGATGTTCACGTGGTCGGGAAGAATGCCAGCCAAACCAAACCGGCGAAATTTGTGGTCTTCCTGGTGAAGGACAAAGGCGCTCCGATCTTCGTGCCAGCAAAGTGAGCGATGAATCGCCACACGGCGGCTGCACGTCGGAGTTTCTGCAGCGGGACGGCGTAGATTGCTGTGGAGGTCGAATGATAGAACTGCAATCTGGTGATCGAATTGAAGTGTTCTACGAAGATGACCCTGCAACTACGATTCGCGCAACAGTCGGCCGTTGTTTGAGTGATCGCGAGGAAGGAATGGGCATCGAGGTTGAAGACTATACCGCTTGTTGGATCGAGATCACCGTGGATGAGCCGAGCGACATGGACGCCAAACTGGTTGTATTGCTTGGTATGGATTTCCAGTATCGGCTAGACGGCCGCCGGGTAACTCTTCGTAAGAGGCAGGACTAGCTAATCCCGTCGACATTTATCGCAGGCACTCTAAAGCCGGGAACTTGTCCGGCGCTTGGGCATTCGCGTTTATTTCCGAGTTAGGCGCACGCCGCATCAGAGACGCAAATTTCAGGAGCGCTCCCCTTTTTTCCGTCCGTATCCGCTTCCCTGCAAAGGCCTTGACTGCCACAGACCACGCACCTAACATGCGCTTCCCGATTTGGTTTCGCACGACGATATTCTGGAGGATTTAATGCCACGCTGCATGCGCATGCTCGCTGTGAAGTTAATTCTGCTTGCGGCGCCACTTGCTGCGCTCGCTGGTCCGCCAAAACCGCTGGTGTTCGAGATTTCTTACTTGAAAGAGCTGTCCGCATCTCCGATGGACGGTCACATCCTACTGATCATCTCGAAGGGCGATATGCCAGCCGCAGCAGGCTTCGGAGTGCAGGAAGGCCTCGAGACGCAGCAGGCGTTTGGAGTGGATGTGGATGCTTGGCAGCCCGGCACAGCGGTGCGCGTGGATTCGTCCACACTTGGCTATCCGCTCGAGAGCCTGCGCGAACTGGTCCCTGGCGAATACTCCGTGCGGGCAGTGCTCAATGTTTACGAGACCTTTCACCTGGGCAATGGCAAGGTGGTGAAACTCCCGCCGGACAAGGGCGAAGGCCAGCACTGGCAAACAAAGCCTGAAAATTTCCTGAGCGCGCCGCAGAAGCTGCATCTCGATCCCGAAGCGTCAGGCACGATTCGCATTACCCTCGACCACAAGGTTCCTCCGCTTGAAGAAGAACTCGCTGAAGTGGATTCGGTGCTCGACTGGCGTCCGATTACACATCCGGCGAGCGTGGAGGACAACACGTGGGAAAAGCACGTCCATATGCGCAGCGAGCTGCTCTCGAAATTCTGGGGACGTCCGACTGAAATTAGCGCAGTGGTGTTGGTGCCGGACGGCTGGGAGGAACACCCCGATGCGCGGTACCCGGTTCTGATTTCGGAGGATCACTACCATCGCCATTTTTTCCCCGGCTTTCGCACCACGCCTCCTGATGCCGCAGGGCAAAACAGAGAACGGCAGCAGCAGCAGACAGCATGGAGATTTTTTCAGGATTGGACAAGCGGGCGGCTGCCGCGCGTGCTGATCGTGATGCCGCAGCACGCGAATCCGTATTTCGATGATTCCTATGCCGTCAACTCGGAGAACCTCGGTCCTTATGGGGATGCGATCATGCACGAGTTGCTGCCCATGATCGAAAAGAAATTCCGCGGACTTGGGCAAGGCTGGGCACGCACTGTGTACGGCGGATCGACGGGCGGATGGGAGACGCTCGCGGCTCAGGTATTTTATCCAGACGAAATCAATGGCGCGTGGGCCGGTTGCCCTGATCCGATCGACTTCCGAGCGTACGGGCCGGTGAACATATACGAAGACAAGAACGCATATTTCCGCGAAGGGCCTTTCATGAAAGTGCCTCTGCCGGAAAAGCGCAAGACCAACGGGATCATCGATACCACGATGGAGATGGAGAATCGTCACGAGTTGGTGCTTGGGACGCACGGCCGTTCCGGTGAACAGTGGGACATCTGGCAGGCGGTATTCGGCCCGATGGGCGATGATGGCTATCCCAAAGCGATCTGGGACAAGCGTACCGGCGAAATCGATAAGACCGTGGCCGACTACTGGCGCGAGCATTCCGATCTGACCTACATCATGAAACGCGACTGGGCGACGCTGGGACCGAAGCTCGCGGGCAAACTGAATTTTGCGGTGGGCGACATGGACACCTGGTACCTGAACAATGCGGTGCACCTGGCGGAATCTGTGCTCAGCAGCCCGAAGCTGTTTCCACCGGCGAAAGCAACGTTCAAGTACGGCCCGCTTCAGCCACACTGCTATCAAGGAATGCGTCTCGACGCGCCGGCCATCGAGCGGTCGAACGAATTGCAGATGCGCATCGGGGAAATGGCGAAGCACATTGAAGACACAGCGCCCGCGGGCGCCGACGTGAAAAGCTGGAAGTACTGAAGCCGGTAGCTCATGTATATTTTCGAATGATTGAAACGTAGCCGCTGGGCGCGTCGAGTTGCGGCTACCTGCAATGCATCATCACAATGGGGCGGCCTGAGCCGCTCGCTTGTCCGAAACAGTAAATCTGGTTGAAACTACAGGGCTACAGTCCCATCCAATTGGTGCTATCGGGGCGATTGGCAGCTACTCACTTGCTGCGGAAAATCATGAGGCATTGTTGATGAAGAGTAGATTCTGGCGGATATGTGTGTTGCCTCCGATGCTGATGGCTTCGGCGGTCGCGAGTTTTGCGCAGGATGTGAAGACGCTGCCTGTTCCCGACGAGCGCTACAAGCTGGATGTTTTGCTGGTGGTGGCCCATCCGGATGACGAAGCGGCGGCGACCGCCTATCTGGCGAAGGCGATGGACGAAGGCAAGCGTGCAGGCGTCGCGTACGGAACGCGCGGAAGCAGCGGCGCCAATGAATCTGGAACGGAACAGGCTGCAGCGCTCGGCGATATCCGCGAGATTGAAGCGCGGCGGGCACTTGCGAAGCTGGGGATTACGAACGTGTGGTTCATCGGAGGGCGCGATACCGCCTCGCAGGATGTGCTGCAGTCACTTTCGAGTTGGGATCATGGGGCGGTGCTCGAGCAGATGGTGCGAATCGTCCGGCTCACGCGGCCGGAGGTGATTCTCACATTCTTGCCGGGAACCTTCATCGGCGAGGA
>DASRRV010000374.1:0-18371 GCA_035695545.1 Candidatus Sulfotelmatobacter sp. | reverse complement strand
AGAGACTGTTAAAGCATTGGCGAGAATCTGGGCCGCTTGCCGAAAGTGGTCAAGGGCCCGGAAGTACACAAACCCATCCCTTCCTACGATGAAAAGCCCCACTTCTCACGCAATAAATGCTTGAGAAGTGGGGCCACATGTCGTCGATTCCAAACCCATCGCTTACCGCGAAGAGCGGAGATCAGTGGAAGAGATTCATAGTGTTGCTGGCATCGTCTACGTAGTAGATACCCGAGCCCAGTACGTCAATTAACCCAAACAGAGCACCGGCTCCCGGAGGAGCGCCCGTGGTGTCTAGAAACACCTTGTGAACTTGTTCTCCACCGGGCGTGGTTGCCACCATGAGACCGTTGTTACCGTTCACCGTCAGGATGTTACCCGCCGGTCCAACTGTCAGGCCGAGTGGATCGTTGAGCGCTCCGCCTTGTGAAACGGTAGCGCCTGTTCCGGCAGAGGTTGCGCGGAGCAGAGGATTCGGAATAGCAGCGATCCGATTGTCGAGACTGTCGGCCACGTAGAGAATGTTGCCGTGGGCATCGAGACCCAAACCGGTGGGTCCTATGACAAGGGCCGCTGGATCGGAACGCTCAGGAAAGCCTGATCCCACCACCGTGATTGACTGCAGGCTGGGCGCGGATCCGGGTCGAATGTTCAGCGTCAGTCGGGTCACAGTTCCGCTGTGAACAACTTTGCCGTTGGCGGCCACCGTTCCGTTCAGGACGTTCGAGACGAACAGATTTGCGGTGCTCCCTGCGTCCCAAGCTGTCATGTCCCACGGTCCGTTGATGAGCGATCCGTAGAAGGTTTCCCAAACGTTGCCATGACTGTCCAGCACGAGCAGGCATCCCGCCTGCGCCGTTGCTGAAGTTCCGTCGCTGGTAGGCAGGCTGCCGACGATGACCCATCCGGTTCGCAACACGACCAGCGCAGTGGTTAGGCCAATGCCGCCGGGACAGGGTCCGGGTAGATTGTTGGCATCGATGTGAGCGAACAAACTGGCCGTGCCATCCGGAGAAATCTGCACAATGGTCGTGCCGGTGCCCTGGAGGTTGTTGCTATTGTTGAAATTGCTGACCAGGATGTTGCCTGCAAGCAAAAAACCGGAACTGCGTGGAATGCGGGCAATGCCATAAGGGTTTACGTCGCCGTTGGCAGGAACGGTTGAGGCGACGACAGAAATGCCGTGGGGGCTACTGGATTGACTTCCCTGAGCTTGTGCACAGAGCGCGCTGGCAGCGATGAGCGCGGCCGCGCAACTCCAAGTCTTGAGATGCGACAAATTCATGACAATCCTCCTGAGGTTGTGCCAATTCGCGAATGGGGCCGTTTGGTTCCGCCTCGCCAACCCTTGAACGGAGCGCAGCGCAGGGCATGGCATTTGCGGGGCACACAGGAGCGGAGACAACTAGGTGACGGGGTGCCGAAGTTGAGTCTGTTCTGTCAGGATCACGAAATTGTCAGCGGAATGTCAAAAACGTGTCAACTTCTCTGCTTGGTCGTGAAGCCCGTGGCCAACTCAGGCCATCTGTTTGCGCAGTTCGCGACGCAGAATTTTGCCAGAGGCTGTCTTGGGGATTGCATCGACGAAGCGCACCTCGCGGGGCTGCTTATAGTGCGTGAGGCGGTCGGCAACAAACGCGCAGAGTTCCTCATCTAGCTTCTTGCTGTTGACGAATCCGTCGCGCAGGGCAACGAAAGCTACGGGAATTTCGCCCGCTTCTGCATTGGGACGCCCCACGACACCGCATTCCTTGACTGCTGGATGTTCCAGGAGCACCGCTTCCACCTCGGCGGGCGCCACGGGGAAGCCCTTGTACTTGATCATTTCTTTACGGCGGTCTACGACACGATAGAAACCTTCGCGGTCGCGGGTGACAATGTCGCCGGACCAGAACCAACCGTCACGCAGGACGGCGGCAGTGGCTTGCGGTTCTTTCCAGTAGCCCAGCATGAATTGCGCGCCGCGCATGACGAGTTCGCCCGGCTGTCCGGAGGGAGCTTCCGTGAGGTCGTCGGGTTTGTCCGCCGGATCGATGTCGGATTGCGACAAGACTCGGCAATCGGTCTGTGCTACAGGATGGCCAATCGAATCCGGACGATAGAGGGCAGGATCGAGATATCCAACGTGCGTGACCGGCGAAGCCTCGGTCATGCCGTATCCCTGGCACACGAGGATGCCGGTGAGAGCAGTGAAGCGGCGAGGCAGTTCAGGAGCGAGTGGCGCAGCGCCCGACTTTACCCAGGTCACCTTGTGGTCGCGAGGGAATTGTCCCGCCTCCGCGGCCTGACAGAGTGCGTTCATGGCGGGTGGTACGAGCGGCATCATGGTGATGGCCTCGTCGGCTATCAACTTAGAGAATTGCTGCACGTTGAAACGCGGCACCAGGATAAGCTTGGAACCCAGAATCAGCGAGGGATTGAGGATCACATTCAGCCCGTAGATGTGATAGAGCGGCAGGCAGCACAGGATTTTGTCGGCAGAGCTGAGGGGCGTCGCATTGGGGCCAAGAAACTGGTAGACGTTGGCGACGAGATTAAAGTGCGACAACATGACGCCTTTCGGCAGTCCGGTGGTGCCGCTGGAGTAAGGCAAGGCACCTAGAGTCACATTGGAAGGCTGGCTAGGCGCGGGATAGGTCGTGCTCACAGGCATCAGAAGGTTCGAGAAAGGCTCGGCACCCGCGGCCGGTTGGCGAGTGGTGTAGACGCGGCGCAGGTTGGGCAGTTCGCTGAGGTTGATGCCCTCAAGGCATCCGCCGTCGGTGATCAGAAGGGCGGCGCCGGAGTTTTCCAGTTGATAGCGTACTTCGCGCTCGCGGTAGCTTGGGTTCAGGAGTGTAGGAATCGCTCCGGCAAGAGTTGCCGCGTGGTAGGCAGTGCAGAACTCCCAGGAGTTTGCGAGGAAGATAGCAACCACGTCGCCTGGTTTGACTCCGGCGGCGATGAAACCGCGTGCGAGGGATTCGACAGTGTCGCCGTATTCAGCGTAAGTCAGGCTGCACCCGTTGGAAGCGTCGACCACTGCGGTCTTCAGAGCGTTGCGACGGCAGGACTCGAGGACGAGATCGTGCAGGAAGAGGTTGTGTGGGTCGGCGTACAGTTGAGTCCGGAGCATGCCGGGAGAAATTGTAGCGGAAAAACCCGGACCCGATGGAGGAGAAAGCGGGGCGGCCACGAGCGTGCCGCCCCAAGGTTTCAGCGTGGACTGGGCAACGGCGCGGCGGAACGAGGCGCGAATCGTTCTGACCAGCGAATCTTTCCTGTCGCCTGCATCACCACGAACAGGGTGATGATTGCGATCACGGTGATAGCCAATCCTGTGAAGCCCCTCCAGAAGAACGCATACGAGAACAGCACCAGGTAGATCAGCTGCGCGGTTCCGGCCTCCAGGGCAGCGAACCGCATACCCACCACGAGACGCAGATAGCTCACCACAAGGCCGACCGATACAAGCGAAGCGATAATCATGGCTGCGTGAATCGAGATGTGGTCCACCAGATACGCCAGCAGCAAGTGGAAGGCGAAGAATGCGGTGGCCAGGAAAAAGTAGTTCATGGGATGGAGATCGATGTTGCGCAGCGTTGTAATGATGAACATCAGGAAGAAAAAGAAAAACAGTGACACGGGAGCGGCATAGCTGATTTCCCCCGCCAATGGCCCGGGCTGCAGTTTCTCGGGCATCGTCATGCCGATTTGAAATCCGGAAACCAGGTTCGAGTATTGCCACGTCAATTGCCAACCACCGGGGACCAGAAGTTTGGAGGTAGGAGACAACGTGTCGTCAGCGAAGTCGATGTCGTGAAAATTGGTTTGCATCACTAGTTGGAAATCGCGGGATTGCGAAATGCCGTCGGCCATCTGGTAACGCCACGAGTCCAGTCCCTGAGAACGATAGCCTACGTGCAAGCGGGCACCTGCTCCTGCAGGGATAGTAGCTTGTCCGACCGTACCTTGATCGTCGGTGGCGAGCTGAACCGGTTGATCGTTAATCTTCATTTGGAGATTGTCGTAGAGCGCCTTCTGCGCGGGAAATTTCAGGCGAAAGGCGACGGTCTGGGCCTCAGACGTGTTGTTGCGGAAGCTGTAGTCACCACCGAATTCGACCGCGTACGTGCTGTACCAGAGCAATCCTTTCTGGCGTGGGTCGAGATGCAGATTCACGTGAATGCGGCTGGCTTCGAGCGCGAGCGGAACCTGTCGCTGCACCTTGTCGTTGTGGACGATCAGTTTGCCGTTCTCAACCGTCGTGGAACTTGTCGTGTCTGTGACTGTGTAGGCGGCCGAGGGCGGCGATTGCTCCTGCGCCGTGCCCCAGGTTGACGCTACGTGGCCCTGCAGTTGCTGGTTGCTGCCGTAGGTGCGGGAGAAGATCGTCGATCCGAGAATCACCCAGGCAATGGTGGTGCAAACAAAAATAAAAGCGAGAGCAAGAGTCTGACGCAGCAAGATTTTCCTCCTGTTGTTGTGGAACGCACTGATCCAGTTGCAAGGAGGCTGCCGCTGCTCATGCATTGACATCAGACGGGTTAGGGCGGGCGCGGTAGTACCGGCGTGTCAGCGACGACACGTGTGTGTCACGGCGGAGACATGCAGTTAGAACGCTGACTCTAGTTGGCGAGCTTGCGGAGGAATTCGCGTTCGTCCATATGGTATTTGAAAGCCTTGCGGCCATCAATGAAGACGACGGGGACATCATCATTGAACTGGCGGCGGAGTTCAGTGTCGGTGTCGACATCGACTTCGCGCCAAGTGAAGCCGCCGCGACGTGAGAGTTTGGAGAGACTCTCCTTGACCACCTCACAGAGATGGCATCCCTTCCTCGAATAGATCACGACGCTGCGAGGCTCTGGCATGCGGGGGAGATTCTACTTCGGAGAATAGCAGTATTTCCAGCAAGAAAGTGCATTGAATGCGCGAAACTGCCTTGTTTTCAAGAGGTCTGGTGGCTGGACCAGTTGAGCGCCAAGCTGCCTTTCTGGCCACTGAGATGTCTCCAATTCGTGTGATTTTGGTCACAGCGCACACCGCGAAGTTCTGATACCAAGATGCCAGTTAAGGTGTAGACCGGCCCCGGCCGCTCGCTTCGACCCAACGGGAAGGGGGTGCCGGTGACGAAGCAACGTCGTAATTCCGTCCTCTGTATTGGAAACGATCCGGTGCATCTGAATCTTCGCTGCTCTCTGCTCAAACAGAACGGATGGAACGTCGTTAGCGCGAGCAGTGGACATGAGGGCGTTATCCGGTTTGGGCAAGAACAGGTTGACGCCGTCATTCTCGATCTAAATGGCGACGGGGTGGAATCCGCGTTGATCGCGGGGGAACTGAAACGGCTGCGACCGGAAGTCCCAGTCATCATGCTGGTCGTAGAAGGAAAAGGTCTGGCTCCGGGTGCGACGGTACAGGCCGACACTCTGGTCGTGAAGCCGGAGGAGACTGACCGTTTGCTCGATGCGTTAAACAACTGCTGAGACATTCTTAGACGCGGAAGCCTTGAACGCCTGGTGATCGAGGCAATACGCCGCAATGAAACGCGCCTTAGTGCCGCCAGCCATGAGCGCAACACGGTAGAATCCCTTCATGCAAGAGCCTCATGCAAAACCTCTTCGTGGGAAAACTGCGCTGGTGACGGGAGCAGCGCGGCGGTTGGGACGCGCGTCGGCGCTGGCTCTGGCCCAAGCCGGGGCGGATGTCGCGATTACCTTCAAAGACTCCGCGCGCGAGGCGCGCGAGACCGTAGTGGATTTGTCAGGGATTGGGGTACGTGCGTTTGCTCTGCGTTGCGATGTGACCGATGAAGCCAGTGTGCGCGCGATGATGAAAGAGGCCGGGCGCGAACTCGGCCGCATCGACATTCTGGTGAACAACGCGGCGAACTACGAGACAGCGGAGTTTGAGAAGTTGACGGTGCGGCAGTGGGATGCGATTTTCGCCTCGAATACTCGCGGTCCGTTTATAGTGACGCGCGAGGCGCTGAAGTGGATGCGGAGGAAGCGCGGCAAAAACTCAGCTGGCCCTCTTGAGGCCAAGATCATCAATATGGGTTCCTTGGGTGGGTTGCGGCCCTGGGCGACGCACGCGCACTATTGTTCGTCAAAGGCGGCGCTGCACATGCTGACGAAAGTCATGGCGAAAGCCTTGGCCCCGGAGATCGCAGTGAACGCGGTGGCTCCCGGGATGATCGATCTGGGAGAGAAGGCGGCAGCCGCCTTTATGCGGCGCATGGCCAAACAGACTCCAATGCGGCGAAACGGGCGCGGAGAAGAAATTGCAGAAGCCGTATTGTTCTTCGCGACCGCGCCACAGTTTATTACAGGACAGGTTCTGGCGGTGGACGGCGGGCTCGGGCTCTAAGAGCTATGCCTCTGCCGATGTAGGATCGATCACCAGCTTGACCTCAGACACGTGGTTCGCCGGAAATCCACCTTGCTTGGCATGTTCCCGCACCATCTCCTCGTTGGGCGCGATGTAGACGCAGTAGATCTTGTCCTGGGTGACATAGCTGTGCAGCCACTGGATCTTCGGTCCCAGGTTGTTCAGGACGCTGCAGGATTTCTGAGAGATTGCGATGACTTGATCCGGGGTAACACTTCCGATGTCGGGGATATCGCGCTCGATCACGTATTTGGGCATGTGTTCCTCTAGGGGATTTGTATCCGGGCACGGCCGCGGGGGCTTATGCGCCGGAAGGAGATTCTAGGCTACGGCGCGGGAAATAGCCATTGCCGCAGGGGCGCGGTATATTGGGGCGAATGAAGAAATCGAAGCGCAGTGCTACTTTTTCGGGGGTGTCTTCGCGGGGAGCGTCTTTCTCCGAGGCCACGGGGCCAAGCATAGCTGTGGCCATCATGGCTGCGGGCAAGGGAACCAGGCTCAAATCGCAGCTTCCTAAAGTGTTGCATGAAGTCGGCGGAAAGCCGCTACTGGAGCACGTGATCCGTGCGGCTGTTCGCACCGTGCCGGCGAAGGACGCGTACGCAATTATTGGGCACGAAGCCGAGCGGGTGCGTCTGGCCATGCATCATATGGGCGTCAAGTTCGTGCTGCAACCGGAGCAGCGCGGCACCGGCCACGCGCTCATGGTCGCACAAGAGGCACTGGCTGGGTATGACCACGTAATTGTGCTTTCGGGCGATGCTCCGTTGATTACGCCGGAGACGATTGGACGTCTGCGCAATTTTCATCTCGAAGAGCGCGCGGCCATGACTTTGCTGAGCGCGGAGCTGGAGAATCCGACGGGCTACGGCCGCGTGTTGCGCAAGAGCGCAAAAAGCGCCGAGGTGCAGGCCGTTGTCGAAGAGAAGGCAGCCAGCTCGGCACAGAAAAAGATTCGGGAGATCAATTCGGGTTTCTACGCTTTTTCTGTGAAGGATCTCTACGCGAACATAGGGAAGCTCTCGACCGCTAACGCGCATGCCGAGTACTACCTGACAGACATGGCTGACGTGCTTCGCAAGGCGCGGCAGCGTGTGGTCGCATGGAAGACGCCGAACGCCAATGAGGTGCTGGGCGGGAACACGCGGTCCGAACTGGCGGATATTGATGAAAAGATGCGATTGGCCAAGTGCCGTCAGTTGATGGACGACGGCGTGACGGTGTTCTATCCGGCAACCTGCATAATCGACGCCGATGTTGAGATTGCTCCCGATACGGTCATCGAGCCATTTGTACAATTGCTGGGCAGCACGAGGATTGGTGCGGCGTGCCGGGTGCGGTCCTACTGCGTGATTCGCGATACGCAGATTGGGGACGGCGTGAACATTCTCCCCGGCTGCGTAATGAACGAAGCGCAAATCGGCTCAGGGGCGATCGTGGGGCCCTACTCGCGCCTGCGTCCCGGCAGTGAGATAGGAGAAGGCGCGCACGTCGGGAATTTTGTGGAGACCAAGAAGGTCAAACTCGGCAAGGGATCGAAGGCCAATCACCTGACCTACCTGGGGGATGCGGAGATTGGCGCGGGTGTCAACATTGGCGCAGGGACGATCACATGCAACTACGATGGCGTCCACAAATACAAAACCATCATCGACGATGGTGTCTTTGTGGGCAGCGACAGCACTTTGGTCGCGCCGGTGCGCCTGGGGAAAGGATCGTACATCGGCGCAGCTTCGTGCATCACGGAGGATGTTCCAGACGATGCGCTGGCCGTTGGGCGCGCACGGCAGATCGTGAAAGACGGGTGGGCACGGGAGAAGAGGCAGAAGAAGTAGGGAGTACCGCGTTCCGAGCGCAAAACAGGCCGATTCGCGAAGCGAATCGGCCTGTGCATTTCAGGAAAGCGGTTCGTTTTAGTGCGTGACCGCAGCGAACAAGTCGGAGTGCATCAACGACTGGAACTGCTGGTCGTTGGCCTTGAAATGAATTTGTAGGTTGGAACTGTCGGAGTCGACCGTAGTGTTGTCGAAGGCGATCTTCTCGGCAGGCGTCGCGTTCATCTTCTTGTAAAGGATGCCGGCCTTGAACAACGATGAGACCATTCCTGCGGTCATGGAATCGGCAGTGATGACAGTGAGATCGAAGTTAACGCCATTGTTGAAATTCATGGTGTAGCGCGAACCCTGGATCTTCTTCTTCACAGTCTCGTAATCGGCAATCTTTGAAGCATCGCCCATGGCGGATCGCATCATGTTCTGCGTGCCCTGCTGGTCGAGAATGCTCCACACCGGAGCTGAGTCAACGCTGGTCATCATGTCGGCCATATTGCCATTGGTATCGAGTCCCAGAGTCTGGCCTTCCTTGGTATCGAGCGCGGCGCGAATCGCCGTAGCATCGGCGAACAGTAGCGTGCTGTCATCAAGGAAGCTCATCACGAAGCCGCCGTCCATGGGATAGATCAACGAATTCCCGTATTTCTTGGGCGTGACCTTCTCTAGCTTCATCTTCTTGAGCACCGTCTTCATGTTGAAGGGGCCGCTGGCGATGCCGGTGGTCTTGACGCCTTGCTTGCCCGAACGGAACGAAGCAAATGTGAGGGTGTCGACGTCCTTGTCGGGGTCGATACCGATATTCTTCAGGGCCGCCTCGAACTGCTTGATGTTGTCGGGCAGCAACTGCTGCTTCAAGGCCATCGCCGTGGGCGAGTCCTTGATCGCGCGGTAATCCACCGAAATCAATTGCAGCACATCGGCAGGGACGCAGGAGCGAGCGGAAGAATTGAGCGGCATGGCGTAGGCCATACTCACCAGCAGCAGGGAAGCCAGACAAATCTTAAAGAGTCTCATAACGCCTCTAAGTTCAAAGAACGATTAAGGTTGGAGTGCTCTTTACTTGGATGCACGATTCCGCCCTTTCGTTGATAGAACGTCTTATTCTATTTTACTTGCGGCCCGGCGCAGAGGAACAAAAGTACATGCCCATTAACGGTGCGTAGTCCTCAATTCCTCAATTGTAGACACTGCTGTTGGCTATCTCTTACTGAAAGCAACCGTGAACTGAGAAGTTCGAGAGACCATCGGCCGAAATGTTGTAAGGAATTATCTCTACGACAGGACGGCCGTTCGTCGGCGCACTTCCGCTGCGAAGGCTTGATCTTTCAGCGAAGTCAGATTTATCTCCACATTCGCGAGAGCGCCCGTGATTGCTGCACGGGCCAGAGCGAGCGAAGTGGTAAGGTCCGACTTCATGTTGGGGTTGGTGATGCCTTCGAGCGACTGCGCGATCTGTGTAACTTGGTGCGCCTTTTCGGCAACGCCGAGCGGAACTGAAGTTGCTTCCTTGAGGGCGGCCTCGATCACAGCCTCGCCAGAAGCCTCGTCCGTGGCCGTTTTGGCTTGCTTGTACGCCTTCATTACCGAGTTGTACGACTCAGCGTCGGCGTCGACGGCAGTCTTCAGTTCTTCGCGCAGCGGCGTGAGACAGGCGATCGCGGCGCTCAGTTGCGATTCATATTGCACATAGGCCTTCTTGCCTCGTGACATCGAGGCGACCATCACGGCCAGTCCCGCGGCCATGGCGGCTGCTGCAGCGGAGGCGCTGCCGCCACCGGGAGTAGCGGTAGGCGCCGCCAGTTGCTCGACGAAAGGCTCGACTCCGGCGCGCAGGCCGCCGACCGCCATCTTGCCGCCCATGACCGCAGCGAGCCGATTCTCCAGAATCAGCGACGAATCGAAATTCTCAACCTGCAGGAACCATTCGGCCGCCTGCTCCAGGGCTTTCTTGGGAATCAGTCCAACGATTTCACTCGACAGGGGCGTAACCCCGTAGCGCGCCGCTTCCCGCTTCACCATCTCAAAGACGCGATGGACAGGAGTTTGCTCGAAGTCCGTTAGGTTCATCGAGACCTGCGCCAGACCGCGCACCAGAAATCCAGCGCCTTTCACGAAGCGCATCCCGCCATTCGAGAAGCGCACCACTTTGGCGATCCTCTTGGCGATATCGACATCTGTCGTGTTGAGAAAGACGTTGTAGGCGATGAGGAACTTTCGCGCGCCGACGACCGTTGCTCCCGCCGTTGGATGGACCCTTGGTTCGCCGATATCCGGGCGGCGCGCGGGATTCGTCGCTATCTCGGCGCGGATCCCTTCAAACTGCCCGCGACGAATGTTCTCCAGGCCTTGACGTTCGGGAGTTCTCGCGGCCGATTCGTAGAGATAAACCGGAATCTGGTAGCGCTTCCAGACTTCCTCGCCGACATGATTTGCCATGGCGACGCAGTCCTCGATGGTGACGCCATCGATCGGAATGAACGGCACGACATCAGAGGCGCCCATGCGCGGGTGCGCACCTGAATGGACATTCAAGTCAATGACCTCCGCTGCCTTGCCCACGCCGCGGATGGCGGCTTCCTGAATTGCCTCCCGCTCGCCGACCAGCGTGATCACCGAGCGATTGTGGTCAAAGTCGCTCTCGCGGTCGAGCAGGTAGACGCCCGGCATCTTCATGGCGTCAACGATGGCGTCAACTTTGGACTTGTCGCGGCCTTCAGAGAAATTCGGAACACATTCGACGAGCGTGGACATAAGAAGGAAGAATAGCTGGGGTCAGATCAACGGCGCAAGGTTAGCGGACATCGTAGAGACGTTGCTTGCAACGTCTTGATGGCGGCGCGTCAAAGCTTTCGAACAGAGACGTAGCGACATGCGTCTCTTACGACGGATTACTCATGGCTTCCGGCCGCCGAAAAACCCTCCCACTCCCAACCGCACCTGCACCGTATTGATACCCGGATTCGGGGTGGCCAAACCAGCGTTCGAGATATGCATGTAGCGCAGCTCTACACTTACGTTGTGCCTCGCCCCGAGGATGTGTACTCCGAACGCCGCCTGGTCGGTGAAGTTCACCGTGTTGGTGCCGGTCGGTACGCTGCGATTGGTGAATAGCGTCCCACCGCACAGTTCGAGGTACGGAGAGACGCGGCCGTGGCGCTCGAAATTCCATTTGAGGCCAAGCGGGTCGAAGCCAGCACCATACGCTATATTGGCGGGCTGAAAGACGAAGAAGACAGGAACCGCGTCGACAGCGTATTCGAAGCGCCCGCGGAGAAAGCTGGGGAGATGCGGACCTGTGAGGATCCATCCATATCGCAGGCCGGCGTTGAACGCGCCGGTGTCGCCCCCTCCGCCGCTGACCGAGTGGCCGCCGCCCGCCCAGATCTGCACCTCATGTCCGCCCTCTTCGGGGCCAGTCTGCGCCCAGCCAAGGGCTGATGCGAGCAGCACGATGCATGCAATGGACAGAGAAGTGCGCATGGTGGCGTCCCCTCGAAGACGGTAGAGCCTCGAGCGGAAGAATCACGATACAGGAAGGTGCGCGTGGCGACAAACGATGAGAGGAGTCAGACGTAAGGCCGCTCCGTTCGATATTGCCCGGGCGGCCAGAGACGATGTTTGCCCTTCTATTCTTCTTCTTCGGGACGTTGCGCAACGAGTTCCAGCAGATCGCGCGCGACGCGGGCCGTGTTGTGACGGGCGACGCCCGCTTCTTCCAGGTACTCGCCCAGCACGGGCACGACCCCGAGGGCTTCAATCGCGTCGAGATCATTGACGATCTGGCAAGCGCCTTCACTCGCGTACTTGGCTTGGAGTTCGCCGGAGGCGGGAGTGCGATTGATCAACGCGAAATCAAAAATCTGTTTTTGGGCGTGCCGGTTCAGGGCGCGGATGTGGTCGGCCGCCGTGAGGTCCAGGCTCTCGTTGGCCTGCGTCATCAGATTGCAGATATAGATCTTGGTGGCAGGGGACTCAACAATCGCTTCAGCAATACCGCGCACCAGCAGGTTTGGGATCAAGCTGGTGAAGAGCGAGCCCGGGCCAATGGTGATCACGTCCGCATTCGCGATCGCCTCCAAGGTCTGCGGCATGGGGCCGACGTTGGGCGGAACAAGGAATAGCTCGCGAATGCGTCCCTTACTTGCCGTGATTTTCGTCTCGCCGCGAACCCGCGTGCCGTCTTCCATCAGCGCTTCGAGTTCGATATTCGAAGTAGTGGCGGGATAGATGTGGCCGCGCGTGAGCAGAATTTCCGACGAAAGCCGCACGGCTTCAGAAAAATCAGAAGTCAGCGAGGTAAGCGCGGCCAAGAATAAATTGCCGAAGCTGTGTCCTTCGAGCCCCGAGCCTTTGTCGAAACGGTGCCGGAAAAGCTTTGAGAGCAGTGCTTCGTCCTCGCTGAGGGCGACAATACAGTTGCGGATGTCCCCCGGCGGAAGCATGTTGAGCTCTTTGCGCAGACGGCCGCTCGATCCGCCGTCGTCGCTGACGGTCACGATCGCGCAAAGGTCGCGGATTACAGGCGAGTCGGCCTTGGCGAAAGGGATCTCGGCCGGTGTGAGGACGAAGCGCTTGAGTCCCTTGAGGAGCGTGGAGAGTCCGGTGCCGCCGCCAATGGCAACTACGCGAAGACCGCGCTCGCGCGCGGCCTTCTCCGACAGGAACTCAGCCGTCTTGGTTTCCATCGAGGTCAGCTCTCAGGCGGGCTATGCGGGTTCTTCTTCGCCGAGGTCGCCGTCCGTGGAACCGAGTTCAGCGCCCGGATCCGGGTACAGCAGTTCCGTGAAGCGCGGATCCTCCGCCAGGTTCTGGAAGTCGGAATCGTTACGCGCCTGGAAGCGTAGCTGGGGTTTCAGGCGAAGCGCCTCATCCAAACGCCTGAGCGAATCTTCAACATGACCCGTAAGGCAATCGAGCGCTGCCAGCCCGTACACCACGTACTCGGCCTTGGGATTCTGCTTGAGCAGTTTGTCGAGATGCTCGCGGGCAGTGACGTAGTCGCCGACGTTCATCAGCGAAACTGCGAAGTCAAAGTGTTCCTCAGCAGTTTTGAACTGCGTTGCGGTCGAGCGTTCCAGATGCTGGTTGCAGGTGTTGAGATGAACGCTGGCACGGTCGACCAGTTCCTTCACAGGTCCGCTCACGACCTTCTGGAAATGTGGCTTCGCCTTGTCGAATTTGTGCTCCTGCATGGCGCGCAGTCCAGCCTCATAACTCTGCAACGCCTGCGTGTAGCGCGGATCTTCCGCCAGGGACTTCTTCGCGGTAGGTTTCTGAGCCATGTGCAAAACTCTTCCTGTGCTCTTGGTAATGGGGAACTCCTTCACGGTCATGCTCGCTAGCCGAGCAATAAAGTATCACTCAAAGGGCGGGTGAAGGGCAACGTCAGAGCCCAGTACTCAGAAGATCCACCGCGTTTCTGGGTACTGGGTACCGGCAATTGGGTACTGCTTAATTCATTGCCGCCGCCGATTCCAGGTCGATCTGCTTCCACTCGCCCTTGATAATGCCTGCCCGGATTTGCGTGGCGGTCTTGCCCTTCTGGTGTTGCTGGTACGAATAGTAGAGCTCCTTCAGGCAGGTGGAGCACTGCGCCCCGTGCGTGTTCTCGAAGCAGCTGTGCAGGCTGTTGTGCCCCATGCGGTCGCAATAGCAGTAACAGGGTTGCTGATGCACCACAGTCGGAATCTTGGCCGCGAGTTCGTAAGCATGCGTCTGATAGGGATTCTGCGCGTCAGCCCCCCAGAGATCGCTCTTGGCGAGGATCGGAGGCAGCTTTGTTCCCTTCGGAGGAGGCGCGGAGTTGTAGGCCGGAACCCCGCCTCCCCCTTCCTGCGGCGGCGCGGCCCACTGGGCCGACATGCTCAGCGTTACCAGGAAAAGGAGGGCCAAGGTGAGGCTGCGATAGACGATCTTGCTCTGCAATAGATGACGCTTCATAAGGTTCTCTCGGTTCGGTTATTGTAACCTGCCCGGAAGTTCACTGTAAGCCGGCGCTGAAAGAAATGCTCAGGAAAGAAGTGCGCAGAATGAAGTGCGCTGAAAAAGGGGCCAAGCCGGGCCAGTGTCCTACTCAGGCAGCGCCTCAAAGACAACTCGCTGCCCCGGCGACCTGTTCTGTATACAATAGAGTTCACATGCCTGAGCCCGGCACAATCCAGACTGCAGCCCAACCGGCAGAACCGACTGCTATCGGCACGACTGCACCCGCGAATCCCGTGCGCGTCAGGAGCGGATTCGGCGTTTGGATACGCGATCTGATCATCTCGTTGGCGATCTCTGCTTTCATCATCATTTTTCTCTACCAGCCCGTGAAGGTCGAAGGCACCAGCATGATGCCCTCGCTCGAAGATCAGGAGCGGATCTTCGTAAACAAGTTCGTTTACCGACTGGAACCGATTGAACGCGGTGATATCGTTGTATTCCGCTATCCGCGCGACCCTTCGAAGAGTTACATCAAACGCGTCATCGGAATGGCGGGTGACCGCATCCGCATAGACGGCGGCCAGGTCTATGTGAACGATGAAGCGCTAGACGAAGACTACGTGCCGCCTGCCTATACCGATGCTCGCTCTTACCCGGAGGCAATCGTTCCGCCGAGTTGCTACTTCGTGCTCGGGGACCATCGCTCCATGTCGAATGACAGCCGCGACTTCGGTCCGGTGAACCAGAGTTTCATCTATGGCAAAGCCGTGTTCGGATACTGGCCCATGGATAAGCTCGGTCGCGTGCGGTAAGGGTTACGTAGGGACAGCCGCCCCCGGCTGTCCAGTCGAGCAAAGCTCGACAGGCTCTTCAGTGGAACCATTTGTTCCTCTTCAAAGCGCCGAGATTTCCTCAGCTATTACGCGTTCCGGCCTTGGCCCCTGCGGTATTCCCTGATAAAATCCTTAAAATCCACTCACCGGAGCGAGAATGCAGGCTATCCTTGCGCTGGAAGACGGGCGAGTCTTCCGAGGCAAAGGCTACGGCGCCAAAGGCGAATGCTACGGCGAAGTCGTTTTTAATACTTCCATCACCGGATATCAGGAAATTTTCACCGACCCGTCCTACTCCGGACAGATCGTCGTCCTGACCAACCCCGAAATCGGAAATTACGGCACCAATCAGGAAGACAACGAAGCCACGCGTCCGTGGATCGAGGGCCTGATCGTGCGCGAGTTCTCGCGTGTGAGCTCGAACTGGCGCTCGCAGCAGGTGGCCGAGGAATACCTGGAGCAGTTCAAGGTGCCCGTGCTTTCCGATATCGACACGCGCGCTCTGGTGCGGCACCTGCGCACGCATGGCGTGATGCGCGGCGTGGTTTCGACCATTGAGAGCGACGCTGACAAGCTGGTAGCCAAGGCGCGGTCCATTCCGAAGATGGACGGCACTGACTTGGCAAAGGTCGTGTGCACAAAGCGCCCCTATGTTTGGGAAGTCGGCGAACGCTCGCACGAGCCGGTGGCGGTGGTCGGAGTCAAAGACGAGCCGCCACGATTTCACGTCGTCGCCTACGACTTCGGCATCAAGCTGAACATTCTGCGAAAGCTGCGCGGCGAGGGCTGCAAGGTGACGGTGGTTCCGGCGCAGACGCTTGCCGAAGATGTGCTTGCTCTGAAGCCGGATGGCGTCTTCTTGTCGAACGGCCCGGGCGATCCCGAGCCGTGCACCTATGCTGTCGATTCGATTCGAAGGCTGATGGGGCGTCAGCCGATTTTTGGAATCTGTCTTGGCCATCAACTGACGGGAATCGCTCTGGGCGGGAAGACGTTCAAGCTGAAGTTTGGCCACCACGGCGGCAATCATCCCGTGAAGCAATTGAAGACCGGCAAAATCGAGATCACGGCCCACAACCACAACTTCGCCGTCGATCCTCATTCGTTGCCAGACAGTGAAGTCGAGCTAACACACGTGGACTTGAATGACGACACGCTCGAAGGCCTGCGGCACAAGAACCTGCCGCTGTTCAGCGTGCAATATCACCCGGAAGCCGCCCCAGGGCCGCATGACTCTCATTATCTGTTCAAGGAATTCACGAAGATGATGGAGGAGTGGAAAGGGTGAACGGTCATTGCATTCCGTGCCTCTCCGTCGCGCTGCTCATTTTGAGCTACCGTGCTTCTGCACAGGAATGGCACAAAGAGGCGCTCCCGTTTTGTTCACAGATTAAAGCGAAGGGCGCGAAGGTTTCATATCGTCCGCTTTCGGTATTCGAAGCGCCGACGCCAGACAACAAGTGCTGTGAGGCCCTGAATCTGATGGTCAAAGGGACGACGGAGCGATTTGGATATTTCAAACTCTCCGGCCTAGCCAAGGGACGGTATTTCATTTCACTCGATCTGAAAACGAAGCGAGTAGTGGTTCCAATTTTGTTTGATCGAGCGCTCAACATCAAGGACTGCGAACCGACGAGCCGGATCACCGTGGACAAGGCGACCGATCAGGTGAGCTGGGAGGACTGGGTCGTAGTCGATTAGCTTACGCAGCAGTGATAGGCGGCAATTGCCATCGACAATCTAGGTTTAAATGCCAAAACGCACTGATATCCAAAAGATTCTGATTCTCGGCTCCGGGCCCATCATCATCGGGCAGTCGGCGGAGTTCGACTACTCCGGCACGCAGGCCTGCAAGGCGCTAAAGTCCGAGGGCTATGAGGTCGTCCTGGCGAACTCGAATCCGGCCACCATCATGACCGATCCGGAGTCGGCCGACCGCACCTACATCGAGCCGCTCACCCTGGAGTATTTGGAAGAGATCATCCGCATCGAGCGGGAAATGTCGCCGGGCGCGGGTTTTGCCGTGCTGCCCACCGTCGGCGGACAGACCGCGCTGAACCTTGCCATCGAACTTTCCGACGGCGGCGTGCTCGAAAAATACAACGCCATCCTGATCGGGGCGAACGTCGCTGCCATCAAGAAGGCCGAAGATCGGCTCTTCTTCAAAGACGCGATGCAAAAGATCGGCCTCGACGTCCCTAAGTCGGCGCTGGTCAACAACACCAAAGACGGCATTGAGTTCGCCGGCAAGATCGGGTTCCCGGTCATCATCCGTCCGTCGTTCACCCTGGGTGGTTCGGGCGGCGGCATCGCATACAACCGCGAAGAGATGGTCGACGTGCTCAGCCGCGGCCTCGATTTCTCTCCGGTGCACGAAGCCCTGATTGAAGAGTCTGTGCTCGGTTGGAAGGAATTCGAGCTCGAGGTGATGCGCGACACCAAAGACAACGTCATCATCATCTGCTCGATCGAAAACTTCGATCCGATGGGCGTGCATACGGGCGACTCGATTACTGTCGCTCCCGCGCAGACACTGACTGACCGTGAATACCAAACGATGCGCGACGCGGCGATCAACGTGATTCGCGAAATCGGCGTCGAGACCGGCGGATCGAATATTCAGTTTGGAATTCATCCACAGAACGGGCGCATGGTGGTGATTGAGATGAACCCGCGCGTATCGCGGTCGTCGGCGTTGGCCTCGAAGGCGACGGGCTTTCCGATTGCAAAGATCGCGGCGAAGCTCGCGGTTGGTTATACCCTGGATGAGATTCCCAACGACATTACGCGCAAGACTCCCGCGTGCTTCGAGCCGACGCTCGATTATGTAGTCGTCAAAATTCCGAAGTGGCAGTTCGAGAAATTTCCCGGCGCCGACGAGAATCTCGGGCCGCAGATGAAGTCAGTCGGCGAAGTGATGGCCATCGGCCGTACCTTTAAGGAAGCGCTGCTCAAAGGTGTACGCGCACTGGATACCGGAAAGAAAGTCGGATCGGAAAAGATCGAGCCCAAGATTCTTACGCAACGCCTGGTGACGCCGCATCCTGAGCGGTTGTCGTATGTTCGCTATGCGCTGCGCCAGGGACACACGGTCAAGCAACTGGCGACCATGACGTCGATGGATCCGTGGTTCCTTTACCAACTCAAAGAGATTAATGACATGCAGCTGGAGTTGGAGAAGCATCCGATGGATTCGATTCCCACGGAAGTATTGCGCGAGGCCAAGCGCTATGGCTTCTCAGATGGGCGGCTCGCGGGCGTTTGGCGGCTCGAAGGTAAAGGCGCTCTCGAAAAAGTTCGGCACTTGCGGAAGAAGCGCGGGCTGACTCCGGTGTACAAGCGGGTTGATACCTGCGCGGCTGAGTTTGTGAGTCACACGCCTTATCTTTACTCGACGTACGAGGAGGAA
>DASRRV010000373.1:0-17846 GCA_035695545.1 Candidatus Sulfotelmatobacter sp. | reverse complement strand
CTGATGTGATCACGCCCAACAAAGGGACATTCCTGTCCTTCGGTATTGTGGGTACACTCTGGGCAGCATCAGGTGGATTCTCAGCTGCCATCGAAGCGCTCAACATCGCGTATGACGTCGAGGACGATCGACCTTTCTGGAAAACGAGACCTTTGGCGGTCGTTCTAGCGTTCATGACCGAGGCCCTCGTGGTCGTTGCCCTGTCGGTGATGATTGTCGGACCCAAATTTGGAGAATGGCTCGCTAATAAGGTCCACCTTACCAGCGTCTTCGTTTTGCTCTGGCCGTACATTCACTGGCCCATCGCAATAGGATTCACGGTTCTCGCGGTGGAAGCGTTGTATTTTATGGCACCTAACGTCAAGCAGCGCTTTCTGCCTACTCTCCCGGGAGCAATCCTTGCCGTGAGCTGCTGGATTGCCTTGTCCTATCTACTCGGTCTCTATTTTCGGCATTTCGCAAATTTCAACAAGACGTATGGAACGCTGGGAGCGGCCGTTGCGCTGATGGTATGGCTCTACTGGACGGCCTTTGCCATGCTCGTAGGAGCGGAGCTAAACGCTGAACTTGCAAAGATCAGCTGCGAGGGTAGGATCGAAGGCAAGCATGAACCTCCAGCAATCACAAGAATTGATCTGGCGGCGTGAAGGCTCCGCTCAAGGTCACGAGAATGAAGAAGCCCACCGCGAAGATTCGGAGGCCCTCTTTCGTAGGAAGCGGGAACTCCAAAATCGTGTTCGGGATAATCCTAGGGTTCAATCTAATGTTGAGGAAGGAGAGTTATCATGCGCAAACGGATGATGACCCCGCCGGCCAAGACTAATCGGCCTCTGGCGCAAGAATGGCTTGACTTGCAACGTGCTGCGTCGGTCGAAGTAACGTCCGAGGACGCAGCTTTTCCGATCGAATCCGCGCTCCTGCAGCAAGAAAAACGGGGATGGCGGGCTACTGAGCCGGGAGTCCAGACGATTCGGCTGATCTTTGATAAACCGCAGAAGCTCAAGCATATCTCGCTAGCATTCGAGGAAACTGAAACGAGCCGCACGCAAGAATTCACCCTGCGATGGTCCCCGGATCGGGGAAATTCATTTCGGGAAATCGTGCGGCAACAGTGGAATTTCAGTTCGCCAGATGCCACGCACGAAACCGAGGACTACGCTGTTGAGCTCTCAGGGGTTACTGAGCTGGATTTAATCATTGATCCCGACAAGGCGAACCGTGAGGCTCGAGCATCGCTTTTGAGTCTGCGTTTAGCTTGAGCCCCGGCGCAGGAGGTTTCTCGCAGATGAGCCGTAGACGGAGGCGTTACCTCACCCTTGCCAAACATGTTTACCGCATGCGCATTGCACGGTCTCAGTGGGCACTTTCTTTGTTAATTGTTGTTTGCAGATGGGACAAGGCTTGGTCATTATGTAGGTCATAACCTCTCACCTTCCTCCAGGCTAAGCCGACGGTCAAACATCATGCACGTTGCCTACCAGAACACGCCTTATTTCTTGGTCCTGGCTGCCCAAAACAGCGGCCGGGGCCGAGGAATCTGATTCACGCCTTGTTCGAGTCATTCCTCGAGCGACTTTCAGCAGCGAATGTGCCTTAGCCTTCACGAGTTGCCACTGAGATCGAGCATTCTTGTGAGGCCGTTTGCTGTATTCGGAGCGCATAGATATCGGAACGTCGGACTATTTCTCGACCACTAACTTTTCAATTTCGCTGTCGTGGTACGGCATTTCCTGTAGCGCAGATTTTCCTAGATGACCTCCCGAAAATTCCTGTTGGCTTATTGGCCGTAAGGAAAAGTCAACCCAAACAAAGCTCGCAAGCTGATGGCATGGCGCGTGCTCATTCAATAGGGACTAGAGCAGGAGAGACTCATGCTGCGCGTTCATGTTGAGAAAATCGGCGACATGGCGGTTGTTGAGTGTGCAGGCAGAGTCTTGCGGAGCGACGCTGCGTTCAGATTACGCAATGCGGTCACCCCTCTGCTCGACGTGCGAATCATTGTGATTGATCTTTCAGAAGTACGGGGCATAGAAGGCGGCGGACTCGGCATGCTCTCCTTTCTAGGGCGGTGGGCTCAGGGCCACGACATTCAATTCAAGCTGTTCAACCCCACGAAATCCGTGCGCGACAGGCTGGAAGCCGCGAACTCGATGCCAGCGTTCGACTTTGCTACGCTTCATGAAATGATGGCCCTCCTCAAACGTGCGGATACTCGCTACGCCCAGGCCGCCTGAAGGAGGTCCAAGTAAAGGTTCATCCGAACGGCTCTTGTCCCACCTTCAAGAACTTCGGTCAATTTCGTGCGGAGATCGAACCTTCCATTCCGAAGATCCGCGGATAGTCCGAATTGCGGTCGTCGCAGCTAGACAATATTCGTACGCGCGATCGACATCTTCATCTTCGGAATTTCAGACCCGTTGCCGACGGACGCCGAATGGATCGGACGAATCACTATAGCCACCGTCGTCCGACTCCTGGAAGGCCCAGCTTCGAGGCCAGGCTCGAGCCACTTCGGACAGCGCCCCTTGAAAGAGCAGTAGCACTCTGGCCGAAGAGTCGGAGAGCAATCATGACGGGTAAACCACTAATCCTCTGTGTCGATGACGCACCGAGCATGCTACAGGGTCGGAAGATGCTGCTTGAAGCAGCGGGATACCGAGTTCTGACCGCAGCCGGCGGTATCGAAGCAGTGCGAGTCTTCCTCTGGAATTCCGTTGACCTAGTACTCCTTGACTACCATCTGCCAGAAATAAATGGTGCTGCGGCCGCTGCGCGGATGAAGGATGCCAAACCGGACGTTCCCATCGCGATTTTATCCAGCGATGAATGCCTGCCGCCAGGGGATCTTGAGACTGCCGATTGCTTCATCTCCAAGTCCGAACCCATCGTCAGCTTCCTCGAACAAGTTGATTATCTGCTCAGTTTACGTTTCTTGTTCCGACCCCTCGATACATTGATCGCCAGGAAATCACGGAAGGCCGCATGAAGCACAAATAAAGCCGGAGATATCGGGTGAAGGTGAATGGCATCTCTACGAAACGCCGAAGCATCCAAGCGAAGCTGATTCTTGGAGAAATGGCCCCGAACCTAAGACAGATCCGGGCCGCTGCACAGGCCACCATTTATGCGCTGCTGGATTATTTCGATCCTGGTGGTTTTGGCGGGGTGTTTGTATGCCCAGTGCCAGCAGGCTAGCCAAAGCAACAAGGTCTCCTATGAAGGCCAGAATGTCGCGACGGTAGACCTGGTCGCCAATCCCAAAATTTCGGTCGAGTCCCTGCGTTCGTGGGTACAGCAGAAAACCAACGAACCGTACTCCACCGCCAAGATTGAAAACACAATTTCCGCGCTGCGAGGAACGGGCCGATTCCGCGATGTAGAAGTCGACGTCAAGCCAGATCCCGGGGGGCTGCACGTAACCTTCACGTTGCAGCCCGCGCTTTACTTTGGCGTGTTCGACTTCCCCGGGGCAACCAAGAAGTTTTCTTACACGCACCTCTTGCAGGTCATTGATATTCCCAACCAGACGCCCTACGAAAAAGAAGCGGTTTCGAAAGCGGGTGAAAACCTCCTGCAGTTTTTTGTGTCGGAGGGTTACTTCCAGGCTCAGATTCAGCCTGACCCGCAGTTCGACGAGACTCACATGCTGGCCAATGTGGTGTTCCATATCACACTGGGAAAACGGGCAAAGGTAGGAAAGGTAGAAGTTCGCGGGCCCGAGCCCGCCGAGGCAAATCGCTTGCTGCAGGTCACGCGATCACTCCGGGCGACGGCCACAGGCGCTTCTCTCAAAACCGGTAAATCGTATACCCCGAAGCGAATCGATTCTGCTGTGGCACTCATGAAGCGAGATTTGGCCAACCAGCACCATCTTGCCAGTAATGTGCACCTGGACCAGTCGCATTATTACGAGGATAGCAATCATGTCGACATCGTCATTGACGCCCGACCGGGTCCGGTCGTCAGAGTTCGGGTCATGGGCGCCAAGCTCGCCTGGCTGCCATTTCTTCGCGGGCGGCAGATGAAAAAGCTGATCCCCATATTTTCCGAGGGCACCGTCGACCCCGACTTAGTGGAAGAAGGTCGGCGAAATCTGATCGATTTTTTCCAGAGCAAAGGCTACTTTGATGCAAAAGTAACCGCGGATGTAGAAACCCAAACTTCCCAGGTTGAGCTTGTCTACAACGTCAACCGGGGCTCGAGCCATAAAGTCGAGACGGTCGCGTTTAGTGGCAATCAGCACGTCGACAAGGGCGAACTCATTCAGCAAGTCGCAGTGAAACCACGCCGGCTTGTGATCTTCCGAGGCAAGTTTAGTGACAAATTGCTCCGCCAAAGCGTGAGCGGGATTACTGCATATTACAAGAATCGTGGGTATGAGGACGTTAAAGTCGACGCGGATGTCGTCGATCGAGAGCCGAAGATTTACATTACGTTTCACGTCACTGAAGGCGCGCAGACGGTGGTCGACAATCTTACGATCGAGGGGAATTCTCACATATCGGGAATGGAACTCGCGCCCAAAGACGGTTTGCGGCTCAGGCGAGATCAGCCATTCTCTCCGAAGAGTCTGGCCGACGACCGCAGCCATATCATGGCTGTCTATTTGGACCAAGGCTTTCTCAACGCGGAATTCGAATCCAAGGTAACACCCCTACCGGACGACCGTCATAGAGTACGTGTCACGTACGCCATCACAGAAAAACAACAGGTGCACGTCGATGAGGTACTTCTGCTCGGCAACAAGCAGACGCGTCATTCGCTGATGACGAAGACCGCGAACATTGCTCCGGAAGCGCCCCTGAGCCGGGGCGTCCTGTTAAACAGCGAGAGCAAGTTGAACGACATTGGAATATTTGATTGGGCGAGCGTCGAGCCTCGCCGCCCGATCACGGATCAAAACAACGAGGATGTGCTGGTCAAGGTACATGAGGCGGGCAACAAGGAGGTGACGTACGGTTTCGGGCTTGAAGTGGCCAGGCGCGGGGGCAATCTGCCTTCGGGCACCATTGCCCTCCCAGGGCTACCACCCGTGACGGGAGGGGCACCGAATTTCACTGCAGCGGAAAAAACGTTCGTCAGTCCTCGCGGCTCGATCGGATTTACTCGTTACAACGTTCGCGGTCTCGCGGAAACGGCCTCCGTTTCTCTTCTGCTGGCTCGACTCGATCAACGTGCCCTCGCAACCTTCGCGCAGCCGCATTTCAGAGGCTCAAGCTGGAGTTCGCTCTACAGCGCCTCCATCGAGCGCACAACCGAGAATCCCACATTTGCGGCCCGTCTCGCAGACGCCTCGTGGCAATTGGAGAAGCCCCTTAATAAGGATAAAACTCGGAGAATCCAGCTACGGTACCGCTTCCGCCGCACGGACCTCTCGAATCTCTTGATTCCCGGACTCGTTCTTCCCGAAGACCAGCGACTCCGCCTTTCAACACTTTCTGCTACTTGGATTCGAGACACTCGGGACAAGCCCCTCGATGCCAGCCGCGGCTTCTATGAGACCCTCGATCTGGGAATCACTCCAAAGGCTCTGGGCTCCAATGCTAACTTTGCACGCTTCCTGGGCCAGAGTTCCTACTACAAGCCGATGGGCAAGACTGTATGGGCAAACAGGATCACATTGGGGCTTGCCGAGTCTTTCGGGAACAGTGATGTGCCCACCAGCGAGCGGTTCTTCTCCGGAGGCGAAACCACGCTGCGCGGCTTTCCCATCAACGGGGCCGGCCCGCAGCGCACGGTGCCCGCTTGCAGCAATCCCAACGATCCCGCAACGTGCGTGAACCTCCAAGTCCCGGTTGGCGGCAATCAGCTGTTCATCTTCAACTCGGAGTTCCGTTTTCCTCTAGCTATCAAAAAGGGACTGGGCGCAGCCGTCTTTTACGACGGCGGAAACGTATATGGCCCGATTGGAGTCGGCCATTTCATTCACGACTACACCAATACGGTAGGCGTCGGGCTGCGGTACAACACGCCGGTTGGGCCCATTCGCTTTGATATCGGACGAAACTTGAATCCCGTAATCGGCGTGAAAGCGACCCAGTTCTATATCACGATCGGACAGGCATTTTGAAGTTCCACAATTAGGTGCTGCTATGCAGTGGAAAAGAAAACTCGGTTGGATCGCAATAGTTTTTGGAATTCTCGTCGTAGTCCTCGGGCTTGCCGGCTATGGCTTACTCCGCAGCCAAACGTTCCACGACTATATGCTCGCCAAAATCCAGCAAAAGGCCAGTGAAGCTACAGGGGCGCAAGTACGAATCCAAACTTTCTCCCTCCATCTGTCTACGCTCGCTGCTGAAGCATACGGAATCACTATTCGCGGCCGTGAGCCGACATCCGCTTCGCCATTGGTCCAGGCAGACAAGCTCAGAATTCGCCTGAAAATCGTCTCCCTGCTACGCAAGAAAGTTGATCTGAACGAGATCGTTCTGCGCCATCCTGTGGTGAACCTCATGGTACGAAAGGATGGGACAACGAACCTTCCCTCGCTTCCGAAATCGAACGGCAGTACTTCTACCAGTCCGTTCGACCTCGGAATACAGCACGTTCTGATCGAGAGGGGTGAAATCTACTACAACGACATCAAGACGCCACTCGATGCTGAGTTGCACGATCTGCAACTGGAGATCAAATCCGAGTTCCTAAGAAAGGAATACGACGGCAGTCTTTCCTACCGGAATGGAAACCTCCAGTATGGGGACATGAAACCACTTCCTCATGACCTGACAGCCAGTTTCAATGCGACCCCATCCGAGTTTACATTCAAGCCACTAATGCTCACGGTTGCGAGCTCCACCATCCGCTTTGACGGCAATGTAAGGGACTACTCCCATCCGTCTGCCAAGGGGATCTACACGGTCACACTCCATCCCCAGGACTTCCGTGCTGCGCTCAAGAACCCTTCCGTTCCGACCGGAGAAGTTACGCTGGCCGGATCACTCCAGTATCTGTACGAGGCTGAGGGGCCCATGCTGCGTGCTGTCGTTCTCGATGGGCGCCTGAATAGCCACGAGTTGACCTTCGACTCTCCCGACCTTCGCACGGTGATCCGCAATCTGGGCGGCGAGTTCAAACTCGCCAACGGAAATCTCGATGCCCGCGGACTTGGGGTGGAGTTGCTGGGCGGACGCCTGACCGCGGCGGCGACCGTGCAGCATCTTGACGCGAACCCCATATCCAAGCTACATGCGTCGGTCCAGTCGATCTCGCTCGGTGCGGTGAAGGCCACATTCCACCAGGCGAACCTCAGTCAAACACCGATTAGCGGACATATCGATGCTACCGCTGATGCGGGCTGGAACGGCAGTGTAAGAAACATAAGAGCTCGTTCTGTCGTCGTCCTGAAAGCGGCTCTTACAAGTTCTTCCGCCGGTTCTGCACCCATTCCCCTCGATGGCTCTGTTCATTTGGAATACGACGGCCGGTCTGGCATGGCGACTTTGACGGACACATTTGTGCGTACGCCACGGACGCGCGTCGATATGAGCGGCAGCGCCGGTCAGAGACTCAATCTACGGTTGCAAGCCCACGCTGCGGACCTCAGAGAAATAGATTCTCTCGCCGCTGCATTCCAGACCACCAGGCCATCGGCATCGACAACCAGTGCGTCTCGTGGCTCCCTCGACCTTTCCGGCGCTGCCGATCTGGACGTGCTCGTCGATGGCAGTATGAATGATCCTCGGATTCAGGCAAATCTGAACGGCCGGAATCTCGAGGTGGAAAATACCCAATGGCACAGCCTGGACTTGGGACTACGAGCCAGCAAGTCCGGAGTGTCGGTCCAGAATGGCTCGCTCGTGAACGACCGGCAGGGATACATCAATTTCTCTTTCAGCACCGCGCTCTCGAACTGGCATTACTCGCCCGAGAGTCGAGTGAGCGCGCAGGTGATGTCACGTGGGCTTGCGATCAAACCCTTGCTCGAGATCGCGAGGCTTGATTATCCGGTTTCAGGCAATCTCTCCATCGACTTGACCATGCGCGGATCTCAGCTCAGCCCCGTGGGAAACGGCTCGGTGCGTCTCGCCCAAGCCAATGTGTATGGACAACAGTTGCAGCAATTCTCGATTGAATTCCAGGGAACAGGAAGTGCGCTGACGTCTTCGCTCAATGTAGTAATGCCTGCTGGGTCGGCCAAGGCAAATCTGGTCTTCTACCCGCAAAATAAGGGCTACGACATCCAATTCGAAGTTCCGGAACTCAAGCTGGCGCAACTACAGCCCGTACAGGAAAGCAACCTGGGAATAGGCGGCGTTCTCACGGCGACTGCGCGTGGACGTGGCACCCTGGACGATCCTCGGCTGACCGCTACGTTCCAGATCCCGCAACTTAAGGTCCGGGAGGCGAGCATTTCCAGTATCAAAGCGGACCTCAACGTAGCGAACCGCCGAGCCGAGCTGGCGCTCAATTCCGAAGTAGCCCAGAGTTTCGTTCAGGCTCGTGGAACTGTGGATCTCGGCGGCGAACAGTATATGCGAGCCACGCTCGATACCAAAGGCATGCCGATCGAGGGTTTGCTCGCGCTCTACGCCCCCGCGAAAGGCAATGGACCGCACGGTATTTTGGAAGTGCACGCCTCCGCGGAGGGTCCGATTGGGGACAAGACCCGCATGCAGGCGCAAGTGATCATTCCGACACTCAAAGCCGACTATCAGGGCCTGCAGATTGGCAATACCCACCCGATCCGCATCCGCTACTCAAACTCAGTCATCGGACTGGATCCGACCGAGATTGCTGGAACCGACACGAGCTTGCGCCTCGAGGGTCAGCTTCCTCTAGGGGGCACGGCGCCGGTAACTCTGTCCGCGGTCGGAGCAGTCGACATGCAACTGCTTCGCTTCGTCGATCCCGACGTTCAGAGTGCCGGGAAACTCTTGTTCGATGTCCGTGGAACCGGAGCAACGGCTCACCCCGCACTTGCGGGTCAGATCCGGCTACAGAACATCTCGATGATGACCGCTGATGCTCCGCTGGGACTTCAGAACTTAAATGGAGTCCTAGAAATCAGCAATGACCAAATAAACATCTCTCACCTCGCTGGCGAAGCCGGCGGCGGGCAGCTTTCGGCGCGAGGAGTGATTGGATATCGCCCGCAGCTGCAAATGAATGTTGCTCTTCAGGCGAAGAGCGTTCGCATACGCTACCAGGATGCGATACGCACGGTTCTCGGGGGCGACTTGAATTTTGTCGGCACGAGCCAGGCGGCCACTCTGAACGGCCGAGTGCTCATCGACAGCTTGAGCTTCACGCAGAATTTCGACCTCGCAACCTTGGCTGGACAAGTTCAATCGGGTCCGGAATCCGCTCCAAGTCAGGGCATGGCCGAAAAGGTCAAGCTAGATATCGCCGTTCAAACCGCCCGTGACCTAAACCTCGCCAGCAGTGCAGTAAGCCTGCAAGGGACAGCGAACCTGCGCGTTGTCGGAACCGCAGCAGCTCCTGTGATCGTTGGCAGAACGGAGTTTACTGCGGGCGACATATTCCTGATGAACAAGCGGTATCAAATCGAGCGCGGCATCATCGAGTTCTCAAATCCAAACCGCACAGAACCGGTGCTCAACGTACTGCTGACAACCACTATAAGCCAATACAACTTGAGCCTGACTTTTCTGGGTCCCCTCGACAAAATGCAGACGAGCTATGTGTCAGACCCGGAGCTCCCGACGGCTGACATCATTAACCTGGTCGCCCGTGGACAAACCACCCAACAAGCTGCCGCTTCACCCTCCAGCCTTGGCGCGAGTTCGCTCCTGGCACAAGGGGCGGCAAGTCAGGTGAGCAGTGGAGTGCAGAAGCTGGCTGGCCTCTCCAGTTTGTCGATCGATCCCACATTGGGAGGCAACAACTCCGACCCAGGCGCCCGCATCGCGATGCAAAAACGAGTTACGAACGACTTTCTGTTCACCTTCGCCACGGACGTGACCTCGACGCAACGCGAAATCATCCAAGGGGAATACAAGTTCAATAAGCGCTGGTCAGCCAGCGTGACTCGAGATGAAAATGGAGGTTTTGCAGTCGACGGTAAGTACCACAAGCGCTATCAGTAAGGAATCAAGACCGGGGGTTGTGAATCGGTCGACTCCTCGGCTCGGAGTGGCTGAGCAACTGCCCATTCTCTTAAAAGCCAAGGCAGTGCTACCTCGACCTATTCCGCACGCCATGGGCGGCAGACGGCCAGTCGCGGAAGCCTGAGAGAGAAGCCCAGCCCGAATCAAGAAAGCTTTGCCCAAATGCGCGGACGGCGCGTCCCCGGCCCGCATCCGGTGAATCGAGGGTCCATTCATGCGTGCTGCAGCCGCTCCCAGAATCTCTGCCTTTGTACTGATTGCATTGAGCTTGTTGTTTGGGCAGCAGCCGACAGCTCCGCCGTCGCCGCCGCAAACCAGTGCGCCAGCACAGCCACAACCGATGAACCCAAGCTTGCCACTTCCCACGAGTGAGCCGGCGCAACAACCTGCGACACAGCCGCGGGGAAGTAAGACGGGCCAGCAACCCGCAGCCAGCCCCGGAGGTCCCCGGATTCCGCAGGAGGAGGCGTGGCAGATCCTCGGCACCGCATCCACTGGAGACAAAACGAGCGATCGTGCAATGGCGATCCGCGTTTTGGGGCTGGTGCCCAACGATGCCAAAGCTCTAAGAATCGCGGGCGAAGCGCTCAATGACGATAAGTCGGAGGTCAGGTCGGCCGCCGCGGCAGCGCTCGGGGATATGAAAGCGAGGACCAGCGTTCCGAAGTTGAGAGAGGCGTTGGATGATAAGGATCCCTCCGTTGCTTTGGCGGCCGCCCACTCCCTTGAACTAATGCATGACGATTTTGCCTATGAGGTCTACTACGAAGTCCTGACTGGTCGGCGGAAGGCTAGCAAAGGCCTGATCGCTTCAAAGATATCCATTCTCAAGGATCCGAAAAAAATGGCGCAACTCGGCTTTGAAGAAGGCATTGGCTTCATTCCGTTCGCCGGTATCGGATGGGAAGCGATTAAGGTGATCAGGAAGGACGACTCGTCTCCGGTCCGCGCGGCAGCTGCCAAAGTGCTGGCCAAGGATCCCGATTCTGCGGCGACCAAAGCGCTAGTGGAGGCGGCAGGTGACAAGAACTGGCTGGTACGCACAGCAGCACTGGAGGCCCTTGCCAAACGGGGAGACCCTTCGGTGCTCGATAGAGTAACGGGCCACATGTCCGATGAAAAAGATGCGGTAAAGTACACCGCTGCCGCCGCTGTTCTGCGGCTTGTGGCGGTCAAGAAATCAGCTCAAGCGGCCATGGAAAGGAAGAAAAAAAGGAAAATGCAAAGAAGAGAAAAGTAGCTGCAGTGTACGTTGTGGGAGTTCACACGGGATGTCTTAGGCTTCAGTGAAGCAAGGCCCTCTTCTTCAAAACAATTGCTATGCATGGCCTTTCCCATCGCGCCGAACGATTTGGTCGTGTTGGAAATAGGAACCGTGATTTCAAGGAGAAGCCGGGCCAAGCCGCGCCAGTACCCTACGCAAATTTCCTTGCGAACCTATCCAGCTCAAGGTTGTTATAGCTCGGCACTGCACTGATACTCGGGCTCATCAAGCATGGTGATGTGGCTACATGAAGAGCTGACAAAGCTTAGCGAATCGGCAGTAACCATCTCCTTGAAGGTTGTGTCTTCGGTACAGTCAGGAGGGAGGGGGCACAAACTGCCCCAAAATCTAACATCACTGTTATGTCGTGAACGTTAATACTTGCGATAGTTCCGTACTCCCTGAAGAAACCGCTCCTTCAAGTCTCACGCCGATGTGTTTCCACCGCCAAGGAAGGAGCCATTGCAGTTCCCCTGTAGTTTTGATTTGAAGAAGAATACGCGTAGTACCGCGAGTCCGCTGTTGTAACGCCGTTACACTCCCTCGAAAATCCTCCACTACATTTGCAGTCGGTTTTCAGCAGTAGCAGAGTTTAAGGGTGTGATTGCGACCTGGTAACCGAGTTTGCGGAGTGCTTGCACCAGCCTCCGTGCGTGACGCTTCTTAGCCTGGGGATTAGGTTCGCGGCCCTGCTCGATGAATCGAACTCCCTCATGCAAGATCTTCCAAACCAGGCGACAGAGCCGATGGGCGACGGCCCAGATGGCGGACTGAAAGCCCAGCCGAGGTAGCAGACGCCGGAACACCACTTGAAGGTAACTGCCTTTCTTCTTGACGGCAGCGTGCGCCGCCTGGTTCAGCACCTGCCGCAGATATTTATTGCCTTTGGCGGAGCCAGGGCTGTGGTTCCGTTCCGCACTTTCGTCTTTCCCAGGACAGGTTCCCACCCAAGAGGTCAACTCCGCCGCCGCGGGAAACGGGCTGGCCTCCGCCCCCACTTCCGCGATGATCTGCTGTGCCGAATCCACTCCCAAACCAGGCACTTCCGCCAGTCGAATCACGGCGTCTTGATGCGCCTTCATCGCCTGCGCGATCATGCTGTTGAGCTGCGCGATTGGCTGATCGATCAACCGCAGCCGCTCAAGTTGTAGGGCCAACATTTCCCGGTGCATCGTCTGCACTCGGCCTGTCAACCCATCCACCAGTTGCTCCTCGGTGCATCGCAACCGCTCATCTCCCAGTTTGGGCTAACTGCTTGGGGTCGGTCTCGCCTCTGGCCAAAGCATGCAGAGGACCCTTGGCCTGCTCTTCAATCCTCTGACACGACCGGTTTCGGTGTACCGACGAACCAGTGCGGGGCTTTTTGGAGAAAACTGGTCACTCGCTCAGTCCGGTGACAACCTGCACCACTGGGTTACTCGTCAAATAATTGTGGTTCGAATGACTACACCCCTCGCACTAGCTGCTTTACTGTTTGCCTGCATATGTAGCTCGCAGACTGCAAATGAGCGACCATCGGCGAATGAGTTTGTAAGGCAGATCATCGACAATGAGTTGCAAGCCGAACGAAACGGTCACAGTCATTGGATGCTGCGGCTAGAAACACAAGAATCGGGAAAATCGGAAGTCAGGGAAGTAGTCGAGACCAAAGATGGAGATCTGGATCGGCTAATTTCTGTGAATGGAAAACCCCTCGCGGAGGACCAGCAGCGCGAGCGAGAGCGAGGTCTCCAGCGCCTGGTAGGTAATCCCGCCGGGCTTGCGAAATTGCAAGGAGAAAGAAATCAGGATGTAGCGCGAAGCCAGCGCCTGCTGAAGCTGCTGCCGGATGCATTCGTGTTTGGCTATGGCGAACAGCGTGGAGATTTGCAGCAAATGACGTTCAAGCCAAATCCACATTTCCGGCCTCCGTCTCACGAAGCCGCCGTCTTCCATGCCACGGAGGGGGTACTGTGGGTCAATGCAAAACAACTGCGGCTGGCCGAGATTTCTGGACACCTCACACGGCCCGTGAAGTTTGCCGGCGGAGTATTGGGGCATTTGGATGCCGGTGGGCAATTTTACGTAAAGCAGGAAGAGGTTCAACCTGGCTATTGGGAATTGGCCGCGCTGAATGTAAGTATGGAGGGCAAAGCGCTTTTCTTCAAAACCATCGGCGTGCAACAGAAGATGGAGCGCAGCGGGTTCCGTCGCGTGCCTGATGATCTTACTGCCGCCCAGGTTGCCAAGCTGCTTTATCAACGGGTGAGGGCAGCCAGTGGCGGCGCTTGAGAAGCCGGGAAAAAGTTAAGGGAAAAGGTGGGGAAAGAATCAGGTCAGAATGGCCCAAAAGCGCGGGGTCGAGAGTGCAAAGCTAACCATCCACAGACTCAGCAATCGAGTGGAGTTCACCGCGCTTGGAAGGCGGCGCACCAGGTGCGAATTTCCAACGCCCATGCACGACAGTCGCAACAGGCCAGCGCACAAGATGACAATTCGCTAGCCCAGGTCGGTGTTGCAGGAGGAAACCGCTGCACGATCTTAAGTGCGACCACTCCTCTGGTGCGAGCGTAGGCTAGGGAGAATCGTTGTTGGAGTAAAAGAGCTTCCGGTCCTGGCAATGAAAGGCTGCTTGACATGAGGGGAATTCAGAAGCGCTGGGGCAAACCGTTCAAAAACGAAACTTTCGCTTTCACAGCCGTTAGCGTTTCCTTGGTTCTTTCCTTCTCGATAGCATACCCGAATGTGGCACGGGGCTACTCGGTACTAACGCACGAAGCAATCGTTGATGCTGCCTGGGACGTCAGTATCCGCTCGCTCCTGTTGGAACGTTTCCCACATGCTACTCCTGAAGAATTGAAAACAGCGCATGGCTACGCTTATGGGGGCGCGATCATTCAGGACTTGGGTTATTACCCTCACGGCAGCCACTTCTTCAGTGACCTGACCCATTATTGCCGGACGGGAGACTTTATTGTGGCTTTGCTCCGCGACTCGCAAGACCTCAATAGCTATGCTTTCGCGATCGGTGCTCTTTCTCATTATGCCGCCGATAATGATGGTCACCGATTGGGCGTCAATCCATCAGTGCCCATCCTCTATCCGAAGTTGCGGGACAGATACGGCAACTTTGTGACGTACGAAGAAGATCCGCTGGCACATATCAAGACGGAATTTGGATTCGACGTGTTGGAAGTCGCGCGGCAGCGCTACGCTCCCGACAGCTATCATGATTTCATCGGGTTTCAAGTCGATGTTCCATTACTGGAGAAGGCTTTTCGCGAAACCTATGGCCTGGAGCTTAAATCGGTCTTGTCCGATGAGGCTAAGGTCATTGGTTCGTACCGGCATGACGTCAGTGAACTGATTCCTAAGGCTACCCGGATTGCCTGGACTCTAAAAAAAGGTGAAATCCAAAGAGACGAACCCAGCATGACCAAGCGCAAGTTTCTATACAACCTTTCGCGGGCAAGCTACGAGAAAAATTGGGGTCGGGACTATCAAAGGCCGACGACGTTCGAGCGGTTTCTGGCATTTCTCTATAGGTTGATTCCCAAGTTTGGCCCGTTGAAGGTTCTCCAGTTGCGCACTCCCACCCCTCAGACCGAACACATGTTCGAAGCAAGTTTCAATACTGCCTTAGACCGTTACAAAGTTCTAGTGGCTTGGGCGGGCAAGAGTGCGCCAGAGATACCAGACCTGAATCTAGATACCGGGGGCATTACCCCTCCTGGCGTCTACTTTATGAACGACAACGTCCGCGCGAAGCTGCTCGAC
Organism: Candidatus Sulfotelmatobacter sp.; assembly: GCA_035695545.1. Classification (GTDB taxonomy): domain Bacteria; phylum Acidobacteriota; class Terriglobia; order Terriglobales; family Acidobacteriaceae; genus Sulfotelmatobacter. The sequence continues at coordinate 2,759 of DASRRV010000373.1, read as the reverse complement.
GGGCTTGCACAGCAGGGGTTTGCAGGCGTCACTCCCAAACTTCGCGCCGATCTTTTGCACTTCTATTCGGAACCGAATGCACCGTACGCGACAAAACGTAAAGCAAAGCAATGGAATAAGCTGCAGATAGACCTGAAGGGATTGAAGGACTCCGTGTCCAGTCCGTCAGCGCCTGAGACTTTGAAGGGCATACACTAAGCTCTCTTTAGAGAAAATCGCATGTCCGCGGGAGCTAACTTCATGCTGGCCAGCGGCAACACGTGGCAACGACCGAAACGCTCGAGCTCCCGACCGATCACTCTGCGTTCGTGGGAGTACCCTTGAAATCGTACGTCAGTTTGAGTTGGACGTATTGCTTCAAGAAATGAAACCGGCCAACTGGCGAAGCTGCAGCTAGCGAAAATGCCCAAACTCACGGGACCGGAGGCTTATTCTCAGATGTGTTCGATTAAACCGGGTCTTCCAGTCGTCTTCACGACGGGTCACAGAGCAGAATCAGTATCATTGACCTCCACCATAGACGCAGGCGCGGTCTTTACTGGAGAAGCCATACTTGCCCGAAGCCCTAAGCCAAGCCGTTCGGAAGAGACTGGATGGGACTGCCAAGTAGCAAGCTGAATAGTCCTTGCTGAGCCCCGCAGCTGTTAATAGTGAGCCAAATGTTGCGGGCCGCAGAAATGTCGGCTTGCACTCGGCTGCGCAAATTCTGAATCATTGACCAAGAGTCCGACGAAGAGTAGGGTAGGTTTAGATACACCAAATTGCTCCGTCGCCGCGCCCACGGCGGGTTACGTTCACTCACTAACCGACGAAAGGAGCAAAGAGATGTTTACACGCATAGTCGAAATGACCAGCAAACCAGGCAAAGCCAGAGACTTATCCAACGCGATCAATCAACAAGCTGTCCCTATCCTGAAAAAACAGAGTGGGTTCGTGGATGAGATCATCCTCAATTCGGAGACAGAGCCTGATCGAGTGCTAGCTCTGAGCTTCTGGAAGACGAAAGAAGACGCGGTGCGCTATCAACGTGAGCAGTACAAGAATATCCACGATTTAGTAAAGCATCTATTCGATGCTGAGCCGAACATCCGCACTTTCGATGTCCACACCTCGACTGGACAGAAGATCGCGGCAGAAAGAGCTGCCTAACGGTCTGGCGGGTTAAGTATTCACCTAACCCCTGCACGGGTGAGCCGCGCGACTTGCCCGTGCTCTTAGTCTTCAAGACACTGGCACGGTCGGCGTCAGGAGATGTGTCTCGCTCGGATGGTGCTGGCGACTTGTTCCCAGATGACGGCCAACCGGATTTCCAACGAAGAACAAGTGCCGAGATTCTCTTTGTCTCCGACAGCAAGGGTTACTATTTTGTCCAAATGGTAGATCGGTGACTGGTGACGTATGCGGCTGGGTTTTCCCAAGGAGTCACGCCTTCCGTGAGATCTCATAAAAAGCTCAGGGTCGTTGCTCAAAAAGAACACCGATGACAATCGCTTTCCCCGGAAGCCTCTCTGCCACACGTGACACCAACGCAGATGTACAGGAAAAATTATCTCCGTTTACGCTTTTCAACGTAGAGCGCCTCAATGCCTTACAGCAACTATATCCATTCCGGGAGGCCCTCATGAGGAAAAGGATATCCGCGTGCATGATGAGCGTAGTGTTGTTTGCAATCGCCGGTTGGGCAGACGATAAAGAAAAAGACGAGGATCGTCTGAAGAATGCCGGCACGGTGTTAACAGAGATTCTGAACATTCCGGACGACATTCCTCAAGATCTCCTTGATAAGGCCGACTGTGTCGTTGTGTTTCCATCGGTCCTCAAGGCCGCATTTGTGGTAGGCGGTAGTTATGGCCGCGGTGCGATGACCTGCCGCAGGGGCGAAAATTTCAACGGCGCCTGGGGCGCGCCCTCAATGATGGCCCTTGAGGGGGGAAGCGTCGGCTTTCAGATCGGCGGGCAAGCGACTGACTTTGTCCTTCTCGTGATGAACGACCGCGGTGCGAATGGAATCTTGAGCAGCAAAGTGAAGCTCGGAGCAGATGCGTCTGTAGCAGCAGGCCCAGTCGGTCGCAATGCGACGGCAGAAACAGACGTCTCCATGCGTGCTGAAATATTGAGCTATTCGCGCGCGCGCGGCCTATTTGCAGGCATTTCGCTTGAGGGTTCGACCATCCGACCTGACAACGACGCAAACAAGAGAATCTACGGCGAGAAAATCTCGGCGAAGGATATTGTAATTGCTCACGAGACGCATGTCCCTCCCGCAGCCGAGGGTCTTATCTCGATGCTTAACACGAAGACGCCGAAGCACAAATCGCCATAGCAGTTCTTTCGTTCTTTCAAAAGGGTTCCGGCTCCCATAATTCTTTTCGCCGGCGGGATTCAGAGCGCGTTCTATGTCGCTGGGGTCAACGGCACTACGGTCCCGTCCGGCCGGAGGTGATCCGCAGAGCGTGTTGATAATTGATGCCGTTTAGGTTGATCGACCACGAACGCGAGTACCCAACGTCCGCTAACCGAAGCGAAAGCGCACGGTTAAGGCTGAGGGTTGCGCCGCGGCGCGAAGAGGTTACAGTTCCGAGCCTAGCGTCTGATCTTATGAAGGCTTCTTGGCCGATTTCGACCAGTCGGCTTTCATGGGGCGAAGCGCGGCTAATCCGGAGGGCGAGAGGAAGACCATGGCGGTCGGCAATTGCCATGATCTTGGTCCCTTTTCCGCGGCGCGTTGGACCAACACAATCGCCCCCTTTTTCGCACTG
>DASRRV010000372.1:0-3154 GCA_035695545.1 Candidatus Sulfotelmatobacter sp. | reverse complement strand
CAGAGAACCTGACCTGTTCCACCAGGTCCCTCCAATTGCCGTCTACCAGGGCGAGTTCAGTGATGACGACCGTCCTGTCCTGCGCCAAGTTGAACAAAGGAGCAGCACGAGCGATGCTGGGGACCCAAAGTGCTGAGAGACCGCGCGCTTCCATCTCCTTTTCGATCGTCTGTTCTGGTCTCTTTGTGCTTACGAAGATGACCGTTGTGACTGGTTTGCCCATCTGCATTGGTGTGTTTGGTCGCTCGACTCCACCCTAGCCCAAGTAGCTTGTCAACTCCGGCTGAAAATTCCTCATTCCGCCGGTTGAAAATTCCCCAGCCCTGACGAAGTGGTGGTTTACAGTTCCGGCTGGTGGATGGAACATATAACCCAGCCGGTGAAGCGGAGGCGGGCAATGCAGGAGTGCAACCCGCCAAGGAATAGCTGGCTGCAAACTCATCAACACGATGAGGCTCGGGGCGGAGTTGGAAACAGCTTCGCCCCGGATCTTAAAAATACCCGTCGGATTGATAGATTTGCCCATGCCTCAAAAACTCACGCCGAATGGCTACGTTTGCTGCGATTGTTCGGAGCGGCAGCAATCGGTTCTGCGTGCTGCGCTTCCGGCATAGGAAGCAGTCCGGCTTTACGTCGCTCTTTGAGCCGATAACTTTCTCCGCGGATGTTCACCGTCGTGGAGTGATGCAGCAGGCGATCGAGGATCGCGGTCGCGATGATCGGGTCGCCGAAGATCGAACCCCACTCGCCATAGCTTTTGTTCGAAGTCAGGATGATGCTGCCTCTTTCATAACGGGCGCTGACCAGTTGGAAGAAAATAGTTGCACCCAACTCATCCAGTGGCAGATACCCCATCTCATCGACGATCAAGACCTTCGGAGCCAGGTAGATTCGCAGCCGGCGGTCCAGGCGGCCCTCTCTATACGCGCGTCCGAGATCGGTGACCAGGTCGTGCGCCGTCATGAAATACGCAGCCTGGCCGGATTGAATAGCGGCTTCCGCCAGCGCTACAGCCAGATGAGTCTTGCCCACGCCGGGCGGCCCCAGCAAAATGACATTCGATGCTTCGTGGACGAATCGAAGGGTGCGCAGCTCGCGAATCTGCCGCTCGTCGATGGAGGGTTGAAAAGCAAAGTCGAACTGATCGAATGTCTTCACGTATGGCAGATGCGCCAGTTGCAACCGGGCCTTGAGATAGCGCTGCCGCCGTGCGTCGGCTTCCGCGCTCATCACTTCTAGCAGGAAGTCGGCGTAGGCCGGTTCCTTCTTCGAGGCGCTTTCGAGTAGAGCTTCCAGCCGGGCATCAATGGCAGTCAGGCTTAATGCGGCCAGCGTGGTTCGCAGCCGTTCCAGCGTCATCGCCCAACTCCCGCCGCTAAACTCTCATAAGCATCCAGCGAACGCCGCTCCACCACGGGAGCGCTCTGTTGAATGTGGATGAGCATTTTGCCGGTTTGCTTGTTGCCGAGCGGGATGCCTTCGTGATGCTCGCTTCGAGTGACCACCTGATGGCGTCTTACCGCTCGCGCGTGTCTGGCAATGAGTTCAGCACCGCAGCGCACTTCTACATCGCGGCCTTCGCGAACCCAGACCTCTTTGCCCGCATAGCGCCAGGGAACCGAATAGCGGCTGCCCTGCCAGGAAACATAGGCATCTCGCGCTACCTTGCGTTGCTCGTCGTCGGCGTACGGGTAAGGCAGACGGCCGTTCACCGGCTGCATACTGAACTGATCTTCGTCCCAGCGAATCAACACCTGTTCGCGAGTCGTTCCATGCACGCGTTGGTTGGCGACTTCCGATACCCAAAGGCGTAACTCCGCGTTGAGATCGACCAAGTTGGACGGCTCGCGGCCCTGCAAACCGCACAGAAAGTTTCGGCGCACATACTTCACGCCCGATTCCACTTTGCCTTTCGTCTGCGCCCGGTAAGGGCGGCACAGCCGCGGCGTGAATCCCCAATAGCGGGCGAAGTCCAGAAACACAGCGTTCCACACGATCTCGCCGCGTTCGTCCGTGCCAGTCCAAACAGTTTTCATTCGGTCATAGAGAATCTCTTCCGGCACGCTGCCCCACTGTTGAAAAGCCGCTTCGTGCATGCGCAACAGCGTCCCCAGTTTCTGATCCGTGGCGGCTTCCGCCATCATCATGCGGCTGTAGCCCAGCGTCATCGTGAAGCCCCATAGCATGCGCTCTTCTCCCGATCCCAAGAGCGACCCGAGGTGTCCCCAATCCACCTGCGCCTGTTTGCCTGGTGGCGTTTCGAACCGCCGCACGGCAACCACGCGCGCCGACTCGCGCTGCGGCCGAAGCCAGTCCGTCAGGATCGTGTAGCAGCCGCTGTAACTACGTTGCCGCAGTTCGCGCAGCAGCACTTGCGCATTCCAGACACCGGCCTGAAGCCGTTCCTGCAGATATGGTTTGAATGGTTCCAGTTTGCTCACCGGAGCCGACCTCGGTCCGTATACCGGCCTTCCCTCCCACTTCAACAGATACTTCCGGATCGTCTTACGATCGAAACCGGTCAGCTGACTGATTGCCTGAATGCTCAACCCTTCTCGTTTGAGCTCGCTGATCTCTTCCACGTCTTTCCCCCTGAACAGGTATTCGCCCTCCCCTGGTTCTCAGAGTTGGGGTTACACCACTCGCCCAAGGGGGTGGGGAATTTTCAAACGGCACTATGGGGATTTTTGCACCGGCGCTGACAAGCTGGCCAAATTGCCGTAAGCTACCGTAAGCTCCGCCTAAGCCGGCAGAGTTCGACCGAGATAAGCTGAATGAGCCGCGGGTAATCAGGGAGCTGCCAATGCCACCCAATTCGGTATCGTTAGAGTCGCCCGCCAACTCCCCGGGTGAACCGGTTCCTGGCGCAGCGGTTCGCGAGCAATTAACGCGAATCGTGAATGGCCCGACATTCGTTTCGTCAGCCCGGCTGTGCCGATTCCTTACTCACATCGTGAATCGCACCATCGAGGGAGGTCTCGACAACCTCAAGGAGTTTTCGATCGCGATCGAAGTCTTCGATCGTACGTCTGAATATGATCCGAACATAGACGCGATTGTCCGCGTCGAGGCGCGCCGCCTCAGAGCGAAGCTGAAGTCGTACTACGAGGAAGGGCCCGGCACGGCTGATCCGGTCCTGATTGCGCTACGGCCA
>DASRRV010000371.1:0-55731 GCA_035695545.1 Candidatus Sulfotelmatobacter sp. | reverse complement strand
CCATGACTTCGGCTATGGCGTCGGAGATGACATGGATTTCCTTCTTTCGAAGTACACCCAGAGCTAGCGTTCATCATCCTTGAATCCTGAATTACTCCTCGCTTTTGTACTAGGGTTCCCGCAGGCTTGCCGAAAACACACTCTATGATGAGAAGGGGCTTATCCTTTTCAGCGGTAAACCGTAAGGCGGGCACGCAGACTTAGAGACTTCGCAAGAAAAAATCAGGCCGTTGAGAGAAATCTCGACGACCTTTTCCTTTTGCGGTCGGGAAGCTCCTTTGTGGCGAGGTTTCAAGGTTTTCAAAGTTTCAAGGTTTCAGAAGTCGAAGTCTCTGTTCCGATCGAACGGGGTGCCGGCCATGAGAGAAATCTCGATGGCCTTTTCCTTTTGCGATCTGGGAGCTGGAGATCCTTCAGAGGACGCTCACGATTTCGGTTGCGGCCTCGCGCTTCGCTCACGCCGGCAAGCCCCCCTCGGCGGAGTTGAACGGGGGCTAATTAAGAGAGTAGCCGTCGCGTCATCGGTCTCCAATTCGGCGGCGATTCCATTCAGATCAACGGCGACGAGGCGGAGCATTTGCGTATTAGTAGATCGCTGCGGAAAACCTCTGACGGAATTCGAGCAATGCACTCTTCTCGAACTGCTGACCGGCCAGCAGGCTTCGCTCGGTGAGGAGCGGAGAGGCAACAGAAACTATGAGCGGCGGCCGGTTCAAATCAATATCCGTCTTGAAGGAGCGCATATCTGCGGCAAGCCCTCGAACGTTGCTTGCGGTAAGTTGGGCGGTGGATCTGGAGTTAGTCAACTTACTGCCGGACTTGTGGAGCGGTTTTGGCCGGCTAACTGGCTTTGTGTCAGGGCTAACTGTGGCGTCAGAGATGGTAGATAGAGCTGTGGTTCTGGCTTCCGGTTCGATGCGTTTCTCTTGCGGGTCTCGATGGTTCCCGCACAAAACTATGATGATACAAGTCGCGAAGGAAAGGGTTAGTACGAGTGCCGTTGGACCGAACGTCCCTGCGAAGGTCTTCCCAGGTTCAGATATGAGCGTGGCTTTTTCCGGCGTCGTTCTTGCAAGTCGCCCTTCGGATTGTTGATAATTCATCGCCATTCCCAAAAAGCACCTTGCAGAAAAACCGGGAGGTGGGATGACGAAGAATTCGAGTACTTCTAACTTAGGTCCGCTCACGCGACGGCAGGTGGTGGGGGGGCATTTTTGTTGTGTGTTCCGTGCCGGCTTTGGGTAGCGCGGTTTGGGGACCGGACAACGGCAAGACGATGGCGTTGCTGCCCAGCACGGAGACGAACAAGAGCCGCACGTCGCTGCATCAGGAGATCGATTACAAGGCTGCGGCGCAGCGCATTTATGAAGTGCTGTTGAGTTCGAAGGATTTCACGATATTTTCGGGGCGCGCGCGGAGATCGATGCGAAACCGGGCGGGACTTTCTCGATGTTCGACGGGTTGGTCGTGGGACGCAATGTGGAACTGGTTCCGAATCAGCGGATCGTGCAGGCGTGGCGCTTGTCGAAGCAGTTTGCCGACGGAACGTATTCTCTGGTGAAGATCGAACTCAAGGCGGACGGTTCGGGAACCAAACTCATTCTCGATCACACGGGCTTTCCCGAAGGACACTTCGACCATCTTGACAGTGGATGGTATTCGCACTATTGGGCGCCGCTGAGAAAGTTTCTGGCGTAGCCGACATGAGTTGGGGGCAGAAGGGTAAGAGCCGGTCTAGATGGGCGAGAGGTCGCTAATGGGCAAAGTTAGAGTTGCTGCATTTTCAATTTCGGTGGATGGATTTGGGGCGGGGCCGCGGCAGGATTTGCAGAATCCGCTGGGCGTGCGCGGGATGGAGCTTCATGGGTGGTTCTTTCATACGGACGTTTTCAAGAAGATGCTCGGACAAGGCGTTGGAACTACGGGGGTCGACAACGGCTTTGCGTCGCAGTCGTTCGAGAACGTCGGGGCGTGGATCTTGGGACGCAATATGTTTGGTCCGGTGCGGGGGCCGTGGAAGGATGATGCGTGGAAAGGGTGGTGGGGAGTGAATCCTCCGTATCATGTGTCGGTGTTTGTGCTGACGCATCATGCGCGGGCTCCGCTGGCGATGGAGGGCGGCACGACGTTTTACTTCGTGACCGATGGATTGGACTCAGCGCTGAAGCAGGCGAAGGAGGCGGCCGGAGGGAAGGATGTGCGGATCGGCGGCGGGGCTGCCACGATTCGCCAGTACCTGCTTGCTGGACATATCGCCGAAATGCACCTGGCGGTGTCGCCGGTTCTGCTGGGCGAGGGGGAACATCTGTTTCAGGGGATCAATCTGCACGCGCGGGGATTTACGTCGGTGCGGACGGTCGCGGGAGAGAATGCGACGCACGTTTTGATTAAGAAGGGATGATGGCGGCTTTCTTGCTTGCGAGTTTAGGTTCTGGTGCGGAGGATGCCGGCTATTACACGTGGACTGCGACGGCCGTGGAGTATGGCAACTACAGTGAGCGGCTTTTCGTCCGGCGCGTAGGCGATGACGTATTCACGCACAGTTTGAAATCGCAGCGGGCGGGACGCTAGGTGGGGCCGGACGTGGCCGACGTAAGGAAACGGCACCAGGGACTGGATCGTCATAGAGTTCCTCGCGCACCCGATCAGCTGAGTCGAGACTATCGGCGGCGATGTATTCCCAGATTTCTTCCAAGTCTTTGACAGCGTCGGGGTGGAGAACGAACTCGCTCATGAACGAGCGCGACGCTTCTCGCTTTTGCGCCGGAGCTCGGCGAAAGCGCCGTCCCCGTCGACGGCCTGGACGCGATTACTCTTCAGATCATCGTAGCGGCTGTCCAACATCTCGCCAGTGTCGGCGAGCTCTTTCAGATAGCCGGCCATTGCGTCCTCGACGAGGTCGGTGGGCGCGCGGCCTGTTTGGCTGGCAAGTTCCTGAAGGCGGGACTCGGTTTCTGGACGGAAATGAACTTCCATGCGGCAAGTCTAGCAGGGGGCGCGAGCAGGATCAAAGGCATTGACCGCAGTCGTTGGGACTCTGAACCTCGAGATCCTACGTCACAGGCGCTTGATGTACTCGATTAACGGCATGCCGAAGAAGTCGGAGACGTTTCCGGCGCGGCGGTAGCCGTGCTTTTGGTAGAAGACGATCGCGCGGGTTAGCGGTTCGGTGGTGTCGAGGGAAACCTCTGTGCATCCGCGACTGCGGAGCCAGGCTTCGATCGCGGCTAGGAGCGCGGCGGCGGTGCCGGTGCTGCGCCCGTCTTTGCTGCGCCCGTCTTTGCTTTGCCACCCCGGCAGAACGGCCATGCCGCGGAGATGGCCTTGTTCTCCGTGGATCGTGGCAGAGATGGTTCCGACAATCTTTCCGGCTGCGATGGCTACCAGCACGCGCATTTGCTGAAGGCGAAGCTGTACTTGAGCGGAGGTCGGCACTGTGTCGGCGAAGGCTCCGGGAGTGTAGGTGGATCGATACGGTGCGAAGGCTTCGAGCAGGCAGGCGGCGATGGCGTCGGCGTCGGAGGGGGCGGCGGGGCGAATTTTGATGGTGGCGGGCGGCATGTTGGGAGGGATTGTACTGCGAAAGGCTGTCGCGATTAGGTCGGTGGGCCGGCCCTTTCAGTGTTGAGTTTCCTTCCGGTTACGGGGCGTGGGTGGCACCTGCTCTTGCGCCCTTTGCAAGGGCGGGTACGACACTGCTTGTACCATGGGATCTGGCGGAATCAAAACCGGCACTGCGGGCTGCATCGTGCCCACCCTTCGCAGAAAACGCGAAGAGTGGGGCACCCAGTTCATTGGTCGGCTCGCACGAGAGCAAAGGCTGGGCCACCTGCACCACCCGATTATTCGTAGTTCCAATCTTCCCTTCCCGATTCTTAGGTCTTCTTTGGTACCAACATATCTGCTTCGGTTAGGCCGCATTTGTGGGCTACTTGGTAGGCGTAATAGAAGTGGGTGGCGTTTTGGTTTCTGGAGTCGGTGCCGAAGGTGAATTTCAGGCCTGCCTTCTTTGCTGCGCTTATGAAAGTTTCGTCGGGGACGTGGGCTACTTCGCTGATTTCTATGGCGAGCTTTTTCTGCTTGGCTAGTTCCAGGATGCGGTCGACGCGGGGCTTCGTCCAGAGTTGGGTGTAGTGGCGGGCGATTGGGACGGGAAGGAATGTGGGCCAGGCGAAGATGTCGATTGGTTCCGTGGTCATGACTTGCTCGATGAACTTCATGTATCGCTGCATGAATTCTTCTTCGTCGTCGACATGGGTGTCGATTTGCCAGATGGCGAGCCAGGTGCCGTCGGGGTTGGGCAGGGTTAGAGCGTCCATGAGGACGTAGTCGTGTTGGTCGAGGAGTGGCTTCGAGAAGGCTTTCGACCAGCCGGCGTAGACGGGTTGCAGTCCGATGCGGACAGGGTATTTGCGGAGGTTGTCGATGTGCTGCTTGAGGTCGGCGTCGGTGTTGATGGGGTAGCTGGGGCCGGGGTGCTCGACGATGCCGATCTGGACTCCGCGCTCTTTGCCGAGTTGGAGGGCTTGGTCGATGGAGAGCGTGGGGCTTAGGTGGACGTGGTAGTCCGTCACGGGAAAGTTGGGCTTGGGAGCGACTTCCCCGCCCTTCGGGGAACGTGGGGCGGGCTTTCCCGCGCTCAGGGCGCGTGCGAAATGGGGCACGCTGACGATGGTCGTTCCGGCTAGCATTGAGGTCTGAAGGAAAGCTCTGCGAGACGTGGGGATCATGCGGGGAGGATAGCGGGCGGGTGATGCAGTGGCAGGGATCGGGGTCACGAGTGGGGGCTTTATTGGACGGTGAGTTCGTGGCGGAGGCGGAGTGCGGAGATTTCCGGTTCCCACTTTTGCCGCAGAGGACGCGGCAAAAATGGGGCACCCGGGATTCGGAGGGCTTGGGGCAGAAGTCAACATCAACATCAAGATCAAAAGCAGCGGGCGGGAGTGCCCCCTCCACACTTCTCTTTTCTTCTTCTTTTTTTCTATGCGGCGGGGTGGATCAGGCGGATTATGGCGAAGGCTGCGGCGGACACGACAGCGGCGGCTGGGATGGTGAAGATCCAGGCCCAGACGATTCTGGTGGCGACTCCCCAGCGGACGGCGGAGAGGCGGTGCGTGGCGCCGACGCCGACGATGGCCCCGGTGATGGTGTGGGTGGTGCTGACGGGGATTCCGGCAAGAGCGGTTGCGAACAGTGTGATGGCTCCGGCAGTTTCTGCGCAGAATCCGCCGATAGGCTTGAGCTTGGTGATGCGGGCGCCCATGGTGTGGACGATGCGCCATCCTCCGAAGTAGGTGCCGAGCGCGATGGCGGTGTGGGCGGCGAGGATGATGGGCCAGTGATAGCGTCCCCAATCGTGGGCGAGCTCGGAGGCGGTGAGAATTTTTGCGCCGTAGAGAGCGCTGGCGACGATTCCCATGGTTTTCTGCGCGTCGTTGCCACCGTGGCCGAGACTGTAAGCAGCGGCGGAGAGAAGCTGCAGCTTGCGGAACCAGGCATCGATGCGGCGTGGAGGTTTGTGGCGGAGGATCCAGGAGACGGCCACCATGAAGGTGAGGGCAAGGACCAGGCCCATGACCGGCGCGACCACGATGAAGATCAGAGTCTTGTACCAACCGGCGGTGATGATGACGCGCCATCCGGCGCGCATGATGGCGGCTCCGGCCATGCCTCCGATGAGCGCGTGCGAGGAGGAGGTGGGAAGGCCCCACCACCAGGTGAGGAGATCCCAGACGATGGCGCCGAGCAGGCCGGCGATGACTACGTATTGCGTTACGGATTCGATGTGAATCATGCCGCTGCCGATGGTTTTGGCGACAGCGGTGCCGAGCAGGAAAGCGGCGACGAAGTTGAAGAAAGCCGCCCAGATTACGGCCAGCTTGGGAGAGAGGACGCGGGTGGAAACGACGGTGGCGATGCTGTTAGCGGCGTCGTGGAATCCGTTGAGAAAGTCGAAGACTAGCGCGGTGAGAACTGTGAGGATGAGCAGGAGGAGTTCGGGTTTCACGAATATTTGCCTGTCGGCGACGGTGCGCGATTTATGAGTTCGTCACGTGTCTTGGAAAACGTTCTTCGGATCGTTCTTTAGATCGTTCTATAGAACTATGAATGGTTCACGGCTATGAGTTTTTCAGAACCACGGTTTCGAGTACGTTAGCTACGTCTTCAGCTTTGTCGGTTGCGAGTTCGAGGAACTCGATGAGTTCCTTGGTCTTGATGAGAGTGATGGGATCTTTTTCCTGATCGAAGAGCTGTCCGATGGCGGCGCGGGAAATGACGTCAGCTTCGTTCTCGAGGCGGTTGATTTCCACGCAGTGCGTGAGGATATCGCCATTCTTGCGGACGATGGCGAGAGCTTTTTTGAGTTCCTGGCTTTGCAGGAGGATGATTCTCGCGAGGTCCAGGGCGACGGGCGGCGGATTGGTGATGCGATACATGAGAATGCGGGCGCCGGAGGCGTTGAGGAAGTCGAGGACGTCGTCGAGGGACGATGCTAGCTGGTGAATGTCTTCGCGGTCGAAGGGGGTAATGAAGGTCTGGTTGAGCTTGGTGAGGACGGCGTGGGTCATTTCATCGCCGGAGCGCTCGATGCGGCGGAGCTCGGCGACCTTGGCGTCGAGGTTGGTGTAGTCGGTGAAGAGTTCGACCATGGTGCGAGCGCCGGCGATCAAATTTTCGGACATCTCGGTGAACATGTCGAAGAAACTATTGTCCCTGGGAATGAGCGGGGTCATCTCGGGCGGTGGACTCCAAAATTAGTATGTATGCGGTAGAGCGGGACACTATCTCATGCGGGGTGGAAGGGCGTCAAATGGGGGAAATGACAATGGGGGAAATGACAGGGTGAAGTCAAAATCAAAACCTATAACCACGAAGGGCACGAAGGTTCACGAAGGTTCACGAAGGAAACCGGAACGCGTTATCCGACGGGACCGATTCGTGTTACCGGGTCGTGCGGCGGATTGTGACTGGGGCGCGGCGCGGGATTCCGAGGCCGACGGCGAAAATCAGTAATAGTACGGTGCCGGCTCCGACAGCGGCGTTGGCCAGAAAGTCGATCAGAACGTGATCTAAACCCATGGAGAAGAGTATGGACCGGGTCAGGGCTTTAAGCGAGGTTACTAGTAGGCCACTCCTTAGGTGCGGGGTGAGAGCTTCGATTGGCATGGCGGGATCTCCGGCTTGATCGGCGTTCCTTTGAGAGAGTTAAGGAAATCCCCACTTCTCGCAAAGGAAGCGAGAAGTGGGGCACCCGGACCAGCTTCCCCTACTGTGCCGGGGTTTCCGTGGGGGCCGGCGTGGTGGGCGTTTCGGCCGCTACTTCGGGGGCTGCTACCGGACTGATCTTCACCGTGGAGAGAATCTGTTCCAGGCGGCTGAAGACTTTGTCGCGGTCGACGTGCTTGATGACGCCGTCTTCCGAGGCAACCGTGGTGACGTTCAGAGCGAACTCGTAGCAGGCTCCGTTCTGGTAGACGTGGAAGTACTTGGAGTCGGACTGGCGAGTTCCCTCTCCGGAAACGGCTTCGGTGGCGCGAAGCTCGAGGTCTCCGATGAAGAGCTTGGAGCCTGGAAGCTCGGGCTGCTGGGTGGACGTGGCTTCGGTCGTTGACTTCGCCGTGCTCTGATCAGCGGTGGCTGTGGGCTGCGCTGTGGCGGCTTGCTCGGTCGCGGGCTTTGCTTCCGCGGACGGTGAGGAAGTTGACGGCGCGGTCGTTGCCGTGGCGGACGCGGTCGATGTCGATACGGAGTCGGCGGACTGAACCGGGGTCGCGACCTTGGGCTGCGGCAGCGCGAACTGGTTGCATTGATCGGCGGAGAGCGTTTTGTTGACGCTCACGTCGAAGAATGCTGACGAGAAGTCGGTGTTGGCGAAGCTGGTCTCGGGAAGCTCGACGGCGGCGAGCGCGATTCCGCCGGACTGCACGAAGTTCATCGGGACGGGGCTGGACAACAGAAGTTCGGTGGCAGCGTTGCCGGTCTCGATCGCATAGCGGCGTGGATATTCGAAAGTCAGGCCGGTGGTCTTGTCCGTGTAGTTCACGGTCGCGGGTTTCTTGTGGACAACCTTCTTCGGCGCTGGCTTGCTCTCGGCCTGCATGACAGGTGCGGGCACGGCCGGTGTGTGGGCCTGCGTTGCGGGGATCTGAGGGGTCGAGTTGACTGGTTTGGGTTTGTCGCTGGAACAGCCGACGGTTGTGGAGCAGAGGATGAGCACGCCGGCGAAGACGAGCGCGCCGGTGTTCTTGGTCCAAGTCTCTTTGGTCCAAACTTCTTTGCCCCAGGCTACTGAATTGTTTGCTGCGGTGTTGCGAATTGCGTTGATGCGGGTCATGTGGTTGCCTCCTGCCGACTAGCGGCGCTATCAGGGAATGCACGGGGTGGGCCAGGAGGCGCAGTGTTGATTTGGCGGGAGTTAGCAGTTAGCCAGCTGGCTTGTGACGTGGGGGGTGGGACACGTTGTGGGCGGCGGGACACGGAGTCGGGGGATCTCTGTGGCGAATACGGAAGTCGAAATCCCCACCCTTCGCAAAGGAAGCGACCCCAAAGGCGTCAACCACGAAGGACACGAAGGTTCACGAAGGAAGGCAACACGGAATGGGGAATTTCGGATATGGTAATCGGCTCGGTTGGAATTGGTTTATGGAGTTTGCGGAGGCGCGTGATGATTCGCGGTGGGTTCGTCTTTAAAGCGGCGTTCAGTGCTTTGTGTTTTGCGTTCGCGTTTGCGTTTTCTGTGTTTGCGTGGGGACAGGCGTCGTCTGGGTCTGCCATGGAGAAGGTCATTATTGATACCGATATTGGGGACGACGTGGATGATGCGTTTGCTTTGGCATTGGCGGTGAAGAGTCCAGAGCTGCAGATTCTGGGGGTGACTACTACTTTCGGCGATACGGAGAGCCGGGCGCGAATCACCGACAGATTTCTGGGCGAGGTGGGGCGGCGGGAGATCCCCGTGCTGGCGGGGAAGGCTAGCGCGACGAAGAATCCCATGTCGCAGCGGAAGTATGGTGACGCGCCTGTTGTGAAACTTTCGCACGGCGATGCGGCGGAGTTTTTGCTGGAGCAGATTCGGAAATATCCGGGGGAGATTACTTTGATCGCGATTGGTCCCTTGATGAATGTGGGGTCGGCGATCGACAAGGATGCGGCTACATTCCGGAAGTTGAAGCGCGTGGTGTTGATGGGCGGCTCGGTGCGGCGTGGGTATGGAGATTTGGGGTATACGGCGCCGGTGCCTCCGATGCCCGAATGGAATATTTTGAATGATGTGGCTTCGGCGCAGAAACTGTTTGCGGCTGGCGTGCCTTTGTATGTCATGCCGCTGGATTCTACGCAGTTGAAGTTGGATGAGGTGAAGCGGGCGTTTTTGTTTAGTCAGGGGACGGCGGTTACGGATGCGCTCGCGGTGCTGTATCACTTGTGGGGGCAGGAGACGCCGACGTTGTTTGATCCGATGACACTGGCGTTTGTGTTGAACCCGGAGTTGTGCCCGGTGACGGGATTGCATCTTCGAGTGGATGAGAAGGGGTTTACGCGGGAGGAGCCGGGCGCGGTGAATGCTCAGGTTTGCCTGGATTCGAATGCGGAGGATTTCTTTAAGTTTTATTTGAAGAGAGTGGCGGCCCCGGATCCCAGCTTGAGATTTGGGCATTGAACCTTCCGCAGGGTTGGTGCGCCTGGTAAGGGTAGGGATCCTTCGACTGCGGTTTTGCTTCGCTGTCGCGAAGCAAAATCCTCGCTCAGGATGACAGAGGTTGGGATTGAAGTTGATCGGAATCTTTTCTTGGGTGGATAGGAAAATGAAAATGTTACGGAACGCGCTTGCCGTAGTGGCAGCAGTGATCGCAATGAGCGTGGCGCTGTTGGGGCAGGCGAAGCAAGATGTTGATCTGATCATCAGCGGCGGGATTGTGGTGTCGATGGACGGGGCTCGGACGATTTATCAGGACGGGAGTGTGGCGGTTCGTGGAGATTCGATTGTTGGCGTTGGGCCGCGGGCTGAGGTGGAGAAGCTTTTCAAGGGGGCTCAGACGATCGATGCGCGGGGGCGACTGGTTTTGCCTGGGTTTATCAACGGGCATACGCATGTTCCGATGACTTTGTTTCGCGGGCTGCACGATGATGTGACTTTGAATGACTGGCTTTACAAATACATTTTTCCGGCGGAAGCGAAGAATGTGAATGAAGAGTTTGTGCGGTGGGGGACGCGTTTGGCGGCGGCGGAGCAGATACGTTCGGGCGTGACTACGTTCGCCGATATGTATTACTTCGAGGACGCGGTGGCGGAGGAGACGAAGGCGGCGGGGATGCGCGGGGTGCTGGGCGAGACGTTCATCGACTTTCCGGCGCCGGATAACAAGACGGAAGCGGAGATGCTGGCTTATACGGAGAAATTTCTGAAGCGGTGGCAGGGAGATGCGCTGATCCATGCGGCTCCGGCTCCGCATTCGATTTATACGTGCTCGAAGAAGACACTGCAGGATTCGGCAGCGCTGGCTCGGAAATATCACGCGCCGATTTTGATTCACGTCTCAGAGATGAAGAAGGAGTGGGAGGACAGCCTGAAGAATAACGGGATGTCTCCGGTGAAGTATCTGGAATCGATTGGAGTGCTGGGGCCGGATGTGGTGGCGGCGCACTGCATTTTTGTGGATGCGGCGGACCGGAAGTTGCTGGCGGAGCGGGGGGTGGGGTGCACGCATAATCCGTCGAGCAACATGATGATCGCGAGCGGAGTGTCCCCGGTGGTGGAGATGCGGGCGGCGGGAGTGGCGGTGGGGTTGGGGACGGATGGTCCGGCGGGCAGTAATAACGATATGGATTTGATGGAGGAGATCGACCTGGCGGCGAAGCTGGCGAAGATTTCGAAGATGGATCCGCTGGCATTGAATGCGAAGGCTGTGGTGGAGATGGCGACGATTGACGGAGCGCGGGCTTTGCATATGGAGAAGGAGATTGGATCGCTGGAAGTGGGGAAGAAAGCGGATGTGGTGATGATCAGCCTGGATGAGCCGAATGCGGTGCCGATGTATGACGTGTATGCGCAGATCGCTTATTCGCTGAAGGGGAGCGACGTGGAGACGGTTGTGATCGGCGGGCGGGTGGTGATGCGGGATCGGAAACTGCTGACGATCGTTGAGCCGCGGGTGCTGGAGAAAGCGCGGGAGTATGGGAGGTCGGTTAAGGTTTCGCTGGGGATGGAGTAGGGGTTCAGGTTTCAAAGTTTCAAGGTTTCAAAGTCAGAATCTCGACCCTTGGGCTTCGATCAGGGGAGGCTTTCTCGCGCTAAGGGCGCGCGAGAAATGGGGTGCCCAAAATCTTCTCTTGTACACTCTCGATATGAATTTGCTTCGGCGCTTATTTCTTCTCACTCTTGTCTTTTGTTTTGGCAGCTTCGGCAGTGCCCAGAAGGTGGCGATTACCTTTGATGATTTGCCGCTGAACGGAGAGCTTCCGGCTGGAGTTTCGCGCGTGGACATTACGCGGGAGACGCTCGCTGTGTTGAAGGCACGGCATGTGCCTCCGGCGTATGGCTTCGTCAATGCCAAGAAGCTGGAGGGGAATCTGGATGCGGCGGAGGCGTTGAAGTTGTGGGCGGCGAGTGAGCCGGTGGGGAATCACACGTATTCGCACATGGATTTGAATGAGAATCCGGCGGAGGGGTTTGAGCGGGAGATTGAACAGAATGAGCCGGCGCTCGAATTGGTGGCGGCGAAGGGTGGGAACTGGCACTGGCTGCGCTATCCGTATTTGCGCGAGGGCGACACAGTGGAGAAGCGGCGGGCGGTGCGGGCTTACCTGCAGGCGCATCAATACAAGGTGGCTCAGGTGACTCTGGACTGGGAAGACTATTTGTGGAACACGGCCTACGCTCGGTGCGTGACGAAGAACGATGCGACGTCGATGGCTTGGCTGCGGTCGAGCTATTTGAGTACTGCGTCGGAGTACCTGGATTTGGGACGGAGTCTGGGGACGACAGTGTACGGACATGACATCAATCATGTACTGCTGTTGCACCTCGGAGCATTCAGTAGCACGATCTTGCCGGGTATGTTTGATCTGCTGGAGAAGAAGGGATTCAAGCTGGTGACGCTGGAGGAGGCGGAGAGTGATCCGGCGTACGAGGGTGATCCGGATGCGGGGTCGAAGTACGGAGGGACCCTGCTGGAACTGTGGATGGAAGCGAAGAAGATCAAGTTTCCGGCGGTGACGGAGAAGCCTTATAAAGAGATTGGGGAAATCTGCAAGTGAGATTAGGATTTTGACCGCTGGGGAATGAGTTTTGGCAGAGGTAAAAATCCCCACCCTTCTATAAATTCTTCTTGCCAATGCGGGAAGGATCCGGTTCGTGTGGACCCAGCACCGCACTACGGCCTAAGTAGTTCAGGAGCGCTCGTGTCAATTCCTCGACCAGTTGGTCGTCATTTTTTGGCATCAACGGGGACCATGCTTCCGACAGCACGTCGAGAATCACCATCTCGCGCAGAGCCAGGGCCACGAGCATCAGAGCAAAGGGAACGGCACGGCCGGGGTCGGGATGATCGATTTCAGCGCGCTTTCGCAGGAGAAAATCGGCGATGCGGCGAAAATTCCGGATTTCGATCTCATCCGCCTGCCGTCTGAATGCCGCGCTCGGATGGGAACGCGTGAACTGGGTGAGGGCCCGCATCAGTCCGGCATGCTTGCGATAGCTCTGCACCGTGGTTGCCACCAGCGTCCTGGTGAATTCGGGCAGCGAATATTGCTGGGCGAGATCGTCGGTAAGCTTTTCCTCGGAGCGCTTGTCCGTTCCCCTAAGAGTGTCGAGCACCAAGGTCCGTAAGAGCGCATCTTTGTCGCGAAAGCGACGGTAAACCGCGGCGGGGGATAGGCCTGCGCGTTGAGCGATATGGGGGATGGTGGCGCCTTCCAGTCCCTTTTCTTCCAGGACCGCAGCCGCGGCCTGCAGGAGACGCTTCAGGGACTCGCGGCTGCGGGCCTGCTGGGGAGCGAGCGTCGGATGCTTGGGCATGCAGATCTACGAGAATATGCTTGACTACGCCTAAATGCAAATGTAAATTCACATTTACATTTGTTCCTGGGAGGCTCTTGATGAGCATCGGAATGTTGGCGCAGCATGTTCTCGTGTTCTTCCTGATTGTGGTGACACCTTTGTGGGATTGGTATGAGATTCCACGGTTGAAGGCGAGTACGGAGCCGCGGAAGAAGGTCCGGTTCTACTGGAAGATCGTGGCGGCGTCGTGGGCTTGCGCGATTGTGGCGGTAGTTACCGTTGGAATCGCGACGGTGTACGCCATTCAAACAGTGCCGGGCGAGATTGCGTGGCTGGATCGAGGGTCGCGCGGGGCGATGGTTCTGATGGGCATCGCGGCCGGAATGCTGATCGCGATTTTTGTGCCCGCGGTCCTGGCGCTTTGGAGCGAAAAGATTCGGGTGAAGGCCGGGAAGGCGGCGAAGAAATTGGCGTTTCTAGTGCCCTCGACCGGCGAGGAACGGCGGTGGTGGTGGGCGGTGTGCCTCACGGCGGGGATTTGTGAGGAAGTCGTTTATCGGGGATTTCTGCTGCACTATTTTCACACTTTGCCATTTCATTTGAGCCTGCCGTGGGCGCTGGTGGCGTCGTCGGTGATCTTCGGGATTGGGCATTTGTATCAGGGCGTGGGTGGGGCGGTGCAGACGGCGGTGATTGGGTTTGTATTTTGCGGGATATTTCTGGTGACGGGGAGT
Organism: Candidatus Sulfotelmatobacter sp.; assembly: GCA_035695545.1. Lineage (GTDB taxonomy): Bacteria > Acidobacteriota > Terriglobia > Terriglobales > Acidobacteriaceae > Sulfotelmatobacter. Next base: position 42,000 of record DASRRV010000371.1, on the reverse strand, counting down.
TTGCTGGTTCCGATCGTGGTGCATGCGGTGCTGGATCTGCGCGTGTTGGTGTTGCTGCCGGAGGGGTTTGCTGCGGCGGCGGAAGGCTGAGGACCGAAGTCAGAATCCCCATTTTTGCCGCAAAGAACGCGGCAAAAATGGGGCACCCGCAGAGTTGGTTCACCTGACGTTACAAAGTCAAAATCTTCGACGATCCTCTGAGTACTCGTTACAGTCCCTTATAATCAACAGATTCTTTATGGCTGCGATTCTTGACAGGATTGTTGCGGCTACTTGGGCGCGGGTGGTGGAAGCCAAGCGCGGGGCGGACTTGCGCGAGATGGAGCGGCGGGCGGAAGCGCATGTGCCGCGCGGGTTCCGGCGGGCGCTGGCGGAGAACAGTCGCGACGGCATTGCGGTGATTGCGGAGTTGAAGAAGGCGTCGCCGTCGAAGGGGCTGATTCGGGAGGATTTTCGTCCGGCGGAGTTGGCTCGAGAGTTGGAGGGGGCTGGATCCACGGCGCTGTCGGTGCTGACCGACGAGGAGTTCTTTCAGGGGTCGCTAGGGAATTTGCGGGAAGCTTCGGCGGCGGTGGCGATTCCCTGCTTGCGCAAAGATTTTATCGTGGATGAGTTTCAGTTATTTGAGGCGAGAGCGAATTCGGCGGACGCAGTGTTGCTGATTGTGGCGGCACTGTCGCAAGCGGACCTGGTCGCGCTGTCGCGTAGCGCGCGGGCGCGGGGATTGGACGTGCTTTGCGAAGTGCACGATGAAGAGGAATTGGAACGGGCACTGGCTGCGGGCTGCGATTTGATCGGAGTGAATTCGCGCGATCTGCGGACGTTTCAGGTGGATCTGGATAGAGCGCTTCGTGTGGCAGAGAAGATTCCGGCGGGCGTGGTGCGGGTGGCGGAGAGCGGCATTCATTTTGCTCAGGATGTGGCGCGACTGCGGGCGGCGGGGTATCACGGGTTCCTGGTGGGCGAGTCGCTCATGCGGGCGAAGCGTCCGGGCGCGGCGCTGCGGGAGTTGATGCGAGTACCGAGTACTGAGTGCCGGGTAATGAGCTAGCGCACCTGCGCGCGCATTCGAGATGGCGGCAAGTTGCATTGGCCCTTCGCTGCGCTCGGGATGACAAATCGATCATGACTTGGGTGAAAATTTGCGGCACTACGAATCTGGAGGACGCGCTCCTGGCGGTGGAGGCTGGGGCGGACGCGGTGGGATTCGTGTTTTATGAGAAAAGTCCGCGGTGCGTGAGTGCCGAAACGGCGCGAGAGATTGTGGAGAAGTTGCCGGCGGACGTAGAGAAAGTGGGAGTGTTCGTGGACGATTCGGGCGAACGAATTCGCGCCGTTGCCGCTGAGGCTGCGCTGACTGCGGTGCAGATATACGGTGAGCCTCGAACGGCGGCGGGTTCTGCAGGGAACGGTTCGCCAGCGCTCAGCGGAGAATTGTCCGCGGAACTTCCACTGGACAACTTCAGAGTGATTGTCGCGATGCCAAGTGAGCGCCTGGTGCCTGGGGGCATCATTACAGGGAGTTTGCCGGGGAGCGTTGTCCATGCCATTTTGCTTGACTCGGGTACGGGAGACAGGCCCGGAGGAACCGGCGTCACGTTTGATTGGAGCAAGAATCAGGAATACCTGAGAGCGCTAGGCGAGACGGCGAAAATCAAAATCATTGTGGCTGGCGGACTGACGCCACAGAATGTCATCAATGCGATCGAAACCCTGCAGCCTTGGGGAGTGGATGTGGTTTCGGGCGTGGAGGCTCGGAAGGGGAAGAAGGATCCGGAGAAGGTGCGGGCTTTTGTGAAGGCTGTACGGGAGATGGATCGGAAGGTTGGTTAGAAATGGCTACAGCTGCGCGGACGAATAAAGTCAAAATCCCCACTTCTCGCAAAGGAAGCGAGAAGTGGGGCACCCAGGTTTCGGGAACGAAGGTCACGATCCCCACCCTTGCCGCAAAGAACGCGGCAAGGATGGGGCACCCACATTCGCGCGGCGCTAACAATGCGCCGGGGCGGTTTGGGGCTTACGGGGGACGGTATGTGCCCGAGACGCTCATGGCGGCTCTGGAAGAGTTGGAGCGCGAGTATGCGCGGGCCAAGCGCGACCCGAAGTTTCAAACGCGGTTGGAGGAGTTGTTGCGGACTTATGCGGGGCGTCCGACGCCTTTGTTTTTTGCGCGGCGGCTTACCGCAAAGTTGGGTGGCGCGAAGATTTATTTGAAGCGAGAGGATTTGCTGCACACCGGGGCTCACAAGATCAACAACTGCCTGGGGCAGGGGTTGCTGGTCGAGCGGATGGGGAAGCATCGCGTGATCGCCGAGACCGGGGCTGGGCAGCATGGAGTTGCAACCGCTACTGTGTGTGCGCTGCTGGGATTTGCGTGCGTGGTGTACATGGGCACTGAGGACATGCGGCGGCAGGAGTTGAATGTGTTCCGCATGCGGTTGCTGGGGGCGGAAGTGCGCGGCGTGGATTCGGGGTCGCGGACTTTGAAGGATGCGATCAACGAGGCGATGCGCGACTGGGTTACGAATGTCCGGACTACACATTATTTGTTGGGAAGTGTGCTGGGGGCGCATCCATATCCGACGATGGTGCGGGATTTTCATCGGGTCATTGGGCGCGAGGCGCGCGCGCAGATTCTGAAAGCGGAGGGGAAGTTGCCGGCAGCGATTATCGCTTGCGTCGGTGGAGGATCGAATTCCATTGGAGTCTTCTACGACTTTATCAACGACAAGAAAGTTCGGCTGATCGGCGTGGAGGCTGGAGGACGAAGCGAGAAGCTCGGTGATCATGCGGCGCGGTTTCGAGGAGGATCTCCGGGAGTTTTGCAGGGGACCTATTCTTATGTGCTGCAGGATTCGGGTGGGCAGATTGCTTTGACGCATTCGGTGTCGGCGGGGCTGGACTATCCGTCGATCGGGCCGGAGCATGCGGCCTTGCGGGATTGTGGACGGGCGGAGTACGTTCCGGCTTCGGATGCGGAGGCGCTGGAGGCCACTACGTTGTTGGCGCGGACGGAGGGGATTATTCCGGCGTTGGAGTCGGCTCATGCGGTGGCGGAAGTCGTGAAACGTGCCCCTCGCATGAAGAAGTCGGATGTGGTGATTGTGAATGTTTCGGGGCGCGGGGATAAGGATATTGGGATTATGCGGGAAAACCTGAAGCTCGATTGAGGACCCAGAAAAATCACTAACCAAAAAGGACACTAGGTCACGAAGGAAATCTGAGAGTTGGTTTGTTCATGCCTTTAACTTTTCATAAGAAGCCGGCGCTGGTGGCTTATGTTACTTGCGGGGATCCGGATCTCGCGACTACGCGGGAGATTGTGTTGGCGGCGATTGAGGCTGGAGCGGATGTGATTGAGTTGGGAGTGCCGTTCAGCGATCCCGTGGCGGATGGGCCGGTGATCCAGCGGGCCAGTGAGCGGGCGTTGAAGCATGGGACGTGTTTGGGGCAGGTGCTCACTCTCGCGGCCGAAATCAGACAGCATGCGCAGTCTACGGGGTTAATTGTGTTTTCGTATTTGAATCCGATACTGCGAATGGGGATGGAGAAGTTTTGTATGGTGGCGCGTGCGGCGGGGATTGATGGTGCGCTGGTCACTGATCTTCCGGTAGAAGAAGCGGGGGAGTATTTGCGGGCGATGCGGGCGAATGATCTGGCTCCGGTGTTTCTGACGGCGCCGACTAGTCCGGATGAGCGGTTGAAGCGGATTGCGGAGGCTTCTCGGGGATTTGTTTATGCCGTTTCGCGGACTGGAGTGACCGGGCAGCGGCAGTCGCTGGCCGCAGATGCTCGCAAGTTGGTAAAGCGACTGCGGCGGGTGACCAACCTTCCCGTCGCGTTGGGATTTGGGATTTCAACAGCGGCGCAATTTGCCGAGGTGGGGTCGTTTGCAGATGCGGTTGTGGTTGGCAGTGCGATCGTGGAGACGATTGAGAGGAATCGAGGGCGGGAGGCGGCGGCTGTGGGAGAGTTTGTGCGAGAGCTTTCAGCTGTCAGCGCTCAGCCTTCAGCTAATGCGAAATCCCTGCGTACCTCAAAGGACTCCAGGCTTGGTGCGCCGGGCGCGTAGCGAAGTCAAAATCCCCCGCTTTTCGCGCAAAGGACGCGCGAGAAATGGGGCACCCAGGGCGGATTTTCTGATAGCTGATGGCTGAAAGCTGAGAGCTGCTTTTCATGGACATCGAAGATTGGCGTAAGAAAATTGATGAGCTGGACCGGCAGCTTGTACGGCTGCTGAGCGAGCGGGCACGGGCTGCGGTGGAGATTGGGCGGCTCAAGCGCAATACTTCGATGCCGATTTATGAGCCGGATCGCGAGCGGATTGTATTTACGAATGTGCAGGAAGTTAACCCGGGTCCGCTGCCGGGACGGGATCTGGTGAGGATTTATGAGCGCATCATCGATGTGATGCGGAATATTCAGAAAGAAGAGATTGTGCCGAAGGTTGAGGCGAAAGAGGCTGAGACGGAGTTGGATTCCGAGGTGAATGACTGAGAGCAGCGAGCCATGAGCTACGAGCTGTGAGCACCACGATCTTGGAAGCTCCCAGCCCTTAGCTCGTAGCTAAACGATCCCAGCTGAACCAAGAGAGATTCCTATGATTGTGGCGATGCAAGAAGGGGCAGATGAGGCGCTGATTCAGCAGGTGATCGAGCACCTGGTGAAGATGGGGTTTGAGGTACACCGTTCGACCGGGGCGCGGATGACCGTGCTGGGCGCGGTGGGCTCGGGAATCGATTTCGATATCCGTATCCTGGAGTTGTTGCCCGGGGTGCAGGAAGTCCATCGAATAAGTTCGCCGTACAAGCTGGCGGGGCGAAGTTTTCGTCCCGAGGGGACGATCGTCAAGCTGGCGAACGGGATCGATATTGGGGGCAACGAAATTGTGGTGATGGCGGGGCCGTGCTCGGTGGAGACGCGGGAGCAGATCTTCTCCACGGCGGAAGCCGTGGCGAAGGCCGGTGCGAAAGTGCTGCGGGGCGGGGCTTTTAAGCCGAGGAGCTCTCCGTATTCGTTTCAGGGGCATGGGGAAGATGCGCTGAAGTTGTTGCGCGAGGCGGGAGAGAAATTCAATCTGCTGGTGATCAGCGAGGTGATGGAGATCTCGCAGATTCCGATGATGCTGCCTTATGTGGATATTCTGCAGGTGGGCGCGCGCAATATGCAGAACTTTAATCTGCTGCGCGAACTGGCCAAGGTGCGGAAACCCGTGCTGCTGAAGCGGGGGATTGCAGCTACATTTGAAGAGTTACTGTTGTCGGCGGAATACATCATGGCGGGCGGGAATTACGACGTGATTTTGTGCGAGCGCGGGATCCGCACGTTCGAGACGTATACGCGGAACACGATGGACATTTCGGCGATTCCGATCATCCACAAGCTGTCGCATTTGCCGATGACGGCCGATCCGTCGCATGGGACAGGCCGTCGGGACAAGGTTGCGCCGATGGCGCGGGCATCGGTGGCGGCGGGCGCGGATGCGCTGCTGATTGAGGTGCATTGCGATCCGAACAAGGCGTGGTCGGATGGGGCGCAGTCGCTATTTCCCGAGCAGTTCGACAAATTGATGGATGAATTGCGAATGATTGCGCCGGCCGTGGGAAGGAAAATCTAGATTTCGTAATTTGGTAATCGGGTAATTTTGTAATTTAACCGTGCTGGGTATTCGCTTTCAATTACCCGATTACAAAATTACTCAATTACCAATTTCTTTTTCTATGCCGATTCGGCAAATCACGATTATTGGGACCGGCCTAATCGGCGGATCGCTTGGCCTGGCGCTTCGGAAAAAGAAATTTGCAGGACGGATAGTTGGGTGCGATCGCGAGGCGACGCTGGAGAAAGCGCGAATGCTCGGAGCGATCGACTCGGGCACCGCGAATCCTGGGGATGCGGTACATGGAAGCCAGGTGGTGGTGCTGGCGGCTCCAGTGCTGGCGATAGTTGACCTGATTGAGCGCGTGGGGCCGACGCTTCCGGCGAAGACTCTGCTGACTGACGTGGGAAGCACGAAGGCGCTAGTGGTCGAGCGAGCGCTGAAGGTGTTTGGGAAGAATGCGGGGAAGCGGTTTCTGGCGGGGCATCCGATGGCGGGGAAAGAATTGAGCGGAGTGGACTATGCGGATGCGGATTTGTTCCAGGACGCGGCGTGGTTTCTGACTCCTCTGCCGGGGCAGAGCCTGAATGAAGGATTGTTCGCGGAGTTTGCGGGATGGATCGATCAGATCGGCGCGCGCATTGCGATGCTGCCGGCCGAAGAGCATGACCGGCTATGTGCGTGGATCAGCCACGTTCCGCAGATGATTTCGACTGCTCTGGCGGCGGCGCTGGTGGAGGAATTCGGGGCGGAGGCTCCGCTGCTACCAGCGGGAGGGCGGGCACTGCGGGAGATGACGCGGATTTCGGCAAGTCCGTACTCGATGTGGCGCGACGTTGCGATCACTAACAAGAAGAATCTTGAAGATGCGTTGTGGAAAGTGGAGCAGCGGATGGCGCATATCCGGGAAAATCTGGCGACGCGAGCGCTGGCTGAGGAATTTGAGCAGGCGCACTTGCTGCGGAAACCTGCGACAAAGAAGCGCTAGGACGCAGCAAGGGGATACGTCGACGGTTGGTCCTCGGTTGAACTTGCGAGAACGCGTGCGGACTTTGTAATTTCGTAGCGTTCGCAAATCCCATTGGTGGCTGCGCACACTGAGTCAAACTTGGCCCATCCGGGAACCAGAAGACGCAGTACTAGTTCTCCAATGAGATGTTCCAGGGGGGTATTCGACTGTGACGAGATTGCCATGAGCTCTGTGCCCGGGCTTGCAACCGGGCTGCCGCATTTCACGGGAGAAGGTTCGCCCCCGTGTGCTCTGCGTATGGCGTTATCAGCGCGTCGTGAGTCCAGAGCAAACGTCATTTCCTAGGTTTCTTTCTTCTTGCCTGCGTATTTGACGCGTGCGGTGTGGCTTGAGATGCGCGTTTCTGTCACCAAATTGTCAAATGATTGACCCAGAAATCGGGGGTAACATTCTGCGATGGGTGTTTCTGTCTTGAGGATTTCGTTTAGAATGCGGACGCTATGAATAAAGTTGTGCTCAATGCGGACGAGGCAATCCGCGACGTGTTTGAGGGCGCGACCATCATGATCGGTGGGTTTGGGCTCTGCGGGATGCCGGAGAACCTGATTCGGGCCCTGGAGCGCAAGGGGACAAAGAATCTGCACACCATCAGCAACAACGTCGGCGTCGACGGCGTGGGCAATGGGTTGCTGTTGGCAGCAGGGCAGATCGTGCATCACATTGGAACGTATGTTGGCGAGAACAAACTGCTGGAAGAGATGGTGCTGAAGGGGACGATCAAGCTGGATCTGGTGCCGCAGGGTACGTTTTCGGAGCGGATTCGGGCTGGGGGCGCGGGTATTCCGGCGTTCTACACGCCGACGGGTGTGGGAACGATTGTCGCTGAGGGCAAAGAGACGCGCGAGTTTGATGGGCGTCTGTATGTGATGGAGCGCGGGCTGAAGGCAGATTTCGCGTTTGTGAAGGCTTGGCGGGGCGACCGCGAGGGAAATTTGGTGTACCGAAAGACCGCCCGGAATTTTAATCCGATGATGGCGACAGCGGCGAAGGTCACCATTGCCGAGGTGGAACATCTGGTGGAGGTTGGGGAGTTGGATGGAGATGCGATTCATACGCCGTCGATTTTTGTGAAACGGATTTTTCAGGGTGAGTTGTATGAGCGGAGGATTGAGAGAAGAACGGTGCGGAGAACGGCCTCTCAGTAGCAACCGGAGCCGCTTGTCATTCTGAGCGCAGCCAAGAGCCCATGGACTCGCTTGGAGCCGGCAGAGTGCATAGGTCCTTCGCTTCGCTCAGGATGACAGAACCGTTGGGGTGACTGGATAACGATGAACAAGCCTGGAAAAGACGTTGATAAGCGCGAACGCATTGTGAAGCGGATTGCGCGGGAGTTGCGTGATGGGTTCTATGTGAACCTGGGGATTGGGATGCCTACGCTGATTGCGAACTATGTGCCCGAGGGGATGGAGGTCACGCTGCAATCGGAGAACGGGATGCTGGGGATTGGGCCGTATCCGGTGGAGGGCCAGGAGGATCCGGATCTCATCAACGCGGGGAAAGAAACTGTGAGCGAGATGCCGGGGACTTCTTTTTTTTCCAGCGCGGATTCGTTTGGGATGATTCGCGGCGGGCATATTGATTTGAGCGTGTTGGGAGCGATGGAAGTTGACGAGACCGGCAGCATTGCGAACTGGATGGTCCCTGGGAAGATGGTGAAGGGGATGGGTGGGGCGATGGATCTGGTCGCCGGTGCGCGGCGGGTAGTGGTGGCGATGGAGCACACGACGCGCGAAGGGGCTCCGAAGATTTTGAAGAAGTGCAGGCTGCCGCTGACTGGAGTACGCGTGGTGGATACGATTGCTACGGAGATGGCTTACATTCGCGTGACTAAGGATGGCTTGGTGCTGGAGGAGATTGCGCCCGGGTTGACGGCGGAGGATGTGCAGCGGGCGACCGAGGCGCGGTTGATTGTTAGCGCGGGGTTGAAGGTGATGGAGAGTTAGAGACGAGACCGCGCCGCTTTGCGGCTGGACAGCCGAGGGCGGCTGTCCCCACATAAACCACGACGAAAGTCCCATGTCTAGCAACGGAAGCGAGACACGAGGCACCCAAGATCGTCTTATGGTTTGAAAACCTATGCGGCGGCGATGCGGCGGATCAGGTCTTCTTGTTCTTGTTTGCTTTCGGCACCGATGGTGAAGGCATCGAGAACGCCATTCGACAGAGCGAACTTGATGGCTTCGTCTTGACGGTTGCGCAGGGCGCCTTGACCCAGGATTTTCATTCCTACTACCGCCTTCCCTGCCGCTTTCATTTCTTTTAGGACCCCAACTACGGTTGCCGGATCGGCGTCCATGATCGCGCCGACCGGGTTGATGCGGGCCAGGTCGATTTCTACCCATGGAGATTTCGCGGCGGCGCGCAGGGCTTCGATAGTGTGGCAGGAGCAGCCATGGGTGCGGATGATTCCCTTTTCTTTGGCTTCGGAGAGAACGTCCATGACGCCGCGGTAGCGGTCGGTCCAGTCGGCTTCAGTGACGCAGTGCATCAGGCAAATGTCAAGGTAGTCGGTGCCGAGTTCGTGGCGGAAGCGGTCGAGATCGGCGCGGGCTTCTTTGGGATCGCGAGAGAATGTCTTGGTCAACACCGTCACTTTGTCGCGCGGAACGTGCTTGAGCGCTTCGGCAACGTGGGGATGGCTTCCGTAGGAGTCGGCGGCGTCGAAGAAGCGGAGACCATTGTCGTATCCGTTGAGCAGGATTTCGGAGAGACCTTTCACGCCGAGATCGGTTTGGTGCGAGTGGTGTCCGGAGCCGACGGTGCCGGTGCCCATGGCGAGGCGGCTGGTCTTGATGCCCGTGTTGCCGAGAGTGACGAGGTCGTGAGCCGTGAGTTTTGTGGGAAGCGTTGTGTTGGCGAGGCTGGTGAAAATGGCTTTGGAGCTGAGCCAGGCTACTCCGGCAGCGGTGGCGGAACGGATCAGGAATTGACGGCGATGCATGGTTCCTCCTCGACGGGGCCTGTTGGAATCAGGCTACACCAGAGCGCTGGTGCGCGAAAGTCGCTTTGAGGATGGACGGGCGATTCGGGGAATCGTCAACTTGCTTGTTAGGGCAAAGAGCGGAAACCACTAAGGACACTAAGGCTAACGAAGGAAAGATCCAGACTACAGCACGTCTGGTCATTCGAATTGTTTGCGGAACGTGGCTAGTTGCTGCTGGACGTCGGAAAGTTCCTGGCGAAGTTGGGTTACTTCTTCTTCGAGTTTTGCTAAACGATCGGCAGCGTTACTGCCCGCATTCGCGGGCGAGGGCGCGCGCACCACATCGGCGGTTCCGATTCCCTCTGGCGGTTCGCCAGAGAACAGATGCATGTAACGGGACTCTTTCGTGCCGGGCTGACGTGGGAGCACGCATGCGAGTGATGGTTCGCGCTGAGCGAGGCGGTCGAGGGTGGAGACCACATCTTCGAGGGCTTCGAAGTGGTACATGCGGTCGGTGCGTCCGCGAAGCTCGCCGGGAGTTTGGGGTCCGCGGAGAAGGAGCACGCAGACTACTGCGATTTCGCGGCGGTCGAAGTTGAAGACTTCCTGCAGGCGGTGCTCGAACTTGGTGACGCGGCTGTCGGCTCCGCTGGCGGGGCCCGCCATGCGCTTTTCCTGAAGCGAGGCCAACGCATCACGGCCGGCCGTTTCGTCCAGGGTCATCACCGGGTCGCGATTGTTTTTTTGGTTGCAGGCGTTGACCAAGGCATTCAAGGAAAGTGGGTAGTAGTCGGGAGTGGTGATGTCCTTTTCGATGAGGGCGCCTAGGACTCGGGTTTCGATTTCGGTGAGGTTCATGCGGTTTCGTGGTCGAGAATGATTCTAATGCAAGGGAGTGGGTCAGAGTTCAGGCGGCAGGGGGCGGACGTCAAAAGCAAAATCAAGGTCAAAAGCAGCGGGCCAGAGTGCCCGCTCCACACAGGCTGCATGATCCGCTTTACACAATCAGATACGGAACGGGGCTGCCAGTAGGCGGAATGGAAGCGTCATGGCCAGGAAGACTACTTCCAGGACTCCATGGACGGCGACTCCGAGGATGCGGAAAGGTATCAGGAGCAGCCAGATGAAGGGGTAGGCAATCAGGGCCAGCAGAGCGAGGGGCCAGCAGAGGACGAACAGGATGCACCACAGCAGTAATGTGAACACGGCTGAGACCTCCTTCTACCTAGATGATTGTACGTCGGGGGAGGGAGGAAAGTTCCGCCGGGCTTCAATGTGCTATTTCGTGATTTCATTTGTCCTAAAGTCAAAATCCCCAGCCTAGCCGCAAAAGGCGCGGCTAGGCTGGGGCACCCGGGTTTCATTTTCGAAACTTACTTAGAACAACGCGGTGGAGCGGCGCTTCCAGGACTTACCTTTTTCGGCGGCGATTTTTTCCATGTCGGCGACGTAGGCTCCGGCTTGGGTCAGAACGTGGTGCAGGTCGTTGCCGATGCTGATGAAGGTGAATCCCTTCTCGAGGAACTCTCCGACGCGCGCGGTGCCGAACAGGAAGATGCCGAGGATGACGTTGTTCTTGCGGGCGTTGTCGATCAGCTTCTTGGTGGCGGCGTCGAGTTCGGGCGAGGTGTACATGTGCGGGAATTCGTACTTGTTGTAAAGGCCCATCGACATGCAGAGATCGTTTTGTCCGAGGAAGAGGATATCGACGCCCGGGACGGCCGCGATTTCGGCGATGTTCTCGATGCACGAAGCGGTTTCGACTTGCAGGGCAACGATGCCTTCGTTGTTCCAGTTGCCGGCGTAGCCGAGGAGTCCGGCTCGATTCATGCTGCGCTGCGGAAAATAGACCGAGCGCGTGCCGACTGTGGGGTATTTCATGCAACTCACGGCCTGGCGGGCTTCTTCGGCGGTGTTGATGTAAGGGACGAGAACGCCGTCGGCGCCCATGTCGAGGGATTGCTGGATGCCGGGGCGATCGTCGTATCCGCCGACGCGGACCAGAGATTTCGCGCCGCCGTTAGCGATGCCGCTTAACATGGCGGAAAGTCTTTCGTAGCCCATGGGGCCGTGCTGGGAGTCGACCAGGAGCCAGTCGTATCCGCTATGGGCGAGTTGCTCGGCGACCGTGGGGCTGTGCGCGTTGAGGAACAGGCCCATCTTTGGGGCTCCGCCGCGGAGTTGCTTCTTGAATTCAGATCCGGTGAGTGCGGGATCGGGCATGATGATTCCTCCTTGAAGTCGAATTGCGTAGTGTAGCGCATGGGGCTGGGTGACGGGAGAATCGAGTGTCAATTTTTCGTGGCAGTGTGACCGCGGGATAGGTGAGATCAGAGGTCAAGCCAAAACTGCGATCCCTGCGTCGGGCTCAGGGCAGGCTCTCGCGAGAGGGACGGGACAACCTGTTGCCATCTTGCAAACGAAGCGCCTATAGTTTTCTCACTTGAGGAGATCCGTATGCGGGTCCTTTTGAATTGGGTGCTGAGCGCATTGGCGGTTTGGATTGTGGCTCAGGTTGTGCCAGGTGTGCATGTCAGCGGAGCCGTGGCGGCTTTGATTGCGGCGCTGGCGATTGGGTTCATCAATGCGACGATCGGGCTACTGCTCAAGATTCTGACTTTTCCGCTTACGCTGGTCACTCTGGGATTGTTCTGGTTGGTGATCAACGCTCTGATGCTGGAGCTGGCTTCAGCGGTCGTGCCGGGATTTCAAGTGCACGGATTTCTTGCGGCCTTCATCGGGGCGATTGTGTTGAGCCTGGTGAACCTTCTGCTGAAGGCGATCGTGACGCCGTCGCAGGATCAGAAGTAGAAGTTCACCGTTTTTTGGCTGCCGCAGGATGATCTATTTGTTCGGGGCGGCTGAAGTAACGGATTCACCCGTAAGTTCTCGCACGTCCTTCACAAGCTTTCCCAGGGCCTGGTCCCAACGTTTGACCGGGAAGGATGACCCGGCGGGTACCGGCTCAATAACGGCCCAAAGCAGAATGTGCGTCTTAGGATCCAGGATTTTCAACGTGAAGTGCGGATCCGTGTCGCCCGGCCCTTCATGGACTAAGGATATTTCGAGAACCAGATCCGCATCAGCGGGAGCCGATACGAGTTCGTATCTTCCCCAAGCTTTCATGGCCGCGTAGAACTCGTCGTAGAGTCCGCTAGGACTTCCGGTATGGTCTGCAATGTAAGAAGTTAAGTAGATGCTGTTTATTCCGGCGTAGGAAACGAACACGGTTTTACCGGCAAGGATTTGCGCAGGGAGCGGAGCTGGCGGCACCGGTTCCTTCTTTTTTTCAGCTCCGAAAGCCGGAGCACACAACAGCGTGCACGCAAGAATCACGCTATAGAGGCGAGCTTTTCTGGCTCGGAACATGGCTTTCCTCCACCGATTGCGCTACTGAGCGCTAACCCGGAAGGGGCGGGCAGGTTGCGGGCGAAACCGCTTCCGCGCGAAGTTTGCGTGAAGATTTCTCCCGGGATGTGATGGCGCGGTTTAGGGAGCGGGCGGTGGAGCCTCGTCCAGGTGAGCCGCCGCGCGAATCTTCTCCAGCGTCTTCTGAGGTGTCAAAAATTCCTTGCAGCCAAGTGCGATACCACTGATATTGGCGGCCTTTACGGGTGCGGACTACGACGGGTGGAGCATCGTCGCTGTTTCCGATGTCGACATGTGCCGCAACGATCGGATCGTACGGGACCCTTTGAAATTCGTGGCCGGAATCGTAGACCAGAAATGTTGCGGTGAAGCGGAACGGGCCGAGGACCTCGACTTGTCTAGACATTTCGATGTCGAGGCGCTCGGAGATCTCGCGGACATCCCCGTAGCGGGCTAGCTCGTGGTTGCCGGGATGCTGGTCGGGAAAGCGCGCCCCGAGGATCGGGAATGCCATGAAGAAGAGCGCTGCTGCGGCGAAGATGCCAAAGCCTGCAATGCTGCCACCGCGGAAGCCGCGCGGCCACCCGTACCAGGCACAGAAGAGCGCCCAGCCGGCGAAGTTGAACGCAGCCAGCAGGAATGAAAAGTTAATACTGCTGATTTTGCACTTTGTGTAGCCCATCTAGGTCTTCGAGCTTGATCCTGCCTTCTTGGGCTTGATTGCCTGCCAGTCCTCCTCTTTCAGGATGCGTCCCAGATTGCTGAACTCGCCGGCACCTTGCAGGAATTCGCCGCCGTCCATACGGATGACCTCGCCGTTAAGGTAGGCGGAGCCGTCGCTCACGAGAAATGCCGCGAGGTTGGCCAATTCTTCGACCGTGCCAAAGCGGTGCAGAGGGTTGCGATCGAGCGCGAGGGCTTCGAGTCCGGCGTGCGGCATGAGGCGGGAGAACGCGCCCTGCGTGGGAATTGGGCCGGGTGCGATGGCGTTCATGCGGATGCCGCGATTGCCCCATTCGACAGCGAGGCTGCGGGTCAGGGCTTCGACTCCCGCCTTCGAGACGGCGGAGGGGACCACGTAAGCCGAGCCTACCGAAGCGTATGTGGCGGAGATGCTGAGGACCGTGCCGGGATGTTTGGCCGCGAGCCAGCGGCGTCCGCAGGCCATGGTGCAATTCAGCGTGCCCATGAGGACGATACCGATGACCGAGTTCCATGCGCCGGGAGAGAGTTCTTCGGTGCGGGCGAGGAAGTTTCCGGCGGCGTTGTTGACGAGAACGTCTAGAGGACCGGCGGCCCAGATGGTATCGATCATTTTCTCGACTGCGTCTTGATTGCGGACATCGCAGGGGAGGGCATGGACTGTTCCCTGGGCTGCCAGTTCGGCTGCGGTTTGTTGCAGGACTTCCTGGCGGCGTCCACAGATGTAGAGGGTGGCTCCGAGTTCGAGAAAGCGGTGGGCCATGCCTTTGCCGAGGCCAGTGCCGCCGCCGGTGATCAGGATTCGCTTGTCTTTCAGAAGATCGGTGCGGAACATAGGCCCTCGATTTTGTAATTTGGTAATCGGGTAATTTTGTCATTGAAGAACCTAAGGTCAGTGGCGGCGGTTTTCAATTACAAAATTACCAAATCACAAAATTACTCAATCCTTGCGACTCGAAAGCCGTAGTCGGCGTATTGGAATTCTGGGGGGATGCTGGAGCGGGCGGAGCAGCGGGCTACTTTGATGTGGTGGCGCCAGGAGCCTCCGCGCGAGGACTTGCGCGGAGGCTTCATCGAGCTTTGTTCCGGGCCGCGCGGATTCCGTTCCGGAGATGTGGCGTAGTAATTCGGGTCGTACCAGTCGCTGCACCACTCGTGGACGTTGTCGCCAATGTCGTAGAGGCCGAAAGCGTTGGGGGTGTAGCGGGCAACGGGCTCAGGCCCGGTTTGCCAGCGGGTGGTGTAGTCAGGAAGAGTTTGCGGGGGCTCATCGCCCCAGGGGAATGATTTTTGTTCGTCGCCGCCTCGGGCGGCTCGCTCCCATTCTGCTTCGGTCGGCAGGCGGTACACGCGGGCGGTTTGTGCAGACAGCCACTCGCAGTAGCGGGTGGCTTCGTGCCAGGAGACTCCAGCGACCGGCTGTTGCGGATGACTGAAGTTTGCGTCTCGCCAGAACGGAGGCGGCGAAGGGGATGCTGCGCGCAGGAAGCGATCGTATTCGGTGTTTGTGACTTGCGTGGCGGCTAACTGGAAGGCGTCGATCCAGACGCGATGGATGGGACGTTCGCAATCCTGGCCGGTGTTCGAGCCCATGAGGAACCAGCCTTCGGGGATGTGGACCAGGGCAGGCGCGGCCGCCGCGGTATCCGTGTTGACAATGGTCGTCATGGCTATTGCCGCGTTTTGGCGGACAACGGTAAAGTTTATCAGCGCGGAGGGCTGCGATGGCAGAGAAGACGCTGCGGTTCAGGGCGAAGATACACGGAAAAGAGGCGGGCGTCGTGGCCGCGATTATTCCGCCAGTCGATGTGCTGGAATATTTCGGCACGCGCGGGCGAGTTCCGATTCGCGGCACGATTAACGGGTTCGCATTTCGATCGTCACTCATGCCGTGCGGCGGCCCGCACATGATGCCGGTGAACAAGAAGCTGTGTGTGGGAGCAGGTGCGAAGCCGGGCGACACCGTGGACGTGGTGATGGAGCGCGACGTTGAGGAGCGGACGGTCGAGGCCCCAGCGGCCCTGGCGAAAGAACTGGCCAAGAGCAAGGCGGCTCGGGAGCGGTGGGATTCGATGGCGTTCACGCCCAAGAAGGAAATGGCTGCTTCGATCTCGAGCGCAAAGCAGGAAGAGACTCGGAAACGGCGTTTGGCCAAAGTGATGCAGGTGCTCAAGACGGGGGTGAAGTGGACGGGGTGAAGTCAAACGCCCCACGCTTCGACTCCGCTCAGGGCGGGCTTTCTCGCAAAGGACGCGAGAAATGGGGCGCACCCTCACATTCTCGAACGGAGTTGCTTCACGACCTGGGCGATGTTGTTTTCCTGGAAGAGGCGGATGGCTGCGATGCCGGCGGCTCCGGCTTCGAGGCAGGACTGAGCGTTTGTCAGCATGATCCCGCCTAACGCCAGGACTCGGATGTTCGATCGGCAGGCATCCTGGAGACGCTTTAGTCCGGCGGGTTGAGCGTTTTTCTTTTCGAAAACCGGAGCAAAGACGGCGAAGGTGGCTCCGTTTGCGGCAGCTTGGGTTACTTCTTCTGGGGAGTGACAGGAGACTGCTATCAGCGGATCGCTTGTTGAGAGTCGGCGGGCAGGAGGGCCCGCCCAACCTAGGCTTGCTCCCCATCTCCATACCGTTCTTACTTCTTTTGGGGAGATGTCGTCGGAGCGGAGGTGGACTCCGTCGGCTTGGACTGCTACGGCAACGTCGGTGCGCGAATTGATGAGGAGAGCAGTTTTCAGTTCCCGGTTCTCAGTTCTCAGCTGCGCGAGGATGCTGACCGCTTCTCGGGCTAGCGATTCCAGTTCGCGGGTAGGGAGATCTTTTTCGCGGAGCTGAATGTAGTCGACCTTGGCTTGGGCAGCTTCCGAGATTTTTTCCAGGAGGCGGCGACGGCGGGTGGGTTCGTCGGGCGCGAAGGCGGTGCGGTCGGTGATGTAGTAGAGTAGGCAGCTTTCAGCCATCAGCTCTCAGCTATCAGGGTCGCGGAACAAAATTACCGACGCTGCTAGCTCCTGCAAACGTCAAAGGCAATAACCACGAAGGACACTAAGGTTCACGAAGGAAGGCCTACGGTCTCGTCTTCGCGATCTCCGGCAGGACTTCGCCTTGTTTCTTCGGTGTGCCCCCCAGATGGTACTTCGTCAGACCGTCTTTCAGGAACTCGAAGGCGTCTTCGGGAGTATCGACGAATTTGAACTGGTTGATGTCTTCCGGAGAGACCGCGCCAGCGTCGACGAAAGCCTGGAAGTTGATGATCTTGTTCCAGTATTCGCTGCCGTAGATCACGACCAGAATTTTCTTGGCGAGCTTGTCGGTTTGCGCGAGCGTTAGGATCTCGAAGAGTTCGTCCATGGTGCCGAAGCCGCCGGGGAAGATCACCAGTCCCTTGGCTAGGTAGGCGAACCAGAATTTCCGCATGAAGAAGTAGTGAAACTGGAAGTTGAGCGACGGCGTGATGAACTGATTTGGGTGCTGCTCAAATGGGAGTTGGATGTTCAAGCCGATGCTCTTACCTCCAGCTTCGTGGGCGCCCAGGTTGGCGGCTTCCATGACGCCGGGGCCGCCGCCGGTGGTGACAACGAAACGGTGACGGCGGGCCGGAATCTGGATCGACCACTTGGTCAGCATGTGCGCCAGCTTGCGAGCGTCTTCGTAATAGCGGGCCATGTCGAGGCCTGCATGGGCGCGCTTCAAGTCTTTTTCCAACTGCCCGGCGGAAACAGCAGCGTGATTGCTCTCAATGTTGGAGAGGTTCTTGGTGGCGTCTTTGCGTCCCTGAAACCGGGCGGAGCCGAAGAAGACGACCGTGTCCTGAATTTGCTCGCGGCGGAAGCGCGCCAGCGGTTCCTGATATTCAGCCAGGATGCGGAGCACGCGTCCATCGGGACTGTCGAGGAAAGGTTCGTTCTGGTAGGCGACGGGCGCGGATTTGAGATGGTCGGTCATGTGATGACAACTTTCGTGATTAATCGAAAAATCGAAAATCGTATTGCGAAGATCGGGGCCCGAAGCGCAGACCATCAGAATACCGGAGTTCGCAGGGTGCAGGGAATGGGCTGGCGGGCACTCTGGTTACCGAAGGGACTATTGTTGCTCGTGGTAGTGGAGCGCCTCCCAGAAACCGATCCAGATATCGAGCAGGCCCAGCCCGCTGCAAATGCCGCGGAAAAAACCGTTGGAGACCAGAGTGCGGAGGCTGGGGAACTGAAGCAAAAGATAATTATCGGTCCACTCCGGCGTCCAGGGAAGAATGATGAGCAGCACTCCAGCGACGGCACTGATTAGAACAAAAAGAAAAACCGACAGACGGTGCATCCAGAGTTGAATGCCGGTCGGTGCCGCAGGAAGCGCCGGTTGGGGCGCATCGAGAACGGCGGTACGAGTTTCAGCCGGGGATGCAGCGGGTTCCGGCGGTTTTCCGGAAGCGCTGGATACAGGGTTCGGATCGCTCATCCGGCGTGACTCCCTGAAGAGCGGGAATGCCTGAGCGCACCGGAGTACGTGTAGAGCCGATTAGGGATAAAACACATCGGGCTATTCTACGACTTCAGGGCCTTAATTCGCTCGGCAACGTCGCGATAGTCGATGTTGCTGCCGTAGACGTCCATGAAATGCTTGAGAGCGGAAGCCTTGTCGCCCGCGGTTTCGTAGGCGGAGGCCAGTTCGTAGTGGAGAGCCACGCTGGTTTCACCGTCAATGCCGGGCACGGCGAGAGCCTTGTCGTACCAGCGGACAGCGGCCTCGGGCACACCCTTTTCCAGGAAGCACTGTGCCAGCCAAGTATAGGTCTGCATAATCTGCGGGAACGCGTGTCCGCGATCGAAGAACTGGCAGGCCTTTTGCAGTTCGCCGATCGCTTCGTCGAGCAATCCCATTTCGCGGAAGGCGATGCCGAGGTTGTAATGCGTCTCGGGATCTTCGTCGGCAGAAGCGACATCGGCTTCGAGATCCTGCTTGAGTTCGCCAAACATCTCCGCAAGATCGACTCCGGCGTCTTCGCCAAACGGAGAAGCTTTGGCGGCGGCCGGAGGCGCAGGCGCATGAGGAATCGGCGGTGCGGGCGGTTTTGGAATGCTGACGGCCGGCGCGGACCAGGCCACGGACGCAGTGGGAGCGGCCGCCGGAGCGGACATCGCAGGCGCATGGGCGGGCGGCGCTTTTTGGACCGCGGGCTGCGCGACATGGCTTGCGGCAGAGGCCGATGCAGCGGCGCTTGCTGCCATGGGCGGAACAACTCTTGGTGGCGCGGCCGGCGCAGGAGCTGGCGCCACGGGCCTGGTCTTGGCGAGCGGAGCGGCGGGATGCGGTTCGGGAGTTGGTGCAGCCTTCAGGAAATCTTCTCCCAGGGAGGCTTCGATGTCGGCGACGAACTCGCCCAGTACCGGGGCGGCACTCGCGGCGGCGATTGCAGGCTCGGTGTGAGCTGCGGGGGCGATCGCGGGTGCGGCAGGTTTTGCAACCGCTGCGGCAGGCCTTGGTGCGGCAGGTTGAGCAGCCGCCGGAACGACCGGCTTGGAAACTGTGCCGGGCAGGAAGCTGTCGCCCAGCGAGGTCTCCAGATCGGAAACGAATTCTTTAAGAACGCTTGCTTCGGCCTCGGGCTCGGGGTGATGAGCCACGGGCGCTGGTTCAGGCTCGACAGAGGCCTCGGCGACAACCGGGATTTCTTCTTCGACCGCTGGTGCTTCGTCGACGACTTCGACCGACGGGATATCGTCGGCGGAGATTTCTTCCACCGCAGGCTCGGTTGCGACCGCGGGTTCTTCCTCGACCGCGGGTGTCGTGGCGGCTTCCACCTCGGCGCGGAGCGCGGCCACTTTGGCCTTATCGCCGGTCAGAGTCTGGAGCTTGGCCAGAGCTGCCATGGCTTGCTCAGGCATGCCATGCGCAAGGTAGAAGCGAATCTCTTCGATGGCTTCGTCGGCCTTGTTGGCGGCCGGGAGTTCGAGGGTCTCGACGGCACTGGCGACCTCGACCTCGGGAACTTCAGCCGGGGCCTCTTCGGCAACTTCGGCCGCGGGTTCGTCCGCTTCCACGGTGACGGAGTCGTCCCATTCCGAGGAGAGATCGATTTCAGTAGAGGCTGCGGCCGGTTCGGCGACAGATTCTTCCACAACCGCAAACTCGTTGTCGGCGGCCGGCTCGACAGTGATTTCTTCCGCCTCGGCGGTTGGCCAGGGAGAAGCGGCTTCCGCCTCTGTTGCAGGTTGCTCTTCTTGTTGTGCCGTTTCTTCCTGAACCGCGGCCGCTTCCGCCGGAACTTCATCGACGGAAAATTCCGGCACGGAGCTGTCTTCAGCTTCGCTCGCGGCGGGAGCATCGAGGAAGATGTGCTCTTCCTCGGACGGACGCGCAGGCGCGGAGGTTGAAGAGCGCTCCTCGTAGCGCTCGGCCAGTTCTCCGTAGCGCGTGGCTTCGTCGGGATGGTCCGAGTCAGAGTAAATGGTTTGCAGGGTGCGGCAGCAGATGCCCGCTTCCGCGAAGCGACCGGCGCGAGTGTGCAGCGCGGCGAGGCGCTGGTTCAAACGAAGATCGTTCGGAGCCATCGGCAAGGCACCGACCAAAGGCCCAAGAGCCTTGGCGGGCATGTTGTAGGAGATGAACAACTCGGCGTCGGTTAACGCGGAGCGGATGGCGAGAGCGATCTCGTCGGAATAATGCTGGTGAATGGACGGCGCCGTGGCTTCCAGGTCATCGATAAGAACGACCGCTTCTTCCGGCGTAATGAGCTTGCTGCCGGAAGTTCCGCCGAGCTGGCTTACCACCTGCTGGTAGTTCTGCGTGTGCAGGGCGTTCTGCGGCTCCATCTGAGCCAGCTTCTGGTAGAGGTCGCGGGCGCGCGGCAGGTCGCCCGACTGCACGCTGGCGTGGGCCAGCAGTTCAGTCACTTCGCCGACGTGAGTGGTCTCGCCGGCTTTGTGGAACAGGTCTAGCAGTTTCTGCAGAGAGTCGGGATTCTCGCGTACATGCCCGATGATGGTGTGCAGGGCGTCGAGAACCTTGTCGGAATTTTCCGCCAGCAGTCGCTCGGCGTGCTGGTCGTAGACCTGGAGCGCGTTCTCGTACTGGCCCGCCTGCATGAGTGCGTCGGCGAAGCTGGAGATGGCCGCCAGGTCGTTGTGAACCGTCAGCAGTTTGTTGGCAATCGATCCCGCGTCAGAGAGCTGTCCGCTCTGCAGGTAAGCCTTGAGCAGATCGCGGAGGCCATCGGGATTGGAATCAATGTCGGGGACTTTAGAAAGCGTCGCGACGGCTCCGGCGGCATCGCCGGACTCGATCATGTTCTTACCCTGCATCAGCAAGGCGTAGGTGTTGGCGGGATCGAGGGTGAGCATGCGCTGCAGAATCTCTTCGGCGGCCGGGAGTGAGCCCTTGGAGCGCAGGCTCTCGGCGGCAGCGGAGAAAATCTGCCAGGCTTCCGTCTTCTTGCCCAGGCGGATATAGACTTCCGCCAGGCGCACGCGCATGGTGCTGTTCTCCGGATCCATCTCGAGAATCTTCTGGAAGATGCGGACTGCGTTCTCGAGTTCACCGGCTTTCAGGAATTCTTCCGCGACTTGCAGGTATTGCGCGCGGGCGTCGTTGAAAAGACCTTGCTGGGTGTAGAGTTCCGCCAGCTTCAGCAAACTCTCGAGCGAAGGCTGGAGCTTGCAGATCTTCTTGTACATCGCGATGGCTTTGACTGTGAAGCCCTGGCTGGCATATGCGTCGCCCACGGTCTTGAAGCACTGGGTGGCTTTGTCGCTCTCGCCACTGCGGGAATAGAGATCGCCGACGGTGTTGGTGACGGTGAGATCCTTGGGGTCGTTCTTGAGGATCTTCTCGTACTCAGCGATGGCATTGGGCAGCTTGCCCTGCTGGACGTACTTCTCCGCATTGGCGAGAACCTTCTGTTTGTTGAAGCCAAACAACGCCATAAGAGTGCGAACTCCAGACCCTGGTCTTTTTACAGAACCCGCTGAACGCTGGGGGCTGCTCCGAGTACAGATCCGAGGGTCATCTCATGTATCGGCAGATGGACCGACCGGACAAGGCCAATTGTACGTCCGGAGTTCATCAACCGCATGGTTACCAAGGGTTACCAAAAGGGAGTGTACGACCGGGTTACCATGGGAACCGGGGGACGTGGGTACTTCGCAAGTGAGTAATGAAGAACCCTTTGCTGCCAATACCTCAGGATTTCCACCCCTCATACTGCGCGACGCTGGTCCACAGGCCCGGCCAGGGTGCTCGTAGGTCCGTGGGTTCGCCATTGGGTCGGCGTTTGGCCTGTCCAGCGGCGAAACGCGCGGTGAAAGTTGGAGGGTTCCGCGTATCCGACCAGGTACGAGACTTCCGCGATCGGAAGATGGCCCTCGCGTAGAAGGGTTTCTGCGCGTTCGCGCAGCAGTTCGTCGCGGATTTGCTGAAACGACGTGCGGGCGTTCCCTAGGCGCCGGTTCAGGGTGCGAACCGTAACGCCTAACTGCCGGGCAACGTCGCTCTGCCTGGCATGACCGTTCAGGATGCCTTCCGCCAGCGCCGTTCGGACCGAATCCGCAAAACTCGGCATGGAATGCATTTTCTGGATGATGGCAGCGGCGTACTTTTCGAATTTCTGGACTAACTCGGGAGCGCTCTCAGGAAGTTCCAATTCAAAGACCTTGGGATCGAGGAGCAGAACATCCTCCCGCTCACCAAACCGCACCGGGCCACCAAAGAAACGCTCGAATTTAGAGGGATCACGCGGCCCACTCCATTTGAAGCGCGCTTCTCTTACGGCTAGGGGGTGTGCAGTGAGCTGCCTGCCCCAAGTGATCCAGTGCCCCAGGTATGCGAAGACAATTTGCTCGCGGCGGGGATGAGGCGATGGGTCAGGATGAGGGCACTGCAGCGCGTATTCCTCGCCGCGATCTTCCAGGACGAATTCCTGAAAACCGTTTACCATTCGCATGTAACGCTGGCCACGCCGCAACATAGCGCCGTAGTTGGCGCTGGTACGTAGTAAAAATCCCCACAGGCCGGTGGCCTCAAGTGGTAACGCCTGAGCGATGTCGATCCCTAGAGTTTCGCGGGGGTCCTGGAAAATGGCGCGGACCACGGCAGCGTGTTCTGCGGTGGGCACAAGAGCATCCTGGTCAACCCAGCGCCGGGTAGGAGCCAGTTTTTGCAGGTCAACTTCGATCCCGAGGGATCGTGCCGCCGAAACCAGTGCGTTGAGACTCCGCTCGTGGATGTATTCCGCAGACATCTCTTTCAATTGTCCAAAAAAGCAAATTGAATGTCCAACCCGGCCATTGTCTGGGACATCGGGATCTCGGCAGTATGAAGACAGAATAAAAATGAGCTGGATACCCAGGGGTTTATCAACAGAGTTTTTCAACAACTTGGTCTTAGGAGGAGTTATGGAAGCACGTTTTAACTTTGCGAAAGTTTCCCCCGGAGCACTCAAGGCGATGCTCAGCTTGTCGCAATACGTTCACGACTGCGGGCTGCCGCAATCGCTGCTCAACCTGATCGATCTAAGGGTGTCGCAAATCAACGGCTGCGCCTGGTGTCTGGACATGCATTGGAAGGACTTGCGGGCGGCCGGCGAGAACGAGCAACGGTTGTATTCTCTGGACGCCTGGCGCGAATCTCCGTTTTACACTGACCGCGAGCGAGCGGCCCTGGCCTGGGCGGAGGCGGTTACGCAGATCACGAGTGGCCACGTGCCGGCTGCCGTCTATGAAGAAGTGCGCCCTCACTTCAACGAAAAGGAGCTGGCGGACTTAACACTCGCCCTGTCTGCCATCAATAGCTGGAATCGCCTGAACATTTCGTCGCGGAACGTTCCGGGCGACTATCAGGCGGGAAAGCCTTTCCGCGTGGAAAAGCTGGCGTAGTTTGTGAATGTAGTGAGGTCACTCTTGCAGACCGAGGTGAAACTATGTCCGATTCCGTGATGGATACGGATGTTCTGATTGTCGGCGCTGGGCCCGTTGGGTTGTTTCTGGCGAATGAGTGCGCTCGTCGAGGGCTGAGATTTCGGCTCATCGAGGCGCGCTCTTCGCAGTCGGAGCACTCGAAGGCGCTGGCAATCTTTCCTCGGACCATGGAGATCTTTGACATGGCCGGGATCGCCGGGCCATTTCTTGAGAAAGCGAACCGTGTCACATCCGTCGCAGTAGTTGCGCACGGGCGCACACTCGCGCATATGCCGTTCACGCCGGAGGAGACTCCGTATCCGTTTGTTGCCATGGTTCCCCAGGATGTGACCGAGACACTGCTGGTAGAAGAACTGCGTCGCAAGGGCGCGGTGGTGGAGTACGCAACAACATTTATTTCGGCCGTTGAACAAGACGGCGGCGTGAGTGCGACGCTACAGCGGGATGACGAGACGTTCAAGATTACAGCATCCTTCGTGGTTGGGTGCGATGGCGCGCACAGTGTGGTGCGGCACCTTCTGAACCTTCCTTTCGAAGGAGCCGAATACAATGACTCGTTCATGTTGGCCGATATCGAGACCAACGAAAGCCTGCCCGCGGACCAACTGCAGCTGTGTCCAAGCGAAGATGGTCCGGTAGCCATTTTCCCGATGAGCGCGACCCGCCGGCGGGTCGTGGCGATTGTCGACAAGATAGAAGGCGAGGCTCCGTCGCTTGACCTGGTTCGGAGAGTCATCGCGGAACGCGCACCGAGTGGACTGCAAGCTCGCGCCTTGCGCTGGAGCAGTTACTTCCGCATCCACCATCGCCAGGTTGCACAGATGCGCGTGGGGCGAATGTTCATCGCTGGCGATGCGGCTCACATCCACAGTCCATTCGGCGGGCAGGGGATGAATACCGGACTGGGCGACGTTTGGAACTTGGTATGGAAACTCGACCTGGTGCTGCGCGGTCTCGGCAATGATCTGTTGCTCGAGAGTTACAGCGCCGAGCGACGCCCTGTGATTCAGCAGGTAATCGAAACCACGGATTGGATGACCAAAGCGATGGGAACGCCTAGCAAACTCGCGCAGACTCTACGCAATGCTGTCATCCCGATGGTGTCGCGTCTGGCGCCGTTTCAGCAAGCGTTCGTGCAGAGGCTCTCCGAACTCGGAGTTGCCTACGAAGGAAGCCCGATCGTTGCCGGAGATGGGAAGCGGTATTTGGATGATTCGCTGCGCGGCGGCGACGGTATCAGCAGCCGGTTCCTCCTCGTGTTTGATGGTGAAGGGGAATCGTCGGCGCTGCAAGCGGCGAAACACTTCTGCGAATCGTTTGACGATGTCGTCGAGCTGCGCTTGCGCCCCGGCCACGACGTTGTACTCGTTCGGCCGGATGGCTATATCGCATACTCTGCTCATAGTCGCAATGGAGCCGAGGCGTTGAGAAACATTGCTGTTCTTCTGAAGCGTCAGACAGAGGGGCGCCGAAGCCCTGCAGCGTGATGCTCCTGCTCAGGAAGTTGCGAAAGAGCAGCACTTTAACAGCGGGATGAACCGCGTCTCATTCCTCGCGAAGTGCCGCCATGGGTTGAACGATTGCCGCCCGTCGCGCGGGCAACAGGCTCGCGATGAGCGCGAGCAGAGCCATTCCGGCAATCGCGGCGCCGAGCGTCTGAGGGTCTCTCGGTTGAAGCCCATACAGCATGGACGCCGTGGTGCTTCCGAGGGCGAGTGCCAGAACTGTTCCCAAGGCGAGGCCAAGGGCAAGCAGGCCGGCGGCCTCCCGCAACACCATGCGCAGGATATTACCGGGGCTGGCTCCGAGTGCGATACGCACACCAATTTCGTTCGTGCGGCGCGCCACCATGTAGGCGATCACGCCGTACAGACCAACCATCGCCAGAGTTGTGGCCAGCACTCCATAGAATCCTGCGAGCGTGGCCATGAGCCGCTCACGCAGCAGGCCGTCGCGAATCTGAGTCTTAAGCACGCTGAAGTTCAGCACGATCGACGGATTCATTTCGTCAGCGCCTCGCTTGATGGAAGAAATGAGGGGCAAAAGCGTCTCGGTCGAACGAATCATCAGTTTCGAGTTCTCTTCGGGCCCGTTGGCCTGCGTGAATGAGACAAAGACGATGGGCACGGGCTCTTCGCGCAGGCGGTAGTATTTCGTGTCCTTCACCAGTCCGATCACTTGGTAGGTTTGGTCAGGTTTCCCAGTGTCGTAAAACGTCTTTCCCACTGGATACTGGGCGCCGAAGAATTTACGTGCGAAGGCCTCACTCACGATCGCCACTCGTGGAGACTTCGGCATGTCTTGCTCGTTGAAATCCCGTCCCGCAAGAAGCGAAGTGTTCATTGTCGAGAAATATCCGGCGCTGACCCGATTGAAAGTCACGTCCTGTCGTTGGGGGCCGTTGGGAATGTCGATATTGTCGTCCCAACCACTATGATTGAGCGGCACGATCAAAGTCTCCGCGGCGGAACTGACTCCCGGAACCGCTCGTATCCGCGTCAGCAGCTCCCGTCTGAATGCCATCTGATTTTCGCCAGGGATTCTCAAGAGCGAGAAGTCAAAATCAGCGACTAAAATGTGATCCTGCTCAAAGCCTGCATTGAGAGTCGTGAGATTTCGGAAAGTTTGCACAAAGAGGAACGCGCCTACCAACAGTACCAGGGACAGCGCGACCTGCGACACGACCAGAAGTCGCCGCAAAAGGAAGCGCTCTTTCCCGGCCGTCGTCCCGCGAGCTCCAGTTTTCAGCACGACTCCGGGGTCGGTACGTGAAGCCTGGATTGCCGGAGTCAGCCCAAACAGTAAACAGGTAAGAAGCGCCAGACCAGCCGCGAAGCCCAGCACGCGCCAATCCGGAGTCAGGTCTACAAATATGTGGTTCTGTTGCGTGCTGAGAAATGCCACCATCACGCGGCTCAAAATCTGCGCGAGGGTCGCCCCTGCAATAGTTCCCAGGGTGGCAAGCAGCAGACTCTCGGCGAGCAACTGGCGAATCAGCCGCGCGCGCGAGGCTCCCAACGTCAGGCGCAGCGCCATTTCGCGCTGGCGAACGCTCGCACGCGCCAGCATCAGGTTCGCGAGATTCGCGCAGGCAATCAGCAATACAAGGCCGGAAAGCGCGGCTAGCAGCCATAAGGGGTCCTCATAAACACTGCGCAGTTCCGAGACGCCGGTGGCCGCGGGGAGCGCTCCTAGTGTGAACGATAGATAGTCTTTCTTTGCCAGAGCATCAAACCTTTCTGGCACGGTTGCCGCGAAGATTCCCGGCGAGATCGCTGCCAATTGCGCGGAAGCGCGTGCCAGGGTCCAATCCGGCTTCAGGCGGCCGATCGCCGCGATCCACCACGATGCGGAGCTCTCCATCAATCCCCCGTTGGTGGAGAACATCGGCTGGCCGCACAGGGCAATGGCGACATCAAAATTGCGCCCCACCTCAATTCCATAGAAGCCGGCGGGAGTCACTCCCATGATCTGAAAAGGATGACCATTGAGCGTGAGATTGCTGCCTATGATTTCCGGCCGGCCGCCATACTCGCGCTGCCAGAATGCATAGCTCAGCACCGCACCCTGAGCGCCGCATCCGCGGTAATCATCGGAGGGAGTAATGAGACGACCCAGCAACGGTTGCACGCCAAGCACGTTGAAGAA
Organism: Candidatus Sulfotelmatobacter sp.; assembly: GCA_035695545.1. Classification (GTDB taxonomy): domain Bacteria; phylum Acidobacteriota; class Terriglobia; order Terriglobales; family Acidobacteriaceae; genus Sulfotelmatobacter. Next base: position 14,822 of record DASRRV010000371.1, on the reverse strand, counting down.
GTCTCCGCTCACCAGCAACGTGTCCGCATAGTGAGCCTCACCGCCCTGGCCCAGGTTGTAGCGGAACGGAGACCATGCGGCGATGTTTGAGAAACCCTGTTGCTGCTCACGCAAACCGTTCCACAGTCCGCCTGTGAGGTCGGCGTTGTTCGAATAGAAGTCTCCCCGGCAACAGTGAGGAGAATCTACAATACGAACTTTGGCGAGCTGCTCTGGATGCTTTACAGGGAGTGTCCGCAAACGTACGGCATCGAGCAACTGAAAGATGGTCGTGTTCGCGCCGATGCCCAGCGCGACCGACAGGATCACTACGATGGCGAACCCCGGATTCATGCGCAGCAACCGAGCGCCATAGCGAAAGTCGCTCAATACTCCACAGAGTAGCCACTGGCGCTCGTCCTTCCCCACCGCAAACGGCGGCCGGGCGGGCTGCAGAGTGCTTTTCAGCCCCGCCGCAAGCGTGCCGTCGTTCAACTCCTTGACCATCGATTCGTAGGCCTGTTCCGGCGCGAGCCCGCCCGCCAGCATCTCATCGTAGCGGTTCTGCAAATGCTCGCTGAGCTCTTCTACGCATTCGGCCTCGCGCGTGGGATCAAGATTCAACCCGGCAATCGCCGCTCGAATTTCCCTGGACCAGTCAGGCATTTTCTGCCTCCGTAATGCGATGGATGGCCTGGACGAAATCAAGCCATGTGCTCCTCTGGGCCTTGAGGAAGGTTTTGCCCTGGGGCGTCAGCCGGTAATAGCGGCGACGGCGTTGCCCCGCTTTCTCCACCCATCGCCCCGCAATGAGGCCACGGTTTTCCAGGCGGTAAAGCAACGGATAAAACGAGGCTACGTTAAATGTCAGTACGCCCTCAGACCGCGCTTCGATCAGCTTGCTGATCTCGTAACCATGCCTCGCGCGGTGCTCAATCAACGAGAGAATGAGCATCTCCGCACTTCCCTTTTTCAGTTCCCGGTCAACAGCTCGCGGTCCAATATGTGTCATAGCAACATATGGTACTGCGAGAGGAATGATTGTCAAGTATGTCTTGCGGCTGAAAACAAGGTCGAGGAGCCTGCTGGATGAACGGGGATTGTGTGTGCGGATAACTGATCGCTGCAGCTTCAGGCTAATATGAATGGGTTATAGGGCTGCCACGAAAGACAGTGTATCTTTTCCCAATTCTTCGCATGTCGATACGAGGGTAAAGCCGCAACTATGACCTGGATCAAAACCATTCCCACCGCCGAGGCCGGCGAGAAGCTGCTGAAGGCGATCCAAGGCGAGCAGACGTTTTATCCGAAGGAGTATGGCGTTCCGGTGCATCCAGACGAGTCCGGTGGATCGTCGATCGTCGGATCGCACACGCTGATTCCCGACGCGCTGTTTCACGCTTTCGCCACCTTCGGATCGCTGATGTCGCCGGACTTGCCGCTCAGCCGGGCGCAGCACGAGATGATCGCCACCATGGTCTCGGTGACCAACCGGTGCGTGTATTGAATTGAGTCTCACGCAGAGTTTCTGCGTAGGCTGACGTTGGATAAGGGAATGGTCGAGGCGCTGGAGAAGGACTATGCCAACGCGCCAATCTCGGCGCAGGACCGAGTAATGCTTGATTACGCGATAAAGATCACCAAGGATGCGACCAAAGTTTGGAAAAACGATATCGAAGGCTTGCGGAAGGCTGGGTTTGACGACCGCGGGATTCTGCAGATCACTTTGATCGCTTCGTGGTTCAACTACATCAATAGGGTGGCGGATGCGCTGGGCGTAGGGCGGGAGTAGCAGCTGTTTTTGTTGCCTGCCGCGCTCGGCAGAATGGGCGCCAACGCCTTACCTGGTCCTTACGGCGTAACCTCGAACACCGTTCCTGCGCCGTCCGTCCCACCGGCTACTGTAGTGCCGTATAGATTGCCGGCTCTGTCGAAGATCAAGGGTCCGCCAGGGTAAGGACTGGACCCGTCCTTCCCATTGTCGTTGAAATTGTGCAGCAGAACCTCTGTCCATGCGCCACTGGCCTGCGGCTTTAGTTCGAAGACTGTGCCTCCGTTGGAAGAGCCGCCAAGAGACGTTGTTCCGTATACATTCCCAGCGGCATCCAGGGTGAGGCCGCTGAACAGCCTGTAGCCGTCGGAACCGTTGTTCTGGAAGCTATGCAAGACCGTCTCCTTCCATGTTCCATCTGTTCTCTGCGTCAATTTGAAGACGGTTCCTCCATCATGTGCGCCACCACCCTCGGTCGTGCCATAGAGACTGCCCGCCGCGTCGAGGATCAGGCCGGCAAAGGGTTGATAGCCGTCGCTGCCGTTGTGGTTGAAACTGTGCAGCACCTTCTCTGTCCAACTGCCGTTGGCATTGGGCGATAACTCAAACACTGTGCCCTGGCCGTGAAGACCGCCGACCCAAGTCGTGCTGTAGAGATTACCCCTAGCGTCAAATGTCAGGCCTGAGATGGGAAAGTAGGCGTCCCCTTCGAGGGTGTTGAAGACATGCAAAACCTTCTCGGTCCAGGTGCCGTCTGCGCTGGGAATCAATTCGAATACCGTGCCACCACCGTAGGCGCCGCCCGCCTCTGTTGTGCAATAGAGATTGCCCGCGGCGTCGAAGACCAGATTGCCGAACGGCCCTTGCCCCATGCGGTTCGCATTGCCCCCGAAGGTATGCAGAATCTTCTCCTTCCAGCCTCCGCCCGTCTGGGGAAGTAGTTCGTAGACCACGCCATCCTGGTAAGCGCCGCCGTAAGGCGTCGCGCCGTAGAGATCGCCCGCAGCGTCGAAGATCAGGGACGCGGACGGAGTGTTGCCGTCCCTGCCGTCGTTTCTGAAATTGTGCAGCACCTTTTCCTTCCAGCCACCAGTTCCATTCGGCAGTAACTCGAAGACCGTGCCCACATTGTTGGAGCCGCCAGTTGTGGTCGTGCCATAAAGATTGCCGGCAGCGTCGACGATCAAGCCGCCCCGAGGGCTGGCTCCGCCAAGGCCGTTGTTGTGGAAGTTGTGCAGCACAGCTTCCTGGCCGATCGCTAGTGTGCCTCCAAGAAATAGAGGAGTGGCAAGAATCACAGCAAGAAAGGACCACGACATGGGAGGGAGAAACGGAAAAACACAGACGAAGCGACCAGGCTTCATACCACTTCCTTCCTGGATTCCGAGACAACTGGGCCTATCGTTGCCCGCAAAGGGGGGATGCCTTGCAGTGCGCGCTTCGCATTCTCTTACCCTAGCAACGGGCTGGTCAAGATGCAGAGTTATGCACTGAGCCCGGAGTACTGGAGTCGAAAGAGAGGGTTGCGAGCCTAGTTCCGGGTGCTTCACGATTTTCACGCGGGCGCGGGAAGCGGAGAGAAAGGCGCCTTTTGTGGAAGGACGGGTTTGCCCTATTCACTGCTTGTAGGGAACGCTATAGTGCGAGGCGACGACTTGCCATTTGCCCGCGAGTTTCATCCAAACGTCGGTGAGGCGGTCATGGTATTCGTAGGGCTTTCCGTTGGACTCGCCTTTTTCGTGGTAGGCGCCGGTCACGATGGCCGTATCGCCATGCAATCGGACCTTGAGGTCCGACAGTTCTGCCACTTCCACGTGAACTGCGCTATCCGCGCTGTGGCTGATGTACCCGGCCTTGCTGTAAATGCTCCCATCTTCGATGGTGATGACGAATTCCTCCGCTAGTAGTGCGGACAGAATGTCGATGTTGCGCTGCTTGTAGGATTCGGTCCACTTCATTTCCAGCGCGCGAATGGCGGCGGCGTCCGATTTTTCCTGGGCGGCGAGACCGACGGCCGAGGCCAGACAGACGATCAGCGTCCAACGTGTACGGATTTGCATACATCTGTTTCGCACAACCGGAGGAATGCGGCAAGTTCCTTGTGTAACGCCAGATGGAATCGTAGGTGTTGATTTTTCGCGCAGGTACTCAGCGTTCTTATTTTGCCTTCCGGATACCCTGGGAGAACGCGGCGGTCATGTGCTGTAAATCCTCGAGGGTCAGGGCGTAGGAGCTACCCAATTGGCTGGTTAGGATCCGGTTGACTTCGGCCAGAGGCTGGTCCTTGGTGTGGTCTCGAAATCGCAGCCACTCCTTGGCTACTGCGTCGCGCTCGTCCGAGCTGGCGTCTTCGCAGAATTCCCGTACTGCCTCCTCCGGGGAGCCGTATTCATCTTTCATGTCCTGGTGAAAATAGCCGCGGAGGAAGGTGCGCAGAGCGGGAAAGTCGGTCTTCGTGATGATTTTCGGAGGATGATCGGAGTTCACGGTCGGCACTCCGGATACGCGGTCAAGACGTGGTAGCTGTTGGGTGCATCCCATTTCAGCACAATCACGGCTTGGGCGCAGGCCTGTATGCGATCTTCGCCACGGCGAAGGGTTCGTCCAAAAGGATGCGTGGGGTCGCCGTCGTAGTCGAGGGCGAGATTCGAGTGCCTCTCGCGTTCGAGCCAGCGGGAGATCTTGTTGCTCTGCTGCGCGATAGCGGCGCCCACCGCGGCCTCGGCACTGGCCTGATCGTTCCAGGTGGAGGCGGCGGAAATGTCACGCTCGCGCTGCAGTCGCTCGTGGAGTTCGGCGTCGGTGCGTCCGACGTGCTTGCGCAGCGTGTGGCCGCCGGCAGCTTCGTCCTGCGAGAGATCGCGGCGGGCATCGGTGAAAGGCTGGGCGGTAGGGCCGTTTTCGGGCGCGGGCGGGCGAGTGCAGCCCGCCATGGCTGCCACAAGAATGAAGGCGAGCGTAAGGCGGCAGCGTGGCCAAAAGCGGATTGACTTCGAACCCCTCACACGAGAAAGCCAGAGTACACAATTGCGGGGAGAAAAGCATCCGAAGCAATCCGAGGTTGTCGGCTAATTGCAGGGGTCGTTCTTTGCGATCTTTGCGGCCGTTCTTTGCGTTCCTCGCGGTTAAGATCTTTTACCGCAAAGTTCGCGGCGAAAAATCGCAAAGTAGGCAAAGAGAGTCGAAGATCCGCAGCAAAGCATTGCTGCCAACCTGGTTTGGTGCAGTTTGAAAACTGTACTACGACTCGATCTTGGCGTGAACGGTTCCACTAGACTTGAAGTCGGAGAGCGGCTCAGGTCCTGAAGCCCACGTGTGCCCTGAGCGCGGTTGCCATGGCCGAATCGCTAGCGCAATTTTTCGCGGAGAATTTTCGGGTGCACCGCCACGAGTGTGCCTACCGGCAGCGACGCGGATATCGCACGGAATCGTTCACTTACGAGGAGGTCATGGAAATGGCCTCCAGCTTGGCCCGCAAGCTGGTGTCACTCGGGATTGCCAAGGGTGATCGCGTGATGCTCTGGGGAGAGAATTCCGCCGAGTGGGTTGCCGTCTTCTTCGGGTGCGCACTCTGCGGAGTAGTCGTTGTGCCGATGGACGACGGATCTGCCGCCGATTTCGCGCTGCGCGTTTTCCGCCAGGTCGACGCGAAGCTAGTGGTGGCGTCGCAGCGACACGTGCACGAATGCTCGGCGTTTGCGACCTCTGTCCCAACCTTGGTGCTGGAGGATCTGGCGCGGACGCTGAGGCCTAGGTCCACGCCTCCCAACGTGACGCTCAGCCGTGATGACATTCTGCAGATTGTCTTTACCTCGGGCACGACCGCTGAGCCCAGGGGTGTCGTAATCACGCACGGCAATGTTCTCGCGAACATTGCTCCACTGGAGCGGGAGATGCACGGGTATCTGAAGTACGAGCTCCTCGTGCATCCCTTGCGGTTTCTGAACCTGCTGCCGCTGAGCCACGTGTTTGGACAATTTCTTGGAATGTTCCTGCCACCGCTGCTGGGAGGAACGGTCATCTTTCAGGAGGAACTTAAGCCTTCGGAAGTGGTGAGCACCATCCGGCGCGACCGCGTCTCGGTGCTGGTGAGCGTCCCGCGAGTGCTGCAGTCTCTCAAGCAGAAGATCGAACGCGATCTGCAAGACCAGGGGAAGGCCGAAGCGTTTCAGGAACGTTTCAAAGAGGCAGAGGGGAAGCATTTCTTGCGGCGATGGTGGATGTTTCGCGCAATCCGGCGGCAATTCGGGTGGAAGTTCTTGGCATTTATTTCCGGTGGAGCGGCGCTCGACAGCGAGACCGAGGAGTTCTGGGGACGGCTGGGATACGCCGCGATTCAGGGATATGGGCTGACCGAGACGACTTCACTGATTAGTGTCAACCATCCGTTCCGATTGGGCAAAGGATCAATTGGCAAGGTGCTGCCGGGGCGCGAGGTGAAGCTGGGGAGTGATGGCGAAATTCTCGTGAGAGGCGGCGGAGTGGCCTCGGGTTATTGGAACGGGCAGGGTGCGCAGAAAGTGTCCGATGACCAAGGCTGGTATGGCACGGGCGACATCGGCGCACTCGATGACGCGGGGAACCTGTATTTCAAAGGCCGTAAGAAGGAAATGATCGTGACTCCGGGCGGGACGAAGGTGTATCCCGAAGATCTAGAGGCGGCCCTGAGACGCCAGCCCGAAGTGAAGGATTGCGTGGTCGTCGGGATCGAACGTGGCGGGAACGCTGAGCCGTGCGCGGTAGTGATTCCACGCGATGACGCCAACTTGGAGCTAGTTGTCCGGCGGGCGAATGATTCGCTGGCGGATTTCCAGCGGATGCGGATGTGGGTCGCATGGCCACAAGAAGATTTTCCGCGAACGAACACGCAGAAGCCGCGGAGGAGTTTGATCGCAGAATTTGCGCGGGCTGAGATGCTAGCTGGATCCCCACTTCTCGCGCAAAGCACGCGCGAGAAATGGGGCACCCAGATCGATGGTTCGCCGCTGGCGAATTTGATTACACGGGTTGCTGGACGCTCCGTGGGTGTGCTTCGTGAAGAGGCTAGTCTCGATGCCGACCTGGGGCTGAGCTCCCTGGATCGCGTGGAACTGCTGAGCGCCTTGGAAGATCGCTACCAGGTTGATCTCAGTGAGACACGCTTCAGCGCGGTGCGCACGGTGGGCGATCTGGAACGCATGTTGCGCGGAGAAGCGGCGCCGGGTGCGGGCTATCACTATCCAGCTTGGACGTTGCGCGGGCCGGTGAATTGGCTCCGTTTTCTCGTGCACTACCTGCTCATGCGTCCGGCGGTTGTGCTGCTGGGGTGGCCGCGGATCGAAGGTCGCGGGCATCTGCGCAGCGTCAAGGGTCCGCTACTCGTAGTGTCGAATCACGTCGGCGACGTGGATGGCGGATTCATTTTGACGGCGCTGCCGGCGCGCTTTCGCCATCGAGTGGCGACAGCTACCGGCGGAGAGGCGCTAGAGGCGCTGCGGAGTCCTCGCGCGAGCCGCAACGTTCTCGCGCGATTGTACGACCGCATCCAGTGGCTCCTGGGAGTTTCATTGCTGAACTTATTTCCTCTACCGCGCGAGGCGGGCTTCCGCAGAAGTTTTGCTTATGCAGGAGAAGCCGTCGATCGCGGCTATAGCGTACTGGTATTTCCCGAGGGAAAACACACGACGGATGGGAAGATCAATCCGTTTCGCGCAGGGATTGGGCTGCTGGCCGCGAACCTCGGCATTCCCGTCTTGCCGATGCGAATCGACGGATTGTTTGAGGTGAAACAGGCTGGCAAGAAGTTTGCTCCGCCGTACAAAATCTGCGTGCGGATTGGCGAACCGATCCGATTTCAGGCGGATACTGATCCGGAGATCATTGCGGCTGCGTTGCAGAAAGCCGTGGACGGGCTCGCGGGATCTGAGACCTCAAGCCACGAAGGACACTAAGGAACGGCAAAGTAAACAAGCGCTGCGTCCGTCGTCGAGTAACGAGGAACGCAGCGCATCTAGGAAAAATCAACTCCCGCTCTACTCAGTTGATCGTTACAACCTTGGCTGGAGACGGAATGCCGTTCGTCACCACCACCAGCTTCGCCGGTCCCAGCGCGATGCTGGCCGGAATGTCGAAGAGCGCGGAAACAATCTGGCTTCCGGTCGCCACTCCCATGGTGCTGAACCCGTGCGTCTTGCAGTAAACCACGTGACCGCTGGCATCGGTAATTCGAACCAGCGGATAGTTAGTCGCGCTCTGGGCATCGTCGCCATATGCGGCGCCCTGCGACAATCCGTTGAATTGTTTGCCGTGAATCGCGTTGTTCAGCGAGCCATGAGTCAGGGTTGCGGCCACCGACGTGATACTCGGGGCGCATCCGGCGCAGGCCGTGCCAACGGGCGTGTAGACGGAGACCGTCGAGGAAAAGTCGGTGAACAGAATCTGGCCCGTCGGAAGCACCAACATGTTACCGGCGTAAGAGGGATTCAATGCTGCACCCGGTGGAGCTGCAGTCGGGTTGAGCGTAGTTCCATCCCACTCGAAAAACTTGCTGCCGTTCTTAAATATCAACGGGCTGGCGTCCACGAGAACGTTGCCGTTGCGCAATAGAGCGGCGGGGCCGTCCGCAACGTCGAGCGCTCCCGGGAATACCGGACCTGCGGACCAGATACCAGTCTTGGTGTCGAAGATCGAGGTGTTGCCGGCGCCGCACGCATTGGCTCCGGTGGCGAAAACCGTTCCATCCGGACGCAAGACCGCAGGACCGACTTCCTGCGAGGCCCCAGTCGGAGGGCACGCTGCCGCCGAATCCCAGAGTTGCACCACCGTGCTGCCTGCGCTCGACCACTTTCCGATCGCGGGGTTGTAGCTCTCCGAGTTTGTGCCCGAAGGATCGTAGCTTCCAACATAAGCGTCGACCGCCAACACCTTGCCGTTGGGCAACAGCGTCCAGCCTTCTTCATCATTGATGTCAAACTTGCCCGCACCCGTCGGAGCCCAAGTTACGGACAAGCCGGTGACCGTAGCGATCGCTTGGTCTTCGGTGCAGCAATTCGCCAGCATGAATTTCCCGTTAGGCAGCACTACGCTTTGCGCATCACCCACTGAGGTCCATCCTGCAGGCGCGGCCACGTTGGACCAGTGATTGCTATTAAAGTTGTAGATCGCCCCTTTGGTGGTCCAGTCGGCTTTGCAGGCGTTGTATTCGCCGCCCATGATGATGACGTTTCCGCTGGGCAGCACTGCCGAAGCGAAATACAGCGGGTTGTAGCCGGCGGGCAGTGTTCCCGCGTTCACCCAGCTTCCCTTGAGATAACTCCCGGTGCTGTCAGGAACCAGGCGATACCAGTTTCCCGTGGCGCTGCAACCTGCGTTGATCGCGAGCACGGAGCCGTCGGTCAGCAGCAGCGTATGGCCGATAACCGATGGCGGAGCCGCGGCCACCTTGGTCCACTTGCCCGGGGCAAATGGCGTTTGGGCGCTCGCAATCGCGGTCCACGCCAGCAGGGTAAGCAGAGCAATCCCGAGTGTTTGGCCCATTTTCATAGATCATTGACCTCGCATTGTTCCTGATGGTTCGAGCTGGTTGTCAGACGCGGACTTCACTGCCTGCCCGCAACGGGGGGGATTGAGTTTCTGGGGTCACCCCAATTCGGAAACCCAAGAAAGTTGAAGAATTATACCCCGTGCGGCGGCACCACAGAACAAGCGTCACACAAGAGTTGTGAGAAATTTGCTGCGAACGTTACAAAATGCGCAAGAAAATGCAATAAGTCGGGTAAAGAAACCTGCAAGAATCTGCAGATTGCCTCGCATTGAAGCCCAGATCGCTGGTTCCCTGAGCCGGGCTATTCCTCATCGATCTGGGGCTCTTCGTACTGAATGTCAGACTCCATGCGGATCTCAGGCGCTTGCGAGTCGTGTAATTGGCGATTCAGGGCTGGCAAGTCCGAGGTCTTGAATTCGTTCCAGCGCTTCATGACATCCGCGCTGTCGCGTTCAGTCGCCGCCAGCGCTTCCATTTGAGATGAGGTCGGTTCTGCGTCGGCCTGCGAGACCTGCTGGTACAAAGTGCCACCTTGTCCGTTGACGCGTGCTAGCGTGGCTTCCTGCGATGGTGGAGCGGAGAATCCGCCAGCGACACCCAGAATCGCACTCAGTTTTTTCTGAATTGGCTCAATGGCCTCCTTGGTCGCAGCACTCGCCGCGCTTACCTTTTCCAGTTGCTCACGAATCGAATTGCCCTGGATCAGACCCTGGGAGGATTCGCTGATCATGGAAGCGAGACGTGTCTCGGCCTTGAATTTCTGTTCCAGGCCAACCGCTGATGTTTTGACGCGCGGGTCCATCTTCACTGGCAGCGGCGCGGTGGAAGCTTTTCCATCCACGGTGAGCCGGACCGTATAACTTCCCGGCAGAGCCGTAGGGCCGAGAGGGTAGCGCGGCGTGTCGTGCGGAATTGCGGCGATCGGATACTCGTGGCGCGTCGAAGTTGGCGTGGCGTAGTGCAGATCCCAAACCCAGCGGTGCATTCCAGCGACAGTCGATAGTTGATGCGGCTTGCGCAGCCAGTACAGGGGGATGAACTGCTTCTGCAATTCTTCCTCGGGGGCCTCAGGCTTGTCAGTGTTCGAGAAACGGCGCACGAGATGGCCCTGCGCATCCAGAATTTCGAGCGTCACGGCGCTCGCGGTGGAGGGCAAGAGGTAATCAAGGATGGCTCCGTCGGGCGGATTGGCAGCTGCTGGCTCGTCCGGCGGGAGGGGCGTGTCGGTATTCGTGTTGCGCTGCACGCGGTACGCGGGAGCAGGAGCGAAAAGGTGGACCGAGTTAGCCAGAACGGCCGAGGCCTCGCGCAACGGTGAGATGTCGTCGAGAATCCAGAACGCCCGGCCATGCGTCGCGACGATCAGGTCGTCGTCATGAATCCACAGATCGCGCATGGAGGTGTGCGGCAGGTTCAACTGGAGCGACTGCCAGTGGTCGCCGTCGTCGAATGAGACCCAGACTGCGTTTTCGGTGCCCGCGAACAGCAATCCCTTGCGCACGGGATCTTCGCGCACCGTGTCGACTGGCCCAAAGTCGGGCAGGCCGGCGGTGATCAGCTTCCAGTTCTTGCCAGCATCGTGTGTGCGATAGATGTAAGGATGCGTGTCATTAATGCGGAAGCGGCTTACCGAGGCATAGGCCGTTTGTTCGTCGAAGTGCGAGTTCGAGATCTGCGTGACCTTGCTCCACGGCGTGAGTTCCTTGGGAGTAATGTCGGTCCAAGTCTTCCCCGCGTCGCGGGTGATCCAGATCAGGCCATCGTCGGTGCCGGCCCACAGGCTCTCGACATTCTTGTACGACGGTGCAAGCGCGTAGATCACGCCGCGCTGCTTCTCGGCGCCCTTTGGTAGCAAAGAGCCCACACTGGCTGGCGCTCCCGGATTCTCGCGCGTTAGATCTTTGCTGATGGTTTGCCACGAGTTTCCGCCATCCGTGGTTTTGAAGAGCACATTGGTCGCGTAATAGAGAATGTGCGGATCGACTGGAGAAAACATCAGCGGCTCCGTCCGGTTGGCGCGGTACTTGGGGTTGCGCAGCGGAATCGGAGTGATGATCTGAACCTGGCCCGTTGACCAGTGAAACTTCGAAACCTCTGTCCTGCCGGCACCGTAAATGACGTCGGGATCGAGCGGATCGGGCGCGACATACCCGTACTCGATGACCCCCACGGGATGCCAGTCGCGGAAAGTAATGGCGCCATCGTTGCCGCGGCTCGAGATGCAGACAGACCCACTCTCCTGTTGGCCCGCGCAGACGCGATAGGGGAATGTGTTCGTGGCAATCGCGTGATAGAGCTGCGCGGTGGGCTGGTTGTACCAGGAACTCCAGCTCGCGCCGCCATTCACGGTGATGATTGCGCCTTGGTCGCTGACGATCAGAATAATGTTGCCGTTGTTGGGATTGATCCAGAGGTTCTGATAATCATCGCCGCCGGGCGCGCCACGGAATGATGACCAGGTCTTGCCGCCATCAGTAGAGCGCATGGTCACTGTGCTGACAACGATAACGATATCGGGATTCTTTGGATCAACCTTCGGGATCGAAAGATCGCCACCCCCAATTCGGCCTGCCGGGCGCGGATCGGTGGTGACTTGCGTCCAGCTTTCCCCCGCATCGTCAGAGCGATACGCGCCAAGTTTTCCCGACGCCGCAGAGCACGTAGCATACAGGCGCCGCGAATCGCTGGGTGCGATGGCAACGTAGATTTGCGAAAGATCCTTCGGCAAGCCGTTGGTCAAGGCGTGCCAGGTGCCGCCACCGTCGGTCGATTTGAAGAGTCCCCCACCGCTACCATTGAATTCGTTATTGTCCTCCCAAGGTCCCTCGCGGGCCTCCCACATGGAGGCATAGACGACGTCGGGATTCGCGGGATCAATCTGCACATCGGATCCGCCGGTATTTTCGTCCTTTGCTATGACTCTCTGCCAGGTCTGCCCGCCATCGGTGGAGCGATAGATGCCGCGATCTTCGCTGGGGCCGTACGGGTGTCCAAGTACCGCTGCGAAAATTTTGTTGGGGTCGCGGGGATCGACCGCCAGCGCAGGAATTTGCTGACCATCGACGAGGCCGAGGTGCGTCCACGTCTTTCCCGCGTCAGTAGATTTGTAAATGCCGTTGCCGACGGAGAGGTCGGGGCGATGCAGTCCCTCGCCGCTTCCGACATAAATAATGTTGGGATCGGAAGGCGCCACGGCGATGGCGCCAATCGACTGCGTGGATTCGCGATCGAAGATAGGATTCCAGGTGCGCCCATAGTCGTCCGATTTCCATACCCCGCCATTGACTTGGCCGACATAAAAAACATTCGGCTGGCTGGGTACACCCGTGGCGGCGCGAGTGCGGCCTCCGCGGAATGGACCGATCATGCGCCAACGCAATTCCTGGTAAGCATTCTCGGGAACCTGCGTCCAGCTTGCGACCGTGGAGAAGAGAACGACGAAAGACGCGAACAGACGAAGAACTGCCCTGGATCGGTTCACTAGCGGCCCCCTCGAGCGACAAACGGCAAACTACGTAGCATAAACCAAAAGCGCAGTGATGGGGGTCAAGCGGCTTTGCTGTGTCTATGTAGGACAGCCGCCCTCGGCTGTCCCGTCGGGCGAAGCTCGACGCCTCCTGGGCGGCCATGACCGTGCGATAGAGCCCTCCATAGACTCCTCGACTAAGCTCTCCGCCAAATTTGTCTGGAAGCTCCAGAGCCGCGTGTATATGATGGCGAAGCTTTCCACGCCTATGAGTATTCAACGTCTGAAAACACCCTGCGGCTTTCTTATCGTTGTTTTTCGCGGTGTCATGCTCGCGGCGGTTCTCTGCGCAAGTGTTGCCGATCACGCCTTCGCCGCTCCAGCCAACGCCCCTGAGGGACAAGGCCTCAAACCGATCCTCGAATACATTTCTTCAGCGTGGGACACGTTGACTCGTTCGATGACGGACTGCCAGAGCGTGGTGGATCCAAAAATCAAAGTCGCTCCGGTGCTGTATCTGCCAGCGGGATATGCCGAACCGGCGGCCGTGCAGAAACTGGCGGCGGACTGCAACGTGCGCGTCGAACACTTGCCCGTGGAGATCCATACCCTGGGGCAGATCGACACAGCGAAGATTCAGCCGCATGGGCTGCTCTACCTCGAAAACAAGTATGTTGTGCCGGGTGGCCGCTTCAACGAGATGTACGGCTGGGACAGCTACTTTATTGTTCGCGGGCTGCTTCGTGCCGGGCGTGTCGATCTGGCTCGCGGCATGGTCGACAACTTCTTCTTTGAAATCGAGCACTACGGCGCGATGCTCAACGCGAATCGCACATATTATCTGACGCGTTCGCAGCCTCCATTCTTGAGCTCCATGTTTGTCGACGTCTACGCGGCTACGCAAAAGCAGGCCGTGCACAAAGACGAAAAAGCCTGGCTGGAGCGGGCTTACGCCGACCTCAACAAAGACTACGAGATGTGGACGCGCGATCCGCATCTGGCCGGGCAGACCGGGCTTTCGCGCTACTACGATTTTGGCGAAGGGCCGCCGGCCGAGGCGGTGCAGGACGAATCGGGCTTCTATCGCAAGGTGTCTCAGTATTTCTTTCTGCATCCCGGCGAGGCCAATGACTATGTCGTCGAAACCAGCCCCGGCTCACAACAAACTGCGTCAACCCAAACTCCGTCAACCCAGGCAGTGGCGGGCGCGTCGTACTCGCTGCAGGTCTGCGACGTGCCGCTCACCATGGCGCGTCCGGAGTGCGAAAAGGCGCGCCAGTTCAAGCTCAGCTCTGACTACTACAAGGGCGACCGCTCGATGCGCGAGTCCGGGTTCGATGTCAGCTTCCGCTTCGGGCCCTTCGGCGCAGCTACGCACTTCTACGCTCCCGTATGCCTGAACAGCCTTCTGTACAAGACTGAAGAAGATTTAGAACAGATCAGTATCTGGCTCGGCCACAGCGACGACGCGAAGAAGTGGAACAAACGCGCGGAGGAACGTAAGAAACTCATCACGAAATATCTGTGGAACGATCAGCAGGGACTCTTCTACGATTTCAATTTCCAGACCAAGAGGATGTCGAGCTACAAATACGCGTCGACCTTTTATCCGCTGTGGGCAGGGCTGGCGACGCCGGAGCAGGCCAAAGCCGTGGTCAGCAATCTCAAAGGCTTCGAGCAACCCGGCGGCCTTCCGATGAGCACAGAAGAAAAGGGTACGCAGTGGGATTTGCCCTACGGTTGGGGGAACATCGAAATGGTAGCCATCGACGGCCTGCGGAAGTATGGCTACAACGCCGACGCAGACCGCGTGTCTTACGAATTCCTGTCAACAGTCGCAGAAAACTTCCGGCGCGATGGCAACATCCGCGAGAAGTACAACGTGGTGACCCGCTCGTCTGAGGCACACGTGGAACTCGGCTACGAAATGAACGTCGTCGGCTTCGGCTGGACCAACGCCGCGTTCCTCGAACTGCTACACGGATTGCCGAAGGAGATGGTGGAGCGGCTGGAGAAAGAACAAGACCAGCCGCTGGCCGCTGCAAAGTGAAACCTAAGTGTGCTGATCGCGAAACTTCTTGTCC
>DASRRV010000370.1:0-5708 GCA_035695545.1 Candidatus Sulfotelmatobacter sp. | reverse complement strand
CTTCAAGGAAGCTCTGGGGGACCGTGCCGAGGACGCTCTGTTGTCCGAGCCGCGGGAATTTCAAGATCTTGCCTTGGTACTGGCCCTTGGGAGGAGCGCGGCGGGTAACTGCGGCAAAAAGGTTGCCGCTGCTGTCAAACACCAATCCCCGTGGCCGGGGCAGACCAGAGACGATGGTTGTCTGCATTCCGGCTGGCGTGTATTCGGAGATTGAACCGTTGGAATTAGTGCAGTGAAACCCGCAAAAGTCACCGTTAATCGAGACGTAGAGGTTTTGGGCGTTAGTGCTTATCGCTAACGCAAAGAACACGCCAACGCTTAGGAGTATATTTCGAAGAATTTTTGTTTTCATCATGTTGGTACTTATGTTTCTGAATTGAGTTAGTGGATTCGTTGTTTCTTTCTTTTGTGGTGATTGGTTTTCGTGAACTGCTCTTCACCGCCATAAACGAAAAACGGGCGCTCAAGGTGATCATTTGAATTCAAGTTTTTTCGGAAAAACTTCTGCGTGCCGAAAGTTTCTGTGAGCGATAGGCTACCGGGAGAAGCTATGGATGAGCCTTCGGTCTCCCCGCACAGAGTTACCGAGCTCCTGGCGCAATGGAGCCAGGGGGATAGCGCCGCCCTCGCGGAATTGAGTCCCCTGGTCTATGAGGAGCTTCGACGCGTCGCACATCATCACATGGGCGGACAACGACCCGATCACACACTGCAAACGACAGCGTTGGTAAACGAGGCTTATCTGCGCCTGGCGGATCAAACCAATCCAAGCTGGCAGAACCGCGAGCACTTTTTTGCTGTGGCCGCACGGGCTATGCGACAAATCCTGGTCAGCTACGCCAGGAGCCAGCGGGCGGAGAAGCGCGGCGGCGGCGCGGTCAAAATAGAATTGGACGAAGCGGCGCTCGTCTCACCGCAAGAATCAAAGCAAATTGTCGAACTCCATGAGGCTCTGGAGCAGCTGTCGACGCTCGACTCAAGAAAAGCTCAGGTAGTGGAGCTGAAATATTTTGGTGGTCTGAACTACGAGGAAATCGCTGAGGTCCTCAAAATTTCGCGTATTACGGCAAGGCGCGATTGGGAATTTGCCAAGGTGTGGCTGTACACGGAATTGCGCGACGCCACTTGAGAGAAATGACGAAGCTCGAATGACGAATGACGAAGGAATAACGAAATCGGAAGATCAAAATGCGGTCGCCGAGGATTCGTTTTGGGATGGTGGCGTGCTACTTGTGTGCGAAGAACCAGAGGCAAAACGCGTTTACGATTTGGAGGAACGGACCGCGCGCTTTGGCGAAGCAATTATCGATTTTGCGAAAACGATTCCACAAAATCCGGTAACTAATCGACTTATCAGCCAGCTCGTTGGAGCCGGCACCAGTGTTGGTGCTAACCATGTCGAAGCCGACGACGCGGTCTCGAGAAAAGACTTTCTGAAAAGCATCGGAACCTGCCGGAAGGAAGCACGCGAAACGAAGCATTTTCTTCGGATGATCGTTCGAGCGGTGCCGGAACTGAAACCGCAACCTCGAACGCTGTGGATTGAAGCGAAGGAACTGCATCTGATCTTCTCCAGAATTTGGAGAAACAAGTAGATGGCTGACCTGATGCGAATATTCGAAGCCCGGTACTTTCGTCATTCGGGCTTCATTATTATTTCGTCATTCGACATTCGGATTTCGTCATTTTCCCGACCATGACGCCGGCGCGCTTTCAAACGATTGAGGAAATCTTCCGTGCAGCGCTGGATCAGGACCCGGACGAGATCAGCGCATTCCTGGATAAAGCCTGTAACGGGGATGAGGTGTTGCGCCGCAAAGTTGAAGCGCTTCTGAATTCACGCGAACCAGCAGAGAGCTTCATTGAAACGTCGGCTGTTGGCCTTGCGACGAAGGTCATTCAAAATCAGCAAGCTGATTCGCTCGTTGGTCAGACCATCGGCCACTACAAAATTTCTGGATCAATTGGTAGCGGTGGGATGGGCGAAGTTTATCTGGCCACCGACATTGTTGCCGGGCGCAAGGCGGCACTCAAATTACTACCGTTGCGCTTTACGGCTGATGCCGAGCGCCTGAAGCGATTTCAACAAGAAGCGCGCGCGGTGGTTGCGCTCAATCACCCAAACATCCTCACGGTCTACGAAATTGGCGAGGATCAGTCGATCCATTATATCGCAAGCGAACTGATCGAAGGCGAAACGCTGCGTCAACGCCTGACGCGCGGACCGATCGAGTTGAGTGAAGCTGTTGAGATCGCCATCCAGGTAGCGAGTGCGCTCGCCGCCGCCCATGAAGCGGGGATTGTCCATCGCGATATCAAACCGGAGAACATCATGCTCCGCCCAGATGGTTACGTGAAAGTCCTCGACTTTGGAATTGCAAAACTTGCCGAATCCGCCTTCGCCGACGCTACTGCGGACGGGGCAGGATCGATGACAGCCGCTGAGACCAATCTCGGGTCCATACTCGGGACTGTCCGTTATATGTCGCCGGAGCAGGCCCGCGGCGGGCAGGTTGATAAAAGAACCGATATCTGGAGTCTCGGCGTGGTTCTCTACGAAATGCTAACCGGGCATGCGCCGTTCACCGGCGACCCGCCACAAGGCGTAATGTCTTCGATTCTTGAGAAGGAGCCGCCGCCGCTCACGAGCTACATCAAGCAAATCCCTGCTGAGCTTCAGCAGATCATCAGCAAAACGCTGCGCAAAGATCGGGGGCAGCGCTTTCACAGCGCACACGAGCTGCTGGAGGCGCTTAAGAATCTTCGCCGGAAATTGGAAGTCGGGGTTGAGTTGAAACGCTCCACTGCGTCTCCTTTATGGCTGCGCTGGATACGATCGCCCACCGCTCGGGTGCTCATATTGTTATTAGCTGCTTTGGCGCTGGCGCTTCCATTCTACTGGCATCGGAATGTGACGACGAGCTTACCACCCGAGAAAAGCATCGCTGTGTTGCCATTCCTCGATCTTAGCCAGGCAAAAGATCAGGAGTATTTCTGTAACGGCATGAGCGAGGAAATTCTCGACACCCTGGCGAAAGTCGATGGGCTGCGCGTCGTTGCCCGCACCTCATCGTTTTCATTCAAGGGAAAGAACGTGAGCGTAAGCGAGATTGGGAAAAAGCTAAACGTCGAGAATGTGCTCGAAGGAAGTTTGCGACGCGACGGTAACCGGATTCGTGTTAGCGCGCAGTTAATTAATGCGCGCAATGGTTTTCATCTTTGGTCCGAAACGTACGAACGCGAACTGCAGGGCGTGTTTGCGCTGCAAGATGAAATAACTCAGTCGATTGTGGATGCCCTCAAGATAAAGCTCGCCGTTTCTCTTCCCGTCCACCAGCAACGCAACACGGAGATATACGATCTTTATCTGCAAGGGCTCTATTTCTCGAACAAGAGCAGCGAAGAGGATTTGCGGAGGGCGCTGAGTTTCTTTCAGCGCGTTCTCGAAAAAGATCCGACATTTTCGCGTGCCTGGACCGGGATCGCAAAAGTTTGGTATTTTTTGGCGGACGTTTACGTAAAACCGCTCGACGCTTACCCGGCATCAAAAGAAGCAGCTCTAAAGGCGTTGGCGCTCGACGAGAAGAATGCGGAGGCGCATTGCTATCTAAGCGAAGCGAAGCGCGTCCTCGACTGGGACCTCGCGGGCGCGGACGAGGAACTGAAGCGCGCTCTCCAGCTCGATCCTGACTCCGCGCCGGCTAAGTTATTCTCGGGGTTGCACCCGCTTTTCCGCGGCGAGCTAAAAGACGGTCTTCGACTTGTTCTAGAGGCTCAGAAATTGGATCCGGTGTCGCCTATTACCAGCTATGTTGCCACGGCCGCCTATCTGGCTAATGACCGCGTCGATGATGCCATTGTAGAAGGCCAGCGGACACTCCAGCTCGATCCGAATTACTTTTATCTGGATTCGACGCTTGCTGCGGCCTATCGCGAGAAGGGCAATTTCCCTGAAGCGATCGCGCTTTACATCAAGGGCCAGGAAGTAACTCATTTGCCGAGTAGCGGCCTTGCCATCACCTACGCGCGCATGAACCGGCAAAACGAGGCGCGAAACATTCTTGCTCAGCTTGTTCAAGCGAGGGAGAAGCGATACGTCTCAGCCCCTTTGATTGCAGCAGTTTCGACCGCCTTAGGTGACAAAGAAGAAGCTTTCGGCTGGCTCGAGCGTGCCTACGAGGAGCACTCCGGAGTGTTACAGTGGATTGCGTTTCTTCCCGAATTTCGTGCGCTCCATTCTGACGCACGTTTCCCTCAGTTTCTGCGACGGATGGATGCTTCGCAGGACACAGTTTTAAAGATCAGCGAGGCAACTCTATCAGAAGTAACCGATCCGAATGCGCAAAGTCACTTCGCCCTCAGAGTTGGAGTAAAGCCACGACCCGGGACGCCAAATGGCCACGTTGTAGACATCATTGTGTCGTTCTATGACCTGACGAAAGATAAAAGAATGAAGGCGACTGACGCACGAGTTGGTTACGACTGGCTTACTCCGGCAAATAACTGGGCGGACGCGACTCCAAAGTTCCTTGTCGCAACTTACGTGCGTCCGAAACCCCAAAAAGCTTCAGCCGACAACCGGCGGTACGGGGGCTTCATTGTCCGCGTATATTTCGATGGCCAATTACAAGATTCGCGCGCCAATCCGCCGGAATTACTAACGCTGTTTCCGGCCGCGGATCAGTCTGTCTCTTCACCGGGCGTGGCGCCCAGCGCCCGTTAACGTACGTCACGTACTTTCAGCAAGGCTTCGTGCCGTTGTTCGGCGAAAGGTACTGAACGAACCGAAAAGGCCTCGCTAATCAATTTCGAAACGAAACCTGTTAACCGACAAGAAAATTTGTTATCTCCCGCGGCAGGAATTGGTGATGGAGTTTACCGGGATGCTCCACAATGAATGAAGAAGCCTTCAAATAGCGGGCTGTGCCTCGCGATCGCCGTCGGTGTCTTTTGTCCGAGCCTCGCGACGTTCGCGCAGAATCCTTCGTCTGCGCCGCCGACGGCTGACCAAGCCGGCGTTACCATCGTGCGAGTAGTCGTGACTGGCTCAAATATTCCAACAGCGGAAGAAACCGGGCCTAACCCAGTAGATACCTATCGTCCGGCGGACATCGAGAAGCTGGGCATCCGCAACGCAACGGACCTGACAACTTTTCTGCCGCAGGAGGCGGGCGGCACCGTCAACCTGAACATCGCCAATGGCGGGGACGGCACCGTCCAATTCAACCTGCGCGGCTTGTTAGCCAAAGAAACCCTCGTGCTCGTTGACGGAAAACGTGTCGCCTTTGGCTCGTTGAACGCCGTCGGGTTCAGCGGAGGCGTGGACATTAACCTCATTCCGTTTCCGATGATCGATCACATCGACATCTTAAAAGATGGCGCTTCGGCAGTATATGGCTCCGATGCCATCACCGGCGTGGTCAATTTCTTTTTGGTCCACAAGTTCCGCGGACTGGAGATCGGTGGCAGCTATGGAAACACAAACCTGGGAGCATCCAATGACATGCGTGAATGGGAGGCATGGATCAAAGCCGGCACCGGAGATGACAAGACCGACATTGTAGTCATTGCCGATTTCTGGGAGCGTACCGGCGGCCTCTTTAGCCGGGACCGGGACCTGTCGGCCAACGCGTTTTACATACCCTTCGGAGGATTCGACACCCGCAGCTTCGATGAACCCGGCAGCGTGCAAGGGTTCCGCTTGCTGC
>DASRRV010000369.1:0-1683 GCA_035695545.1 Candidatus Sulfotelmatobacter sp. | reverse complement strand
TTTCTTCGCTTATGCGCAGCCTTATGGCCGAAGCCGTGGCCTTGCCGATCAAGTACGATCTCAAGGGGCGCTCAGCAGCCATTATGAAGCTCATCGGATATGAGGTGGGCCGACTTCGTGAACTGCCCCTCTCTCTACCGTTACCCACGGACAATGCTCTCGCATGCCGCTGCCTAAAGTTCTCAGCATCTCCCAAAGCTAATGCAAGGACCGATGACTGGGCCAGTTCACTGCATCTAACGCGTCGTACGTTCACTCGGTTGTTTCGACGGGAAACAGGACTCAGCTTTGTGGCATGGCGACAACAAGCGTGCATTCTTGCGGCGCTTCCAAAGCTGACTGCAGGGGCATCCGTAACCCAGACAGCAGCCGATCTTGAGTACGACAATCCGGCTTCCTTCAGCACATTGTTCAAACGAACCCTCGGCGTGACCCCTCGGGAGTACATTCAATCCATCGACCGGTCCTGGGAAGGTTCCTCCAGGCCTCCAACTGAATCGGATCTGTAGGCTGTTGAGTGGAGCCATTCCGGTCCTAGGCTCAGCAATAACTCCGCCTTCTTGGCTAAGGTCTTGCACTCAACAAGGCCTTCGACGATGTCGGAGCCACTTGCTCGTAGGGTGGCCTCTGAAAAACTGGTTGTCAGGCCAGCCGAGAAGCAACCCGCTGCTCTCGCGGCAACGATTCCGCTAACGGCGTCTTCAATCACCAAACACGAGGTAGGCGCTAAGGCGAGTCTTTCTAGCGCAACCTGAAAAACCTCCGGGGAGGGCTTCGATTGAGAGAAAGAAGCACTGTCAAGTCTCTCCCAATTCCTTAGTGCGTCTTGAATGGCGGCCGCGGCACCGGCGGGCAGGTCGATGAATTCCTCCCATCCACAGAGCCAGATACGACGAGGTCCTGATAGATCTGCGCGATGCAGTTATTCCACTCGGTGTGCCCCTGCCCACTGAGTACGACTTCGCGCCGATGGGAGAAACACTGGGCGGCGTGGTCCATGAACCATAGGGGCGTACCTCCGTCGGTATCGCCAGAGGCGAACACAGTCGGCACGGACGATCGCAGAGGTTCGCGATAGGCCTCCGGGAGCGAGACCTTCGGCCAGAGCTTGCAGGCGGCCTGTTGCTGGCGCACGCGATAGGCGCCCAGAAGAGTACCCTCCGTTTCGGGCGCAATGTCTTCTTCCCGGATGAAGGCGACATCCTCGTTACACGTGATCGAGAAGAACAACCCAAAACTGAAATCGGAGTCGTCACGGACGTCAGACAGAATACCCTCAGAAATCGGGTTCCATTCTCCGAGATAAGCCCGATGAATCATCCACGGTAGTGATGCAGCGCTTCGGGGTCTGTAGAGTTTCGAGCGAAACCACTCTGCGACTCGACCGCGATACAACGGTACGGTGCCGCTGTGGCCCTGCACAACGACACGCACAGATCCTGATGCCAGACGATCGGATATCTGACGGAACTCATCACGCAAGTGCGGGAATGCGGACTCACACGCAGAATCGGCGGCGCACGCCTCGAACATTTTCTCGAGCGCCGCTTGTTCCGTCTTCGCGAAAGCAAGTGGGCCGGCCGCGTCGAGCGGAACTACACTGCCCATATATACGGTTCGCACGCTTTCTGGATACATCCGCAGGTACACCTGCGCAGCTCGAGTTCCGTATGATCCCGCGAA
>DASRRV010000368.1:0-5881 GCA_035695545.1 Candidatus Sulfotelmatobacter sp. | reverse complement strand
GTGACAGTGCAAGGGCGATGACTGTCTCTCAAGCTACCGATACATTCGCGACACCCGAAAAATAAATCACTGCGTTAAGCAGTTCCGCAAGAAAACCGCAGAACACATTCACGTGAGTTTTCAAATTGCACTTTGCTGGTGGAAAATAAAGCCAAAGAGCGGCGTCAAGGACGCGCGGTCTTGAGGTTACCTTCACTGCGGTTCTGCAGCGAGAGCGTGGACAATCCACGGAATTATGACTTCGCGAAATATCACCGGGTCCGGCCACACTCCTTTCTGGCGGCCGAGGTGGCCACCGTGGGGGTTTATCCAGGCGGTCCTGGGTGCGTCGCCGGCGCTGAGCAGCCGATACGTGTCCGAGATGGGCACCTGGGTATCGAGGACGCCTGAAATGACAAGCATGGGCGCATTTGGTTTCCCCAGCAATCCTTGGGTAACGAGCGACATCTTCGGAAAAATTTCAAGCAATTCGTCAATCGTGTTCACGTTTTCGAAAATGGACATCATGGCTTGCGCTTGATCGAATAAATATTCCCGATTGCCCTGCAGATGGCCTAGGACAAACTCTCTTTGAAAGTCGTCGTGGATTGGCGGCGATTGCACGCTCACAGCTTTGAGACGAGCCTTTTCAAGGATCGCCATTTTAGTTCCCCAATAGGCGCCCCAACTGACTCCGTGCAATTCAAGTTTGCTTTTGTCCACTTCCGGCCGGCTGTACGCGTAGTCGATTACGCGCGTAATCATGCGGTCGGCGGTGGGACTGGCTTTGATCGGAGCTTGACCCGTACCAGGCCCGTCCACCGCAAGGAACCCGATGCCGGAGGGCAGAATGGCGGAGAAACTCTCGGATAGATCCTCCTTCCGGCTGTCGAGTCCATTCACGGCGATCACGAGCGGAACTGGGCCGGTTGCGTTCTTGGGGAGGCGGAGATAGCCAACGATTTCTTTCCCTTCGAATGGGATGCGAACAATTTCCGTCGGAGGATCCCAGAATTTCGCGTGCGCGCGAAATGCTTCGATCGCTTTTTCGTAGGAACGCTGCTTGCCGGGAGACGAGGGCACCGGCCAGCGACCGAAGGAGTACACGCGCCAGGCGCGGACATAGTCCGCATCGGCCTTTGCCCGATCGGTTTTTTCGAGCGATTTCGCTTCCGACATATAGCGGTCGCCCACTGCGATGAAAGCTGCCGCCCATTCGTCGGGATCCTTGGTCTTGATTGAAGCAAACGCTTCTTTAAGGTCGGCGGGATTTTGCCCGATGCACGGATATTGACCATTTTCAGCACGTGTGATGGCCTCGGCCTTAATTTCTTCGATCGTACGCTCGCGTGGTTCCTGTGCGGAGGCGACGCCTGCTGAAAGGAGTGCGAGGACCGCGAGCAAAGTAAAAACCAGCGAGGAGATTCCAGAATAGCTTTTCAAATCAGCCTCCCATCGATTGCGGTGATCCTTCAGAATCAAACGGCAGGAATTGTGCAACGTGTCTTATCACTCGAGCAGCTCGAAGGTCCAACTCGACTGAATTGCGAAATCTCCCGAGGGGCCGAACCAGGAATTTGGCCTGCTCGCTGGCTCATTCGCAGCAATCAGAAGAGTAGCTTTAAACCAAACTGGGTGGCCCGGCTCCCCCCGGAGCCGATGACGGGATTCGCAGCTGCTCCATCTGGCGTGGCACAGCCGCAACCGAACGTGCTTGGGGAGGACGGATCGTTGTGGGCATATCCGTTCTGTCCGCCAAAGGGATTCGCGAAGTTCGGATGATTCAGAATGTTGAAGAACTCAGCGCGAAATTGGACATCGAAGCGTTCAGTGACCTTCCAATTTTTGACCACTGAGAAATCCCAATTGCGGAAGCCAGAATCGCGGAAGAGGTTGCGACCCATCGTCCCGAACGTTCCGATGACAGGAGGAATCATGGCCGAATTGCCTTTTGCGAAGCAGCCAAATGTATTGAGAGAAGTCTGCAAATCCGGTGTGTTAGCGGCGTTGTTACAGACTGCGGGCGTACTGCCCGGCGCAAAAAATGGAATTGGAGTGGGGCCGGACTTGAAATCATGCGGGTTGCCAACGAAATCCCAGCGTTCGATGCCTGTGGCGGCTGCTGCTGATTCACCGGTCCCGCTAACATCTGTGCTGGTGTCCATCGGTCCCCACGGCTGCGCAGAATACAAACTCACGATGGAATTGAGTTCCCAGCCCTCTAGAAGCTGCGCGAACGACTCTTTCCCCGGAATTCTGTAGTTGACGGAGAGCGTGAAGCGGTGACGTATGTCGAAATCACTGCTGGCATATTCTCGCTGTGGATGCATGGAGTCCTGGGGCAGGCCGAGCCCTGCTCCGAAGTCCCAGTTGGCGCCTACATCGTCTAGTGCGTGAGCATATGTATAACCGGCAACGAAGGTCAGATGGTGAAAATCGCGGGCAGTCAGAGTGGCCTGTAGGGCGTTGTAGTTCGACTTGTAGAGGTTGTCGAGCTCGTAGATCGCGCCCAGGACGTCGGGAAAGTTTGGCCGGTTTGCCTGCTCGCACCCGCTGTCGCCTGGCGCGCACAAGCCAGGTAGAGGCTGGTTGATGTCCCGAACGTTGGAGAGTTTCGATCCATGGTTGCCGACGTAGCCAACCTCGAGCAAAAGAGTATTGGTGAAAGCGTGCTGAACGTTGAAGTTCCAGTAAAAAACACGAGGTGTAACCAGGTTAGGATTGATGGCGAAAATCGTGCACGGAAAGGTGCTGCTGCAATTCAATGAACCCGAGAACAACGGCCCGGTATTCCACGCAGCAATGCCGGCGGCAGGGTCAGCAAAGTAGGCGGCATTGGTGACCCCGCTTGTGAGGGTTCCCGTACCGGGTGGGACTCCAGTACTGAGGGCTGTCGGGTTGTTGGCGATGCCGAGGGTATTATTGAAGGCAAGAAAAGCTTCCCAGTTGATCGATTCATAAATTATGCCGGCACCCCCGCGAATCACGTTTTTTCCGCTGCCGGTAGGATCCCAGGCGACGCCGATTCGTGGAGCGAAATTCGCGCCGTTGCTTTGGTAGGGCCTACTAATGCCATGACCGACCTGAACTACCCCGACGTTCGGGACAAAATTAGTCATGCGGTTCTGATCTTCTTTCACCACGCTGCTGAACTCATAACGCAAGCCGAGGTTGAGTGTCAGTCGGGAAGTGACGCGCCAATCATCCTGGAAAAAGCCTGCGTACGACCAATTGTGAATTTGACGGCTTGCATTTCCGATCAGCACCTGCGTTTTGGCCGGGGCACCAGCGAAGAAGTCTTCCAGCTGTGTGGAGCCCGCGCCCGTGCCGAAAGCTTGGCCTCCCAGAAATTTGACTTGGCCGCGGCCGCGAGCAAAGGCAGCCCCGGAGAATGCGTCCCGATGAATTTCGCCGCCGAACTTGAAGGCATGCTTACCACGCGTATAGGAAATGTGGTCGACAAACTGAAATCGCGTATCGGGCCCCTGAATTTTGGGCCAGACAAACCCGCCCAATGTATTGGGCGCACTGAATTGAGGGATAGTGATCAACGGCAATCCGCCAAAAAGCGGATTGGTTACGCCGGTGTTGAGCCCGTAGGCAGTCGCCGGCACGTTGTGATCCGCGGTGAACGTAGGCTGATAAAGCCGGTTGTAGCCAAAGCGGGTTTCATTGACCCAGCGGGAACTCGGCACATAGGTCCAGTTCACACCGAACACCTGCGCGCGAGTGTGAATGAGAGTCAACCAAATGGGCTGCACCTCCTGCGCGTCGTCCACGGTTCCATTATTGTTGCCGAAGAAATATCTCCCGCTCAGTGTGTGGCGGTCGCTGATATGGTAATCAATTTTTCCTACGGCGTTGTCTGCGTTGACAACATTCGGAAATCCGAGAACCGCGACGCCCGGGGCAGTGGTCTGATTGTTGAGTGGGAAGCCTTTGCCGTTGCAGGTGGTTGTAGCCGGCGGTGTGAATTGACATCCGGCCACTGCCAGGCTGACGGGACTAACATCGGGTGACATTCCAGCGAGAAAGGCCGCATGAACATCGGCGATGGCGTCGGGGATGCTGTTCGCGCAGTCCCCAACCAGAATAAAAGTGCAAGTCTGGGTCGGATTAGTTTGAATCGGGACTGTGTTGGGTGCACCCTCGACAAAGGAATTGCCCACTTTGTAGCGTTGGCCCTCATACCCGCCGAAGAAGAAGAGTTTGTCTTTGATGATTGGCCCGCCGACGGTTGTTCCGAACTGTTTTAGTGCTCTCGGCGTCTTCGCGTGATCCGTCGCGTTGAAGAAGTTGCGGGCATCGAAGATCGTGTCGCGGTAGAAACCGTAGGCCGTGCCATGGAGACTGTTGGTACCCGATTTCAATGCCACATTGACGATGGCCCCGGGCTTCCAGCCGTATTCCGCGGGGGGATCTTCCTGCAGGTTGAATTCCTGGATGGAGTCGATGGGCAGGATCGTCGCGGAATCTCCCGCAATGCCGGCGCCGTTGATGATGCTCTGGCCGGAGAAGGGTTCGCTGTTGAAAAGTCCGTCGATGATATAAGCGTTGTCCTCGGCACGGAGACCGGTCGCACTCGTGGTGGAAAATCCGCCGCCGGGATAGCGCACAACACCGGGACGTAGCTGCAGCAAGTTTTCGTAGTTCCGGCCATTCAACGGAAGATCGTTGATTTGCTGAGTGCTAAGAGTGCCGCCTAAGGTGGAGTTAACTGTATTCAGGAGCGGCACCACCTCGGTAACGATGACCGTTTCGGAAGCTTCGCCTGGCTCAAGCACTAAATCGATTCGGATATCCTGAGCGACCTCGAGTCGAACGTTTTCGCGCGCGACGGTCTTGAAGCCTTTGGCTTGCGCTGTAACCTTGTACACTCCGGGCAGGAGATCGGGCGCGACAAAATCTCCCGCGTCGTCCGTGACAACCGATCGGGAGAAGCCCCGCTCTACATCAGAGATGGTCACCGCGGCGCCAACCACCGCGGCTTCGCTTTTGTCGTGGACGCTTCCCAGAATGCGACCCGTATAGGATTGCGGGAAAGCGGGGAAGGATAGAAGAAGGATTCCCACTGCCAATGCTAGACCGCGAATGCACTGGTCCGCAGTATAGTGGCCGCGCGAGCACGCTGGAAGCGATGACGATTCCATTTTCCCCCCGTTCGAGTGCCAGAAGACAGCAGAATGCCGCTGTGGTATGACAGCCCTACCACCATACGATTGGCCAAGTCAAGGAATTTCTTATTGTAAACATCAGCAAAACAGTGGTATGATGGCCAGACCAAGTGGCCACTAGCCCTAATTTCGTCTTGTACCGATTCCTTTTGCGGGATTCTCGTCTTATGTCGGTACCGTTGCCGTAAGATTCCGCCGACGCGAGCTGTCGGTAGTTCCATGGGGAGAGCGATGACGATTGCATCGATCAATCCTGCGACCGGAGAGACGCTGAAAAGTTTCGAGGCGATTTCGGATTCGCAGATCGAAGAAAAATTGCGGCTAGCCGTCTCAGTCTTCTCGGAATTTCGCGAAACGACGTTCGCCGAGCGCGCCGCTCGCATGAGGAAAGCCGCCGAGATATTGGAGTCCGACAAAGAGAAATTCGGCCGAGTGATGACCACCGAGATGGGCAAAACCTACCGGTCGGCAATTGAAGAAGCGGCCAAGTGCGCCTGGGTATGTCGATACTACGCCGACAACGCAGAGAGATTCCTGGCCGATGAACTGGCGGAGGTTCCCGGCAGCAAAAGTTTCGTGCGTTACCAGCCTTTGGGTCCGATTCTGGCCGTAATGCCTTGGAACTATCCGTTCTGGCAGGTTTTTCGTTTCATCGGGCCTTCTCTTATGGCGGGAAATGTAGGTCTGCTGAAGCACGCATCGAACGTGCCGCAATCGGCGTTGCTGAT
>DASRRV010000367.1:0-5888 GCA_035695545.1 Candidatus Sulfotelmatobacter sp. | reverse complement strand
TGTTCGGCGCGATTCGCATAAATAATATAAAATCATACAGTTACAATCGTGGGGCCCGTAGCTCAGCTGGTTAGAGCATCGGACTCATAATCCGTTGGTCCTAGGTTCGAATCCTAGCGGGCCCACCAACCCTCCGTGTGCCATAATCTGACGGCTCCGGGACAAGCTGACATCGCAGAAACCCGCACGGAACGCGTGTTCTGAACACCTTAGAACTAGAGGGCGTCGACACATCAAAGCCAGTGCAGAGTGGTCCCAGGAATGTAGATAGGTACAACCGAAAGATAGCTTGTGACGCGAGAGTGACTAGAATGCGAAGCATTCCAGGGAATCAGGGGTGCTGGTTTCGAGCCTCTGACTGAGCATCTCTCCATTTCGGCCTTGGGTGTGATAAATAGAGGCAGACATTTGGTCTGCCGCAGCAGAAAATCTAAAGCCAGGGATGCACCCGCTGGCGCAGGTCCTGGTGGTCAAACTCTTCGGGGGAGTCGGTGAAATATTCGCAGCGGGACCGTGAACTTGGTATGGACCGCCAAATCGCCCGCCGTGATTTCCTGGACGGGCTTGCGCTAACCATTGGCAGCGCTTTGATTCCTTCCAGCGTCCTGGCTTTCGAGCAATCAACCTACGCCCCCGAGAAGGCGTCGGGTTACGATCCTCCGGCGTTGACCGGCATGCGCGGCAACCATGACAGCAGCTTTACCTACGCGCATCGACTCCGCGACGGCCAACCCTGGGACGCCGCTGGCAAGCCGGAAAGCACTGGTGAGACCTACGACCTCCTTGTCGTGGGAGCAGGCATCAGCGGGCTTGCCGCGGCGTATTTCTACCGCAAGAGTGCCGGCGGCAAGGCGCGCATCCTCATTCTGGACAATCACGACGATTTTGGAGGCCACGCCAAGCGCAACGAGTTTCGCGTCAGCAATCGCACCCTCCTGGCGCACGGCGGGACTATGTCCATAGAGCGGCCGGGGGAATACAGCCAAGTCGCGATGGGCCTGCTTACCGATCTCGGCATCGACGTGCAGCGCTTCTACCGCGCCTTCGATCGAAAGCTCTATAGCCAACTCGGCACCGGCATGTTCTACGACCGGGCCACTTTTGGCGAAGATCGTCTGGTCACGGGCGTGGGCAAGACGCCTTGGCCGGAATTTCTGGCTCAGTCGCCCCTCTCCGACGCGGTTCGCCGCGACATTGCGCGCGTGTACACCGAGAAGACGGACTATCTGACGGGTCTCGGCCGGGAGCAGAAGATCGAGCGCCTTCGCAAGACCAGCTACGCCGATTACCTCACAAAGATCTGCAAGGTCACTCCTGATGCGCTTCCTTTCTTCCAGACCTACACCCACGATCTATTTACGGTGGGCATCGATGCTGTTCCGGCCCTTTACTGCTATCTGAGCGGCGATGATTACGGGGCCATTACGTTCCCTGGATTCGACGGTCTCGGACTGGGCCTCGAAAGTCCACGCCAGAAAGAGCCTTATATCTTTCACTTTCCTGACGGCAACGCGTCGATCGCCCGCATGCTGGTCCGTACCCTCGTGCCGGGCTCCATTCCCGGTCACACGATGGACGACATCGTGACCGCCCGCGTCGACTACAGCCGTCTCGACGCGCCCGGCTCGCCCATTCGCATTCGGCTCAACAGCACTGTTGTCCACGGCAGTCACGTGGGGCCGGCTGACGCAGCTAGAGAAGTCGAGATCGCCTACATGCGCGGCGATAAGCTGCAAACCGTGCGCGCGCAAAACTGCGTTCTCGCTTGCTACAACGGAATGATCCCGTATATCTGTCCTGAACTCCCCGGCAGGCAGCGGGAAGCGCTCTCATACCTGGTGAAGGCGCCTCTCGTTTACACTCACGTCGCCATTTCCAACTGGAGCAGCTTCCAGAAGCTTGGCATTCATCAGATCGTGTCTCCTGGCAGCTATCATTGCTTTACTCATCTCGATTTCCCGGTCAGCCTTGGCGATTATCGGTTTCCCAGCCGGCCTGAAGAACCGATGATCCTGTTCATGCTCCGGACTCCCTGCAAGCCCGGGCTACCCGCGCGCGATCAGCATCGCATGGGACGCTTTGAGCTGATGACCACGACTTTCAGCACCTTCGAGCGCAATATTCGCGAACAGTTGGAAAGCATGCTGGGATCGGCGGGATTTGATCCGGCGCGTGACGTCGAGGGCATCACTGTGAACCGCTGGGCCCACGGCTACGCCTACAGTCCCAACCCGCTCTTTGATCCGGAATGGAAAGAAGAAGAAAAGCCATGGGTCGTAGGACGTCAGCCATTTGGGCGCATCACGATTGCGAATTCCGACGCCGGCGCCGAGGCTGAAACCGACGCGGCCATCGACCAAGCATACCGAGCCGTGAAAGAAATCCGGCGATTTGCCGGCTAGCTGCAAGTTGGTGGTTCGCCGGCCGCACGGCTTCATCTTGACGCAGCGTCGTTCGAATCGCGGGCGCCGCCGCGCCACGCTGCTATTACACCGAGGACGCGAGGAAGAAAGTCGTCCACGTCTTCAAGCACATTTAAGTTTCGCTCGTCCTGCTGCGCCGATTCGTGCGCTCGTTTCCAGTCGCCCTTGGCGTCCCACCATAGTCCCGCGAGGGCGAGTGTCAGCCCGGCAGGAGGCTCGGTCGCGGTTAGGGATTGGCGGAATTCTTCCAGAGTCATTTTGAGTTCCACCTGACTATGCTGCTAGTGCAACGTTGAAAGAGAAAGGCGCGGAGCACAAAAAGCCGCTCACAGATTTCCGATGTCGCCGATGATCTGAGCCGCCTCTACTGGGGATAAACCTTGTGCTCGATTCGTGCTTGCTATCCCCATCTCGTTAAGGAACTGAGAGCGAGGTAGCATGACCCGTCGCTGCTGGCGCAACCGAAAGGCGCTCGCTCCGGCATGCAAAGCCGAATGGCTGATTACGCATGCTGCCATAGCACGAGTGACGGACACGTAAAAGAGCCTGCGATGTTCAATCATCAGTCCCGCCGCGTGAATCGCTCGAAAGCTCGGCATGATTCCTTGTTCGACCGAAGGGATGAACACTACCTTCCCGCTTAAACCCTTCGCGCCGTGCATTGTGAGGATGCGGAGCCTCTTTGCGAGAGGCGCTGCCGGAGCAGGCGCAGCCCCAACCCTCTGATTTACCATGTCGAGTATCACCCTACGGTCGGCATCGGTATCTGCGCCAAAAAAGCTGAGCAATTCGTCCAAGGTCATGCCTGCGGGCAAAGTCGCGATGAGTGCATTCCAAGGAGCCAGTCTCGCCTGACCCTGTGCGCCGTTAAAGACGTTAGCCAGTTGCTGAGCGATGTCAGCGCCACGGTTGGCTAACGTGTCCCCCATCTGCCAGCCAGCGACTGCGTTTGCGATGGCGATAATGCGACCGACAGCGGCAGACTGTCTCGCGGTTAGCCAATGTGGTGGAGCGGGCAAGCGGAACAAATCGTGAAAGTTCTGCTGGTGTCCCACGCAGGCGTCCGCAATACCGTTCGCCGTGGTCATACCTACCCCTGTCAAGAGCGCAAGCAGCGCACGGTGCGCGACATAATCAGGCTGCGCGGTCGCGAGGTCTTTTGCAACTCGAAGAATGCAGTAGACTGCCCGAATCCCTTGATCGTCCGTTAAGGCTTCACCGCGTGGTGGGTCATACGGCAGACCGAGGTTACCGAGCGCCTGAGCGATAATTCCCAGTTGCAGCCCGCTGTCCGAGATTAAGATGACGATTTCATCCTCGCGCCCTCCCATTCCAGAATTGATTAGACGCTGACATGATTCGGCGATGGCTGCCGCTTCATCCTGCTCCGTCGGGAACGACCACACAACGGTACTGCCGACGACAGGTGGCGCAGCATTTTGATAAAGCGAAGTGATGTTCTTGGCTAAACGCCCCGGATTGACCGCAATCATTGCAGATGCGGGAGAGAGCACGTTCGGCGTGCATCTGAAGCATTCATCCAGCACATGCGTCGTGGAGTGGGGGTATCGCACGTTGAAGTTGACGATCCCGTTTGGGTCTGCGTGGCGAAAAGAATATATACTCTGGTCATCATCGCCAGCGATGAACAGCACAGCGCCATTCGCTGCCAACTGAGAGACGAACTCTTGATCGCAGGCATTCAAGTCTTGGAACTCGTCCACGATCAAGTGTTCGATGTTCGGAAGTTGTGCCTGCTGAATTTGCCCGAGGCGAATGGCATCTACGCATCTGAAGACGAGTTCTCCCGGCAATACGCAGGAATACAGGTTTGTGCGGGTCGGATGAAATGCGTTGAACCCTTGGATTTCTGGCTGTGTGATAGCCGCTTGATTGATAAATTGTGGATTGAGCGTTTGCCATGCCGCATCGTGCGCGAGGCGGATTTCCGCAGCACGTCCCGGTGCGCGGCCGAGCGCGTTTGCGAGTTCTAGGTCGTAGATGTTTCTGCGTTCCCAGTCGTCCAGCACTACTGGATTGTGGGGGTAGAGCACAGCCAACAAATTCGCCATCCGCAGGATGCGGAGGGCGAGTGAATGCATGGTCGATACGTGTATCGCCGCCGCTGCTGCCGCGCATGGCTGCCCGGCGCAGAATGCCGTAGTCCGTTCTCGAAGTTCTTTTGACGAGGCTACTGTAAACGAGATGACGTACACGTTTTGCGGTGTTGCGCCCGTGTTCAACACTTGTGCCACGCGCTTCTCAATGGTCTTGCTTTTTCCTGTGCCCGGCCCAGCGACGAGGCGGACTTGAGGAGCAGCGTCCCGTGCGGCAATCCATTGCCGCTGTTCCGCGACCGTCCGCTGAGCAGGTGTGATTGTCACGTTCGTAGAGAGCTAAGCGAAAAAGTATAGCCCGTTCCTGTTGGCTCGATGGTGACGAAAAAGCAAGTGAACCGAGTTCAAGAAATAGATGATTCTCGAAACGCTCGGAGCGCCCAATCGGCAGGGTCTCAGAATCAATCACTTGCAGCGGCATTCTTGGCAGGTTTTTTTGAAAGCCTACGAGCGGCCTGATAAACAGTCCCAACGCTCACGCCAAGTTCTCACGCATCTGCGTGGCCGATACCAATTGGATGGCCGACAGTGTAGCTATGCACGGTCGTGTAGGGTCTTCCAGAATTCGCCCTATAAGAACTCTTTCCAAGAAGTTTTCGGAGAGGGCTACACTGGACTACACCCCTACATTGCCAAGCCCATCCAAGCTAGGATTTCGGTTCAGAGGCCGGGGACGCGAAGGGACCGCAACTCTTGCCCATAGCCGCGCTCATTCCGGCGCGGAACTTCTCTCGTTCCTCTGGCGTCATCTGCGCCCATCGTTCCATCATGCGCCGCCGCCAGTGCATGCCCGGGCCAAAGCCCCCGAACCCGCGGCGGAAACCGCCAAACAGGATCCGCGTAAGCACTAACAGGGCAAGTGCTTGCCAATAGCCGATCGCGTGCAGCCCCAAGACTGACGGTATGACCCAGTTCCACAGTCGCATCACGACAAAGCCGAGCACTGCCGCGGCCACAAACGCAAACAGTACGAATTTCAGCACTCTTGTGATTCTACGTCCTCTCATATTTCACTCCTTAATGGTTCGCAAACTCGTCGTAAATGGCCGCCAGCCTCTGACGGAGGTGCCGCACTGCATAGTGCTTTCGCAGGACGAGCGCGTTCACGCTCAAGCCCGTCTCCGAGGCCAGTTCCTTGAAGCTGCGGCCCTCGATCTCGTGCGCCACGAAGGACTCGCGCTGTTCCGTGGGAAGCTCATCCAGCGCGGCGTCGAGTTCCTCGATCAGCACGCTTCGCGCATAAACCGCGTCCGGTCCCGCATCCGGCGAGGGAAGCAAATCTTCCAGACGCAGAGCTTCACCGTCTTCGCTGACGGCCGCCGGCACTTCCGAAAACTCCAACGGCTTC
>DASRRV010000366.1:0-10684 GCA_035695545.1 Candidatus Sulfotelmatobacter sp. | reverse complement strand
CCAAAGATGCCCTTAGCGCGGGACCATGAGAGGATTTCTGCCTTCATGACAACGTCCGTCTCGGCCGAGCTTGTGCGCCCCACAGGACCCGCCGCGGCCGAAGCGTCGGCACCGAGTTTGACCTTGCTCGACATGACCGATTCGGCGCCCTTCTCATTCATGATCAGCAGCACAAAATCAGTGGCTTCTCCGCCGATTTGAAGGCCCCGAAACTTGCACCCTCCAGCGCAAACATGGCAGGAGAGCTCCACGGACCGTGGAAGTCTTGTCCGCTCCGACAGGTGATCACGCCCCGGCCATAACTAGCACCCACGATGAAAGCGCCCTTCTTCACTGACGGATAAACAAGGACGCACTCGGCTTTAGCCAGCAGGTCGCTCGGGATTCCCTTGTCCGGTGTGGCGAGGATTTCCTTTAACACCGTATACGACGCTTTCAGGCGATCGTCTTCCTTTTCCTGGGCGAAGGACGAGGAGACGAAGAAAAGGCAGAAAACAATTAGCGTATACTTTCGCATTGCCGGCCTCCTTTTTGTGAGTGTGCGTACGGCTGGGTTCGGGGTTCCCGGCTGACAGTTGTTGGGCGGTTGGTGGGGGTGGTGGCCTGCTCCAGCGTTTGTCTGAGAACGTAGCATCCCTCGTGCATGCCGTTTGTGGCGGCATCGTCTTTGGCGGCTTTGATTTCAACAGGCTTACTGCAGATGGGGCAATTGTGCTCTCTGTGTAAGGGCCGGGCTACACCGTACCGCAGCGAGGGAGTCTGGTCAGTGACAGCCAAAGGCAGTCGTCGCAGGGCCATAATGGGATTGGTCTCTCCTTGAATCCGGGACTGACCATTGGAGTTGAGCGCCACGTTGCCAGGCAACTGTCAGAAGTGGAAGTAGCTGCTGAAAACAATACACCCCCCAGTTCTTGTTGACGAACCTTATGACATCGGAACACCCTTTCGGCCATGCTTCAGTCCGGGATTTCGGGCTTGGCTGAGCGATGCCGTCCTTACTGCCAGCAGCAGAGAAATGACGATAGAAGCGACCAACCCCACTCTCACGAATGCGGATAATGAAGAACCGTCACCGGAGCGCAGCGGACCGAGGGTCAGACGGAAGCAAAAGGGCCGCCGCTGGGAAAGCAATGCCCAGCCCGAAAGGCGGACGGAACCGCATTATGCAGATTACTTGAGATCTTCATGCGACCGCCTCGTTAGTATTATGTGGCACTTGGCGGGGTTCCAAGGTCCCTCGAATGACTCGCCACGATAAAAAAAACGCCGTCAGAGGTCTTCGCACCGAGGACGGCTCCCCCCCAGATGAGGGAGTACTCTCTCGTGAATTGCAGACAGAATTACCCTGTCGCTTCCCATGCCACTGTCAAGACTGACAGTAGTGAACCGCGATGGAATCAAACAAAGTAGTTTGGGAGTATCCGCTATCATACCGCACTTACAGGAAGTCTCTTCTGCGTCGAGCTGCCTGCATTCCAGACAAGAGAAAAGGCGTATGGACGATAGTTCAATCGCGGGACACATTGAAAAGCTCCGCCGCGAGATCGAACTGATCCTGCAGGAGGAGCGCAAGTTTCGAGGCCTGCATGTTCACACGCAGGCGGCTAGAATGGCCCGTGCGAGCCGCGAACTACGAATCCGTGAAATACGTGCGGAACTGGAAAACCTACAAAGACCGAAAGCATCATGAAACCCCTTCCACCTTGGAGAACACTTTTCAGTTGATAGCACTTGAGTATTGACGAGGCCAGGTGTAGATTCTCGGTCGGCTGTTAACCCGGACTCAGGAGGAGGACATGGGATTCCTCGCATGGATTGTAGTTGGATTAATCGCCGGATGGCTTGCTGGTCAGGTTATGAAGGGCGGTGGCTACGGGGTACTCGTAGACATCCTTCTTGGCATCGTGGGCGGCGTCGTGGGAGGCTGGATCTTTGGGACGTTGGGCATCTGGCACGGCGGTGGCATGATCGGCTCCATCATCGTAGCATTTGTTGGTGCGGTGATTTTGGTCTGGATTACCCGCTTGCTGAAAAAAGCTTGAACAGAGATAACGCTTTGAGATGTGTCAGGTTCCCCGCGCGGATGATTTTTCCGCCTTAAGGGGATTGTCATGCCGAGGCCGATCACGCAAGTCTCTTCGTCAATAGCGGCTTTGAAAACGCGTTCTCGCAATGTGGCCTTACGTGTTCAATGCCGCTTCGGTCGCGGGATTCGCCTATATCGCCTGAAACGCCGCCCACTAAGGAAGATGCTGTTGTTCACTCTCTGACGGGTTTCCCGCCAATGGAGGTTTCGTATGACTTACTCCACGCATTGGCTCCTCCGGAAGGTCGTATCTATTTCCATTTCGATCTTCTTTTCGCTCGCGCCAGCTCGCCCTTGCCTGGCACAGGCAGGCTCGCCAATTTTTCCAGATCCTGGCAATCCGGGTATGAGTCGGGAGAAGCAGATCCAGCTTGGATTGCAATCTGCAGCGCAGGTGTACAAGCAGATGCCGGTGCTGCCCGATAACAGCCCAGAGACGCAGTATGTGCGCTCGCTTGGCAGACGGCTGGTGGCAACGATTCCGCCGCAACACACGTGGCCATATGAATTCCACGTTGTGGCGCAAAAAGAAATCAATGCGTTTGCCCTGCCGGGCGGTGAGATGTTCGTCAATCTTGGCGCCATCACGGCCGCGGCAAATGAAGCTCAGCTGGCCGGCGTGATGGGCCACGAAATGTCGCACGTCTACATGCAGCACTCCGCGAAACAGGAGCGGAAAGACCAGTGGACAGCGGGGATTGCGCAAGTGGCTGGCGCAGTTCTTGGCTCTCGCGGCGGCACTTTGGGTCAACTGGAGCAGGAGGGCGTCCAAATGGGCGCCAGAACGCTCATGCTCAAGTACTCGCGAACGGACGAAGCCCAGGCCGACCATGTAGGAGCAATTATTTTGTACCGCGCGGGATATAACCCGCAGGCCCTGGCGGACTTCTTCAAAACGCTCGAAGCGCAGGGCGGCACGCCCCCCCAGTTCTTGAGCGATCATCCCAATCCGGGCAATCGCGAGGCCGCAATCCAAAAGGAGATCGCGCCCTGGCCTCCGCAGCATTACGTTGGCGATTCTCCTGAATTCGCAAAGGTGCGCCAGCATGCCTCGGGGCTTAAGTCGTATACCTCGGAGGAAATCGCCCAGGGGGCGAAGTCGGGCCAGTGGGAGCCCGTGAACAAAAAGAGCGGTGCAGTCTTTGCGCCCGCAGGATTTGCCGCCTCGAACTCTTCGCAAGCCAGAACCGCCAGCCCTATGGTGAACCGCGTCTCGTTGAACGATGTGGCGCCCAGTTCGAATTTCCTGCTGCTGGATCTTGGCCCTCTTAAGATTGCCCGGCCGGAGAATTGGGAAGTCATTCCTCCGAAAAAAAAGGGCCAGGCGCTGACGATCGCTCCTCGCGAGGGAATTGCCCAAAATGGGATTGGCTATGGAGTCGTGATCAATGCGATTGCCGTGAATAACAAGCAGGCGACGATCGACCAGGTGACGGAGGCGATTGTGCGCGCCATTGAGGGCACCTCGGGGGAAACGCGAGCCCTTGGCAATCCTGCAGATGTCCAGGTTGCCGGCGCCCGCGGCCGGACAGTGCATCTGCAATCGACTTCGGAATTCCCAGGTGCCAATGGCCAACCACAGCAAGAACGGGACCAACTGGTGACGATTCCGCGTCCGGACGGCACGGTGATCTACCTCGTGTTTGTTGCACCCGAGTCCGACTACCAGAGCCTGAGCCCCACGTTCGAGAAGATCTTGCATAGCGTTCAGTAGCTGATGCTCCAATTAAGAGGGAGCTCGGTCCCAACATTTCGCTGGAGATGCTGAATGTGCGCGGCTGATGTTGTAACTGGGCACTTTGAGGAGCCCAGCAGAACGGCCGGAGGAAACACGATGGCCAGCCCGATTTCTGTCAAGTCTGTTGAGCCTGTTCCATTTCCATTTCCAGTTGAGGCCGGAACGCCCCATCCATTGGGGGCCACACCTTCTGCTGGGGGAGTGAATTTCTCAATCTTCTCCTCGAACGCCACGGGCGTCGAGCTGCTCTTATTTTTAACTCATGACTCGTTAGAGCCATTCCAAACGATTCGGTTCGATCCTTACGTAAATAAGAGCTTCCATCTGTGGCACGTCTTTGTGCGCGGGCTGAAACCGGGCTCGCACTACGCCTACCGTGTCGATGGCCCGGCGGACCCCGGGCAGAGATTCAACCGGAACAAGGTCCTCGTCGATCCCCACTCCCGCGGCAATACTGATTCTCTTTGGGATCGTGGCAGCGCCTGCACACCGGAAGATAACGTGAAGACCTGCATGCGCTCGGTTGTCATTGATCCCTCCGACTATGATTGGGAAGGAGACAAGCCCCTCAACCGTCCGATGGAGGATGGCGTTATCTATGAAGCGCACGTCCGAGGCTTCACGCAATCTCCCACTTCGGGGGTTCGGCAACCGGGGAGCTTCGGAGGCTTCATCGAAAAAATCCCTTACCTCAAAGATCTCGGCATAACTGCGGTGGAGTTGCTGCCGGTCTTTGATTTCGACGAGAGGGCGGTGCTCAGAGTCGTCGATGGCAAGCCCGTCCGCAATTTTTGGGGATACAGCACGATCGGCTACTTCGCGCCCCAGTCCTCCTATTGCATCGAAGCAGAATCGGGCGGCCACCTCCGCGAGTTCCGCGATTTGGTCAAAGCTATGCACAAGGCGGGCATTGAGGTCATTCTCGATGTGGTCTTCAACCACACGGATGAAGGCAACCACCAGGGACCGACCTTCTCCTTTAAAGGGGTCGATAACAGCTCTTACTACTTACTCGTGCCCGGGAATCCGCAATATTACATGGATTATTCCGGGTGCGGGAACACAGTCAATTGCAACCATCCCATTGCCCAGAATCTGATCGTCGAGTCCCTCCGGTACTGGGTACGGGAGGCCCATGTGGATGGCTTCCGCTTCGACGAGGGATCAATACTTTCGCGCGGTGAGGATGGAGCGCCTGCGGTTCATCCCCCGCTGGTTTGGCAGGTCGAGTTGGACGAAGACTTGGCGGATACCAAGTTGATGGCGGAAGCGTGGGACGCCGCCGGCCTTTACCAGATCGGACATTTTCCCGGCGACCGGTGGGCTGAATGGAACGGCCGTTATCGCGACGACGTCCGCCGCTTTGTAAAGGGCGATCCGGGGCTGGTGGGCACAATCGCGTCGCGCCTTGGAGGTAACGCCGATGTCTACGAGGGACGAGGCGGTTCGCCCTTAAACAGTATTAATTTTGTGACGTGTCACGACGGTTTCACCCTCAACGACCTGGTTTCCTTCAACCAGAAGCACAACGAGGCGAACGGCGAATCGAACAACGACGGCATCAACGACAACCTCAGTTGGAACTGTGGCGCGGAGGGTGAGTCTGACGATCCCAGGATCGAATCGCTCCGTAATCGTCAGGTTCGCAACTTTATGGCAATTCTGCTGCTCTCGCGAGGCGTTCCCATGTTTGCCGCTGGCGATGAGATACGGCGCTCACAGAAAGGTAACAACAACGCGTATTGCCAGGATAACGAGATCAGCTGGTTCGATTGGACTCTCGCGGACAAGCACTCGGAGCTACTCCGTTTCTGCAGGAGCATGATTCGTTTCCGAAAGGCGCATGCCGCAGTCCGCCGGGGCCAGTTCTTCAATGGCGTGGTGAATGAGCGCGACTTGCAAGACGTGTCGTGGCACGGCACGAAACTCAATCTTCCTGGATGGAACGATCAGGGGGCGCGTGCGCTGGCGATGACGCTTGCGGGCTTCGACGGGGATTCCGACTTGCACGTAATGTTCAACATGTTCTGGGATGGGCTGGACTTTGAACTGCCAGTTGTACCCGGCAGACATTGGTGCCTGGCTGTGGACACCGCCCAGCCTTCGCCTCACGACATCGCAGATCCCGGGTTTGAGCCCGAAGTGCCCGGGAACACGCATCCGGTCGAGGCGCGAAGCATCGTGGTCCTGGTGAATCGGGCGTGAAAATTTAGGCGGCTGTACCCCCGAAGTTGGTATAGAGGGAGACTCTTGCCAACTCAGTGAGGAGCAGCTGCAGCGTGAGGGTCCATTGAGTGCTATGGGGATGTTACACCAACAAATAACTGGGCCCTGCGAGGAACTCTTCCTCCTGTGGGCCTACCAACAAACTTGCAAACAAAGGATTGGGGGCCGACGGTATCGATTGTCGGCCCCCCAAGGGTAGAGACTTCAGTGCAGGTGAATCCTTAGGCTGCGATCTTCTGGCCCAGGAAGTCCTTGGCTTTGGCTTTTTCGGCGTCCCACTTCTCCAGCTGCTCGGGACTAAGGAAGTTGACGACCCGCTGACGAATCGCGTCGCGATTTGCAACAATCTTGCTGATGACGTCGGCTTTGGTCGTGTTGGGATTCTGTTGCATGTATTCTGCGATCTTTTCTCTTGCTTCCGTAAGAGCGACGTGAAGCTTTTCCTTTTGATCGGCGGTGAGGTTCAGGTCGCCAGCGAAACGCTTCAATTCGGTCGCAACTTGTTCGCGTTCTTCAGTGCTCAGATTCATGACATTTCTCCTTGATCGTGTAGTGAAATCTACAGTTCTAGGTGGATCGAAAAGCCCCGCCCAAGAAAGGTTCTTGGACGAGGCTTCACGCAACTTTAGGAAAGGGATCCTATCCTAGAGGGTGGTTGGTGTGCTGGGAACTGCCAAAAGTTACAGCAGTAACGGGAATCCTAAAATGCATCTCTCGACAGTTGACGAAATCAATAGCACAACTATGCGCTTTTTTTCGCTTTCCTGGTCCGACGACACTCTAGGGCTTAGTCGAGCTGGTGCCCAATTTCCCAATGCAGTCCGTAGGGATCGGAGATGTGGCCGACGCGCCAGCCGTGTCCTTCACTGACGGGATGAACTTCCTTCGCTCCTGCTTTCAGGGCGCGGGCGAACACCTCATCGGGATTGGAAACGGTCAGAATTAGTCGAATCATTCCTCCGCCGACAGGTTCAGCACTGGGACTGGCGCGATCAGGAGATTCTTGGCTCAGCCAGAACTCAGCGCCGTTTACGGAAAGGCGTACAACCACGCCCCCGCTAGGATCGTCGTGGCGATAAACCTCAGTTGCGTCGAAGGCGGATTTGTAGAAATCGATAGCGCCCACGGGAACGGAAATCCAAGGGGCAAGGGAGTGTTTGATCAAAGCTGGTGATTTTGGAGGCATAGGCCGAAATCCTCTTGGGATGCGGGTATTAGCTAACGCATAGCCGACTCGACTACCAGGCCGTTCCGCGGTGATTTCTTATCTCTGTGTGAATTGGACGAGTCGAACACTACAACGTAAGCAAGTGGCATTCCGCGCGAAGAGTTGGACTGTTTCAATCGGCCCCCGTCAATCACGTCAAGCCGATCCAAGACAGGGTAATTGTCGGTTGGCGAAATCAGATGGGATGAGAATGCCGGTCTCCAGGCCATTACACGTTTTGATCAAGGGGTGATGATGCAGCACATCTCACACACATCTATTTCCTCTGACGATCCGATCTGGAC
Source organism: Candidatus Sulfotelmatobacter sp. (assembly GCA_035695545.1). Classification (GTDB taxonomy): domain Bacteria; phylum Acidobacteriota; class Terriglobia; order Terriglobales; family Acidobacteriaceae; genus Sulfotelmatobacter. Next base: position 3,122 of record DASRRV010000366.1, on the reverse strand, counting down.
CACCGGTGCTGTGGCGAATCAGCTTCGGGCACGCCACCTTTCAAGGAGATGATGGATCGCGTCATAAACAGCCTCCCGTGCATCTTTGCGGCTGTACCCATGCATCAAGAGTTGGTCGTATCGCGTATGTCGATGACGAATTGCTGCTACAACCGCAGCATTTAGTGCTTCCGCTTCAAGCGCCCGTCCTGCTGCGGTGCGTCCGACGCGGCCGCTGCCGCGGCGTGAAGTGTGAACTGCGATCGCCTGCGCCTCCTCCGGAGGGCAGTCGGGATAAAGTGCCAGGATGGATTCCGTCATGCGGAGCGCGAGATCGCGATCCTGTTCCACTCGACGCAGCGAGGCCCTCTCGCGGTCGGCCAGTCGCTTACTGGCATCGGCATGGCATTCTTCCAAAGCTGGCTCCAGGGCAGCTTCCTCGACCAATACACCCTGGCGTTCATAGCGCTTGCGGGCTTGGCTGAAACGAACCACGACGGCTGACAGGGTACTGTACTTCCGCGCCCGCCGAGTCAGAGCCGTGTCGCCTCTGGGCAGATAAGCCAAGTGGTCGAGGTCGGCACACGTGAGGCAGAGCGGGCGACTATCTTCCATCAACAGAAAATCGTGAGCCAACAGTTCCTTTCGGCACTCGGCACACTCAGAATCGCGCACGATGTCGAACACGACTAGATCCTTCAATCCCTGCGATGTTCCGCTCTCGTCTGTTTTTTCCGGCATGGTTGATGTTCCCGTTTCTGCTCAAACGGCCGCCAGTCCAACGCACACTTGCGTCGATCCGATGGTCTGCCGTAATTCCAATGCTGCGGCACTGGAGGCCGTCGTCATGGGCAAACCGAAAGTCAAGCCGAACTATCGTCGCCGAGTACTCCACCTGCCGGACCTGGATCATTGTAAAACGGCAGTGATTAATAGCCTCGGGTCGCCAGCGTCGCGTCGTGTTTACGCGTATGCCATCGATCAATTCATCTCTTGGTACTGCTCTGAGCCCCGGTTGGCCTTCAACGCAAACCCGCCTCATTCGTAAGTATCTGGCATGAGGCCGAACCTATTTATGAAACACGCTCTAATCTATTCATTCCATTCACAGGGCGGAACCTTTTTCCAGTGTCACTTCTGCCAGTTTCACACCCAAATCGAACCTCCTATCATGCTGTGTTACCCGCAAGGGAGGAGTTTATGGAATCGATCCTGAAGCCTACGATTGCGTATACGGAAACAAATGAGCAGAAGCGTCTGAATGAGGCGCGTGAGAGCGGTGTGCCGTGGAAGAAGTGGGGACCTTATTTGAGCGAAAGACAATGGGGCACCGTCCGCGAAGATTACAGTCAGGACGGAAACGCGTGGGACTATTTCAGTCATGACCAGTCCCGTTCTCGTGCGTACCGCTGGGGAGAAGACGGCCTTGCCGGAATTTCCGATGACAAGCAACAACTCTGCTTTGCGATTGCCCTGTGGAACGGTCGCGACCCAATCCTGAAAGAGCGCTTGTTCGGTCTAACCAACAGCGAAGGCAACCACGGCGAGGATGTGAAAGAATACTACTTCTACCTAGACAGCACACCCACGCACTCCTACATGAAGTATCTGTACAAGTATCCGCAGCAGGAATTTCCCTACCGCGACCTGTTGGAAACGAATAAGCGTCGATCTCGCGAAGAATTCGAGTATGAACTGCTCGACACCGGAATCTTCGATGCCGACAAGTACTTCGACGTGTTCGTCGAATACGCTAAGGCAGACCCACAAGACACGCTGATCCGAATCACAGTTCACAACCGTGGTCGCGAAACAGCAGAGATTCATCTGCTTCCGACACTCTGGTTTCGCAATACTTGGTCGTGGGAGAAGGACGCGAGCAAGCCCACGCTGCGACAGGTGGAGAAAGGTTCGGTTCTGGCGTCGCACCAACAGCTTGGCGACCGCACGCTTGACTGCGAAGGCAATCCAGAACTGCTGTTCACGGAAAATGAGTCCAACGCCAGCCGCCTCTGGGGGCAGGCAAATCCGTCGCCATACGTGAAGGATGCATTTCACAATTACGTGGTCTCCGGTAAGCGGGAAGCTGTGAATCCGTCCAAAACTGGAACGAAAGCTGCGGCGCATTACCGTTTGGAAGTGCCCGCCGGGGGAAGTAAGGTTGTTCGGCTCCGGCTCAGTGCTAAACCGCCAGACGACCCATTTAGGACATTTGACGAGGTATTTGCAGCCCGCCTGGCTGACGCGAATGAATTCTACGACCGAATTACGCCACGTTCGTTGAGCGAAGACGAGCGCCGTGTGCAGCGTCAGGCACTGGCTGGGATGCTGTGGACGAAGCAGTACTACTATTTCGACCTCGACCGCTGGCTGGAGGAGCATGAAGCTCATCCTTTAACGGGCACTACTCATCGCAATATCCGGAACACTGAGTGGTTCCACATGATGAACGCTGACATCATCTCGATGCCCGACAAATGGGAGTATCCGTGGTATGCGGCTTGGGATTTGGCTTTCCACACGCTTGCGCTATCGCTAGTGGACTTCGATTTCGCTAAAGACCAGCTCCTGCTGATGCTTCGGAATCTGTATGCACATCCCAACGGGCAGATTCCAGCCTACGAATGGAACTTCAGTGACGTGAACCCCCCAGTGCATGCGTGGGCGACGTTATTTCTCTACAACATTGAGAAGGAACTAGGCCGATCGGATCTGCGCTTTCTCGAACGTGCATTTCAGGGGCTGATGCAGAATTTCAATTGGTGGGTCAATCGGAAAGACCCACAGGGGAAGAACGTCTTCGCAGGGGGATTTCTCGGCTTGGACAATATCGGCGTATTTGATCGCAGTGCCCAACTACCGACAGGCGGGCATCTCGATCAAGCGGACGGCACGGCGTGGATGGCCTTCTATTGCCAAAACATGCTGGAGATCGCGCTCATTCTGACCGAGCAAGACTCCGTTTATGAGGACATCGCCTTCCGGTTCCTCGAACATTTTCTCTGGATCACGTACGCCATGGATCGGATTGGGGAGAATCACGACGAGATGTGGGATACCAAGGAGGGATTCTTCTACGACTTGCTCCACTTTCCGAACGGCGACGCGATGCGGCTAAAAGTCCGGTCGATGGTGGGATTGCT
>DASRRV010000365.1:0-4946 GCA_035695545.1 Candidatus Sulfotelmatobacter sp. | reverse complement strand
CGCAAAATAAAATGTGCTGCACATGCCCAGCCAGGATTCCTTCCTCGGCCACAACGCAACGGGCAACGGGCGACACAGCGGCCGACCAGTAGACATGTCAATGGAACCTTGGCAGCTATACCAACGCGCAGGACATCCATTCGTATCAGGAGGACAGTTCGAGTCCAATCCGGCGAAGGCACTAAGTACAGAATTCTACAGGAAGGTTTCCGTCGAGCTTGCACCTAGAGCACCTGTCGCTGGGCGTAGCACGCTGTATAAGTGGTTTTGCGTCGGTTCATGCCTTGTTCTCACCTCACCGGGCTTGAGAATTCACAAAAAACTGCTGGATTAGAAAACCCCGTCATTTTGCACCGCAAAAAACCCAGCAAAATCGCTAGTTTTGTGTATTCGTATGGCGCATTAGGAAATTTTAATTTTCTAATGCGACATTTGTACACGACATCTGGAAAGTACCCCTTCGGGCGATCGATTTCCGGATTGCCCGTCATCCGAGCTGAAACGCGGATTCCTATCAGCAGTAGGATTCAGTCAGGTCCAGCTCGAAGATTACCAGGATACATACGAACGCATCGAGATAGCTGGTTGCGCAAAGACGTGGCCTGGCTCCGCGGCCGACAACGATTCAACACAGCAACCCGAACCGCGGGCCCAAAGCTCGACATTCGTCCCTCACTGCAGCTTAGCGTACTCCGATCTAGCTTGTTTGAGGATGGGGATACCAGGGTCTGCGTCCTTCCACAGCGCGAAGAAGTCTTGATACTTGGCGCGTGCCTTAAATGTTTCGCCGGACAACACATACGCTCGCGCGAGACCGAGATGCGCCAGCACGACTGTGGGGTCGCCAACCATGATCCGGCGATGATCCAGAATTTTCTCGAATTCGCCGGCGGCTTCGGGGCCATGGTGGGCGGCCAAAAACGCTTGGCCACGCAAATAGATGGGGTAAAGGGCTCCGAAGAATCCCTGGAGGCCGCTGCGCGGTGTGCCCAGTTCATAGGGAACGGCGGTCTGGAGAAGTTCGACAGCCTTGGAAGGTTCGCCGTGGTTCAACGCAACCGAAGCACGTACCGCCGGCAGATAATTGAACTTGACGGATGTGTCCTCCGGAAAATCGTGTTCCAGATCGTTTGCCAGGACTTGGGCTTCTGAAGAGTTCCCCGACATCGCCAACGCCAGGGCCGCGCCATATTGCACCTCCCGGTTCTTGGCCAGGGCAAGTGCCGCCATTGCCGCTGGCTTCGCGGCAGGCGCGTTTCCATAGAAGGCGTCCCACAGGGCCACGCGTGTTTCAAAAAGAGCCGCCCGTTCTAGATGGGATGCCTGCCGTGCCAGATCGTTGGCCCTCCGCGACATCTCCTTCGCTTCTCGCATGCGGCCTGCATAGGCCAGAACAAATGCCTGGTGATCAGTAATCCAGTCTTCCCAACCTGACTTCCCCTGTGCGGCGGCCACTTCGCGCTCCATGCGCGCATTGTCACCTTGTAAAAAGGCGACGTCGAACCGCATAAGCGATAAGAGAGGGCCGTCGATTTTTCGTTCGGAGGCCCTGCGAAGTGCGTCTTCGGCGTCGCCCATACGGTCGAGGCTTGCCGACGCACTACTCAACGCGACATATCCGATGCCGACGTCCGGGTCGAGCTGAATGGTTTTTTGTGATTCTTCTGCGGCTTTTTCATATTTGCCCAGTACCGGATAGGCAAAACCCGCCAGGAAAGAGTGGGGAAAGAACTCACGCGGGTACGTCTCTGCCCACGCCTCACAGATTTGCCGCGCCTTTTCCTGGTTTCCAGTCGCTCGGCCCTCGTAATAGGCGCTGATAAAGAATTTTTCCTTGTCACTTGCGCGGTCCCGTGACTCGTAGGCTTTCTTCGCATTCTCAGTGGCCAGCGCCGTGTCACCCATGGAACCGTACATGAGCCCAAGGGAAGCGTAGGCGATCGCAAATTTGGGATCGATCTCGACGGCATGCTTGAAAAAGGGAATGGCGGCCGCTTCACCCTGGGGACCGAGAACTTTCCACCCCGTGCTATAAGCCTTCAAGGCCTCCAAGGACGGCGTGGTAGCTTCGGCGAGCGGCGTGTCGTACTTTTCCACGGTTGCCAGCGATTCGCCCACGCGAGTGCGGAAATTGCTGGCGATGTGACTGAGGGCGTTCAGGACGTCTTCTTTTTTCACTGCTTGCACCTGTTCTTCATCTATGAGGCTTCCGGTGCGGCAGTTCCTTGCGCGCAGACCTAACACGTACTGGCTGCCGAGGCTGGAAATGGAGCCGTCGAGTACCGCGGAACTGCCTGCGCGCTGGCAGACTTCGCGCGCGAGGTCCGGGCTGAGTGTCGAATCCGGCGGGCGGCCCATCAGAGTTAGTGTTTGCTGGACACGTTGTTCCGGGACCAGACTCAAAAACGGCGACTGCTCGAGTTGCACTTCCAGGCCTTGCCGGAGCGTGCCGTCAAACACGGAATCACCCGTGGTGTTCGCAAAATCGGCAACCAGCACAGAGTCCTTTTCAGCTAGGATCAAAGACTGCCGCTTGCGAAAAGCGACAGTGGCGGTCAGCGCCAGCAAGACACAAGCCGCCACAATTGACAAATACATCCAGAGCCCTTTGCTTTCTACTTTGCCGGGAACGAGTTGTAATCTCTCCCCAGCCTCATGTTCTGTCTCTTCGACCACAACGCTGGAGCGAGTGCGGCTCGCAATAACCAAATCTTCGCTGTCCTCACTAATCGTGCGCACTCTTTCGGAGAAGCTATAGCCCTTTCCAGGGTGAGTGATGATGTACCGCCGATCCTCGGAAGTGTCTCCCAGCGCTTTTCGGAGGATAAAGATGTTCTGGGTAAGGTTGGCTTCTTCAACAAAAGCGGCTGGCCACAGCGCACCCATTAGCTCGTCCTTCGAAACCACCTCCCGGCTGTGGCGCACAAGAATCAGGAGAGTATCAAAGGCCTTAGGCGGAATCGGCACCGGCTGGTTCTCGCGCGAAAGCACTTGCTTGTCCGGATCCACCCGAAAGGGTCCGAACTCATAGAGAAGTTTGGGTTCTGTTGCCATGACCTAAAAGAATGGGACAACAACTCAAATGACCTCAATTTTGTGGGGAATCTATCACTTTCCCGCGCACCAGGCAACGATTGTCCAGGCCTTCACCGGATAAACCGCGTCCCCGTGTCGTCTGCAACTCAATCGAATCACAGACTTTGAGAAATCCTGACAAATCTTGAGGCTGATCCTGAGGACTTCTGAACCCGTGTACAAGCACCCTACGCCTGCGCGAAGTAATTCGCAGAAGAGATGGCCAACTGGAGCCGAACCGTTACGCAGAGAACCATCCGGATGACGGTTGAAACCGAGACGCTGATGATCGTTCGCCGAGCCAAGGCGGTGCAGGCCTGGTGCCCAGATTGTCACGCTGAGGTAGCCGTGATCGCTGTGAACGGGAGCAGCGATGCGGCTGCTCGCATCCGGGAGTGGCGTGCTGCTGGCAAGTTGCACTGCTGGTGGCCCGCCAACGGACCAGCACAGATTTGCGTGCCATCGCTCTTGCAATGCTTCGAAGCACAACAAGTTCAAGAATTTCTCCGGTCCCTGGAGAACTCATTGGATCAATCGAGGAGACAGCAAAAATGAACTTCACTATTTTTAAGACCCAGTGGTTTCGCATCGCGCGCCTCGGTCTGGCTCTTGCAGTCTCGGTCGCGCCAGTCTGCGCGCAACAGGCTCAGCACTTCACCATCACCGATCTGGGAACATTGGGTGGCAGTTTCAGCCTCGCGTATGCCGTCAACAACAAAGGACAGGTAGACGGATTCTCAACGTTGCCCGGCGACGCCGTTTTCCATTCCTTCGTCTACGAGAACGGAAGGATGATCGACCTGGGGACGCTGGGAGGGCCGAACAGCCAATCATTCTCAACCCTAAACGATTCTACTCAGGTTGGAGGAACAGCCGAAACCTCGGCGTCAGATCCAAATGGCGAAGATTTTTGTGGTTTCGGAACTCATCTTATCTGTCTCGGTTTTGTCTGGCACAACGGCGTGATGAAGCGGCTTTCCACGCTGGGTGGCAATAACAGCCAGGTCGCTGGGGTCAACGACCTGGGCCAGGTAGTGGGATATGCGGAAAAAAGTGCGATTGACCCGGGCTGCCTTGTGCCTCAAGCGCTGCAATTCGTCCCAGTCGTCTGGAACAAAGGGGAAATCCAGGCGCTTCCGTTGTACCCCGGAGACATGGACGGATTCGCCGTTTGGATTAACAACGTTGGCGACGCAGTAGGCGCATCCGGCATTTGCGCAGCCTTTGACCCTAGATACGCGGCGCCAATTCAGCCGCAGCATGCGCTGCTGTGGAGGAATGGCAAAGCGATCGATCTTGGCAACCTGGGTGGAGAAATGAACAACGGCGCCTTTTCGATTAACGATCGCGGCCAGGTTGTTGGTGCATCGGACCTGCCCGGCGACACCTTTCAGCACGCATTCATTTGGCAGGATGGCAAGATGACCGACCTCGGCACGTTGCCGGGCGATGTCGTGAGCGCGGCCGTCGCGATTAACAACAGAGGTCAAGTGACCGGGGTCTCGACTGACGCTCTCGGAGACATCAGAGGATTCCTGTGGCAGAACGGTTTGATGACCGACCTCAACAGTCTCATTCCTGCCGACTCTCCTTGGTTTGTCTTACATGGGTTCGGCATCAATTCCGTTGGGCAGATCTCAGGCTTTGCTTTTAACACCGAAACGGGCGAGGTTCATGGCATCGTATTGAATCCGAATACCGGACTCGCGCAGGCCGGTGCCGCGCCTGGACTTCAAGCAGCGACCGCCGACGAGAGGGCCGCGGCTTCTGCCAAAGCGCGCAAACTGCTTCAGCAGCGAGTCCGCTTTGGGCCATTTGGAGTCCATCTTCTCGGGCACAGGTAATTGCCTCGACGATTCAAGTTAACTTTT
>DASRRV010000364.1:0-8212 GCA_035695545.1 Candidatus Sulfotelmatobacter sp. | reverse complement strand
GGTTACGTCCGCGACCTGTCACATGGCAACGGCCTCGATATTGGTCTCGGCACCCAGTTCACCATCAACGACCGCCCCGATTCTCTCGACCGCTACTATGGCGATGACCTCGGCTACGGCTTCCAATTTTTCCTGCGCATCCGGCCTTCGCAGCACATTCACGGCGAGCACAATCACATGGAGAATATCGCCGGAATGGAAAAATGATGGTAGGGCCCGACCTGAGTTTACCCGCTGTGGCGGGGGCGCGCCGTCTACACTCGTTAGGTGTTTCATAGCGGTTACTGGATTTGGCGCGGATCGAACGCGCCAAACCCCGCAATCGATTAGAGGTCGAATCTAGTGCCAGCAGCGTCAGCACAGAGATGCGCAACTAAAACGCCGCTTGGATTGTAGATATCGACGGTTGCAGGTCCCCCAAGTGCGTATCCGGTCTCATCCACGGTTGTTTGGCCCGTAATGATCGCCCAACCCGTAAACACGTTTGAAGTGTTAAACGTGAAGTCCTTGAAGCGAAACGCATAGTTACTGTCAGTGGTATGGCTCCAAACACCTTTTCCACCCGTTTGCAGAGCCGGGCTTGTACCGCCGCTGGCCTCGGTCACGGTGCCTCCCGCGTTGAATGCAACCAGTGTCGGAAAGCTCCTTATCGTGTGGCCGGCACAATCGTTCAGAGTTATCTGCATGTCCCAGGTCCCTTGAAGTTTTCCGCCTACCATCCCATCCCTAGGGGGTCTTTCTGCGGCACCCAGGGTAGTCAACGCACAGGCGAAGAGTAAGGGAACCACTATACTTTTAACTAATGTCATTCTCATAAGTGTTATTTCTTTCTATTTAGGTTTTATTGTTTTGGCCTTCTTTGACTTCTCGTTGTTGAGTCGTCATTTCTGGCCGTTCACTCAGGTACTCCGTAGGATTTGGCCATTCGTTACGCGGAAAAATAGAGAGGTCGCTATGCTGTAGAGGCAGCCGTGTCGGCTGCGAGAGGAAGAGTTATCGCCAAAATGCAGGCGGCACGCCTGCCACTGCAGAATTATTTCGGTCCGAGGGAGGCGACGATGGTTTGACGCGTGCGTCACCGTGCAACGAATACCTCCCGACTTGGGAACCCGCAGTTAGGTTATCCCAGCTCGGTTAAAATCTTTTCTTAAGCTGGACGTACCAGAACCGGCCTTTGATTGTGGCAAGCGATTCGTCGTAGCCGTTCTCAAAGCTGCCGGCCACAAATGGCGGGTCTTCGTCGAACACGTTCTGCATTCCGAGGGAAATCGTAGTGTTATTTAACCAGGCGCGCCATCCACAGGGATTGTATTCGGCGGTGGAGACGGGCACGACGTTTTTCTCCTTGCCGTCATTCATCTTGACATTTTTGCCGCCATCTTTGGCAAAGCCTGGCACCTGCGCTGGTGCAGGCGGTGGCAGACTGAACGTGTAGGATGCAATCAGATCCAGCGTAATCCACTCCCGCACTTTCCGCGCACGCCAAGAACGAAACCCACTTCTCGGCGTTTGCGGCTTCGAGAATTCCCCAAACGGGCTTTGGGTCAGGGATAAATTATCATCTTCGTATTGCCCGGTGTAGTGGACTACCGCGCCGATATCCAAACCCTGCATCCAAGTATCAGCCGGCCCGTCGTAGAACAGACTGAAATTCGCGCGAGTCCAGGGTAGGGAGCCAGACAGCGTGAATCCTGGCGGTATGACTTCGCCCGCTATACCGAACCGTTTTGTACCAGGCAAAATCTGAAGCTCGGCCCGGGAGAGCCACGTGCCGTTAACCGTGGCCGTTAGGCGGCCAAAATCCCCGTGACCAAAGATCGAAGAGTCCAGAACATAGATCGCTTCGTAGTCGAGACCTTCAAAGATCGCGCCTGTAAGATTTTCGTTGGGATCAACGACCAGGATAATTGGTCCCGGGACACCAGGAATCGTAGGAGGACCACGGATAACCAGACCAGGGACATTAAGCTCGACAATGAATTGAGGGCCGAGGAGAGATGCGATCGATCGCATATCAATATGCCACCAATCAGCGCTGAGCGTCAGACCCTTAATCCATTTCGGGCTGTAAACGGCGCCATAAGACCATTCATAGGCCACCTCCGGCTGTAGGTCGGGATTTCCTACCACGCGTATCTCGGTCATATAGAACTCCTGTGTTAATCGGTCGAAACCGCTACCGAAGCTCTGCGTGGAAGCGGGTGAAATCTCCGATAGAGCCGGAGCATGAAACGCTTCGGTGTAGCTGCCACGCAAGGTAAGGGCCCCGATATATTTTGGATCAAGCGGCTGCCAGCGAACCGAGACTTTCGGCTTCTGTGCGTTGAACTGGCTGTGCGCCGCCGGTTGAAATGGGAAGGCGCTAGAAGCTAGAACTGCAGATGTGTTCTGGCTGTACCACTCCTCGCGCTCTGCAAAGTCAACTTCGAAGCTGTAAAATCCGGGGAAGTTCCACGTCGGGCTGGTGAAAGGAACGCGCACTTCCTGGTAAATTGACCAAACATCCCGGTTCACCCTCGCGCTTCCCCCATCCGTCGAGCCGATGCTTTGAAACGTTGTGTTAAGCGGGTCACGAGTGCGCGTCCATCTCGGCGCGTCGTACTCGCCGCCAAGAGCAAATGAGACCGGCCCGGCGGGAAGGTTGAACAGGTCACCGTTGACAGTGACATAACCAATGGGCAATTCATATTCACCCGAGTTGTGCAGGGTGACGTAAACTCTTTGCCTGGCTGCCCTCGTGTTGTGGGCAGTGAAATTGAGGAACGGATCAAACGCCGTAGCCGGGTTTGTATCCAACAGCGCTTCTCGCAACCCAGGCTGACTGACTTCGCCGACAGACAAATTCTGCCCCTCATTCCTGGAATAACGAAAACCTAATTCCCAGTTCCACGTTTTGAAACAATCGCCAAATTCTCCCATCTCGCCACGTAGCCCCACATCGAACAGCGAATCCCAGTAGGTCAACTTTTCATGTCTTGGACCGGTGTCATTGATGCCGCGAAACCGAACCCCTGTCGTCACAGGGATACCGACTCCGTTAACAACCACAGTATTATCCGCGACCGTGAACGGATTAAACGGATTCGAGATTGGCACGCTGAAACCGAGTGGACTAAAGCCTACATTAGTGCCCGGAATCTTGAATGGATCGGGCGTAAACGGCACAGCTGCAGCCGACGCATCGAAAAATGAGCGGACATATTTAAAGTCGGAAAACACCGTCAGGTATTTGTCACACAGATCGCGCGTGAATGAACCGTAGAAGGCTTGACGATCCGCCGGTGGAAGCGCTGGCGTTACAGCTGCGAAGTTATAGAAGAAGTAGTCGCCGCCGCCCTTATAATCAGTGCCGAACTGTGGAACGAATTGGAACGCATTGGGCCCAATGATGCCGGGGGCGCCTGGGTACGCATTGGGATTGAAGACGCCGCCGAAGTTCGGAATAAAGAGAATCGTATAAAATGGTGAAGTTGCTGCATTCGGAGCGGAATGCGGCAGCGGCGTGTTCACGCCGGGTAGCGGTGTACCGCCAGGGCCGAAAAACATACTCGGTAGTAGACGGAAGCGCCGGCCAAGGCTGCCACGTGTCTCGAAGCTGCGATCCTCAGATCCTCCCCAGGGTATGTAAAACGCGTTAGCCGACAGATCCCGGTCACTACTGAAGAGGCCGCCGGTTCGTTGCCAGAAATCGGCAATGACCACAATCTCGGTCTTATCATCTCCGGTGCCGGCTTTGATCCATGCCTCCCACTCGCCCATGTCGTTAGACGCTCCCAGATTAGTGTTTCCGTAACTGCCCCCGATCTCCAAGCCACGGAATTTGTGTAACAAAAAGAAGTTAACCACGCCAGTGATCGCATCGGAGCCGTACACTGCGGAGGCCCCATCCTTGAGAATGTCGATGTGATCGATCATCGGAAACGGAATGAGGTTGATGTCCACCCCTCCGCTGAACCCGACGGGGTTCAACGAACCAAAGGCGACACGCTTACCATCAACGAGCACGAGGGTTTCCTTGGCCAACAAGCCGCGCAGGTTGAATTGGACAGTGCCGTCCCCGCCATTGCCCATGTTCAGGTTGGTGGTTGCGCCCGACTGCTGTGGCAGAAAAGTTGTCAGGTCCGTTGCATTGCGAATGCCCAGTTTTTCGATGTCTGCCGGACGATACGTGTCCACTGGGTTAGGACCGGTCTCTTCGGCTGTGGGAATGTTCGAGCCGGTGACAATGACACGCTCCACTTCGGCCGTTGCGCCCGTTGTCACTTGCGCAGGAGCCGGCGAAGCTATCACCGCGGGGACAATCGTTTGACCGGGAACCTTGGGAGCGATCAACAGATTAACGCCGATAGCAGCGACGAAGGCCGTCTGCCATAGCGCTGGCCGAATTACGCTAACCTTCATTGCGCACTGTTCATGCTAGGTTTGTAGGTCCGCGCCTGACAAGCACAAAGTTTTGCCGAACAAACGACTGACCACGCAGGGTTCCGCATCAGTAGCGATTTGCCAAAGTCAGGGTTTGGCGCGGATGGAACCCACAAAAACACCCCAACAAGTCACAACTCGAATCTCGTGCCAACAGTCTCAGCACATAGAGTTACAAGTAAGACCCCGTTTGGGTCATAGACCTCGACGGTTGCGGGCCCAGAATTGAATTCCGAAGGCACTCGCGTGCAATTGGGCTGCGCTACCAGAGAAAACCAGGCGTTATTTGGAAACAGTTTCTTTCGGCGCAAGCGAGGCGACGATCTTTTCAAAGCGCGGATCGCCGCGCAAAGGATCCCACATCGGATCCAACCGCAAGTCTCCATAACTTGGACCGCCAGGAATTTTGGTGACAGCTTCAAGGTGTTCGAGCGCCAGGTCCGTTTCGCCCGCCCAGGCACAAATCAAAGCAAAGGACCTCGCTACACATACCTCATTTGGACAAGACCCGAACATTACTGCTTGGGCACTTGGCGCCAGTTCCACCGCGCGCCGGCCTTCGCTCAGCGCTTCTTCCTTTCTTCCCAAAGCTGCGTCGATCAGCGCCAGACGAGAAAGTAGATGCATGTCATCAGGGTGAACGCGGAGATCTTCCTCCACCTGTGCGCGCACCCTCATAAAGGCAGCACGCGCCGCATCAGCGTCTCCTTTCAAACGAGCAACTACGGCCAGCGAAAAGTCACGCTCATTCTTCTCAGGAAGAGCCGCCGCAAGACTGGCAGCGAGGTCCAAGTCGCGATCAACGAAGGCAAGATCCAAGCGGTAACTCGCCACAACTGGGTCTTTCTCTGACCCCGGTTCATTGGTCAGGATCTTTTTAATTACAGTATGCAAAGGCCCTGTGTCCGCTCGCCTATCTTGTTCGATGCCAGCGCGAATCAGCCGAGGTCGCTTGTGGTCGGGTAATTGTGCAATGATACGATCCATAACTCTGACCATCTCATCATAGTCTTTCAGCCAGAGATAGGTCGTCGCAAGGTTAACCAAGTAAGGGGCATGTCTAGGGTCGAGCTCACTTGCGCGCTCGAAATTATGTATCGCGTTGGCCCAGCGACTTTCATCACGGTCAATCAATCCAGCTAACTCGTAAACTCGCGCGTTATTCGGTAAACTCTGTCGAGCAAGAGTAACTTCGGCGCGGGCGCGGTCATGATCGGAATATCCCCAGTAAAGATGCCAGCCCAGCGCCAAGTGCGCTTCCCCCGAATCCGGTCTCAAGCGAAATGCAGAATCTATGGCCGCCTTTGCCAGATCCAAGCGGGCGGGCGTGTGGTCAATCTCTTGCTGGTAAATTAAATCATGCACAAAGGCCAGCTGGCAATAGGCGAGAAAGAAATTAGGATCACGAGCAACTGCCTTGTTGAGCAGGTCCACAGCCTCAGAACGATCCACCAAATCTGGCTCGGTGGGCACCTCAGCGTTATGAATTAGCGAGACAGCCCGGACATAAAAATCATAGGCCACCAAGTCCTGAGTTGGTCGCTCTTCAATAGACGCCTTCTCATCAGGTGAGAGCCTGGCATGAAGGTGGTCGGCAACTTTTTGCGCGATCTCAGTCTGAACTGCGAACAAATCATTCAAATCGCGGTCGTATGCCTCGGCCCAAACATGGGTGTCGGTGCGTGTGTCGATCAACTGCGCGTTGAGGCGAAGATGCGTGCCCGCTCTGCGGACGCTGCCCTCCAGCACATGCGACACGCGCAGATCGTTTCCGATCTGACGGAGATTTCGTTTGCCGCGATATTCCATCACGCTGGTCCGGCTGATGACTTTCAGGCCCGCGACTTTCGCCAACTTGGTTAGAATGTCGTCCTGCACGCCATCTCCGAACGCTGTGTCTTCTTTCGGCTCGCTCAAATTTTCAAACGGCAGAACGGCGATTCCAGTTGCCAGCGGTTGCCGGATCAATTCACTTTTCCAAACGATCCAGCCAGCAGCCCCTGCTAGTGCGATCAGGGATGCTGCAAGTAGCGCGCTGGTTGGATTGCGCCGCAACCACTTTCGGCCGCGGGCGAAAATTCCAGTATGTCGCGCTAAGATCGGCTCGTGCTTTAGCCAGCGTTCCAAATCCTCAGCCAGCGCGAGCGCAGACCAATATCGGCGCTTCGGATCTTTCTCCAGACACTTAAGACAAATCGTGCTCAGATCGCGATCTATTTTCGGATTTAAGAGACGCGGTTGTCGCGGGTCTGTATCCAGGAGTAACTTGATGGTCTGGTAGGTCGTTCCCCCAGCAAACGGCGGATGACCGGTGAGCAATTCGTAGAGAACCGCACCAATCGCATAAACATCCGTGGCGCTGCTAACGGCTGCATTATTTCCCACGGCTTGTTCCGGCGCCATGTAACTGGGCGTGCCCAAAACTTCCATGGTCCGCGTCATCGTGCTTTCTGTCTCGACCAGTCGCGCCAGCCCGAAGTCGGTGAGATGCGGTTCGCCTTTCCCATCAAGCAGGACGTTTCCGGGTTTGATGTCACGATGCAGAATGCCGTGCTCGTGGGCGTACTCCACTGTCCGCGCTAACTTGACGGTTAATTCCACTGCATGGCGGATCGGCATCGGTTCACGCTTGAGCACGGCATCGAGTTGTCCGCCTTCGATGAGTCCCATGCTGAAGTACAAAGCGCCGTCGCGTTCGCCTACTTCATAAATCGGAACGATGCAGGGATGGTTTAGTCTGGCCGCTGCTTCCGCCTCCAGGCGGAAGCGCTTGACGTGGGCTCTGGTAGCCCACTGACCAAGTCCAATCACTTTT
Organism: Candidatus Sulfotelmatobacter sp.; assembly: GCA_035695545.1. Classification (GTDB taxonomy): domain Bacteria; phylum Acidobacteriota; class Terriglobia; order Terriglobales; family Acidobacteriaceae; genus Sulfotelmatobacter. Next base: position 975 of record DASRRV010000364.1, on the reverse strand, counting down.
AATGCAACTAGCCGGTTGAGACTTTTCTGCCGGGCACGAAACACGACTCCTTGACCGCCGCGGCCGATTTCCTCGAGCAACTCATAGTCGCCCAGTTCTCCCAGTATTGCCGCTAACGTCTCGCTCCTCGTGCCATATTGCCTTGGTGTTAGACTGGGCGGCCCCTGGTCCTCACTTGCAAGTGCACGGAGGCCAGCCTTAAGAAGGCAACGCGGGCATACTCCTTCTGGCGCGTCGGGTTGGATTTCCGCCCCGCACTTTGGACAAAGTTTGAGTGCAGTCGTCATTATCGGAGAGTCCCTCGTGCGTTCCTCTTTTTTAGTGGGTAAAATTCTATCATGGGTCACGCCTGTACCACACCAATGAGATGGCGCAGTTCATCTTCTATGTCGTCCGGTATGATAACCGTGTGCGAGATCTCTTCACGCAGTAAGGTTTGGTAACGCTGACGAAATCGACGAAAGACTTGTTTCACCGCGTTCTCAGTTATCCCGAACTCACTGGCGACCTGGGCCCGTGAAGGCCGTCCGGGTTCGTCCGTCAGCATTTTCTTCATCGGATCAAAGAACCGTAGATTGCCCGCACTGCGATACTCCTCCCGAAGTCGCCTCATCACTTGCTCCAGAACCGTAAACGCCCAACGGCGTTCATAGATTTGATCGGCCGTCAAACTGTCGTTCCGTTCAACCTCGAAGCCCTCACCCTCACGGAGTTCCTGGGACGGGATGATCTGCTCTCCTTTTCCTCGCTTGATCGCTATGGCGCGACGCCGTTCGTCGGCCAGAAAATTTTTGAGCGACGCAAGCAGATAGGAACGAAGCCGCCCCTTCTCCTGCCCAAGCCAGAATCAGTGCTACCGGAAAACCGATTACCAGCAAAAGCACTACCAGACGTACCGCCCAATTTGGAATTTCAAAAAAAGGAAAGATCTGGCTAGCGACCTGCATCAGCAACCAAGCTACGACAGCGTAGGCA
>DASRRV010000363.1:0-10584 GCA_035695545.1 Candidatus Sulfotelmatobacter sp. | reverse complement strand
TGTGGCAGCCCACTCACATACCGTCTCCGCCATCCAGGCGTTTCAAACCCGCTCGGCACTCGAAGTTACCGGACTTATCAAACCGGCCGACGAGACGTGGACAAAACTGCTCGCCGCCGCCGGTGAAACGACGCCCTAACGCGTGTCAGCTTTCCACGCGTGCGTGGCGTTTGGCATGTCGCGCGATGGGGAACTGCAGTTCATCTGTTCTATGCCCACGGTAGCGTCCATCGGCCTTTTCTTGCAAATAGCGACCATGAAATTAAGCTTCTTAAGGACCGGAATGCCCGAGACCTTGCTGCATATTTGGGAACTCATGGTGTAATCGTTCTCGGCTATAGCGGCTGGGACGACTGCCTATTGCATGGCCTTAGCCAATCCAGCAGCTTTGCGAATAATCTCTATTGGCTCGCCCGCGGCGAAGATAGTCTCTCCGAGTCGGTGCAAAAGTTTCTTCTTCGCTCTGCCAACGCTTACTGGGTCAATATCGAGGACGGTGGAAAGTTCGTTGCCTCATTACATGCTCGCTTGTGTCCGGGGGCGCCGAACACGGAGTTGTTACACAATCCCGTTCGTCCTCTACTGGAACAATTGAAGGCGGTGACTCTTTCCGATATTCCGGCGGGAACCTCGATTGTTTCAGCTTCTGGTCTAGAATCTGGCGATCGACGGAGTGATCTTATCCCTGACGTTCCTGACAACGCTGAGGAGTCACGGCTGAAAATCGTCACGATTCTCAAAGGTGTAGAGGAACAGTTCATCTCTGACGTACCGAGGCTTGGGCGTTCTGTGGACGAACTACTACAGCAAGCGGATCTCAAGTTTTCAAACGAGGATTGGGATGCTGCATGGGCCGCTTACAATCGAATTATCGAGGACTTTAGCGAGTTGCCGGAGGAGCAGAAGGCGAGGGCTTATCTCCGACGGGCTGAGTGCTATCGCGCGAAAGGTGACATCAATAATGCTATCAAAGATTACACCAATGTCATCGAATTACCTAATGCTCCACCGGATCAGATCGCGAGAGCACTGGTGAAACGCGGAAACCGGCACAGGAGCAAGGGGGATCGGGACAAGGCAATCGCCTATTACACCAAGGCCACTGAATTGCCGAATGCGCCAGCGGATCAGGTAGCTGCCTCGCTGGTCAATCGCGGAAACGAGTATCGAGAGAAAGGTGATGATGACAAGGCCATCGCCGATTACACCAAAGCCATTGACTGGCCGAATGCCCCTGGAGATCAAGTGAGCAGAGCGCTACTCAACCGCGGTAATTGTCACGGACGGAGAGGCGATCACTGGCAATCTTCCGACTGCCGAAGCAATGCCAGTAGTAATAGTTGAGATTGAGCGAAGCGACAAAGAAGCGCCTCGTGCGTTTACGATTAAGGTTACTGTTAACAAATACGTTAAGCGTTCCGATTACATTAAACCAATTAACAGCAATTGTACCATCGGCTCTGAGTAGACCGACAGATAACAAGCAATCATGGCGGACTGTCAATTTTAAAGATCCGAATTTGCCGGCTGGGATGAAGGAAGTTGCCCGCATTTCTGTTCCACCAGCGTTGCCGATTTCATGGCCGATGATTTCTTTCGTGTCGTCGACCTTAGACGTAGGAGCGACTCTGACCTACAGCGGAGAGGATTTCACGCAATGCCCTCGCCCCATCGACACGACAGTCCCTGAAAAATGGGAAAGCGGCATTTTGGCTAAAATTTTTGGCGGTATGGTCGGATGCTCGGCATTGGCACTCTTTCTGTCGGTGCGGCAGTTTACTGGGACAAACTTCTCGCGAGAAAGTCGGTCCGCGTTCATTGGTTCCTTCTTGTCAACCGCGATATTGGGGATCGCAACAGTGGTAGCCGCGACTCTAGTGATAACGTTTTTATCGCCGGGCGATTTGCCGATCGCGTTTTCAATAGAGGATTGGCGAGGTGGGGCTTTGCTTGGGCTTTTCTCTATTCCAATTGGAAGATGGTTGCTTGATAAAGTCAGTCCGAAGGAAACCTCGCCAAATGCTAAGAAATAGCGTTCAACGATTTTAACAGATTCCCGCGAATGGTGTATTTTGTCTAGCTCGCGCGTCATCATCAATGCCACCTTTCACCTCGCTAACAACTAACTTCCCGCCTATCGTGACAGAGCCATGGGAAAGGTGATCTTTCTGTCGCATGCGGGTGCGGATTCGGCAAAGGTGGCGATCGTCGCCCATGAATTGCAGTCCGCCGGCATCGAAGTGCGCTTCGACCGGGACGAGCTTCGCTTGGGCGACAGCTTTCTTGCGTTCATGGAGAGTGCACTTTCGGCGTCGGATTACTGCCTGCTGCTGTGGTCTGCGAGTGCAGCGCAAACCGAGTGGGTCAAGATGGAGTGGGAGGCCGCGCTCTACCGATCAGTCCAGGGAAAGCGCAGTTTCCTCGTCGCAGGCCTGCTGGAGAACGTGCCGCTGCCCACATTGATCGCGCCACGTTTGCGTGCGGACTTGTTTCCGGACATTCAGCCCGGCCTGGGGCAGATCATCAAGACATGGCAGGCTGACCGTGCCGCCGAAAGCCGGACACAGCGTCCTGTTGCGAGCGCGCCTCTACCCGAGCCCGCATCGACTGCTGAAGACACCATCTATGTCACATCCGAAGTGTTTGGCATCACAACGCCGCTGAAGGTGAGCTTGGCCGAACCTGCCGGCCTTTGCCTGGACCGAATAGTCGAAGGATTCAGGTTGCCCAAGGTCTTCGATCACGAGGGTCGCCTGGGGGTGCGCTTTGGCTATCAACTCAAGCTGGAAAGCGAAACCCTGAGCCGCGCCCTTTCGCTTGCGGCCCAGCGGGTCCGTGACAAGTCGGTGCTCTGGCTCGAGACCACCATGACACCGTATTCACAATCGGATCCCTTAACGGGGTCGCTGCAATTGACAGCGTTCAGAGAATTCGATCCGAATTCATCTCTGCAACGCGATACGACGGCTGCGCGTGACCTCGGTCAGGACGGGGCGCGTGCTGAAGAACTTGCACGTGCGGCACTTCAGCGTGCCGTGACCCGCAGCAAATTGGGACCGCCGTGACTGCACGAGCGGACAGGCAAGACTGAAGGAACGACTAACCTTCTTCAACCCCAGACAACTGGTGGTGGCCACACGTGAGAATGTTGCATCATGTCGAAAGTATCAGGCTCTAACGAACCATCGGAACGCCTCACGCAGCTGAATCAACTGGGCTTCCAGTTGTTCCAGGAGAAGCTATATCCGCAGGCGCTGGAAGTGCTGCAGCAGGTTGTCGACCTCACACAGGGGCAACTCGGGCCGAGCCACGCAGAACTCGGCGTCGCTTTGCTCAATCGTGGTCGTGTCTACCGCCTGCTGGAACGCAATGCGGAATGCGAAGCCGACTACCGCCAGGCGCTGAAAATCCTGCGGCTCAGTCGTGCGACCTTCCAGGACCAGATCATCTGGCTGCTGAAGAACCTGATCGCGCTGTACCGCAACACCGGACGCCGCAGCGAGGCGGAGCCCAGCGTGCAGGAACTGCTGGCCGTTCAGCGGATCGCCTTGCCCCCAGGTGATCCGCGGCTGGCCGACGTGCTCGTCGATCTGGGAGGTGCCTGCTACGAACGAGGAGCCCTGCAGGAGGCGAAGGACCTTGTGAGCGAAGCCCTTGCCATTCGCGAGGCCGCGCTGGGGGCCCGAATGATCCAAAAACGGTCGAACTTCGCAATTGCCTGGCCGGACTCGAAGCATCGACGGCTGAAGCGCCCGCACCATCGGCGCCCGCGTCCGAAGATCCGTCACAGGATCGATTCAACGACTGCATGCGCGCGTTCCTCCAGCGCGATTACACGGTCACAGGCGAACGCGCGCTTGCCCTGATGGGGAGCGGCCCGATCAGCCATGGCCTTTTGCAGGTGCTGCTCATTGCGTTGCAGCGCAGCGGACAGGCACAAGTCCTGGCGCAGGTCGCTGCGCAGATACCCCAAATCGCCGAAGGCGTTCCCTGGGACCGCGCTCTCCTGCAGATCACTCTCGGTAAGACGGATCCGAACACCATCCTTTCGGAGGCGCGGGACGACGCACAACGCGGCGAGGTGTTTTACTACGCAGCCGAGCGCATGATCACCGTCGGTAATCCCGAGAAGGCGTTTGACCTGTTGCGTCACGCGTTGGAGTTACTCCCAAAAGGCTTCGAGAGGATTCTTGCCAGCGGTGCGATTTCGCATCTGCAGAGCGATGCGCCAACCGCGCCGCTTCAGCCGCCGCCGGGCACGGCCGTCGACGTGCAAGTCTCGGCGCTCAACGACAAGGCGATCGAACTGTTCCAACAGGGCAATGCGCGTGAGGCATTGCCGCTGTTCGAGCAGATCAGCGCCTTGCGGCGGCAGGCCGGCGGGGGCAACGATCCTCTCTACGCCGAGACGCTCTATGACCTCGGTGCCGTCCATGTTGTGCTGGGCGAACTGGACAAGGCCGAGTTCCAGTATCGCGCTGCACTGGCAATCCAGGAGGCGACGCTAGGAACGAACCACGCCAGCGCACTTGCGACTCGAAAGGGGCTGGCCGGTGTACTTGCCACCCAAGGCGACATTGATACGGCAACGCTGATGTATCGCCAAGTGCTCGCCGCCGAGAAGAAGGACGGCGCGCACCACACCGCAGAGTGGGCGGACATGGCCCTGATCCAGGCTCGGTATTGCATGGCGAAGGGAGATCAGGCAGGAGCCGAGGCCTTGTTGCGCGATGCGTTGGACGTGTCTCGCGAGGTTCATGGCATGCGCGCACCCGCGACTGTCGAGGTGCTCTACCACCTTGTTCCCCTTTTGATCAACCGCCGCCAGTTCGCCGAGGCAGATCCTCTCTGCATGGAACTGCTGGGCGCCCGCAGGTCGAACCGTGAGCAACAGCCGTCGGATCTGGCCGACGCGCTGGACTGCATGGCACAGATTGCGGCAGGGTTGGGCGATTCCGCGCGCGCGGAATCGCTTTGGCAGGAAGCGCTGGCGATTTCCTCGAAGGCACCCTGAATGGACGCGGACCGTACCGCGCGGATGCTCAATCGTCTGGGCATTCTGTGCCGCACTACAGGTCGGCTTGCTCAAGGTGCCGAATATTTGCGAGAAGCTCTCGACGTGGCCGAGAAGGCAACGCCGAAAGATGAATCGCTGATCAATGAAACGTTGGGCAACCTCGCGTTGCTGCTGCACGACCACGGCCGTTTGAGCGAGTCGGAAGAATTACTTCGTCGAGTGCTGCAGCGGCTCGACGCGGGACTTGGAGCAGACCTTCGGGTTCTTGCAACCGCTCGGAACAACCTGGCCATGCTGCTCAGATCGAGTGGCCAGTTCACCGAGGCCGAGTCGCTTCTACTGGAGGCGCTCGACGGGAATCGCCGTCTCCGCGGCGATCGAGATCCCGAGACCGTGAAGTGCGTCGCCAACCTCGGTCTGCTGTATTACGACATGGCCTTGTACGACCGAGCAGAGCCTTTGCTCAAGGATGCGTTGGCCTTGCGTCAAGAGCTGCTCGGCCCGGGCGATCCTGACCTCGGCGAGAGTCTCCAGAACCTGGGCGAGTTTTACCGCATCACCGGCCGGCTCGACTTGGCGGAGTTGATGCTGAACCAGGCGCTTGCGATCTGGAGCGCTGCCGGAGCGGAGCGTCATCCAAACCGGGCAACGACGCTGAACAACCTGGCGCTGCTGAGCATGGCGCGACAGGATTGGACGCGTGCCGAGCAGTTCTACCTTCAGACGATCGATTTTCGGCGAGAGGTCCTTGGCGATTCGCATCCAGACCTGGCGACAAGCCTGGATACGTTGTCCGAGTTGTACCGCGTGACAGGACGCTACGCCGACGCTCAGAAACTGTGCCGGCAAGGGCTGCAGATGCGGCGAGCGCTACTCGGAGATACGCATCCCGACATCGCATGGAGTTTGAACAACCTGGCACTGATTGAAGCAGCTGGCGGGCGCTATGAACAAGCCTTTGATCTGCTTTGCGAGTCCAACGCGGTCGACGACAGGTTGACCGTTCAAATATTCGGTGTCGGCAGTGAGGCGCAACGGCTCCAGTTCCTGGACCACCTGCGCAACCGCTATCAAATCTTCCTAAGTCTGGTCGTGAGCCACCTGGCTGCCACGCCACAGGCCGTGCGCAAGGCGTTTGAGCTCGTATTGCGGCGCAAGGGGCTGGCCGCTGAAGCCCTCGTTGTGCAGCGTGACGTGTCGCTCAGCGTCAATGACCCGCATGTGACCTCACAGGTTCATGAACTGTTGGAGCTCCGGCGCGAACTTGGCGCAAAAACCCTGGCAGGGCCCGCTCCCGGGGAGACGCCGGCTCAACATCAGGACGTAATTGCCCAGTGGCAGTCCCGCCGGGAGGCGCTCGAGGCCGGATTGGCGCGCGAACTTCCGCTTGTGGGCTGGGACAAGCGCTTGCTGCAACTCGATGCGTCTGCGGTCGGCAAGGCATTGCCGCAGCAACGGGCTCTGGTCGAATTCGTCCGTCTGGATGTCCGTGACTTCGCCGCAGTGCCGAGCCAGGGCCAGACTGAATGGCAACCGGCTCGCTATGTGGCCTTCGTCATGCTGCCTCGGGATCCTGACGCGATCGCAATGGTGGACTTGTCGGACGCTGAAGTCCTAGACCAGTGCGTTGCGGAACTGCGAGTGTCCATCACCGGGGACCTGACCTACTCGCGCGCGCGAACCACGGAATCGGAGTTCGATGCCGGCACGGAGTTGCGTCGGCGCGTGTTCGACACGCTACTGCCTGCACTGCGCGGCTCAACGAAGATCCTGTTGTCACCGGACGGTGACCTGGCAATTCTCCCCATGGAAGTTCTGCCCATGGACGACGGTGGTCGTCTGATCGACCGGTTCGAGTTCTCATATGTCAGCAGCGGGCGGGACCTGCTGCGTATGGGTCTGTCGATGCATGGCGGAACTGGCGCACCAGTCGTGGCTGCAGACCCGGATTTCGATTTGGCCGGAGAAGGTGGGACGACAATGGCGTCCACCGGCCGATCTTCTCGAGACCTGGATCGCGGGCACGGCGCTACGCGCCTGGCTGGAACTCACCAGGAAGGCGAGGCGATTGCCGATCTCCTCGGTGTGCGTCCATTGCTAGGTGCCGAGGTGGTCGAGTCCCGTTTCCGCGGACTGCGTTCACCTACCATCCTGCACCTGGCGACCCACGGCTTCTTTCTGAAGAACCAGACGGGACTGCGCGCACCCCCTGGCCTTGATCCGCCCCGTGTCGAGAACCCGATGCTGCGATCCGGCCTCCTCCTTGCGGGCTTCAACGCCTGGCTCTCGCACGAACCGGTACCCGCGGATGTCGAGGACGGTATGCTCAACGGCGAGGATGTTGCCAGTTTGAACCTGCTCAACACTGAACTGGTCGTGCTCAGCGCCTGCGAAACGGGACTCGGTGACATTCACGTAGGCGAGGGCGTTTTTGGCCTGCGCAGAGCCTTCGCGCTGGCGGGCGCTCGTACCCTGGTGATGAGTCTCTGGAAAGTGCCCGACCAGCAAACCCGAGAACTGATGATCGAGTTCTACCGCCGCATCTTGGCTGGTGAACCTCGGGCCGAGGCGCTGCGCCAAGCCCAGCTGAAAATCAAGGCAAGCCACCCCGACCCGGCCAGTTGGGCCGCCTTCATTTGCCAGGGCGATATCGGACCGCTGAGTCTTCAGCGACCATTCGTTGCGCACGGCATCACAAGGCGCTGATCTCCTTGGTGGTCGAGAGCAAGCCGGAACAACGCGGCTCACGGCTCTTTGAAATCGCCCGCGTGCTCGTGCGTTTCGATCACGTTGCGAGCGTCATCGTAAACGCGAATCACTGCATCATGTGAGCGGCTGTAAAACTTTGCGTAGCCGAATCGCGGCAAAGCGATGACCCTAATGGCATCAAGCGAATGAAGTGGGAACGCGCCGTAAAGTTCTGAAGAAACCGACGCGCCCCATATGTATCAGACTTTTCAGGCTTATCGACTCGCAGCCTCACGGTCAATCAAAAAAACAAGGCCAATCGCATTGCTGATTGCGTTTGGCTCACCGTACCACAGGCGACCGAATGGCAGCACATCGGAGATTAGATCGACGCCGATTTGTTTCGACATCATCGCGGGCGACGATTAGTCTCTATCCGGCTTTTTAGTTAAAACATGAAGCTTGGTTTGGCTTTCGCGATCCTGCTGGCTACAGGCCTGTGTGTTTCCGCCAAGCCGACGACGTTCAAGAATAGCGGACTCAAGACAGAGACGGTGATTACGCTTGACGTGCAAGGGAAGCGCGTAACCGGCACATTCGCGAGCTCAGAATATGGTGAGAACGCCGTGAGGGAAACGTTCACGGGCGAGGTCGTCCCTACTCCCAAGAGGAAAAGCGGCGTTTACATGGAGATTCATTTCTCTGGGAAGGTGCCATACAGCGCCCCGTCTCAAGCGAAAGGCTTGCGCTGGAGCCTAAGGATCGTGAGTCATCACGCACATCTCTTTATTCCCATGCGGGAACAGAGCTACGCCGGCAAAACGCCCGAATGGATAGTTAGCGATGTCGAGCTTACGCCTGAGGATTGACAGATTTTTGATTAATCCGGCTCCGACAACTGTGTGTCCGGCTCAGTCGTTCAGCCGCGCACCTTGCCCCGATACCGACAATCGAACGCGACTGGTTCGTCGTGGCCGCTACCTGCTCTGGCGCTGGCGGCGGAACCATCTCCCGATACACAGGAGCAAACTCACGCGGCCGGCCGCGCTCCAATGACCAACACGCAAACTTCGGATCTTTAAGGGCTGCGCTCCTAACCAGTTTTAAGAGGCAAACCTTAAACGAGTCTCGCGCACGCGAGGTTCTAGAAAGAAAACGCTCATTAGCCTAAGGCGCACCGCTTGTCCTCGGCGAGATCCGTCGTATAGGTTTTGACCGGCGCACGAGATACGACAATGAGCGTCCAGCAGCAACAAGCACTCGATTCCCTCTATGCAATTGGCAATGTCCTAACGATCAAGGTTACGATGCCGCAAACTGATTGGGATGCGGTGCGAACCGAGCAGCCAGCCGGTGGCGAGTGCAACTTCGAATGGACCGGCGGCAGGGGGGGCCGGTACACGTGGCGAAAGGCAACTTCGGTCGAGATATCTGGAACGAGCTTTCCCGCGCAGACCATGTTCAACGAGGTGGGTGTTAAAAAGAAATCGTTCTGCGGCTCAATCAACAGCGACAAGCCATGCCTGCACATTGACTTCGGCAAATTCAACAAGGCCAACGTCCCCGTGATCGAAGCCCTGATCGGGTCACGCTATTTGACGCTCAACAATACCGTTCAGGATCGGTCTTATATTCGGCAGCCGCTGGGCTACAAATTGCTTGCTCTGGCCGGATTGCCCAATTCGCGTTGTAATTTTGCACGGGTATTTGTGAATGGCACGCTGATTGGCCAAGGGGTGGGTGGCGTCAATAGTCCGGGTATCTTTGTCAATGCCGAACCGGTCATGCCGCGCTATATCGAGCGCAATTTCAATGGCAATATGAACGGAAATTTGTACGAGCTTGAACATGGCGATGATCTCGTCAGCGCGAGGTTGCCATTCATGGAGCCGGAGTCGCTTTCCAAATTTAGCAACAAGGCCGATTTGCAGTTTGCCGACGATTATATCGCCGCGAATGGGCTGGTCGGGGCGAACCAGATGCTGGATCTGGATCAGTTCATTAAAATCTTTGCGATGGAGTTTTTTCTCAAGCACTGGGACGGCTACGCCAACAACACTAATAACTGCTATATCTATAATGACGTGAATGCCGTCGCGGCACCCGGTGTAAACAACGTCAAGTTCAAAATGATCCTGTGGGGTATTGACCAGATTTTCCAGCCCAATAGGCATTTCAAGATGGGCAACGGTGGGCTGATTGCGAATCTCGTGCGGAACGATGCCGCGCGCCTTGCGCAATTGATCAACCAGATTCGGACTTATCGGGAGACCGTGTTCAGCCGCGAGACCCAACAGACATTGCTGAAACCAATGATCGATCAAATGGAGGCATTACTCGTAGGGTTGGGTGTGCCCAATGCTGTATCACAGATTGCGACAGTGCGGCAGCAATTGCAGCTGGCCGAATCGGCCGGTTATCTCTGTGCCGGGCTGCCTGGCACCAGCGCGGTCTATATTCTCAAGGATGACACCAGTGAATGCCTGCATGCTAGCAATGCCGAGATTCCGGCGACTACCCTCAAGCCTTGCTTCGAGGTTATCCATCGCCCCCTTACAGACAATAATGATGATTCGGATCTATGGCGCTTCAACGATCTTGGAACCGGAAAGTCGGTTACCAGTCAGGCTAACGGCCGCTTTCTCCACGCCAGCGACACGCTCGCAACGGGCCAGGGCCACAAATCCCTCTACACCTGTGAGGCAAACAACATCGACCATGCCGAAGAATTCTCGATTGTTCCCTTTGATACACCGGACCAGTTTACCTTTAGTGGCTATTTCAAGCTTGCGAGCGTCCGGACGAATCTGCGCGTAACTTACGGCTCTGACACCACGCCAGCATCGGGCGGGCCAGAGGTCTATCAGGACCTGGATCCC
>DASRRV010000362.1:0-61662 GCA_035695545.1 Candidatus Sulfotelmatobacter sp. | reverse complement strand
GGGCCTATAGCTCAACGGTTAGAGCAGCAGACTCATAATCTGTTGGTTCCAGGTTCAAATCCTGGTGGGCCCACCAGACCGATACTGTCGCCAAATTTTCTAGCGCTTGCCACTGACTTGATACCAAGTCATCCGCGATCGTCGCGGCAACTGACGAAATAGGTTCCGAGTCGTCGATAATCTCCAAAGTTTTGCGATCTTCGTAGAGCGTTCGGACGAGCACGTCGCGAAACTCTACGCGGCGCTACTTGGGTCCCGCGCTGATGGGGTGACTGACGCGGAAGAAGTTGGAGGGATCATATTTCTGTTTGATGGCGGCGAGGCGTGGCAAGTTCGAACCGAATGCCGTCTTGATGACATCATCCGCTTCGACGTCGAGCGCAGAAAGCAAGTGGGCGTTTTCCGAGAAAGGCCGCAGGATCTCCTCGCCGGATCGGGCCCAGTCGCGGTGCACGTTTGTCTGCGCCGGATCGGTCCATTGCGCAAGAAATAAGATGTCCCACGGCAGATTGCGGTGCGGGAACGCGGTGGCATCGCGCGGAACCCGGCCCGCGGCGCCGCCATAGTATTCGAGAACCACAAAAGAAAGAGGAGAGCTCAGTTTGTTGGTGTGCTCGACAAGCGCAGAGATTGCGTCGTCTGACAATTCCCGCTGCAGTGTGGACTTCCAATAATTTTGATTGCCGTCAGGGAACGATGGGGCAAGTAGTGACTGCATCGCAGGGAACGGCATGGCCTGGATACCATCAACAACCGGGCTGCCAAACTTGCGCAGAGGTTGCAGGACGCGTTCGCCATCGGCAACGTTGCCGCAATAACAAGGAATGACTCCAACCAGCGGAGAGCCGTCGGGACCGTGAAGGAGAGCGCAGTAGGCCGTGAGTTCGTCGGGAGCGGACGCCATGAAATCACGGAAGTGGCGGATGACGTCGCCGGCCATTGCTCGAGGGTAAAGGAGAAGTCCGCCCAAGACGGTTGCGACCGGGTGGGCCTGGAATTCGAAAGATGTGACAACGCAGAAGTTTCCACCGCCACCGCGGAGCGCCCAGAAGAGGTCTTCGTTTTGAGAAGCGCTGGCAGTGAGGACTTTGCCGTCGGCTGTGACCACTTGAGCAGACAGCAAATTGTCGATGGACATGCCGTACTTACGAATCAGCCAGCCAACACCTCCTCCGAGCGTCAGGCCGCCAATACCGGTCTTGGGCACAATTCCGCAGGGGACGGCTAGCCCGAAGACATGGGTTTCTCGATCGAGATCGCCAAGAGTCGCTCCGCCTTGTACTCGAACTCTGCGGGTGGCTTCATCCACGAAAACTGATTTCATGCGGGAGAGGTCGATCACGAGACCGTCGTCACAGAGCGCACGGCCGCCGACATTGTGTCCGCCGCCACGAATGGCCGTCACGAGATTGCTCTCGCGTCCGAAATTGACCGCGATAATCACGTCGGCAACGCCTGAGCACCGAGCGGTCACCCTGGGATGTTTCCTGACGCTCGCATTCCAGATCTGACTGGCTTCGGTGTAGCCGGCATCCGCAGGCTCAAAAACCTGACCGTGAAATGCCGAACGGAAGGATGCGATATCGATGGCGGACATAGACAGGGAGGGAATTGTACTCCATTTACTGTGAGGCAGGCGCTTAAAGCGGCTGGTGAGCAGACCGGAAGTGGGATCCGGTTGACCGTATCAGGCGAATATTGGCCAACTCACTTTAGCTTCCGCGTCGCCGACCCTTGGGCGATAATCGATTCGCATGCTTTCTTGGGATGCGCTTGATCCGTTGCGTTTCAAGGCGGGCGGCGCGGTGACGAGCGCCTTTCTCGGCATCGCAAAGCTCGATCTTCGTGCCGCTGCACAGTATGTGTGTGGATTGCCCTATGGTCGGAATTCAGATCCGAATGACCCCTTGGTGGTTCTGGCCGAAAGACGCGGTACGTGCAGTACGAAACACGCACTCCTTCGCCGGTTGGCCATTGAACAAGACCTAGAGGTCGCGCTGGTTCTCGGAATCTACGAAATGACGGAACGGAACACGCCAGGGGTGGGACCGGTGTTGCGGTTGCACGGCTTGAGCAGTTTGCTCGAGGCCCACTGTTATCTTCGAACCGGAGGCAGGCGAATCGACGTCACAACTCCGCCCTTCAAGGATGGCGACGGTGAACCGATAGAGTACTTTCTGCTCGAAGAGGAGATAGCTCCAAACCAGATTACGCACTACAAGATTGATGTACACAAGAAAATGCTCAAGCAATGGCTGGCTGACAAAGCCAGTCTGAGCGGGTTTTCCTTGGAGGAAGTCTGGGCGATTCGAGAGGAGTGTATTGCAAGTTTGAGCCAGTAGAATCGATGCTTCTCCATTTTGCTCCCATGTCACCGGGAAACCGGAAGCTGGAGTCATTGAGTCCCGGCACGTTTGCGCTCTTTGGGCGGTCGCTCAGGAAACCCTGGCAATGGCGCTCATCCGCAAGCGGCCCAGCATGGACTCGATCCGCTTTTCGTTCCCGCGCAGCAACGCCTTATAGTCGCGGTGGTCTGTATGCGAGATCTCCTTCTGCAATTCGCGAAGGCGTCGCTCAAGAACTTCCGAGAGAAACTCCCGGTCTTCGCCAGTTAATTCCAATTCCATATCTCCTCCTCGACGTCCCCAAGCTTCACTCTGGAAGCTTAGCGTTTCAAAGCAAAGGCAGCACAAGAAACCAGGATGGCGTCGGCTTTGGTACGGCCAATGCAGGAATCATCTGTACCCTGCCCTATTTTCAATTATATCGTTATACGATACTGTGTGGGAGCGCGATTAAGCAGCTGATACAAACCGGCCATCCCGCACAAAACCTCTGCGCCTCGGTGAAACGGGAGTTTTTCGACAGTTATCCTTGCAGACGATGGATCGGTATCGCGAAACCTCTGCCCCAAGCTAGTGTTCTACCGGGCTCAGTCTGGATGCCGCGGCGGCTTGCAGAAGGCCGGCCGGAAGGGCTTCTAGTCATAATGGAGGGCGCGAATCGGGTCGACGCGCAATGCCCGTTTGGCAGGCAAGAGGGCCGCAATCGTAGCAATCGCCACCAAGACAATGACCGCGCTCGCATAGCTGAGCGGATCAAGATTGCTGACACCGAATAACACTTTGCGAAGGACCTGCGACAGTGCGGCAGCTGCTGCCAACCCGGCCAGCAGACCGGAGGCAACGGGCCACAGGAACTGCCGTAAAATCGCAGATACTACATGCCTTGGTTTCGCGCCGAGCGCAATCCGGATCGCGATCTCTTTCGTGCGTTCCGAAACAGCGTAGGCCACCAACCCCACCAGGCCCAGCGCAGCGAGCAGGACCGCGACCATTCCGAGCAGACTTGCCGCCATCGCGGCCTGTCCGGCGGATTCCGTGTCCTTCTTGAACTCAGCTTTCAGCAGGCGCATGCCCGGAAACACATTTGGGTTGAGGCTCGCGGTGATCGATTTCACCATGGGAATCAGGCCCGCTGGCGCACCCGCGGTCTTCACGATCACGACCATATCCGGCATGTCGGATGTCTGCGCCGCGTGATACATCTCTACTGCGTCACCATTGTTCACTGCCATGGTTCGTGCGTTTCCCACCACGCCTATGACCGTGTCCTTCTCCCAGAATTGCTTGCCTAGAGGGTCTTGCCCCGGCCACTGCTGCCGAGCCAACGACTCACTGAGGATGACAGCGTTGCCTTCGTGAGGCAGAAAATTTCTTCCACGCAGGAGCGGAATCCCCATCGTCTGGAAATACTCCGGATCCACGGTATTCGGATAGATTGCGACTTCGTGACTCCCTACATCGGTCGTGATGACATAAGTCTTGTCATGTCCCAGCGGAGGCATGGAAGACAGCGATACCCACGTTACCCCCGGCAGCGCACGCAACCGGGTTTCAAACTGATCAAGATAGGATCGTGCTGCTTCGGGCGTATAGCCGTGGCCGCCGAGACCTGGATCAATCGAAAGCACCTGCTCATATCCGAATCCTGGATCTGTGTACAGGGCGTGTTGCACAGCGCGAACCAGGAGTGCGGCCACAATCAGAAGCACACAACTCGCCGCCATCTGCGCGCTGACCAAGACTTGCCGGGCCATTGTCTTCCGCTGGCGCTGCCGCGCGATCTGCAGGGCGGGAGTTAGTCCGAAGAAGAGCGCAGCCACCAGCCCGATGCCCAGCCCGAACAAGAACATCCGCCAATCGGGTGCCGCGCTCACCCACGCCGGAGCTTCCGTCTCCACCAAGATGACCTGCAACACCGCGCAGCCCAGAACCAGGCCCAGTGCCGAACCCAACAACGCCAGCAGCAGACTCTCCGTGAACAACTGACGAAAGATGCGCTGTCGGCTCGCCCCGATTGCGATACGAATTCCGAACTCGTGCTCCCGCTTCACGCCACGGGCTACCAGCAACCCGCCGAGGTTCGCGCACGCCACCGTCAGAATCAGCAGCGCCAGCGTGCCGACTATCGCGATTACCTGATACATCTCCGGCTTCATCACTTGAAGGTGGCTACCAGGATCGCTCCTCACAAACTCGTGATCCCAGATGTCCTTGGGATAATGTTTGCGCAGCTCATTCGTCAGGGACAGCAACTCCTGCTCGGCCATCCTCGCGGTCACGCCGGGCGCCAATCGTCCCCACATCTCGACGCTGCCCGCGCTCGTATCTGTCAGCACTTTGCTGCCTTCCACAAAATATGGCTGCTGCGTGATCGGCAGCCACACATCCGGATACTGGGCGCCCAGACTCGCGAACGCGTAGGGCGTTACTCCAATAACCGTGACGGGCTTCTTGTTCAGGTGGATGATCTTGCCCACGATCGAGAGGTTCCCGCCGAAACGCCGCTGCCAGAATCCAAAACTTAGCACCACCACCGGAGCTGCATCGGCGGCATCTTCCCGCGCCGATCCCTGGGAAGAGTCAAGCAACCGCCCATAGGCCGCTTGTATCCCCAATTCACTAAAGTAGTTCTCCGTTGCGAAGTTAGCTCTCACGGGTTGCGCATCATCATCCAACTCCATGCGAGCACCCATCGTCGCCATCACCGCTGAGAGCGTTTTCGAGTGCTCGCGATAGAAGACGACTGACGGATAGGGCATGATGGGGGTTCTCCGTTCCAGCGTGCGCCGCTGAAGCCGCACCAGCGACTCCGGGTCGCGCACTGGCAGCGATTTCAGCACTACAAGGTTGAACACGCTGAAGGCGACTACATTAACCCCGATTCCGACTGCCAGCACCAACAGGGCGGTCACTGTGAATCCCGGCGCTCTCACCAGTATTCGCGTCGCGTAGCGAAGATCGATCCACAGCTCGTCCCACCAGCGCAGGCCGAGGGACGCACGCACCGCGTCTTTGTGCGATTCAACGCCGCCGAACTCGATTCGCGCCCGCCGCATCGCTTCCGCCTCGGGAATGCCGCTCTGGACCAGGTCGGCGGCGTAGCTCTCGATGTGAAAGCGCACCTCGTCTTCCATTTCACTTTCGAGGCGGTTCCCGTTCACGATCCACTTCAACCAGGAGCGAACGCGCGCAAGGAGTCTCATATTTCCTCCGGAGTCGTGCGTAGAATGCCTGCGATCAGCGACGACATGCGCTTCCACTTCTCGGTTTCCGAACGGAGTTGCCGCCGCCCTGCAGCAGTCAGGCTGTAAAACTTCGCCTTGCGCTTGTTATTCGATTCGCCCCACTCGCTGGCAATCAGGCCTTGATGTTCCAGCCGGTAGAGCGCTGGATACAACGACCCTTGCTGAATCTCCAATTGTTCGCCGGATATTTGCTGAATGCGCAGCAGAACTCCGTAGCCGTGCAAGGGCCCGAGGGAGACGGCCTTCAGAATCAGCATGTCCAGGGTGCCTTGCAGCAGATCGACGGGTTTCGCCATGGTCTCTCCTTGTCCGTCTAGGAAAGAAAGAGAGACAGTAGCGGGACTCTCCTAGATTGTCAAGGAGAGATTCACGGCGCGAACGCTATCGACATCAGGACCGCCGGAGTAACGGGTTATTCGGAAGTTAAAAGCCGTTGTCAGGCCGTAACGCTCACTGCCCTCAATCATTGCGATGGAGAGAGTCGTCAACTTGGCAGTCAGGTTGCTCATCTACGGTAGGGACCTGGGGGTTCTGAACTTGGCGACGATCGCGGTGATGTCGTCGTTCTGTTCCTGAGAACTGAAGCGCTGAACCCCATCCACGATTGCGGAAAGCAAATCCTGGCACGACAATTCCTGATGTTGCCGTAGCAATTCAATCAGGCACCGCTCGCCAAATTCTTCTCCGCGCTCGTTACTGGCTTCGGTGACGCCATCGGTGTAGAGTGCAAGCACGTCGCCGGGAAAAAGTTCTTGCTCCCGGATTGCACAATCCCACTCTCGGAACAGTCCCAGCAGCGTGCTGGTCGACTCCAGTTGCTCCACGTGGCCGTCTCTTCTCAACAAAAGACCCGCCAAGTGTCCGCAATTGGCATACCGCAAACGCCGCGTCGCGTCGTCGTAGTCCGCAAATAAAAGAGATGCGTAGGCACTGTCGCCGCTGTTGTCATAGAACAGGCGGTTCACGGATCTGAGCAGTGCCTCGGGCTGATCGAAGGCCAGGGTCGACTGGCTCCGCAGGCTGGCCTGCAGATTCGCCATGAGCAGAGCTGCGGCGATACCCTTGCCCGAAACGTCGCCGATGATGAGCCCCAGACGCCGCGGCCCGAGATTCAGGAAATCGAAATAATCCCCTCCCACTTGTCGCGCCTGCAGGCAGAGACCGGCGTACTCCATGGTTTGAAACTCCGGCTTAATCTGCGGAAACAACCGCGCCTGCACTTGCTTCGCTATTTCCAGTTCCCGCGCGGCGCGGCGTTCGGATTCGAGTTTCTCGGCGTGCGCCCGCCGGCGCGACTCCAGAGTTTGCCGCACCTCATCGAACCCCTCCAGCCCAAATGCATTTCCGTCAGGATCCTCGAAACGCGCATAGGTGCCGCCCCACCCGGGCGTCTCCGGACCTGATAGGAAGCGAACACCGCGTTCGCTCCATTCCTTGTACTTGGAGTGGACATCCTCGGTCATGAAAAGAACCCAGCGATAGCCGCCAATCAGCGCGTATTCCGGCGCATCGGGCTTGGGTTCAACTAGCGCGAGATTCGCGCTACCGTCGGGCGGCGCGACTTCGATCCAGCGTTCGCCGGTGGGGAGGCGTTGTTCCGTGAGAAGTTCGAAGCCCAGTTGCTGCAGGTAGAACGGCTTACTCACTTCGAGATCGCGGACGAAAACGACGATGTCCTGAATGGAAAGGTAGGGCGCTTCGCGGTCCGGGCGAAGCACGGTCCGGTTCGCCCACGAGAGAAAGGCGTCGCTGGCCATCAGGCGTGATTATAAAGGGCAGCCACGGTCCTCGCGTCTATACCCCGTGCGCTGCCCGCCCATCCCGCGCCGCTTCCAGTTATTTCCTGACCGTTTACGGTGCGACCGCCGCGATCTTGTAGACCGTGCCGCAGCCATTGCCGTTGTTGTAATTGCAACTTAGATCGCCACCATAGTTCGTGGCGCCGTAGAAGTTTCCGGCGGCGTCCCGGATCACTCCCGAGTAGGGACCTCCGCCTTCTGCGCCGCCCGTGAAGTTGTGCAAGATCACATCCTTGCCGCCGGGGTTCACCCTATAAACGGTTCCGTTGCCGAAGGCGCCTCCCCCAATTGTTGTGCCCCAGATAATGCCGCCGCTGCCGCGAATCAAACGCGAGTTTGGAGTTGAGCCGTCCTTGCCGCCTTTGAAGCTGTACAAGATTGTTTCCTTTCCATTTCCACTAACTTTGTAAACCGTCCCGCAGCCGAAACTTCCGCAAGTTGGATCGCCACCCTGCAACGTGGTGCCGTAAATATTACCCGCTCCGTCCCGGACCACACCCGAAGAAGGTTGTAACCCATCGGCGACGCCTCTGAAGCTGTAGAGAACGGTCTCGTTGCCGTTCGTGTCCAACTTGAACACGGTTCCACAGCCTAATCCGCCGCCGCAATTGGGATCGCCGCCAAGTTGCGTCGCACCGTAGAGATTGCCCGCTGCGTCCTGGGCTAGTTCCGCGATGGGTTCCCCACCATCCGCCTCGCCCCTGAAACGGTAGAGCACTGTCTCGTTGCCAGCTGTATCGATCTTATAAACGATGCCGCAGCCTGATCCGCTGTTGCAAATCTGGAGTGGGTCTAGGCCTCCATATATGGTAGTGCCGTAGAGATTGCCTTTCGCGTCTCGAATCAAGCCTCCGAGTGGCTCGGCCCCATCTGTGCCGCCCTGGAAGCTGTAGAGCACCGTTTTCTTGCCCGTTTTGCTCAACCGGAATACGGTTCCGGAGTTGCCTGTGCCTCCATTCGCCGTGGTGCCGTAGAGGTTGCCCGCCGCATCCCGAAGCAGAGTTCCGATTGGGCCCGAGCCATCCGCTCCGCCGGCAAAAGTGTAGAGCGTGGTCTGTTGGCCGGTCGGATCGACCTTGAACACGGCGCCGCAGCCGCTGGTGCAACTAGGATCCCCGCCGCCCGGCGCTATACCGTAAAGGTTGCCCGCCGAATCCTTAATCAAGGATCCCCAGATGGGAAGAGCCCCGTCCGTTCCGCCGGTAAACGTATGCAGCACTGACAGCGTTCGCGCCTGGGCTGAAGCAGCTGAGGCAAGACCCAACGTGAGCAGGAGCGCAATGGCGCAAGCGCACCACTGGCGGGTTCTTGCCAGGAGAGCAAGAGTTGAAACGGATGTGGGAGTCGATACGAACTGAGCTTTCATAAGGAAGGAAGTCCTTTCGTCGTGGGTTGAGTCAAAAACGGAGCCGATGAAACTGCTACAAAACGGAGTCGCAGAATCTGGAGGAGTGGCGGAATCGCGAAGAGTATGACTTCGGTTCCCTCCTTGGGTCAACATGCAGAATCTTGCAACCCGTTGTTTTCCGCGACCAGCAGGAGGTAACACGCAGTGAAAGAAAATGTTTCTCCAGTTTTCGCGATTAGCAACAGGATTTGAGAGGAAAATGCCCAGAGTAGAAAATTGCGAGGTCAAGAGACTAGACTTGTCTGAACGGATTGCCCGATCTGTGCAGTTCTGGGGAGGGTGAGAATATGGCTCACTTCGTTCGCCGCTCGGTCCTCAAGGGATTCCTGGTTGTAGTTTCCTGTGCGTTTCTCATTGGTCTCTGTACACGGATGGTTTTCGCACAGCACTCTGTCGCTCCCGCCGCGCATCCTGCTGGAGCAGGAGTGCGTGTACCTGTACCGGTTGCTCCGATTTACCACCCGCAGGCTTTCCAACCGCTGGTGATTCGTTCACCGATTCTGTATGCACACCCTCCCGCCTCCCGAATCGCTGCTCCGCAGGCCCCGGGTTTATTCGGCAGGCCGTTTGTTTGGGCTCCTCCACGCCCGATTCGCCCGCATCCGCCTCTGGTGCTAGTTTACAGTCCGCAATTTTTCTTCAGCGGACCCTGGTGGGGGTTCGGCCCTTGTTGGTCGACCACCTGTGACCTGTTCTGGCCGTGGACACTTAGCTACACCGCAGTCTCCTCCCCTGGTCCGATCGTAAATGTTTCGCAGGTGTATGAAACCCCGGTATATGTTTATGGCGAGGAGTGGCCCGACACACCGCAAATCTATCTGAAAGACGGCACGATTCTCAACGTGACCGATTACTGGCTGGTCGACGGTCAGCTTCATTTCACAGTGACTGAGGAAGGTGACGCGAAACCAGTAGAGCAGATGATGCCCTTCGACGCAGTGGATCTGCAAAAAACCGTCGATGCAAACACGCGCAGAGGATTCCGCTTCATGCTGCGCAACGAACCGTTTGAGCAGTATATTCGCGATCATCCAGAAGGCCCACCGCCAGCCGTCACTCCCAATCAAAAGTAAGAGAATGAGATCAGGGTAGTGAAAGGAATCTTGACCCACCGGCTCAGGCTTGAATGATTTCTATAAAAAGGATGTCAAGAAAAAGCCAGTCCGGGGTTGACATTAACCTTGCATTCAGCCGCGCCGCTCAGCAGACATAACAAATGACGCTGTAAAACTCATCTCAGGTGAAGTGGGTTTGCGCGGCATCTTCGACGAACTCTGGGTAGGCTCTAGCGCGGGGCTCTCCACGATTCGTTTCTCGCTTTGGCCTTTGCCTTCCGTATTCTGGATCCCACGGACATCTTGAAACGCTTCCCGGGTGAGCTTCACCATTCTGTGAATAGAAACCACGTCGTTGAGAATATGTGTGTGAGATGTAAAACGATGGTCAATAGTATTGACATTCGAATCCGAAATAACCGAAACTTTCGGCACTCGGGTCTTGGGGATCCGCGCTTACCAATTCTGATCGAGTAATGGCAAAAACCGCTCGTCGAGCGATAACGGCTGCGCATCTCTGCGCAGAGGGGGACGATTATGGCCTATCATCGCGCTATTTTTCAGCTCACAGGACGCTTCGCGGATGCGAAGCCAGTTTTCTGGTTGAGCCTAATGCTAATTGCGGTTTCTACCTTGACTCCGGCGTGGGGCCAGCAAACGCCGCCAGAATATGAGGGAGGGCGCGGCTCAAAAGTGCGCGCGGCCGCCAAGGTTCCGTTCAAGCCCGGACCGTTCGGGCCTGATGGCAAAGTTCATCCGGTGGTGCCGGACGCTAAAGCGCGACGATTTCCCAACGAAGCGGAGACGCCTCAGGAGCGGGAAGCTGAGGTGAGGGCGGCCGCAGGCCTGCTGATTCCGTCGGGCAAGCCGGCGGTACATGCTCTTGGCGCGAAGGAACTTTCGTTGCTGAACTGGAACCCGAGCAAGATCGATCCCATGCAGAATCCGATTTTGGGGAGCGACTTGTTCAAGAAGGATCCGCTGCAACTGCCCCAGGGTTTCAAACAATCGTCGTTGCCGGTGAACGGCAAGAATTTCGCGGGATTCGGCGACACGGGCTACTTCCCGCCGGATGGCGGCATTGCGGCCGGACCGATTCAAGTGGTCGAAGTCGTGAATTCG
Source organism: Candidatus Sulfotelmatobacter sp. (assembly GCA_035695545.1). GTDB lineage: Bacteria > Acidobacteriota > Terriglobia > Terriglobales > Acidobacteriaceae > Sulfotelmatobacter. The sequence goes on along the minus strand of DASRRV010000362.1, from coordinate 50,688 downwards.
AGCATTAACGTTTATGACAAGAACGGAAACCTGCTCAGTTCGCAGACGCTGAATGACTTTTTCAGCGGGCTGGGCACGCCCGGTTCGGACTTTCTTTACGATCCGTCGATTTATTATGACCAAGTCACGGGACGGTTCTGGGTGCTGGCCACGTCAGAGAATGATTCGCCGGCGCGATCCAATGTGCTGGTTGCAGTATCAGAGGACAGCAACGTTTCCGATGGCTGGTTGATCTACTTCCTCGACGCCACGGTGGATGGCGGCGGTGCGACGAACAACTGGTGCGACTATCCGCATATGGGGATGGATGCGGATGCGATCTACATCAGCTGCAATCAGTTCAATTTTCCGGCAACGAAGTCAGGCTTTCAGTATGCAAAGGTCCGAATCGTAAACAAGGATGAGTTCATCAACGATGCGTGTTGCAACTGGTGGGATTTCTGGAACCTGAAAGAAGGGTCGTCTACTTCATTCACCATTCGCCCAGCTCTGGAGCGATGGGTGGGGCACGGCTTCGGAGATTTCTGGGTGGACGCGGAAGGCGCCGGCGGCGCGGGCCATACCATCAAGGTTTGGCAGCTTACCGACGCCACAAACTGTTGTGATGGCAGCAACACCGGCCCAACTCTGGTAGGGAATGAACAGACAGTGTTCGGCTACGACAGCCCTCCTGCGGCTGCACAACCCAATAACGTGCAGGGCCTGGACGCGGGCGGGACACGAATTCTGTACGCCACCTACCAGTTCGGGCACTTGTCATTCGGGCAGACGACAAGCTGCGCCAATACAGGCGCAAACCAGTCATGTGCCGCGTTTACGGAAGTTGACGTCAGCGCGTATCCGACCATGAGCAATGTGAACGACTGGGTGTGGACCGAAACGGGCCAGGACATCTACTACCCGTTTGTCGACCAAAATGTGAACAGCGACAAGACCATGGTCTATACGCGGTCGAGCACCAGCACCTACCCAGGAGCCTACTTTGTGGGCATTCCTAATTCCGGTACTTGTACGCTGTGCGTCGACAGTGAGGCGACGATGGCGACCGGGCAAGCGAACTACGCGGTGATCGACTCGCAAAACCGCAACCGGTGGGGCGACTACCAGGGAGCGAGCAACGATCCGGATTTTCTCGGTATATGGGTAGAGGGAGAATATGTAGCCTCTACGAATAGTTGGGCGAAGGACATCGAATCGTCTTACAACACGTATTTCCCGATCGACTCGCCATCGCCGAGTTCAGTTCCTTTCGGGAACCAGGCGATTTTCTCCAGTGCGGCGACGCAGTTTGTCGCGTTCACTAATACCGGCAACGCAACAATGTATACGTCGTCGACCCAGATTGCGGGAGACACCGACTTCCACATTACCTCGGACGGTTGCAGGTTCCAGACGCTACAGCCCGGGGGTGTCTGCTACGAAGGAGTTGCGTTCAATCCGACATCGATTGGGGCCGGAACGGGGTTCATCGAAGTCTTCGATAACACGTCTTCAGGTTTCGCCTTTGGCACACTGACAGGTACTGGGGTAAAGGCGGGATCGGCGACCACTCTGGGGTCGAGTCTGAATCCGTCGACCTTTGGACAGACTGTGAAGTTCACCGCGCAGGTTAGTTCCCTGACCGCGGGAACGCCGGGCGGAACGGTGACGTTCTACAACGGCGGAACGGTGCTCGGATCGGGGACGCTCAGCGGTGGAATTGCGACGTTCAGCACGTCGAGTTTGATTGGCGGTTCCCATTCGATCTCGGCGGTCTACGGCGGAAGTCCCAAGTACCTAACGTCGTCCACAGCGATCACACAGACGGTCAAATTGGCGCCCACATCGACCGTTGTCGTCTCGGCGCTGAATCCGTCTACGTTTGGGAAAGCGGTGAAATTTACTGCGACGGTCAGCTCAGGGGCGGGCACGCCGGTGCACGGGGGAATGACCTTCAAGGATGGGTCGGTCGTCCTGGCTACGGTGGAAGTGGCGAATGGCGTGGCGACATTGACGACGTCGCAGTTGAGCGCTGGACCGCACGCGATCACGGCGACGTATCAGGGGTCGCTCAACTATGCGAAGAGCACGTCGGCGCCGGTGTCGCAAGTCGTGCACAAGGCGGGGACTACGTCGACGGTTACATCGTCGGTGAACCCGTCGTCTTGGCACCAGTCGGTGACGCTGACCGCGAAAGTGACTTCTCCGGGCGGCATACCGGCGGGAACAGTCACGTTCAAGAACGGTACGGTGGTGCTGGGAACTGGGACTCTGAATGCGAGCGGCGTAGCCACGCACTCGACGAATGCTCTGACGGTTGGGGCTCACTCGATTACGGTGGTCTACAGCGCGAGCACGAACTTCGCGGCCAGCACGTCGGGTGTACTGACGCAAACGGTCACGAAGGCTTCGACCACGACGGGGCTGGTGTCGTCGAAGAATCCGTCGGCGCACGGAACCGCAGTGACCTTTACGGCGACCATCACGCCAGCGTTTGGCGGAGTGGCAACCGGCACGGTCACGTTCAAGGATGGAACCACTGTGCTGGGAACCGGAAGCGTGACTGCTACGAACAAAGCGACATTCACAACGTCCGCGCTGTCGGTCGGTACGCATTCGATTACTGCCGGCTACGGAGGGGACACTCACTACAAGGTGAGTACATCTGCGGCGGTGAAGCAGGTCGTGAATTGAGTTTGGCGCGGCGGAGGCGATGAGCCTCTGCTGCGGTTTGGTTTGGAAGTGATTGAGGCGGTGGCAATCGGAAACGGTTGCGCCGCCTCAGTTTTTTGGTCGCGGTTTCGGGGAGAGGCAGTCGATGATCAACTTTCCGCATCGCTTCACTCTCGCGTTGATGCGGTGCATCCTGTGGCGGGTGTTGCGATTTTTTACAAGCGGGAAGTCCGGCGTGGTCCGACGGTCAGACCACAATTACCACTATGGGGCGCGTGCTGCCCGTAACGTTGACACCGTTTCTACGCGGGCAGTAGAGTTGCGGCTGGTCCACAGAAAAACCAAAAAGATTTTGATCAGGAGGCAGGCCATGGGGTCGAAGCTATTCTGGGCGGGGGTAGTGGTGTGTCTGGCGACGTCGTTTAGCTTGGCGCAAGATCCCACCAAAGTTGAACCGACACACTACAAGCTGGACTTCGAGAACGAGCGAGTGCAGGTGGTTTCGGTTCTTTACGGAGCGCACGAGAAGTCTCAGCTGCACGAACATCCGGGCGGCGTGGTGGTGTTCTTGACGGAGGCGCACCTGCGCTTCACCGATGAGAACGGGAAGGTGCGCGAAATTTTTTCCAAGCCGGGGGAAGTGCGCTGGTATCCAGCGTTCAAGCATCGCGTGGAGAATCTGGGGGAGACGACCTACCGAGCCGTCTACGTTGGAGTAAAAGGGAAACTCGCGACGGCGTCGAGCGGCTCGTCGGATCCGACGGTCGCGGTCAACGAAGAAACGAAGAAGATGGTGGTGGAGGCTCTCTTGGCAGCGGGGAAGCCCTGAGGTGGTGAAGACGTCCTGCTGATTACTGCAGAGAGCGTCGCGGAGACCACGGTCCTGACGCAATCAAGCCCTTAGTACATCTGTGAACGTCAGTTGAGGGGCTCGCCTACAATGCGAGCATGGGCGAGTGGCTGCTTGAGTTGCTGCTCGCAATTGCGGAACCGCTTCTCGAAGCATTTCTAGAATTGGCGGCAGCGGCGGTGCTAGATCTTATCTCACGTGCCATCACCACGGTGCTTGAAGATTCTGGCATTTCAGGTCCAGTCCTCTCATTTTTCGGCTACGGTGTGCTTGGCTTGTTGAGCGGGCGGGTTTGAGTGTTCTCATCTTTCCGCATCCGCTTGTCCACCCATCGAAAATTCATGGAATCAGCTTGCTCACCAGCCCCTCTGTACGATTGCTCTACACGAGATGAGCTTGAGCATTTGCCTGTGCGTCTCGTGCGGAGTCCTCATTTAAAACTCGTCCTGAGATATTCGCACGTTAGAACGTGAGATTGTGACCTGATAAACTCTCCCGCATGTCGACGTTCGTTCTGGTGCACGGTGCATGGCAGTCGACGGGTACGTGGGACCGATTGACTCCGCTTCTCGAAGAGCAGAGCCACACGGTGATTACGCCGGTGCTCAGCGGGCTGGGAGCGGACCAGAGCCGGTTGTCTCCCGAGATTACGTTGCGGCAACACGTCGAGGACGTTTCGCACGTGTTGGCCAAACTCCCAGACCCTGTCATTCTTGTCGGGCACAGTTACGCGGGCATGATCATCACGGGCGTGGTAGAGGCGCATCCATCGCGAGTACGCTGGTTGGTTTTCCTCGATGCCTTCATCCCGGAAGATGGACAATGCGTACTGGATCTGCTTCCGCCTGAGATCGGCACCCATTTTCGCAATGTTGCGCGAGAACATGGCGGCTGGCGATTGCCGGGCGGGGAGGGTCAGCTTAATCTTTGGGGGCTGAAGGCGGGCGAGGCGCGTGATTTCGTGCGCGAATGCCTTTGCGATTTTAGTGTGCGTTGTTTTGAGGAGTCGCTTCAGCTTCCGGCCAACCGGAAGCTGGGCGTTCCAGTGACCTACGTTAGTTGCGTTGCGGAAGGATATCCGGCGAAACCGTTCTTCGCGCCGTTCGCCGTTAAGGCGCGCGCTGCGGGATGGGAGGTTGTTGAGGTCGAGACGGGCCATGACTGTCATGTGGAACGTCCGGGCGAGGTCGCGAAGATTTTGTTGGCGGGGGCCGGGCCGCGGTGAAGGCGACGGCGTTTTCAGCGGCTTCTCGGCTTCCATGCGGCTCAAGACTTCGGTCAGTTTATGCTTCAAAGCTTTTTACCAAAGAGGTCGCAGAGGTCCCACGGAGCACGCCGAGAAATCCGGACGCTGCAGTGAGGGCGCTATTCGCATCCTCATTGGTGGCCGCTTCCTTCCGTGTAAGATGATCTTCAGGTGTCTTATGGCGGAACTTTCTGTGGTGTCGGCGGAGGTTGAATTGCTGCGCAAGATGTATGCGGCTTTCAACCGACGGGATGTTGAAGCGGTGCTGGTCCAGATGCATGCCGATGTGGATTGGCCGAACGGCATGGAAGGTGGGCGAGTGCTGGGAACGGCGGCCGTGCGGGAGTACTGGAGACGGCAGTTCGAGGTGCTGAATCCGCGGGTGGAGCCGCAGAAATTTACTTTAGAAGCGGACGGGCGGATTGCAGTCGAGGTGCATCAGGTGGTGCATGACACGAGCGGGAAGCTTGTGGTCGACCAGATGGTGCAGCATGTGTACGAGATTCGAGATGGCCTGATCCGGAGCATGGAGATTCGGTAATAATTCGTTCGTGAGAGGACTTATGGCGCACACAGTGTTTTGCGTGAAATTGAAGAGAGAGATGCCGGGGCTGGACGAGCCTCCGTTCGACAACGATCTGGGGAAGAAGGTGTACGACAACGTGTCCCAGGAAGCGTGGAGGATGTGGGTGGAGCATTGCAAGATGCTGCTGAACGAGTACCGGCTGAATCCGGCGCGGCGCGAGGATCAAGAAGTGATCGTGAAACAGATGGACATGTTCTTCTTTGGCGAGGGATCGGCCAAGCCGAAGGAGTATGTGCCGCCTAGTCAGTAGGGCAGGCTTCCGGCGTCGGGCTGCAGGCTTCCGGTCTGCGGCTTTCGGCTTCAGGCTTTCGCTGGTTGCTGCTTTAGGAAGGGCAGGGCGCCCAGCAGCAACGCAACGGCCGGGATTGCCACCCAGTTAAACAGTCCCCAGAACCCGAATACAACCAATTGAAAGAGAGACAGGCCATCCAGCGCCAAGCTGAATGGCAGGATCATGCACATCACAACCAGCATGATCAGCGCTGGGGACAGGCCTGCGAGGAGGCGGACGGGAGTATTTCCCTGCGACCGGCGGGAGAGATATGCCCCTAAGGCACCGAAGAATGGAAGGCTCGCAAGCCAGGGCCAATAGACTGTCATTCCAATCTTTCCATACAAAGGCGAAGACGCTGGAAAGATGTGGCGCAAATCAATCCAAATGAGGCGGGGCTCCATTCCAGTGAGTTGAATCAACAGGAGAGAGACACTCGCCCCTCCCAAGCTGATAAGAACTGGCAGCCAGAAACTTCTTGTGCGGTGGTTCATGGAGGCTCCCTCAGACTTCGCCTGGCGAATCTTCGCCGCTAGAACGCGCCAGTTGTCGACTTCTTGCAGCGTGAGTTCGATCGCGCTTGCTTCCGTCAAGCCGCGCAAGCGGAAGTTCTCGTAGACCTCCTCCAGGTGAGCGGCCAGTTCTGAGATGACGTCTTGGCCCGCGCTCGGTGCGGCTGACTCCATGCGTTCACGAACCAGTTGTTTCCAATCAGGCATGACTTACTCCTGCGAGGCTGTTGAGGGCGTTGAAAAAGGCGCGCCACTCTTGCTTTAGAGGAGTGAGTTGGCGGCGGCCAGTGGGTGTTAGGCGATAGTAGCGGCGGTCGCGGCCTGCGTGGTTGGCTTGCCAGCGGCCTTCGACCCAGCCGCGTTTCTCCATCTCGTAAAGCAGGGGATAGAGGGACGCGAGGGTGAACTTGAGGGCGCCCTGGGTGCGTTCACCGATCTGTTTGGCAATTTCGAAGCCGTAGAGGGGTTGCTCGGCCAGCAGGGAGAGGATGGCTAGTTCGCCGCTGCCACGGGAGATTTTGGAACGGATGTGTTTGGTCATGGCTATACAGGATTCCTATGTTTGGACTATAGGATTCCTATATTGGGCGGTCAAACATTACGGCAGTACCGGACCTGACTTTCTCTGCCAACTGTCCTCGGGGCGTCAACCACAAAGGACACTAAGGTTCACGAAGGAAGGCAGGCCGCGCCCCTTTTTTCTGCAAGTTGGTTTGTTGTGTTCGTTCTCAGTCGCGGACGTCTGTTTGGAGACAGCGTTCCGGAGGTTCGAGATGAGACGTCAAGCGGGATTTACTTTGATTGAGTTGTTGATTGTGGTGGCGCTGATTCTGATTATCGCGGCGATTACGGTTCCGGCCTTTGTGGATTCGAAGATTAGGGCGGATGAAACTTCCGCCGTGGCTTCAATTCGTGCGATCAATCAGACGGAGATTGCATATGAGGGCGCGTATGGCGGGTTTGCGGATTCATTGGCGAACCTTGGCGGGGCTGAGCCGTGTACCAAGTCTGCGGCTACTGCCTGCTTGCTCGACCAGAGTCTGGCTGGGGGCGTGAAGTCCGGATACCACTTTGCGGCGGTGGGCGGGAATCCGGCGAATGGTCTGAATACGAGTTATGTGGTGGGCGCGGCGCCGCTGGTGTTTGATCGAACGGGAAAGCGGTTGTTTTGCTCGACGGAGAAGAACGTGATTCGGGTAGATCTGAACGCCGGCGGGAGTATGGTGCCTCCAGATGGGCCGGCTTGTATGGGGTTTGCGGCTTTGCAGTGACGGCGTTTGCGGCACAGGTGGCGCTTGCAAAAGCTTCTAATCGCAAAGATCGCTAAGCAAGGTCGCGAAGGCCGCAAAGAACATCGCTGATGGATTCGGCCAAGTCCAACAATCGAGTTGGGGCGCCCGGCGTTACTTTCCTTGTTACTGAGTGCACCAATATTGATGCATATTTCATCAACCCTTAACATTGCGCTGCTAGAACCGGAGTATGGATCTGCACCGGTACAACACGCTGATCCTCTCGGACCTGCACCTGGGTGCAGAAACGAGCCATGCGCGGGAGGCTACGCGCGTGCTGAAGGAACATCGCTTTCAGCGGCTGATTTTGCTGGGCGATATTTTCGCCGATCTCAATTTTGCGCGGCTGACCAAAGAGCACTGGAAGTTTCTCGGGTACATCCGCAAGCTGTCGAATCCCAAGCGAAATATTGAAGTCGTGTGGGTGGAAGGGAACCACGACCACGGGCTAACGAACATCATGTCGCACCTGGTGGGGGTGCGCGTGTACCAGCAGTATACGTGGGAGTTTGGCGGACTGCGGCACATTGCGATTCATGGCCACCAGTTCGACGGGTTTCAGGTCAACCGGCTGCGGTTGAGCCGGCTGGGAACCTCGTTGTACTTACAGTTGCAGAAGCTCGACTTGAAGGGGAATCCGGTAGCACGGTTGATTGACCGGCTGAACACACGATGGTTGCGCATGTCGCCGAAAGTGGCGTCTGGGGCGCTGGCGTTTGCGCGGCATCATGAGGCGCATCGAATTTTTTGCGGGCATACGCATGAGGCTGTCCACATCGAGAAGGACGGCATCGAATACTACAATTCGGGTGGGTGGGTCGATTCACGGCTCACTTATCTGACGGTCGACGAACTGGGGGTACAAATCCATGAGTTTGAAGAGCATGAGTTCGAAGAGCGTGACTTTCAAGAGCATGAATACGAGGAGCGAACTGACAATCGTGATTCCGGCGAAGAACGAGGCGAAATTGATCCCGCGTTTGCTGACTTCGCTGACGAATCAGGACTACTCGAAGATGTCGAGTACGAGAGTGCTGGTCGCTGATGCGAACTCGACGGATGGGACTCCGGAGATCGTGCTGGGCTTTCGCGACCGCTTGAACGTGAACGTGATTCGCGGAGGTATGCCCTCGGTGGGGCGGAACCACGGAGCCGGGCGGGCTGACACACCGTACATTCTGTTTCTGGATGCAGACATCGAGTTGGCGGACCGGTCGCTGGTGCGGCGCTGCGTGGAGCGGGCGCAACGAGATCACTTGCACTGCTTGACTACCAACATCATTTGCCGCGACGGCAGTTGGATTGATCGGTTGTTCTATGTAGGCAACGATTGCTTTCAGTACCTTTCTTTCCTGCATCGTCCGTTTGCCACCGGGATGTTTATGATGTTTGACCGCCAGAAGTTTTGGGAGTTGGGGGGATTTCATGAGCAGATTCGGTTTGCAGAGGACTATCGGCTGAGCCAGCAGGTAGCGCGCAAGCGATTTGCGATTGTGCGGGGCGGAGTTTACACAACGAATCGGCGGTTCAAGAAGATGGGGCATTTGCGGGTGGGGTGGCTGTTCTTGAAGACGGCGATGAATTATTGGAACGAGAAATATTTCCTGCGTGATCATAAGTATTGGGCGGCGGAGGGGGATGGCGTGCCGGAAGCGTCGCTCAGGGGCTGAAACCCTTTTGGCTCGGGCTACGAGTGCCACGACTGAAGTCCTGCCCTTCCAAGGTATTTCGAACGATTTGTAGTGGCCACAGAAAACAGGATCCAGCCAACCAGCCGGGTCCTGCTTTTGCGTTTAGACGATTTGAACGGGGCGCTAGAAGCGTAGGACAATTCCGGTCGACAGTTGCAGGTTGTTCTGAGCGGTGCCGAAGAAGTGGGTTCGAACATAGTCTCCCTGGAAGCGCCAGGCTATAGGGCGGATGATGCGATAGTCGATGCCCCCGCCAAGGGCCGTGGCAAACGAAGTGTCGGAGCCAGCGGCGTTGGCATTCACATGTCCGACGCCAAACATGGCTTCCGCGAAGGGACGAAATCTGCCAATGGATGCCGAAACGCGCGGCCCGAACAGAACGTTGTGTTCGCTGACGTTGGCGTTGAACGTGCAGGGTCCGGGCCCGGTGCAAATGACGGGGAAATTCTGCGAGCCGTAGTGGCCACCTAAATCCACAACGATGCCAACATGAGGGAACACGCGGCCTTCGAGCGAGCCTTCCCAGCCGTGAGTGTTGGAGCGATCGAACGAGGAGAGATCGGTGTTGTAGTAGGAGTATCCGAAAAAGACGTTGCCGGAGGTTGGCACCTGAGCTGCCGCCAGTGCAGAAAGCGTAAGTAGTGCAAGAGCGGTGACAACAATTTTGCGCATAGGTCTCCTTACTCTGCGTGTGCTTAACCCGCACGGACACAGAAAGTTCTTAGATGATGAGAGACCGGATTGGGATAGCGGCAAAAGGCGGAGCCGGAATTGAAGATGCAACCAGTTTAGAAACGCCAGACAATTCCAGTCGAGCCCTTGTAGTTGTATTGATTCGCGCTGGCGTAATGAGTGCGCATGACATCTCCCTGCAATCGCCAGGAGAAGTTCTTAAAGAAGAGTTTGTAGTCGGCGCCGCCACCGACATCGATCGCAGCCGGGGAATAGATAATTCCGCTGGAGTTGATGTGTGCGATACCTCCCATGACGTGGACGAAGGGGCGCCACTTTCCAAACGTAGAGGAAAAGCGAACGCCGCCGAGAAAGTTGTACTGTGTGACGCCGCTGCGATAGTAGCCGCTGCCGTCAATCACGAACCCGATGTGGGGAAAGCGAGCGAAAGGGATGGCCTCGCCGGAGCCTTCCCAACCGCGATAGCTCTGCTTGTTGACGACCTCAGTGAACTGGCCGTAGGAGATTCCGCCGTAAACGTTGCCACGCGGAAGAATCTGTGCCGACATTGGGATGGAGAACAAAGCCAGACAAACGAATGCCAGCACCGTTGCAGCAGTTTTCGACACGAATTATTCCTCCCCGGCATGCGAGCCGGCTAAAAAGGTCATTGCAATCAACGAAATCCTTTAGATGCAGTGTACCGGATGGCCAAGATGCCCCGGATGACAAAATTTGTCCGAGAGCGCCCGATCACGATGACGAAAATTTACCAGATTTTCATGGTGCCAAAACCAACCCCACACCGTCTATGTACTAGCATGCAACCTATGGACACAAATTGGCAAACGTGGGAGCAGCCGCACAGTCCGGCTGCCTTTGGAATAAACAAGGAGTCGCAGTTGAAACTCAGTTTAGAAACGCGAAATCGTGGCGATGTAATCATCGTGCACTGCCAGGGCCGCATCGTGTATCGCGATGAGGCGGCTGCGCTCTCGCGTCTTGTGGGCGAAGTTCTGCAGCAGACGAGCAAGCTGGTGCTCGACTTGAGCGGGGTGAGTTCCATGGACAGCGCGGGCATCGGAGAGCTGGCACTGGTGCAAACCTGGGCGCAGGACAGGAACGCAAACCTGAAGTGCGCCTGCGCGAATTCTCTGATTCGCACGTTGCTCGACTTGACGAATCTCGACTCGGTGATTGAAGTTCATCCTTCGCTGGATGCAGCGCTGGAGTCCTTCCGCGAAGAGCAGGTCTGCGCGGACTGCTAAAGTCAGGGCGAAGTTTGGGACTGAGGAGCAAGGGCGACCTTGCTCCTTTTTCTTTCTTGCGTGCATCGTTAATCAGTTTTCGTGTTGAAAGCGGTAGCGGCCCTTGCGCTCCAGGGCTACCGCTTCGGCTACCTTTAAGAAGGCGCTGGCAGCGTGCGAGAGGTTCGCTTCTTTGCGGTAGATGAGGCGCAACTTGCGTTTGATCTGCAGTTCGCGCACGGGAATGGCGACGAGTTCACCTCTCGCCAGCTCAGTTTCCACGCTGATTTCAGGGACTAAGGCGACACCATGACCCATGGCTACGAATTGCTTGATGGCCTGCAGGGTTGGGAGTTCCAGGTCCATGTGCAGCGGAGTCTTGTGTGTCTTGAAGAGCTGAATGACTTTTTCGCGGTAGGGCGAGGAGACGATGTGCGCGACAAAAGATTCGGCGCCCAACTGCCGGATGCTGAGGTGCGGCGCGGAAGCGAGCGGATGTTTCGGTGGCGCCACGAAGACGAGTTCGTCGAGATAGACGACTACGGAGTGCAGGCTTTGCTCCTGCGGTTCGTAGGACAGCACTCCAAATTCGGCGTTGTAGCGGAGAACATCGTCGGGGATGTGACTGCCTAGCGCGCGTTCCACCGTGATCTTGATCATGGGATGGAGGCGCCGGAACTCGGCCAGCAGAGGGAGCAGGTAGAGCACGGTGAATTCGTTGGCCGCGATCACCAGCTTGCCTTTCTGCAGCTCGCGCAATTCGGTGAGAGACTCGGAAGCTTCTGCGCGTAGGTTGATCAGTTTTTCAGCGTACTCGAAGAGAACCTTTCCGGCGTCGGTAAGGACGCCTTCGCGGGAGGAGCGGTCAAATAGGGCTTCTCCGAGCTCGTCCTCGAGCTTGCGAATGGTCTGGCTTACGGCCGACTGAGTGCGGTAGAGTTTCTCGGCGGCGCGCGAAAAACGGCGTTCGCGGGCCACGGCGAGAAAAACCTCAAGCTGGGAGAGTTCCATACATCGACTCCTCTGGTTCGACTCCTTTAATCAATCTTTCATTATCCATTAGAGTAACTTATTATATAACTTTTGCTAATGATTACTCAAGAATTATAAGTTTTGCTTCTATGCGGTTCGCCCGTACCATAGAAGATCAGACTCGTTTGAGGGAGATCCATGACCGCTGAGCGTGCCCGAATTACGATTTTCGACACCACTCTTCGCGACGGAGAACAGTCGCCTGGCTGCAGCATGAACCAGCCGGAGAAGGTGCGCCTGGCGCATCAGCTCGAACGACTGGGAGTGGATGTGATTGAGGCGGGGTTCCCGATTGCCTCGGATGGCGACTTCGAATCGGTGAAGGCGATTGCGTCGGCGGTGCGGCGTCCCATTATTGCCGCCCTGGCGCGGGCCTGCCGTCCCGACATCGAGCGCGCGTGGGAGGCTCTGCAGGGTGCGGCTCGTCCCCGGATCCATGTGTTCCTGGCCACATCCGATATTCACCTGCAGTACAAGCTGCGCATCACTCGGGAGCAGTGCCTGGCACAGGCGCGGGATGCGGTTCGCTTCGCGAAGTCACTTTGCGAGGATGTGGAGTTTTCTCCGGAGGACGCGACGCGGACCGATCGGGATTTTCTGTGCAGTGTACTGGATGCGGTGATTGAAGCAGGAGCTACCACGCTGAATATTCCGGACACGGTCGGCTACACGATTCCGTCGGAGTACGGCGATTTGATAACGACGATCCGGCAGCGCGTGAAGGGAATTGAGAACGTAACGATTTCGGCGCACTGCCACAACGATCTTGGCATGGCTGTTGCCAACGCGCTGGCCGGAGTTGCGGCTGGAGTGCGGCAGGTCGAGTGCACGATCAATGGGATTGGCGAGCGTGCCGGGAATGCGTCGCTGGAAGAAGTGGTGATGGCGATGCGAGTTCGTCCGGATCGTTATGCCTTCGAGACCGGGATCGTCGGCGAACAGATTTTTGCCGCGAGCCAGATGTTGAGCGAGATCACGGGCGTGCCGGTGCAGCCGAACAAGGCGATTACCGGGCGTAATGCTTTTGCACACGAAGCGGGGATCCACCAGGATGGCGTCCTGAAGAATCCGCTAACGTACGAGATCATGACGCCCCAGTCGGTGGGAGTGCCTGATTCGAAGCTGGTGCTGGGCAAGCATTCAGGGCGGCATGCTCTGGGCATGCGGTGTGAGCAACTGGGATATCAGTTCGACCGGCGGGCGCTCGATGATATCTACCGGCGTTTCGTGCGGTTGGCGGACAAGATCAAGCATGTCGAGGATCATCATCTGCTGGAGTTGATTCGCGACACGCACAAGCCCTCGGGCTCGGCGACTCCGCTAATTGAGCCCATTGTTCCGGCGAAAGCTGCGGCAGTGAACGCTCCATCGGTCACAGCGCCTGAGCCTGAACCCGTGAAGCCCTTTCCAACCGGACCGCAGACGAATGCATTTGGCGTGCCGTTGCCCGCGCATACTGATCCTCATCACGAGCAGACGCAGCAGGAAGATTATCTGTGGGGAGTTTAGGGGATTTTGTAATTTGGTAATTTGGAAATTTTGTAATTGAAAAACTAGAAGCCGCCGGGTGGCGGCTCTTCTCTTTGACGCATAAAATTGCCGGGTTGCAAAATTACGCGATTACCAAATTACTCAATTACCAAATGATCCCATGCTATTGAACCTTACAGTTCTCGCTGGCGACGGCATTGGTCCGGAAGTTACGGAGCAGGCCGTTCTTGTTTTGCAGACGGTGGCCGACGGATTCGCTCATCCGCTCAAACTTCAACACAAACTGATTGGCGGGGCGGCGCTTACCGCAGTGAATGATCCGCTGCCGGCCGACACGATCCAGACTTGCCTGGCTTCGTCGGCGGTGCTGCTGGGTGCGGTGGGGAGTCCGGCGTTCGATCAGAATCCGGGTCACCTTCGACCGGAAGCTGGATTGCTGCGAATTCGACGCGAGCTGGGTGCTTACGCGAACCTGCGGCCAGCGGTATTTTTCCCGGCGCTGGAAGATTGTTCTCCTGTGCGGGCCGAATTCGTGCGCGGAACCGACATCATGATCGTGCGCGAGTTGCTGGGTGGAGCTTACTTTGGCACGCCGCGGTCGATTGAAGGCGCGGCGGGATCGCGGGTTGCGGTCAACACCATGCGTTATGGCGAGTCGGAAATCGAGCGCATTGCGCGGGTGGCGTTTGAGTTGGCCATCAAGCGACGGAAGAAGGTTCTGTCGGTGGACAAAGCCAATGTGCTGGAGTGTTCGCGGCTGTGGCGCGACGTGGTGACGCGCATTGGCAAAGATTATCCCGAGGTGAAGTTGGGACATCAGTATGTCGACTCGGCTGCGATGTTGCTGGTGCAGCGGCCCACGGATTTCGATGTGCTCCTCACTGAAAATATGTTCGGGGACATTCTGTCGGACCAGGCTGGAGGGGTGGTGGGATCGCTCGGGCTGCTGGCTTCAGCGAGCCTGGGTGGTCCGGTTGGGTTGTATGAACCGGTGCACGGCTCGGCTCCGGACATTGCTGGGAAGGGAATTGCGAATCCGCTGGGAGCGATTCTTTCGGTGGCGATGCTGCTGCGGCATTCGTTTCAGTTGGAAGCAGAGGCGGCTTGCGTTGAGAGAGCGGTTTCGGCTGTGCTCTCGAAAGGCGCGCGGACCGCGGATCTGGCGGGCAGGACGCATGCGGCGATTTCGACAGTGGAGATGGGGCGAAGAGTTGTCGACGAGATTCGAGGTTCAGCCCAGGCTTAGAACCTTCAACCACAAAGGACACGAAGGAAGGCTTCCTGCCAGAGTGGCACGCGGAGTTTGTCGGAGCAGACGCAGGTTTCGACGGGTCAGCGTTTTGGAGTCAGCCTCTTGGTACGCGGCCGCCGGGTAGCGTGTTCGCCGTGTGGGGAGTAATTGAGGGATCGGCGTTGTATTTCCCCGTCAGGTCGTTCCAGCGGATGTGGAGCATCTCCTGAAACATGCGGGAGCCGTCGACGAGTGGGTTGATGCGGGTTCCGCCACTGTGTCCCCAGGCGACAGCGACTTCCTTTACTTTGAATCCGAATTTGCGGGCGAGGAAGAGAATCTCGGGATCAAATCCCCAGCGTTCGATTTTTTGCAGCGGGAAGATCGCCTTGACTGCCGGTTGTTGGAAGGCTTTGAATCCGCATTGCGTGTCTTTGAACTGCAGTCCCAGCGTGATGCGCAGCAGCAGATTGAAGACGCGGCCGAAAAGTTGGCGGTGCAGGGGTTGACGCTGCGTCTGGGTTTCGGCGCGCAACCAGCGGGAGCCGATGGCGATGTCGGCGCCGTCTTCGAGCGCCGTGAAAAGCTTGGAGGCTTCTTCGATCGGAGATGAGAGGTCGGCGTCACTGAAGAGGACGATACGTCCATGGGCGTTAAGCATGCCGTTGCGGACGCTGTATCCCTTGCCGCGATTGCCGGGGTTTTCGACGAGCCGCAGTGCAGGATCTTTGGCGGCGAAGGTTCGAACAATTTCGGCAGTGTTATCGCGGGAGCCATCATTGACGACGATGACTTCGGCGTCCCAGCCCTGAGCGTGAACGTAGGCGAGCACCTTTTCCAGCGTCGTGCCTAGCCGCGCGCTTTCGTTGTAGGCGGGAATTACGATGCTGTACGTGGGCTCCAAAAGCAGTTCTCAGTTCTCAGCTCTCAGTTCTCAGTCGGGGCGGACTGAGGGTGAGAGCTGGATTGCATGAAGAGCAGATGCGTCATTGTACTTTGAGGGTTGGGGATTTCGGAAATGAGAATTGTTCCGCCGTAGATACAAACACAGCATTTAAGAAAAGGTCGCGTCTGCGATAGAGATTGAAAACCGAGAACTGACTTACGCTACCTGGCGTTGTTGCTCGAGCATGTAGAAGTATTCCGCTACCAGTTCGGCGTCCCAGAGGCCGCGGCTGGCTTCGTCGCGCATGGTCTGGGCGGCTTGTTCGTGGGACTGTGCCGGTTTGTAGGAGCGGGCGGTGCGTAGAGCATCGTAGACATCGACGACCTGCAAGATGCGGGGAAGTACAGGAATTTCCGATCCCATTAAACCATCGGGATAACCTGAACCGTCCGAATGCTCGTGGTGGTGGCGAATGATGGGCAACACCAGGCGCAGCGAGTGCAGGGGCTTGCAGATGTTTTCGCCGGTAACGGGATGGAGTTTCATGATCTCCCATTCCGCGGGCGTAAGGTCGCTGCCTTTCTTAAGAATTTCGTCGGGCACGGCTATCTTGCCGAGGTCGTGTAGATATCCGCCGCGCTTCAGGGCGATGATGGAATCTTCGTCCATCCCGAGGTGGCGGCCGAGGTCGGCGGCGCGAACGGAGAGGCGTTCGCAGTGGCCCTCGGTGTAAGGGTCGCGGCCTTCGACGATCAGTCCAAGCGTGCACAGGACGGAGTCGGCGGTCTCCAGTTCATCGGTGAATTCTTTTAATCGCAGCAGAGACTTCACGCGGGCGATCAATTCTTCTGCGAGCACGGGCTTGTTCAGGAAGTCGTCGGCGCCGGCCTCGATGCCTCGTACTTTGTCGCTGCTGTCACTGAGCCCGGTGATCAGGACGAACGGGATCAGACGGGTTGCCGGATTCTCTTTCAGGCCGCGACAGAAGTCATAGCCCGACTTGCCGGGCATCATCACGTCGGAGAGGATGAGGTCGGGCAGTTGGCGTCGAACTTCAGCTTCGGCTTGTTCGGCGTCGGACGCGGTGGCTACTTCATATCCGCGCATAGTAAGCAACTGGCTCATCAGGCCCGCAATGCTGGGTTGGTCGTCGACCACCAGAATGCGCGGGGCGCGGCGTCTTGGGAGAAGATCACCCATATTCTGATAAGAAGCGCCTTCCCCTTTCGCAGTTGTCCGTGGGTCCGGTGGCGACGAAGTGCGGGAAGGAGGCAAACAACTCATAACAAAACTTGCCGATTCATTCTACTGCTATTCTGCCGATT
Organism: Candidatus Sulfotelmatobacter sp.; assembly: GCA_035695545.1. Classification (GTDB taxonomy): domain Bacteria; phylum Acidobacteriota; class Terriglobia; order Terriglobales; family Acidobacteriaceae; genus Sulfotelmatobacter. Next base: position 33,704 of record DASRRV010000362.1, on the reverse strand, counting down.
CCGCCGGAGCCCTGCCAGCTTTTTGGAATAGTACCACCCATCTGATAGTTCGACATTTCCCACTTTGGCACTCATTTTGTTGAGCTTGTGACTGGAAACCTTGCTTTCGAAGGACGCTTCCTGCCACTCTCGCGTCATGCAACGGATTCTGAGAATTTATTTTGTCAGGTGTTTCTTGTGTACTGTGCTGCTATCGGCTGCGGCCGGGGCGGTGGCCAAGGTTCATGTGATCGCGTTCGGCAAGTGGACGATTGCGCAATGGCTGCCGGGATTTGGCGCCGACGACGAGAAGCCCCTGACAATCAAGATCCGCGCGCTTGTGGTGGATGGGCGCGTCAAGGAATACGTGACTGGCGCGCCGCACGACGTGACGGACCGGCTGTTTGTAGTGCGTCGTGTGTTCCGAGTAAATGACAGCCTTCCCGAAGACTCTGTCCCGCGATGGCAACGGGGAGGATGGTTGCTGGTCGACCGAGTGACGGCTCACGTCTCGCCAGTCAATCTTCCGGAGTTCGATGCCTTCTACTCCGCGGGCAGTTGGTCTCGCGATTACCTTGCCTACTGCGGAGTGTCTGACGATGGAAAGAAGACCTATGCGATGGTGGCGCAACTCAGCCGGCGCAAGCCGGTGATGAAGAAACCGCTGTCCAATGATGGGGTGTCCGATGATGCTGGTCCTGACTCGGCATGTCCCGCGCCGGCCTGGCAGCGTGGTCCGGTGCGAGTCAGTTTTGAAGCGGTTGGCGCCGCGAAGCAGACGTTTGCGATTCGAGGGCATGTGGTGGATTTGGTGAATGATGCTGAGGAAGAGGATGAAGGGACGAAGTAGCTGGCGTCGGGCATCAGGCGTCAGTCTTCAGCCCTTCGGTCAGGGTCGGGCGGAAGAGACACCTGCTTTCAGCGGCCGTGCTTGAGTTGCTCGGCCTTCTGATAAGCTTCTTCCGATTCGCGGTCCATGCCTTTCGCTTTGTAGGCTTCGCCTAGTCCAAGTTCCGCGTCGGCGTACTTAGGGTCCAGACGCAGGGCCTCTTGAAACTGGGAAATTGCATCGTCCAAGTCGCCGTTGCCCTCGTAGGCGACACCCAACAGAAAACGCGACTCTGCTGACCGTGGACTGAACTGAACAACCTTCTCGCCTGCAGTGACCGCGGCAGCATAGTCTTTGCGTCGCAATGCGTCGATCTCCTTATCGTACTGATCGAAGTATTCGTAGGGATTCGTCAGATCGGTGAGGTCCTTGTGTTGATGCCGGAGAGCGAACATGGCTGGACCAAACAGCAATATGCAGAGCATGAGAGCATAGCGGCGCCACTGCAGTCGGACTTCGGGCGGTTCTGTCAGTCTTCTGGAGAAGAATGCGCCCAGAGCCAGACCAGAGACCAATCCGCCAATATGGGCGGCGTTGTCTATTCCAGCCGCCAGTCCAAAAAACAAGTTGTAAGCGGCAAAGCTGACCAGACTCTTCAGCGTGGACCTTACGGCTGCTTTCGGGATGGGCAACTTCCCGAGATAGAGGGCGGCAAGCAACGCACCGGCGAGTCCAAAGATCGCGCCCGAGGCTCCCGCTCCGACGACGGTTGGATGCCACCACAGGCTGGCGATGCTTCCCGCGATGCCCGTCGCGGTGTAGATCAAGAAATATGTCCAGCGATCAAAAACTCGCTCCGCCAGCGCGCCGAGGCTGAGCAGGCACCACATGTTGAGGCCAATGTGAATGATGCCGATGTGCACGTAGTTCGATGTGAGGATTCGCCAGGGCTGGGAGCCCAAAGACAGCGGGCCCCAGTCAGCTCCCCACTTCAGCAGTTGTGTCTGCGTCGGCCTTAGGAACGACGCACCGGACAGGACCATCATCACGAAAACGGCGACGTTGGCTCCCACCAAAATCGTGGAGAGAGTAATCGGGGACCGTTTTTCTGAAGGAACCGCCGTCGGAACGGGAGGCGCAGAATTCTGCGATACCTCACAGTCGCGACATAAGGTGCTGAGCCGGCCGACAGAAAATGAAGGCAGCTCACGTCCGCAGCTTGTGCAATTTGCCATGGGATCTGTCGAAAGGATTCTAATCTCCCGCGGCTTCCACGGCGGGAAGTTCCTCCGCTACCGTCCTGTCTTTCACCTTAGCGCTGGTGACGAGAATTACCGAGAGCACAACAATTGCGCTTCCCGCGAGGATGAAGCGGTCGACGCGTTCATGGAGAATCAACCAGCCCAGGAAGACGGCCACGACTGGATTCACATACGCATAGGTGGAGACCTTGGAGCTGGGAACGTGTTCGAGCAGCCAGATGTAGGAGGTATAGCCGATCCAGGAACCGCAGACGACCAGGTACGCGACTGCGCCAAGGCCGCGGGCGCTCCACCTTACGTGTGAGATATCTTCGGCAAACAACGCGAAGACGAAATTTCCAACGCCTGCCGCGGCGACTTGCCAGCCCGTGGCGCTGAATACGTCCATGCCTGACTGCCAGCGCTTGGAGAGGACGGAGCCTAGCGCCCAGGTGAAGGATCCGGCGATCAGGCTGACTGAGGACCAGAACTCACGATGTCCCAGGGTGCCCCCCCGTAATTGCGGCCAGACTAAGACGAACAGGCCAAGCATGCCCAGCGCGAGGCCGGCTTTACCGCGTCCGGAGATGTGGTGATCGCCGAGGAGCAAGGAGTCGAGCACCAGGAACCACAGAGGCGTAATGGCGATGATCAGGGCGGCCAGTCCGGATGAGACCGAGAGTTCGGCGTAGGAGAGCGTGAGGTTGCCGCCCATCAGAAGCAGCAACCCTACAATCGCAGCTAGGGCGATTTGCTTGGGAGAATAGAAGATTTTGCGTCCCGTCGCGGCGCATACCGCCAGCATGACCGCACCCGCAATCGAAAAGCGGGTGGCGCACATGAGAGCTGGAGGAATGGTTTGCACCGCGATGTCGATGGCAAGATAAGTGGAGCCCCAGAACAGGTAGACGAGCCCGAAGGCAAGAATCACCATCCACCGGTTCGGGCGCTGTGCGGAATGCATTGGAATAGGGAGGCTCAGGAGAAACTACAAGATATCAGACGAGCGCGGCGTGTGGGCGGATTCTAAAGTTGTTGCAGACTAAGCGTGCAGAATCTGCCGCCATTTGCGGTTCCGGACCAAACGCAAAAGCTTGAACCGCAAAGATTGCTAAGAAGAGCGGTAAAGTTCGCTAAGAAAATCCAGTGGAGGCCCATCCAGCGGCGGTTGATCGAGTTGATGCACTGGGAATTTGCGTTGACTCACCTCTTGGTCGAGGCTAGTATGCCCCTGCTTTTGCGGTTCTGCTTTTTCCGAACAACTCTGGGGTCACGATCACGGGTGGCGGCGCGAGGTGAGTTCATGCCGATTCTGCGTCCGAGGTTGGTGTCTTTTTACGGCTGGATGGTTCTTGTTACCGCTGCGAGATCTCCTCTAACTCTGGCACAAGCGTCTGACACGACGAAGGGTGCCGATTCTCTGTTTGCCGCGCATTGCGCGTCCTGTCATGCGCCGTACAATGCGACGCGCGCGCCGTGGCCGGACACGCTGCGGTTGATGACGCAATCGGCGATTCTGACCGCCCTGGAGAGCGGAAAGATGAAAGCTGTCGGCGACGGAATGTCGCATGACCAGCGCGTCGCCGTCGCGAACTTACTGGGGCAGCCAGACGTCGCGCAGAAGAGTCCGATGAATTCGTGTCCGGCGAATTCTGCTCCCATGGCGAACTTGCCTTTATGGAAATGGGTGGGGAGCGGATCTCTCCAATAGCCGCTTTCAGCCGGAAAAGGTAGCCGGGCTCAGTAAGGCGCAGATTCCGCGACTGAAAGTGAAGTGGGCGTTCGGTTATGCCGGGGCGACGAGCGCAGGGGGACCTCCGACGGTCATCGGGGAGCGAATTTTTGTCGCAGGCGGAGACGGACAGGTGTACTTGCTCGACCAGCAGTCGGGCTGCGTTTTTTTGGACATTCCTGCCAGCGGGGCACGCTCGCACCGCGATTACGGTCAGCGACGACGGAAAGACCGCGTTCTTCGGAGACTGCAGGGGCGCGCATACGCGGTCGACACGAGTAACGGTTCTCTCCGGTGGAAGACAGATCTAGATGAACACCCATTTGCGAACATTACGGGTGCACCCCGACTGTACGGAGGGAAGCTCTACGTGCCGATGTCGTCGTTTGAGGAGTTGGGAGCGGCGAACCCGAAGTACCTGTGCTGTACGTTTCGCGGGAGCATGAACGCGTTGGATGCGAAGACCGGGAAGGTGCTATGGAAGTCGTCCACGATTTCGGAACCCGCGCGGTCTTCGACGAATGAGTCAGGGATCACGATGACCGGACCTTCGGGAGCTGGGGTCTGGAGTTCGCCAACGATCGATCCAGATCGGCATGCACTGTACTTCGGTACCGGGGACAACTATTCCGAGCCCGCGAATGCAACCAGCGACGCGGTGATAGCACTCGACAAGGGAGAGCGGGAAGGTTCTGTGGGTGAAACAGCTGACTTCGGAGGATCGCTTTAACGTAGCCTGCATTACGCCGGGAAATCCGAACTGCCCGAAGAATCCCGGAGGAGATTTCGATATTGGGGCGCCGCCGATTTTGAGCAAGCTGAAGGATGGGAAGAGCCCGCTGGTCGTCGGGCAAAAGTCCGCGGTGGCATACGGGCTCGATCCGGATGAGAAGGGCAAGATCGTGTGGCAGACGCGCATTGGGAAAGGTGGCCCCCTGGGAGGAATCGAGTTCGGAGGAGCAGCCGATCAGAAGAGCGTGTATTTCCCCTTGTCCGACTGTGCTGTGGACCCGAAGGCCGGTGGAGGAATGTTTGCGCTGGAGATCGCGACGGGAAAGAAACTGTGGGAGACGGCGCCTGCGCCGCCCGCCTGCCTCCTAAGCCGGGATGCAGCGCCGCGCAACCTGCGCCCGCCACGTTGATTCCCCGCGTAGTGCTCTCGGGAGCGCTCGACGGTCATCTGCGCGCCTATGACGCAACGGATGGGAAGATCCTATGAGATTTCGACAGCAGCATCGACTTCAAGACGGTGAACGGTGTCGCTGGACATGGAGGCTCCTGAACTATGCCGGACCAGTTGTGGCTGGAGGGACGCTGTTCGTAACTTCGGGGTATTCGGTGTATACGGGGATGCCAGGGAATGTCTTGCTGGCATTTACTGAGGATGGGAAGTAGAGGAGTAGGCGCTGCAGCCCGATACCTCCGGGACCCTGGGAAGCCGAGGGCGGCTGTCCCTATATGAACCTGGTTAGCCCGATACCTTTGTTACTTTGGGGGTTACGCCAGCGGGCTGCTTCCAGCTATAATCAATTAGTAATGTGTGCGGTTAGCGATGCTGCAGAACAAATCCAATTCGCACTTGCCCGAGTGCTGGCTGCACTGCCTGGTGTGTCCACGACGCTATCGGGCCAATCTGCCTTCGCGTTCGCGTCCTAGTCTGTTCGGCAGCGATTAATTCCTTCCTCCGACTGAATCGCCTCGATCTTCGTACTTTTCAATCTCGAGGTCTGTTTCACGACACTGGCCAGATGTGGGGACCCCCAGGGACTAAAGCCCGACATCATTACTGGCCATAGATGGCACGACTGAGGTCGTGCTCCCCAAGGCGGAGGATCCCATGACTACAGCGACTATGACACCCAAGACCTCGACCACGATTGGTCCGAAGATCAAGACTGCCCTGCCCGGGCCCAACGCCAAGCGCGTGCTCGAGGGCGATCAGAAGTATATTTCGCCGTCCTATACCCGCTCGTATCCGATGGTGGCCAAGAGCGGACGCGGCATCGTCGTGACCGATGTTGACGGCAACGAGTTTTTTGATTTTTCCGCGGGCATTGCCGTGACCTCGACCGGGCATTGCCATCCTGACGTGGTCGCCGCCATTCAGAAGCAGGCGGGCGAACTCATCCACATGTCGGGCACGGATTTTTACTACGAGAGCATGGTGGAACTGGCGGCGCGGTTGTCGAAGATCGCCCCGATGCCCGGACCGCACCGGATTTACTACGGCAACTCTGGAGCGGAGGCGATTGAGTGCGCGCTCAAGCTGGCCCGGTACCACACGAAGAGGCAGAATGTGATCGCATTTTTCGGAGCGTTTCACGGACGCACCATGGGCGCGTTGTCGCTGACGGCGTCGAAGCCGCAGCAGCGGCGGCGTTTTGCTCCTCTGGTGCCGGGCGTGACGCACGTGCGCTATCCCGATATTTATCGCGGGTGCGTGGGCGGTGCGCAGGAAGCCGAGAAGTTCGCTCTGGGTTGCGCGCGCTTTATTGAAGAGAAGCTGTTCAAGACGACACTGGCGCCGGAAGAAGTGGCGGCGATTTTTGTGGAGCCGGTACAGGGCGAGGGCGGCTACGTGGTTGCGCCGAAGGTGTTCATGCAGGAACTGCGACGCATTTGCGATCGTCACGGCATCATGCTGGTGGTGGACGAAGTGCAGAGCGGCATCGGACGCACTGGCAAATGGTTCGCCGTCGAGCATACCGGCGTGGAGCCTGACATGGTTTGCATGGCGAAAGGCATCGCTTCCGGCATGCCTCTCGGCGTCACGATGACCCGCGCAGAAATCATGGACTGGGTTCCGGGTTCGCACGCATCCACTTTCGGGGGCAATCCGGTCTGCATCGCTGCGGCGCTGGCCACGCTTGATGTGATCGAGAAGGAACACCTGGTCGAGAGCTCGGCCAGCGTGGGCAATCACATCATGGAGCGCATGGCCGACTGGCCTTCGAAACTGAAGTTGGTGGGCGATGTGCGCGGACGCGGATTAATGATCGGCGTCGACATCGTGAAGGATAAGGTCACCAAGGAATACGGCAACGCCGAGCGCGACCGCATTGTCGAGATGGCGTTCGAGCGGGGCGTGTTGTTCCTGGGTTGCGGGCCGAGCAGCATCCGGCTGTGCCCGCCGCTAGTGGTCTCCAAGGAAGAAGCCGACGTCGCCGTGGATGTGCTCGAAGAGTGCATCAAGCAGGTTGGCGGGAACGCGTAACCCCTATCATCGCGGCTGCGAATTGCAAAAGTCCCACTCTTGTTCGAACAAGGGTGGGACACTTCTGTGAGCGTTCGTTTCTTGGATGGAAGACCTGCTGGATTTCAGTCTTTCTTCGTTCCCATCCGATTCAGGAGGGCGACGAAGCGCGGATTCTGCCGAACCGAATCGAAGGCGGGATCGACTCTCAGCCAATTGGCCTGGACGTCGCCGGGCGCAGTCTTTTCCAACCAGTGGTGCCCGTGCTCAGAGTCTCCCATTGCGATATGAAGGGCCGCGAGGGCTGAGCCTGAGCCTCGAGGTTGGCTGGTGACGGCCTCCTCGCGAGCCAGGATCTTTCGCGCTTCGGGTATGTTACCCGACAGTGCCTGAGCCCCGCCCGAGCGCACACTCGTAGACAGGCACACCACCGGAGAGCTTGGAAGCGTTTTCCAGTTCTGCGATGGCATCGGGATACTTATGCTGCTCGGTATAGGTCCAGCCCAGCACGGCGTGCGCCATCATAAGATTGGAGTTGAGTTGCAGGGCAAAGCTGGCTTGCTCCACGGCGTGATCGTAGTCGCGAGCAAAGTAGTACATATAGCCGAGTGCTGCGTGGATGGTGGGTGACAGAGGGTCGAGCGTCTGCGCGTAACGCATCTGGCACAGGGATTCATCCATGTGTCCCGCCGCTGCCAGGTAGAGCGCATACCACTGGTGGGCAGGGACGTAATTGTCGTCGAGATCGAGGGCCCGGCGAAATTCGCGCTCGGCAGTGGGCCAGTCCTCCCGCCACACGAATTCGGTATAGGCCAGCGCGGCGTAGGCCGCGGCCAGGGAGTCGTCAATCCGCAGGGCTTTGTCGGCGGCGATTTTGGCCTGGGTCACAGCGTTCATCGTGGGGTCGAATCCGTAGAAGGCGATCAGGTTATAGGCATCCGCCTGACCAGCGTATGAGGGATCGACAGTGATGGCGTGCGAGAAGGAGTCGACACTCTTCTCGAGCCCTTCGCGCGATCGCTGGTTAAAGTACAAGCGCCCTTGCAGGTACAGCTGGTGCGCCTCGGGATTTACCGAATGCGCGTCGGCCGGGCGGCTGGCAGCAACGGGCGACAGCAACTGTACGTGGATCTGCTCCGCAATGTCCTCCGCCACCTCGCTTTCCAGCGGTAGCAACTGAACGGTTTCGCGTTCGTAGTTCTGTGCCCACAGATGAGTCTGGTCGGTCGCTCGAACGAGCTGCGCGGTGATTCGCAAGCGTCCACCTTCCCGGCGAATGCTGCTCTCCACCAGGTAGTCGGCGCTGAGTTCCTGGCCCGATCTCGCGCACCCTCTTGCTGGTGTGGACGTACTGCATGGCCGAGGTCCGGGCAATCACTTTCAATCGGCCGGGATTGATGCGCGTCAGTTGCGCAATCAGTTCTTCGGTGAGTCCGTCAGCAAGATATTGTTCAAGGAGCTGCGCTCAAGTCGTCGAATGGAAGCACTGCCAGAACTGTGGTGTGAGGCGGAACCGTCGCTGGTGCGCGTTTCAACCAGAGATACGCCGTCGCACTCAACAGCGCAAACGCCGCGAGAACTAGCGCCCACCGGAACGAACTGGGAGCAGGCTTCTCTGGAAGAGGTTCGCTTTGGGGCGTCGCTTCTTCCACTGGGCGGATGAAACGGTATCCACGCTTGGGAAGGGTCTCGAGGAAACGAGGCTGATCGGCGTCGTCTCCGAGGGCGGTGCGAATCTGGCGGATAGCGAAGTTCAGCCCTTGTTCGAAATCAACGAAGGTTTCGGATCCCCAAACCTGGTCGGCCAATTCTTTGCGGCTCACGACCTCGCCTGCCCGGCCGACCAACTCAACCAGGACCTTGGTGGGTTGAGGCTGGAGCCTTAAGGAGATTCCGTCGCGGCGTAGTTGTCCGCTCGCCAGATCCAGCTCAAAGCCGTCGAAGCACACCACACCGCGGTATTTGGACGAAGTTGGCACCAAACAGGCTCCCGCAGAAGCCGACCGTGGCATTGCATGATATCCGAGATCGTCGGAAGTCCCCATCTGGCGAGGGGTTTGGGCCCTCATTAGAAAACTCAGCGGAAACTCAGGCCAGCACTGAAAACCGCTATTTCTGAATCGCTACTTCTGACTGGGAGGACTGAGGTGTGCGGCCAGATCCTTGAAGGATGGGTCGTCGCGGAGTTTGGCGAACGCCGGATCGCCTGCTAGCTGGACGATGGACTCGTCGCGTTTTTCGTAAGCAATCTTCAAGTATTGCAGAGCGTCCTGCCGGTTCCCCAAGAGTGAACTCGTTTCAGCCAGAGAATAGGGAGACTGCTGGCCTAGCCCGTAGAGCCTTGTTTGCGCCACCAGGATATTCCGCAGCATGCCCTGCCTTCCGCCAGCCGTGAAGCCCTTCTCGGCAGCGTCCACAAGTTTCAGGGTCGAGTCGTCCTTCATCAAAGTTGCTTCTTTTCGCCACTCGACCAGATAGCTGGGATAGTCTCCGCTGTCGAAGTAGATGCCCTTCAGGTATCGATGGGGGGAAACGAAATCCGGTTCTGCAGTTTCCAGTTGCTTCAGGAGAGCCAGGCTCTCGTCGTGGCGCCCCGCGGCCCAAAGCAGGGCTCCTTTGTCGGCAACGATGGCTTTTGAGGCTGGGTCGAGTATTTGGGCGCGCTCAATCTCTGCCAGAGATTCGGAGTGACGGCCGACCGCCGTTAGATAAGTGGCATACCAATGGTGAGCCACCGCGTTGCTGGGATTCAAATCGATGGCGCGGCGAAATTCGCGTTCGGCCTCCGGGGTATTCCACATGCCATAGAACAGAGCGAAGGCCATGGACGCGTGCGCTTCCGAGGACTGATCATCGAGTTCGACAGCCTTCTTCGCGGCTGCCAGAGCGCGAGGATAGGCTTCACTGGCCGGCATCAGAGTGTATTCGCGCATCAGGTTGTAGCAGTCGGCGAGGCCGACGTAGGCTGGCGCGTAATTTGGGTTGTGCACGATCGCCTGAGTGAAGTAGTCCAGGGCCTTGTTCAATCCGTCAGGCGTGCGTTTCTCCCAATAGAAGCGGCCTTTCAAATAGAACTGCTCCGCCTCATCGTGCGCGGAGTGCTCGGAACCTGAAATTTGGGAAGCAGCGATGTTCTGTTTTCTAGTGTCTGCCTTGGCGGCGCGGTAGAGCGGCCGGAAATTCCACACGCCGAGCAGCAGAGCAAGCGCCAGAAAGACCAGCGCCCAGGTCCATCGCTGCGGAGACGACGAGCCTTGGACCGGCTTTTGAACCTCCGGCTGGACCACCTCGAGGCGTGTTGCAACCGGCGGCGCGGGAAAGTGGGTCGGGGCGATCCAGCGGTAGCCGCGGCGTTCCACCGTCTCGACGAAGATGGGGTTATCGGCGGAGTCTCCCAGCGCGTCCCGCAGCCGGTTGATGGCGCTGCTGATGCCGTGGTCAAAGTCTACGAAAACCCCGTCAGGCCAGAGTGCCTGGCGGAATTTCTCGCGGCTAAGCACCTCATTGGGCCGACTCAGCAGGAGCTCCAGGGCACGAAACGGCAAATCTTGAATCTTGATCTTGACGCCGCCCTTCCGGAGTTCTCCCGCGCGCAGGTCGGCCTCAAAGACGCCGAAGCGAATGACGGCGCGCGGCAACGGTTCCGGTTGCTGTGAAGCTGGCTGCATAATCTCAGTTCTGGATTTCCCCAACTGGAGTCTAGCCGAGGAAGTGACTCGCCGAAATTGCCGCTTGGTGCCATTCCACCACCACTTTTGTCCGAGTGAGAAGTGTCCGCATCGCTCTCGAACGGAACGATTTAAGGCGTGAACTACATTTGCGCAAAGCGTGAATTGACGGCGCGCCCGTAGTCAGAGAGAGTGAGCCCCACGCTCGCAATTATTCCGGCTTAGCTGTAAGCGAGATGCACGACTTTCACGGTCCACTTGTACCGTGGAACACTTGCGGAGCGCGCGAGAGGGTGCGCTCCGCAAGTATTGAGGAACGGAGTTTCGTTGCTGCCTCCTTGGGGGGAGGTCGGGCGACCAAGCCTACGGTTGCGTCCGTGGGCTTGTTTTTTGTCTGCTAAATCGTGACAGAAGTCGCGTTCCGGATTGGGAAGATCTGTGTCCTGATCTTCTAGTTTGTGAGGGCTGTCACATCTTCGACGCAAAAATCACAATAGATTGATGTGGTAAGCCATGCTTCCGGCAGGTCTCACCCGAACGATGATTCGAACCTTGGACTGGGCTGCGGTTCGTGTGGCTCCCGCCCGACCCGAGGCCACAACACCAGCGCACGGGCACTCAAGAGGAAGACGATGCATACTTTCACTTGCGGAGGTTTAGGTTACGCTATCGTGGCGCGCAATTTCCGTTCACCGCGCTGCCGCGGGGAAATTGACCTGATCGGGTGGGACGGAGATTGTCTTTGTTTCATTGAAGTTAAGACTCGGACGTCGCGTTCGGTGAAGCCTCCGGAGGCGGCGGTGGACCGTCACAAACGGCGAGAATTGGCGGAAGTGGCCCGCGAGTACCGCAGGCGCCTTCCACCGACGTGTCAGTGGAGAATCGATATTGTGAGCGTATACTATGAGAGTTCTTCATCCCGCCCGCAGATCGAAGTGTTTCGCAATGCCTCTTTATCGGCGTAACATATGTAAGTTTGCGCACTCCTGCTGAAAGGAACCCGTAATTGCCTGAACTCAGAAAAGATCCGATTGTTGGCCGTTGGGTGATTATTTCGACGGACCGGGCCAAGCGCCCGACAGATTTTGTCCGCGAAAATATGAAAATTAAGGGCGGATTCTGCCCCTTTTGTTACGGGAACGAAAGCAAGACCCCTCCGGAGATCCAGGCGTACCGTCCCAACCCAAATGGTGGACCTCCTCCGCAGCGCGATACTTCCGGATGGACGGTCCGCGTGGTGCCGAACAAGTTTCCGGCCCTCGGTATCGAAGGCACTTTAAGCCGTCAGGCTGAGGGGATGTTTGACCGGATGAACGGAATCGGGGCGCACGAAGTCATTGTCGAGACGCCTGAACATAACGCGAACCTTGCCACTCTGCCTCCCAAACGAATTGAAGATGTTTTGTGGACGTTCCGCGATCGCATCCTGGACCTGAAGAAAGATCGCCGGTTCAAGTACATTCTGATCTTCAAGAATCACGGAGAAGCTGCCGGAGCTTCGCTGGAACATTCGCACTCGCAGCTCATTGCGCTGCCCATCCTGCCCATCAATGTGACCCAAGAACTCGAAGGGGCGAAGCAGTACTTCCTTTATAAAGAACGATGCGTGTTCTGCGACATCATCCGCCAGGAAATGGACAGCGGCACCCGTGTAGTGGCGGAGAATGAAAACTTCCTGACCTTGGCGCCGTATGCTCCGCGTTTTCCGTTCGAGACCTGGATTTTGCCGAAGCAGCACGAGTCGGCGTTTGAGAACTCCTCATCGCACATGTTCGAGAACCTGGCGCGAGCGTTGAAAGATCTGCTTGGGCGCGCGGACCGGGTGCTCGACAATCCGCCCTATAACCTGGTCATTCACACCTCACCGGTGCAGGATCCCACAAACGACCATTATCACTGGCACATCGAATTCATGCCGAAGCTGACGAAGACGGCGGGATTCGAATGGGGGACGGGGTTCTACATCAATCCGACTCCGCCTGAGGAAGCGGCGAAATTCCTGCGCGAAGCGAATGTGGAAGAGACGGCGCCGGTGTCTGTCGGCTAAAGCGAAAAGTTCTTGGCTAGAAAAAAATGGGGCACGGCGTTGATGCCGTGCCCTTTTCCCAGTTTGGCCGGAGAGAGAGAAGGGTCTCGAGTTTCTCGCAGAACCCTTATGAACTCTAGGGTAGTCTTGCCTCTGCAATCTGTTTGTCACGAAGATGTAAAAGTTCTGTGAATCGACCGCGATGGAAAAGCACTTCGCGACCTTCATTGACGGCCATTCGACCCGATCACTACGATGGTCGGCTGCGAGGTCCTCATGCTATTTTCTTGCGCTTCACGCTTGTGGTTGGTGGTCCTGCTGACGGGATGGGCATACGCTAGTCCTGCCCCTTCTACATTGATTGCGAACATCCCGGGCCGGACGACGGTGAACCTCGATGGCGCATGGCACGCCATCGTCGACCCGTTTGATAACGGCAAATCTTCGCGGTTCTTTCGCAATGAAAAGGCGCGGAACAAGAGCGATCTGGTTGAGTACAGCTTCGACTTATCACCTGTTCTGAATGTTCCTGGAGATTGGAATACCCAGCGCGAGCAGTTAATGTTCTATGAGGGTCCCGTCTGGTACCGGCGCGAGTTCAACTATCACAAGCGCGACAATATGCGGGTCTTCGTTTACTTTGGCGCGGCCAACTATCAGGCTGCGGTTTACCTGAACGGAGAAAAACTCGGCGATCACGAGGGCGGATTCACCGCATTTAATTTTGAGGCGACATCGTTGCTGCGAGAGGGTGAGAACGTTCTCATCGTCGAGGTGAGCAACGTGCCGCGCGCGGATGCGGTGCCCGCATTGAAGTTCGACTGGTGGAGCTATGGCGGGATTACTCGCGACGTGTCGTTGGTAGAGGTTCCGGGCAACTTCATTCAGGATTACTGGGTTCAGCTGCAGCGCGGCTCACAAAACGAAATTTCCGGTTGGGTGCAGCTCAACGGCGCGCCGTCGGCGCAGAAGGTCACGCTGGAGATCCGCGAAGCCGGAATCCACGAGGCATTCACGACTGATGCGAGCGGCCGCGCGAATTTTCACTTCGCGGCGAAACTGGAGCTCTGGTCGCCCGTTCATCCCCAACTGTATGACGTCGTCCTCAGCAGTGGCGCAGATACCATCCATGATCAGATAGGGTTTCGGACCATCGAAGTGCAGGGAGCGAACATCCTGCTGAATGGCAAACCTATCTTCTTGCGTGGCGTCTCGATGCACGAGGAGGCGCCCTTTCGCGAGGGCCGCGCCTTCAGCCCGGAAGACGCGCAGACTCTCCTCGGTTGGGTGAAGGATTTGGGATGCAACTTCGTCCGCTTCGCGCACTATCCGCACAACGAGAATGAGGTTCGTCTGGCGGACCGCATGGGATTGTTGGTGTGGTCGGAGATTCCCGTTTACTGGGATATTGACTGGTCGAATCCTGCCACGCTCGCGAACGCCGAGGCGCAATTGCGGGACATGATCGCGCGCGACCATAACCGCGCGGCTGTCATCTTCTGGTCGCTCTCCAATGAAACTCCGGTGAAGCCGGAGAGGCTGACATTTCTGAAGCAACTCGCCCAAGACGCGCGTGACCTCGATTCCACGCGGCTCATTACCTCTGCGCTGAACCATGTCGACGACACCAGTCCAGACGAGCGCACGCTGAGCGATCCGCTGGGAGAGGTGCTGGATGTTCTCGGCCTTAACGAATATCTCGGGTGGTACTGGGGACATCCGGAAGATGCCGACAAGTTGCGGTGGAAATCGACTTGGAACAAGCCGCTGATCGTCAGTGAATTCGGCGGCGGCGCGCCGTTCGGCCGGCATGGCGATGCGGACGAGCGCTGGACTGAGGAATACCAGGAGAGCTTGTTTCAGCACCAGCTTGGCATGGTAGAGCGCATGCCGAATCTGGCCGGAATCACGCCATGGGTGCTGATGGATTTTCGCTCTCCGACGCGCCTGTTACCAGGCGTGCAGGACTATCACAATCGCAAGGGGCTGATTTCAAATCGAGGCCAACGCAAGCTGGCTTTCTACGTTCTGCAGAAGGAGTACAAGAAGCTGGCGGAGGCGGGGAAGTAGGCCTAAATCCTTGAACCACGAAGCACACCAAGTTAGACGAAGGAAAATCAGCCTTGCGTGCGGTCTTGAAACTCCTCGTGCCACGCCATCTGGATTGCTTCCAGCTTGCCTTCATTTGAAGCTTTCGCATCGCCAGCGAAGTCAGGAAGTTCAGTCACAAAGCGATGCAGGTCGGTGAAGCGCACGGTGAGTGGATCGAGTTCGGGGTGAGTTTCGGACAGCAGGATGCCGATGTCTTCGGCGTCGTCCCAGGTCAGTTGCTTTGCCATCCTCAGTGCTCCTCAGAGACGTAATTGCGATTCCAGGAGGGAATCTCGACGACCACTTTGCCGGGCTTCACGATCTGCGCCTGGCAACCGAGACGCGAGTTTAACTGGAGATCGGCGGCCATGTCCAACCGGTCGGCTTCCGCGTCGTCCATCTCAGAAAGATTTTCAGCGCCTTCCTTTACCCAGATGTGACAGGTGGTGCATGCGTTGTTGCCGCCGCAGGCGTGGTCGAGCGTGATGTGATTGTTGAGCGCCACGTCGAGGATGGATTCCTCCTTGCCGTGATACTCGTACGGCAGTTTGCCGTGCTCGAACTGCACTGTCTTGCCTTCGGGCAGGAACGTAACCGTGACCGTGTTTTCACCGGGCGCTTCTTCAGTGGCGGCGCCCGCTCCGTGAGCCTTTTCTTCTGCCATATTCACCTCAATTTCCGGTCGTCATCCTGAGCGTAGTGAATTTCGCGCGGAGAGCGCGAAATTTACGGAGTCGAAGGATCTCTATGCCCACGTCACTCGCGGCGATAGGGATCCTTCGACTCCGCACGACTTCGCGTTCGCGAAATCGTGCTCCGCTCAGGATGACAATTTCCGTTCATTGGAATTCTGGTGGTGCCATGGGATGGGGCGGCGTTGGGCCTTCGCCCAAGTCTGTCTCATCCATGTTCTTACCCTTCAGTGCCGTCGAAACGGCAGTGTCCATCATCAACTCGGCTAAACGCGTTGTGCCTTGATTCAGGGCGTCGATCGCTTTGCGGATCGCGGCATAGTCGTCTTCGGCGTTCACCGCGACCAATGCCTTTTCCATTTTCGCGATCTGCTTCTTTTCGTCGGTCGTCAGCGCACCCCAGGCCGCGCTCTTCTTGCCTTTTTCCAGTGCGGCGAGGATCGTCGCTGCTTCGTTGCGGGCCTCGATCACCTGACGGCGGCGGAAATCCTCTTCTGCATTGTCGAACGAGTCGAGGATCATCCCTTCGACCTGCTCGTCGGTCAGGCCGTAGCTCGGCTGCACCTGAATTTCGGCTTCCTTGCCGCTGCGCTGCTCGCGCGCCGAGACGTGGAGAATGCCGTTGGCGTCGATCAGGAACTTGACCTCGACGCGCGGAATCCCTGCGGCCATGGGTGGAACACCCTTGAGATCGAACCGGGCAAGAGAACGGCAGTCTTTGGCCAATTCGCGCTCGCCCTGCAAAACGTGAATCGCGACGTTGGTCTGGCCGTCGACCTGGGTCGTGTAGAACTGTGTTGCCGAGGCCGGAATCGTTGAGTTGCGCAAGATGATCTTGTCGGTGACGCCGCCGGCAACTTCGATGCCGAGCGACAGAGGCGTTACGTCGAGCAGCAACATATTCTCGGTGGCTTCGGATCCACCCCCGAGGATGTTGGCCTGCACGGCCGCGCCCAGCGCCACAACTTCATCAGGATTCAGATCGGTGTGCGGCTCGCGACGGAACAATTCCTTCACCAGAGCGCGAACCTTCGGGATGCGCGTCGAGCCGCCGACGAGTACGACTTCGTCAATCTGTTCAGGTTTCAGGCCAGCGTCTTTCATTGCCTGCTTGCAAGGGCCCACCGTGCGATCGATGACCGGCTGAATCAGTTGCTCGTATTGATCGCGGGTGATCTCGCGCTGGTAGCGCTTGCCGCCGGGCAGTTCGATGTCGAGCTTGACCGAGGACTGCGATGAAAGCGCAATCTTGGCTTCGATCACGGCTTTGCGAATCGACTGTACCGCTTCAGCATTACGGCAGAGATCGACTCCGAGATCGCCGCGAATGTCGTCGAGCGCGATCGTGATAAGCAGGTTGTCGATGTCGTCGCCGCCGAGGTGTGTGTCGCCGTTGGTGGCGATGACCTCGAAGATCCCGTCGTGCAGCTTGAGAATCGAAATGTCGAACGTGCCTCCACCGAAGTCATACACCGCGACGATTCCGTTCTGCTTCTTGTCGAGGCCATAGGCCAGCGATGCGGCGGTGGGTTCGTTCACCAGACGAAGGACCTCGAGGCCAGCGATGCGGCCCGCGTCTTTTGTTGCTTGCCGCTGTGCATCGTTGAAATACGCAGGAACCGTGATGACGACTTTCGTAACCGGGCCGCCGAAAAAGCGCTCGGCGCTGCGCTTGAGCTGGCGAAGAATCAGCCCGGAGATTTCCGGAGGCGTGAAAGTCTTATCGCCCAGCTTGATGCGCAGCACTTCTCCGGCCTGCATGTCTTCGGCGAGGCGGAAAGGGAAGAGCTTCAGCTCTTCCTCAATGTCTTCCATGCCGCGGCCCATAAGGCGTTTGATCGAATAAACAGCACGCTCCGGTGTTTCGATCAGCGAGTTCCGCGCGGCGTTGCCGATGACCGGATGATTCTCGCCGTCGAGCGCC
Organism: Candidatus Sulfotelmatobacter sp.; assembly: GCA_035695545.1. Lineage (GTDB taxonomy): Bacteria > Acidobacteriota > Terriglobia > Terriglobales > Acidobacteriaceae > Sulfotelmatobacter. Next base: position 16,329 of record DASRRV010000362.1, on the reverse strand, counting down.
ACGACCGAGGGAAGCAGGTTCAGGCCGTCATCGCCGGGGATCACGACAGGGGTATCCCCCTGCATGAACGCCACCAGGGAGTTCGTGGTGCCCAGGTCGATGCCGACGATGCGATCAGTGGCCATTTTGTAATTTTGTAATCGGGTAATTTGGCAATTTGAATCCACCGGGCTCGGCTCTACACAATTACCCGATTGCCGAATTTCTCAATTCTCTAAGGCTGCGTTCACATCCCTTACCAGATTCCGGATGTAGTTACGGCGGTTCAATACGTCTACCATCTTGTCTCGAACGCGGGCGCGCTCTTCGATCGCGGCCGGACTGCCGGCTTGTCTCCGATCGATCACGCCATCCCACTCCGTCCAGTATTGTTGTAGTTCCTCAAGAAGCGCTTCGTGCTTGGCTTCGAGGGTCAGCTTCTGCTTTCCAATGTCTGCGATTAGGGCAGGATCGTCATCGCCCATTTTCTTGTTCATGCGCAACTCTTCGAGTTGCATGTTCAGCTCGAAGACCTCTTCCAACAAGTCGGGCGGAACGATCTGCTTCTTAGCTTCTCCCGTTGCGCGGGCTTGTTCAGTTGCGCTTTTCGACTGCTCTTCCAATTCGACGCCTTCAAGGTGCAAGAGGTATTGCGTGCGCTTGATCGGGTCTTTCAGCGTGCGATACGCATCGTTGAGCAGTGAACTCTGTTCTAATGCCCATTCCTGCTCCTGGCTGCCAGCCCGCGCGTTCAGATCGGGATGAAGCCTGCGACTGAGGAGGTAGAAATCTTTTTCCAGCGCTGCAACGTCGATCGTGAGCTTGAGCGGCAAACCAAAAAACGAAAAATAGTCGACCGGCGCCGGAGGCTGCACCTTGCCACAAGACTCGCAGAAATGCGCGGCGCGCATCGATCCACAGGACCAGCAGGAGTGAGTGTCTTGCGGCAGAGGCTTCGCACCGATCGTGGTAAGAACAGATTTGGTCGTCACTTCGTTGCTCACATTCCACTCGCGCAGTTCATTGAACCTTCTGGCGCGAGCTTCACCGCGAAAAATTCCCGCCAGGCCGGAGCCTGTATCTGTGCCCAGGTTGTCCGGTGGCGCACGCACGCAGACAGGACTGCCCTGAGCGAAGCCGAAGGGAGTGAACGCGCCACACAGCGCCTGCCCTGAGCGAAGTCGAAGGGCATCAGGCCGAGAACGAAGTCCCGCAGCCGCACGACTTCGATGCCTGGGGATTCACGAATACAAAGCCCTGTTGCATCAGCGTTTCCTGATAGTCCAGGGTCATGCCGTGCAGATAGATGAACGACTTCGGGTCCACAAAGACCCGCACATCGGCGAACTGGAAGATGCGGTCCCGCTCGCGCGGTTGCGTGTCGAAGCGAATGTTGTAGCTCAGGCCCGAACACCCGCCGCCCTGCACTCCCAGCCGCAGTCCGCCCTGCTCGGGCGAGACGCATTCCTTGGCCATCGCGATGCGCACCTTCGCCAAGGCCTTCTCGGTGACGAGAATGCCTTTCGCCGGTGCCTGCGCGGGTTGCGTTCCTTGTTCTGTTGCCGTCGTCATAAATAAACCAACAGTGACCAGCGAGCTATGAGCTTCGAGCGAACACGATTATCTCGTGCTCACCACTCAAAGCTCGAAACTACCGCGCTTCCGCAGCGACCGGCTTCGTACTCTCTTGCTTCTTCTTCCAGTCGCCAATCGCGGCGCGGATCGCGTCCTCGGCCAGCACCGAACAATGGATCTTTACGGGAGGAAGCGACAGCTCCTTCACGATGTCCATGTTCTTGATGGCGAGAGCTTCGTCCACTGTCTTGCCTTTGACCCACTCGGTCGCGAGCGAAGACGAGGCGATGGCAGAGCCGCAGCCGAAGGTCTTGAACTTCGCGTCTTCAATGACGTTCGTCGTCGGATTGACCTTGATCTGCAGCTTCATGACGTCGCCGCATTCGGGCGCGCCGACCAGGCCGGTGCCCACGTCCGTGCTCGACTTGTCCATCGAGCCGACGTTACGGGGATTGGAGTAGTGATCCAGAACCTTATCGCTGTATGACATTTTTTGACCTCAGGTTTCAAAGTTTCAATGTTTCATAGTTTCAAGGTATTCATTGTGTTCAAGGATGTTCGACTTCGAAACCTTGAAACATTGAAACCTTGAAACTTTGCTTCTAGTGCGCTTCTCCTGCCCACTTCACGTCCTTCAGATTAATGCCTTCCTTTGCCATTTCGTAGAGCGGAGAAAGTTCGCGCAGTCGTTCAACAGTTTCAATAACGCGGTCGGCAACGTAGTCGACCTCGGCTTCGGTATTGAAGCGGCCGATGCCGAAGCGAATCGAGCTGTGCGCTAGGTCGTCGCCGGTGCCGAGAGCCTTCAATACATAAGATGGCTCCAGCGTCGCGGAGGTGCACGCCGAACCGCTGGAAACCGCGATGTCGTTAATACCCATCAGCAGCGATTCGCCCTCGACGTATGCGAAACTTATGTTTAAGTTGCCCGGCAGGCGATGTTCCGTCGAGCCGTTGATGTAAGCCTCATCCAGACGGTTCATGATGCGATCGCGCAAGCGGTTGCGCAGGCCTGCCAGACGGCATGATTCCTGCGGCATGTCTTCCTGCGCGATGGCGCAGGCCTTGCCGAGGCCAACGATTCCCGGAACGTTTAAAGTGCCAGAGCGCATGCCGCGTTCGTGGCCGCCCCCGTCGATGATGGCGGACAGTTGCACACGCGGATTCTTGCGACGGACATACAACGCGCCCACGCCTTTCGGCCCGTACATCTTGTGACCCGAAATCGACATTACGTCGATGTTCTGCTTGATCACATCCGTGGGGACTTTCCCCACGGCCTGAGTCGCGTCCGTGTGGAAGATAACGCCGCGCTCATGACACAGCTTGCCAATCTCCGCGACCGGTTGCAGGACGCCGATTTCGTTGTTCGCCGCCATGATCGAGACCAGGATCGTCTTATCGTCCATGGCGCGCTTCAGGTCATCGAGATCAACCAGGCCGTCCTTTTGCACGGGCATGTAGGTGACGCGATATCCGTACTTCTCCAGGCGCTTGCAGGTATCGAGAACGGCCTTGTGTTCGGTGACCGCTGTGATGATGTGGTTGCCCTTTTCGCGGTACATTTCGGCAACGCCCTTAATGGCAAGGTTGTCGCTCTCGGTGGCGCCAGAAGTGAAGATGATCTCTTTCGTGGTCGCGCCAACCAGTTTCGCGATGCGTTCGCGCGCGGTCTCGACGCCTTCCTCGGCAGCCCATCCGAAGGAGTGGTTGCGGCTGGCCGAATTGCCGAACTTCTCCATGAAATAAGGCAGCATCTCTTCCAGCACCCGCGGATCCATGGGGGTGGTGGCGTGGTTATCCATGTAAATGGGCAGCTTCACGCCCTTCGCGTCGGGGTGGTGCGCCTCGGTGCTTGCCTGGGGGATTTTGACGTCCGTGCTCATTGAATGCCTCTCCTACTTGTAGTGACTCTCTGTTGATGAATCTCTTGGCTTTCGACGGCTCAGGTGATTGTCACCAACTCCGCCGTCTTGGGAGCGACGCTCCCGGCTTCTTCTGGTTCCTCGCGCATATGCGATATCTTGATGCGCTTCAGTACCGCCTCAATACTCTCGTTCACCTTGCGCAGCGGTTCGCGGATATTGCAGCGGTCGGTCTGATCGCACTCTCCGCGCACGGTGACGCAGGACGTAATGAACAGCGGGCCGTCGATAGCCCGGATTACCTCAAAGGCCGAAATCGTGTGCGCCGCTCGCGCCAGGGTATATCCGCCATTGATGCCGTGCTGCGAATGCAGCAGTCCAGCCTTAGCCAGCCGCTGCAAAATCTTCGCCAGTGCTTCAGGCGGGATGCCGAAAGCGTCCGCCACATCCTTTGCGCTGTGCGAACCCTCGTCAGAGTGCTCGGCGAGATGCTTCATCGCCATCAGCGCATAGTCGGCCTTCTTGGTCAGCTTGAGCACTCTGGATTCCCTGTGTAAAACCCGACCAATTGAGTCGGATAGAACTCCGACCTTTTCTGTCGTAATTCATTCTACGTCACCTCAGGCAAAAGGAGCAAGGGCATGCAGTCGAGTGTGTGGCAAAACGCTCCTTAACGGCAAATATATAGAACTGAACGGCTTACATCAGTGCGATGCTTTTGGTCGGATTTTGAGGAAAACGACCGCGTGGGTCCTGCCCGGTCCCTAGACAAGTGCTTGTTACAAATTCACAACACAATCGCATTGGGGGACTTGACAACCCCGAAAGCCGTTCTAAAATACCGGAAATTCCGGCGAAATTCGTCCCTCCGCCTTGTTTCCTAGCGGGACCTTCCGGATTTATGACCTCTAAGTCGCCCTCTCCTCCTCAAAGCGCCGACAAGAAGCAGCCTTGCAAACACCCTCGCGTGCAGATCGTGAGCCGCGATGAGGATTCCGAATTCGTTGAATGCCTCGAATGTCGCGAGATTTTCGAATCGAGCGAATTCAGAGATATGAGCATCGAAGACCGCACCCCGGAAAGCGAAATCTAGTCGCAAGATCCGTGACCGCCCGGTGACGGAGGTAATCTCTGCGAGCCATCTTGGCTTGTTGCGCCTGCCGCCGGTTGTTATGGTGAGGGCCGGGGGCCGTGTGCGTGTCGGCCCTGTCTTGGAATATGGCTATGGTCGCTTTAGTCGTAGACGATTCGATGCTGATCCGCTATACCGTATCCCGCTTTCTCGAAGAGCGCGGCTATGCGGTCGAGTCTGCTACCAATGGCGAGGAAGCTCTGGACGTCCTGGCGCGCACGCCACCGGATTTGATCGTCACTGACATAAAGATGCCCAAAATGTCAGGGACGGAGTTGATCACCGCCCTGAAGAGTAAGCCGGAGACGGCCAATGTTCCGATTATTATCGTCGCGAGCCGCGCCAGCGGTTTCGAAAAGTCTGAAAAGCGCGCCAACTTCGTCATCTACAAAGATATCGATGTCGAAGAACAGCTCGCGAAGGTCCTCGATACCGTTCGGGGGAAGAATGGCCGGGCAGAAGTTCCTAGAACTTTCTAGCGCAGAACCAGTCCAGGCTCCGCCGAAAAATCCATCAAGGCAAAATCTTTCGCCAGGAATTTGGGATAGGCCGCTGCGGCGATCATGGCTGCGTTGTCGGTCGACAGCGGACGCGAAGGGAAGTACACGGGCAGTCCTTCTTTGGCTCCCTCACGCTCGAAGGTTTGCCGCAATTCCTGGTTGGCTGCGACTCCTCCGGTGACGAACAACGATGCGATGTTGTAACCGCGCGCGGCCGCCAAGGTTTTTCCGACCAGATCGTCCACGATCGCGCGCTGGAAGGAAGCCACCAAGTCGAGAGTGGCCTTGTCGCTGTGCGCCAGATAATCCTCCAGCTTGGGTTTGGGAATGTTCACCAACGCTTTACGCCGAGCCTCGATACGGTCGCGCATGTCGTGTGTCTCGACATAGCGCAAAATGGCGGTCTTGATTCCGCTGTAGGAAAAGTCGAAGCGGGGACGATCATCTTGCGGCGCGACCGCTCGTCCGTCGCTTCGTCCGCGGCGGTCGCGATGCTTGAGTTGTGCTGGGGGAAACTTTACAGCTTTGGGATCACCATGCGGAGCGAGGCGGTCGATGACCGGGCCTCCGGGATATCCCAAGCCCAGTAACTTCGCGGCTTTATCGAAGGCTTCTCCAGCGGCGTCGTCGCGGGTGTGGCCGATATTTTCGTAGGTCCAGGAGTCGTTCCGCTGCGTCGCCAGATACAAATGAGTGTGGCCGCCCGACACGACCAGCGCAAGCACGGGAAACTGCAACTCGTGGTTGCCTTTCTGCCGTTCTTCGAGCAGCACGGCGTGGATGTGGCCCTCGAGATGGTTGACGGCGATGAGTGGCTTATCGAGCGCGAAAGCCAGCGCCTTCGCGTAGCTGATGCCAACGAGCAATGCTCCAGCCAGGCCGGGCCCCTGAGTAACCGCGATGGCATCGACGGATTCGTAGCTGTGCTTGGCTTCAGCCAGCGCCTGACGCACTACCGGCACGATGGCGCGCAGATGTTCCCGCGATGCGAGTTCGGGGACGACCCCACCATAGGGCTGGTGCATCGCAATCTGTGATGCCACCACGTTCGAAATGAGCTGCTCGCCTGAACGCACCACAGCGGCGGCGGTCTCGTCGCAGGAGCTTTCAATACCCAGGATGTAGGCGTCGGACATGTTCCCTAATATTATTAGAGTTCATGGCTGATTTGCTTCAACACGTGCGAGAGTCCGGGTTCCTCTTTCCCGATCGGTTGATCCACTTGTTTGTGGGCGGGTCGGAGTTGCACGGAGCCAAAGTTCACGGAACGGACGACCTCGACATTTACGGGGTGTACATCGAGCCGCCGGAAATGGTTCTGGGGCTCGAGTCCCTGCCGCATTTCGTTTGGTCGACTGCTGGAAACGACCGCCGCAACGGACCGAACGACGTGGACATCACTCTGTACTCCCTAAGGAAGTGGGCCGAACTGGCATGTAAAGGCAATCCGACGGCGTTGCATTTTCTGTTCGCGGGTGGCGTACTCCGAAATGCGATTTGGGCTGAAGTCGTGGAGAACAAGAGCGCCTTTCTCGCGAGGGTATGTGTGAAGCAGTTCCTGGGCTTTGCCGACGACCAACTGAAACGCATGACCGGACAGAAGGGGCGTGGAAAAAAGGGACAGCGCCCCGAGATCGAAGCGAAGTATGGCTACGACGTGAAGGCTGCGATGCATACGTTGCGTCTCTTGTACGAGTGCAAGGAACTCGTGTCGCAGGGAACAATTACGTTGCCTCGTCCTGAGCGCGACTTTCTGATCCGCGTGCGAACTGGAAAGTACTCAATGGAGAAAGTACTGGCTATGGCGCAGATTCTCTTTTCGGAGTGCGAGGAGGCTGGGAAGGTCTCTGTCTTGCCGGAACGAGTGGATCGAACCGCCGTATCGAAGTTGCTCGCTGACTCTTATCGGAAAGCGTGGGCCGCCGGCTAGAGAAACTACGACTAGAAAATCGCCGGCGTCCACCTGTACACCGCTGTTCAAGGGGTTCCTCGCAGAACGCGAGCGTTATTATTGAAATGAGCCTGAATCGGCTCCTGACCGGCCATGTCCAAGCATTTCGCTACGTCGATCGTCCAGACTCTTCGCCAGCAAGGCTTTCAAGCCTACCTGGTGGGCGGATGCGTGCGCGATCTTCTGCTGGGGCGCGAACCGAAAGATTACGACGTCGCAACCAATGCCACGCCCCAGCAGGTCATGAACATTTTTCCAGAGACTTACGCCGTCGGCGCGCAATTCGGCGTCGTTCTTGTGCCTGCTCCCGAGCCGGACGCTGCAAGCAAGGCATCGACGGAGGTCCCTTCGAAGTCTCACGCGGTTGAAGTTGCGACCTTCCGCAGCGATATCGGCTATTCCGACGGCCGTCACCCCGACGACGTGCGATTCAGCCGCGACCCGCGCGAGGACGTTGCGCGGCGCGATTTCACGATCAATGGCATGCTGCTCGATCCGGTGAACGGGGAGGTGCTCGATTTTGTTGGCGGGCGTCAAGATCTGGCGGCGGGAATCATCCGTACGATCGGCGATCCGGACGAGCGCTTCGGTGAAGACAAGCTGCGCATGCTGCGGGCGGTGCGTTTCGCAGCGAGGTTCGAATACACGATCGATCCGGCCACGTTTTTAGCGATGCAGAGACTGGCTGCCGAAGTCCAGGTGGTCTCGCGCGAGCGCGTGCGGGACGAACTAACTCGCATGCTGACGGAAGGCCACGGGCGTCGCGCTTTTCAGTTGCTGGATGAGAGCGGTTTGCTCAAGCAGGTGCTTCCCGAAATTTCTGCCATGAAGGGAGTCGATCAGCCTCCGGAGTTTCATCCCGAGGGCGACGTGTTTGTGCACACCCTGCTGCTACTCGATAACTTGCCCCAGCCTTGCCCGCTTACGCTGGCCTGGGGTGCACTGCTCCACGATGTCGGGAAGCCTCCGACGTTCCGCGTCGCTCCTGATCGCATACGGTTTGACGATCATGTGGCCGTGGGGGTGAAGATGGCTGAAGAGATATGCGATCGCATGCGCTTTTCCAACGATGACGCATCTCAAATTCTCGCTTTGGTCGACAACCATATGCGTTTCGGTCATGCGACGCGCATGAAAGAATCCACGCTGAAGAAGTTTCTCCGCATGCCGTCGTTCGACGAGCACCTCGCCTTGCACCGTGCCGACTGCCTGGCGAGTAATGGCAACTTAAGCACGTACGAGTTTGCCAGTCGGAAGCGCGCGGAGATCCCGCCGGAGAAGATGCGTCCCGCGCCGCTGGTGACTGGAGATGACCTCATCGCAGCGGGTCACGCCCCAGGACCGAAATTCCGCGAGATCCTGAACGCCGTTGAGGATGCTCAACTCGAAGGACGCCTTCCCTCGCGCGATGCTGCTCTTGAGTTTGTTCGCCGAGAATTTCCCGCCTGACGAGCTGATATGCCCGGACGCCGAAGCGCAACAGGAATGCTAAAATCGTACCTTCTCTTCGGTTGAGCGCCATTGTTTTTCGACGAGACGAGGAACTCATTTGCAGCAGGCAGGCAGCGGGCTGGAGAAAATTGTAGCGCAGTCACTGCGCCAGGCGCCTCCGGCGGACGCGCCACTCGTGGCTTGGCCCGTAGTCTGCGGATCGGCCGTGGCCGAGCGCACCCGCGCGCTCGGTTTCGAAAGCGGAGTGTTGCGCGTGGAAGTCGGCGACGCTGGATGGAAGACCGAACTGCAAACCCTGGCGCCACGATATGTCGCGGAAATCAATCGCTACATACCGGAGACTGTGCGCAAGATCGAATTCGTCGTGGCCCGTCCCGGAACCTTAGACAAGAATCTGCGCTGATTCCCACACGCCCATGAAAGTTACCGACAAAGACGTCGCTTACGTTGCGGACCTGGCCAATCTGGAGCTCACAGAGGAAGAGCGCACGTGTATGCTGCGCGATCTTAATTCCATTCTCCAATACATCGACCGGCTGAACGAACTCGATACCTCCAATGTGCCGCCGATGGCGCAGGTTTCCGATCGTTATGGAGTGGACGATTCGAAGCAAGGAAGCGAACGCTTCGCCTATGCGAATCGCGAAGATATTCTCGAAGGACTTCGCAAGTCTTTGCCGCATGAGATCGCTCTCGAGAACGCGCCCGATGCCGACGAGGATTTTTTCCGTGTGCCCAAGGTAATTGAACGATAGCCGGAGACAGCTCCGCGTAATGGTCAAATGGATTTAACCTCACTCAACATCGACACCGCCCGCGCTGCCGTTCAAGAGCGCAAGACGACAGCGCTCGCGCTGGCGGAGGCTCACTACGCGCAAATACAGAAAGAAGACGGTCAGATCGGAGCGTATCTGACGCTCTCGAAAGAGCGCGCACTCGAACAGGCCGACCGCATCGATCGCATGGCCGCCGAAGGCAAGACGCTGCCGCCTCTGGGCGGTGTGCCGGTAGGCATCAAAGACGTGATGAGCACGCGCGGAGTGCGCACCACCGCTGGATCGAAGATCCTAGAGAAGTACATTCCGCCGTTCGACGGCACGGCCGTCGCCAGGCTGGAGGCGGCCGGCGCTGTCGTACTCGGCAAGATGAATTGCGATGAGTTCGCGATGGGCTCGTCGAATGAGAATTCCGCGTATCGCCCGGTGCGCAATCCGCACGATCTCACTCGCGTGCCCGGAGGTTCTTCAGGTGGTTCGGCCGCGGCCGTGGCAGCGGACATGGCCGTCGTAACTCTCGGGTCTGACACCGGCGGTTCGATTCGCCAGCCGGCGTCGTTCTGCGGAGTGGTGGGCTTGATGCCGACTTACGGCCGCGTCTCGCGCTACGGACTGATCGCGTTCGCATCGTCGCTCGATCACATTGGACCGCTGACGAAAACGGTGAAGGACGCAGCAACCGTTCTGCGCACCATTGCCGGACGCGATCCGATGGATTCCACCTCCGCGGATGTCCCGGTGCCCGACTACGTTGCCGAACTCGAAAAGCCGGTTCGCGGAATGAAGCTGGGCGTAGCCAAGGAATATTTCGGCGAAGGGTTGGACGCGGAAGTCCGGCAGGCTGTCGAAGGCGCGATCGACAAGCTGAAGGCATTGGGCTGCGAGATCGTGCCCGTATCTCTTCCGCACACGTCATATGCCGTTCCGACGTACTACTTGATTGCGACGGCGGAAGCGTCGGCGAACCTGGCCCGCTACGACGGCGTGCGCTACAGCCACCGGGCCCGGGGGGTAAAAACGTTGTCGGAAATGTATCGCCGCAGCCGCGACGAAGGGTTCGGTGCCGAAGTGAAGCGGCGCATCATGCTGGGCACATACGCGCTGAGCGCGGGCTACTATGATGCCTATTACCTGAAGGCGCAGAAGGTGCGGACTCTGCTGACACGCGACTTCGATGACGCGTTCCGCAAGGTGGATGCGATTGTCACGCCGACGAGTCCGACCGCTGCGTTTCGGCTGGGAGAGAAGTCGAATGATCCGCTGGCGATGTACTTGGCCGATATCTACACCGTGACTGCGGATCTGGCGGGTATTCCTGGAATTTCGATTCCGTGCGGCGAGACAAAAGAGAGATTGCCGATTGGACTACAGGTCCTCGGCAAGCATTTCGGGGAGAGCACAATCCTGCGAGTGGCGCACGCGTACCAACAAGCCTAGATGCCCGAATGCGTCAGTCTTCTGCCAGTTTGTAGTAGCTTTCCCCAGCACAGCCTCGGCACAGAGTCATTCCATCTCGCGAGACTTCTCGGTGAAAGTTAATTCCTTCGCCGCATTGTGCGCACGCAATCCGCGCACCTTTGTAGCCCGGGAACTCCTCCGGAGGCAGTTCGACCTTTACCCACTGCGTAGCGAACAAGTCGTCGTCAGACATCTCGCGATAGGCCAGCATCTGTTGCTGATTCTTGTTCGCGATCTCAGGATGCATTTCGCGCGCAAGCGATTTCGAGGATTCCTTGGCAGCGACACGGACCGCTTTTCCGGTGCTCACGTCCACAAAGGTCGCCGCCATTTTTCCCCAGTCGCGAAACTTCAAAGCGCGTTTGCCCAGGCGGCATCCAGTGACTACGGCCACGGCATCGGTGGCGCAGCGGTCAATCTCGACGAATGTGACCAGGCGCTTGCGGTCTTTTCCTTGAGGATCGTCAATGTCTAGCTTCTGCAAAGCGAGCATGGCAAGCCGCACGCCCAGAACCTGCCCGGCACAGATGTGCCCGTGGGCTTGCTCAGCGTCGCGCAGGTATTCGTCGAGGGATTTCACAAAGGGCAGCTATCATCCGTCAGCTTTCAGTTCTCAGCTTAACACCGCGGAGATTACTTTCTACGCCAGCGGATTCCATCTTTGGTGATTTCGACAATCACACCCCCTTCGGCGAGTTCGGCGCGTCGTGCGTCCGAGGTCTTGAAGTCACGCGCGGTTCGAGCCGCCTTCATCTCGGCAATCTTGGTTTCGATGTCCTCGTCCGAGAGTTGTCCGGACTGAACGGCGCCGCGTAGTTGGTCGCTGATGTCTTTATCATGGCCTTCCGTCGGAGCCCAATCGAAAACGCGCTTCATCTTGGGGCCATCGTCGTCGTCGAGTACGGCAAAGATTTCATCGAACTTCACAAGCGCTGCGAGCAGCGGAGGGACGTCATCCTTCTTGATTCCGCCTGTATCGAATGCAGCGTTGGCCTGGCGCACCATCTCGAAGATCGCGGCCTGCGCCTGAGCGGTGTTGAGGTCATCGTCGAGCGCCGCGCGCATGCGATCGATGGTTTCGGCTGCGAGAGACTGCATCGGCGGGTTGGCGCCAGCGGCGAAATTGCCCGCAGTCAGCCTCAGGCGGAAATTACGCAAGCGGTCCACACTCACCGCCGCCTGCTTGAGCCCGTCAAACGTAAAATTCAGCTGATTCCGGTAGGGAACCGACGTAAGCAGGTAGCGGATCGAAGATGGTTTGTGCCCCTTCAAAACAAGATCGCGAAGCGTGAAGAAATTTCCCAGGCTCTTCGACATCTTCTCGCCTTCGACTAGCAAGAAGCGTGCATGAAACCAGAAATGCGCGAAAGGCTTGCCGGTCATCGACTCGGACTGTGCGATCTCGTTTTCGTGGTGCGGGAAAACCAGGTCTTCTCCTCCAGCATGCAGGTCGAAGCTCTCCCCCAGTGCCTGCATTGACATGACGGAGCACTCCAGGTGCCAGCCCGGGCGCCCCTTGCCGATCGCCGTGTCCCACGATGCTTCGCCGGGTTTAGGCGCTTTCCATAGAGCGAAATCGCGCGCACTGTCTTTGTCATATTCATCGACATCGACGCGGGCACCGTCGAGCATTCCTTTGAAATCCTTCTTCGAAAGTTTTCCATACTGCGGGAACTTTGCAATGCGAAAGTAATAGGAGCCATCGTCGGCGCGGTAGGCAAGCCCCTTCTCCACCAACCTGGAGACGAACTCCGCCATCTGCGGGATGTTTTCCGTCGCCCGTACCAGTTTCGGTGTTTCGATGCTGATCATCGCCGAGTCTTCGACGAACGCTTTCTCGTATTTCTCGGTGAACTGCTGAACGCTGACGCCGTCCCGCACGGCGTTGCGAATGATTTTGTCATCCACGTCAGTAATGTTCATGACGTGTTGCACTTTGTATCCGCTTTGGAGCAGAAATCGGCGAAGAAGATCGACGGCGACGAATGTTCGAAAGTTGCCAATGTGTCCGTAGTCATAAACCGTCGGACCGCAAGCGTACATACGAACTTCGTTGTCGCGAAGAGGCTGAAACTCCTCGATTCGCGACGACATGGTGTTGTAAAGACGAAGCGCCATAGTAGTTATCGAGCAACGGAAAACGAACTTAAGATTCTAGGGGGCGGCGAGAAAATGGGTCAAATCGCCATCAGGCAACGGGATTCCGTGCCGGCGGCAGGGCGTGAGTGTGTTCGCGCAAACGCTGTTGCACCAGGATCACGTAGTGAAGGGCAGAGGCAACAGTGAAGAAAAACGTGGCGTCCAGAAACACTGTTCGAGCACTCCAGACCCAACGTTGCGCATAAATCTCAAACAGCAGGACGAAGAAAACAGCGGCAATTTGTGAAAATGTGTTGGCCTTGCCGAAAATGCTTGGGCGGAAATTCCGAAGCCCAGCGATCGCGAAGAGCACCGCACTGGCCGCCAGAATCGAAATATCCCGGCTGAAAACCACCACGGTAAACTTCCATGGAATCTTGTGAAGGATCGAGAGTACGAGAAACATCGTGCTCAGCAGGAGTTTGTCGGCAATTGGATCAAGATACTGCCCGAGCAGGGTCTGCTGATGGAGCGTCCGCGCCAGCAGTCCATCCAGCCCATCGCTGAACCCTGCGACCACGAAGACTACAAGCGCCCAGAGATAGCGGCCATCCACCAGATGAATCACGATGAACGGAACAAAAATCATCCGCAGTAGCGTGAGTTGGTTGGGGGCTGTAAAAATCTGGGAAAGCTTCAAACACGCTCCTTTGAAGCATGCGACCGCGAGTCATGAGAATGTAAATGGTCCGACAGATGGTTGCCGCGCGCGAGAGCGGCCAAAGGCTCCAGCCCGGTTTTTGCCAGGAAACGCTGCGCCAGGGAAGAAAGATGTCCGTCAGGCAAGTCCAACACGACGCGCTCAATGCGATGCATGGGGAAGAAGACTACCGACGGAGTGAAGGGTTCGCCCTCCTTGGCCATCGCGGCAATATCCTCGAATGATGCGAGTTCGGCCCCGCTCAGGCTAATGCCCGCCGGAGCGACGGCCAGGATCATGCCCCAGAATTTCTCCCGCGGATTGCTAAGGTTCACAACTACCAGTGTGCCTGGCAGAAAAGGGTCGTGCGTTTTGCCAGGTACGGCTGGAACGCCGCTGGACAGGTTCGTTTCCACGCCATGATTGTCTATGGGAGAAGCGTGCAATGCAACCCCAGGCACGCTGCCGCGGAAGTCCTAAACGCGGTCGAGCGGTCTCTGCCCGCTTTATTCGTCCATGCCATCCAGCAGCGACCGGAGCTTGCCCGAGCGCGATGGATGGCGCAGTTTACGCAGTGCCTTGGCCTCGATCTGGCGAATGCGCTCGCGGGTCACGTCAAACGACTGGCCGACTTCTTCCAGCGTATGCTCCGAGCCGTCCTCCATACCGAAGCGCATCCGGATGATCTTCTCCTCGCGAGGACTCAGAGTGCGCAGCACGTGTGCTGTGTGCTCCTGCAGGTTCCCGTTGATGACGGCCTCGGCCGGAGAAACCCGGGTGCGGTCTTCGATGAGATCTCCCAGATGGGAGTCCCCTTCTTCGCCGATGGGAGTTTCGAGCGAAATGGGTACGCGCATGATCTTGCGAACCTTGCGCACCATGGCCTCTGGGATGTCCATTTGCTTGGCGATTTCCGCAGAGGTGGGCTCGTGCCCCAACGACTGAACCAGTTGCCGCGAGGTCCGAATCAGCTTGTTGACCACTTCGATCATGTGTACCGGGAGCCGAATGGTGCGCGCCTGGTCGGCAAGCGCCCGGCTGATGGCCTGGCGAATCCACCACGTGGCGTACGTGGAAAACTTGTACCCACGGCGGTATTCGAACTTGTCCACCGCTTTCATCAACCCAACGTTGCCCTCTTGAATCAGGTCAAGGAACTGAAGTCCGCGGTTGCCGTACTTTTTGGCGATGGAAACGACCAGGCGCAGGTTGGCTTCAATGAGTTCATGCTTCGCCTGTTCGGCTTTCATCTCGCCCTGGATGATTTCGCGCTGCGTCCGGTGCAACTCCGGAAAGGTCATCCCGGCGTCGGTTTCCAGTTTCTTCAACTCGGCGCGATGCTGCCGCTGTGCGCTACGGTAGCTTGCCGACAGTTCTTGGCTGCGGGTGCTCGCAATCTTCTTTTCCAGACTAGTCAGATGACGGTCGAGCAAACGCATACTATCGACGGTCTTAGTCACCCGTTCCGCCAGGTGCTTCTGCTCTGCGTGGTTCAGACCGAGATTGCGGATGATGAGCGAAATCCGGACCATCTCTCGTCCCAGCTGCGATCGGCAGCGGCGGTACTCGCGGGCTTTCTTCTTGGCGGGGATCTCCGCCAGCCGCTCCGCAAGCCGGCAGGCTGTCTTGTAGTGTTTGCGCAACTCATCGATGCGGCCCGTAATATCTCGGGCGCGGCTCTGTACGACTTCTTCCGTGATCTCTTCGTCATCGAAAACGACGGTGTCCTTGATCGAACGCAGGCCGCTTTTTAAATCATCCCCCATGGCCAGAACCTGCTGGATCACGATTGGAGAGCGCGAAAGAGCCTTGAGCTTGGAGAGATGTCCGCGCTCAATGCGCTTGGCGATCTCGACTTCCTCTTCGCGGGTGAGCAACGGCGAGGCGCCCATCTCGCGCAGATAAACCCGCACGGGATCGCTGGCTGTGTCAGGAGCGCCCGGAGTCAGATCGAGTTCGATCTCATCCGAGTCCTTTGGGAGCCTTGGTTCCAGAGCGGAATAGGGCAGTTGAGGCTCATTTTCCAGCACGTCGAGGCCTCTCGAGCCGATGCTGGAAAGCATATCGTCCACGTCTTGCGGAGAATGTACGTCGCTAGTGATCAGATCAATTACCTCGTCTTCGGCGGCATGGGTCTTCTTTTCGAGCATCAATCGGTTCCTGCTGTCATCAATCGCCAAGTGGATGCCTTCACGGAGCCGTCTGGTAGAGAGGAGCTTGCCGATCCAGAATGGCGCGTCCGATGGAAAGTACGAAAACCCTGACCTATGAATCTAGGGTACCACAGCCCGGCCCGAGCAGGCTTGAACCCCAATCCGCGTGGTAAAATCCCTTAACGCTACGGATGGATTGGCGCCCGCGCCGTCCGCCAGCCGCAGCGAGTCGGTGCCACGTAGGCGCGTAGCTCAGTTGGTTAGAGCGCTACCTTGACACGGTAGAGGTCAGGAGTTCGAGTCTCCTCGTGCCTACCATATTTTCAATTACTTGGGCGGGAACACCGTCCGCGCATGCGTGGTTTGTGTCGTGGTTTGTGTCATAACCCCTCTTTGCTGGCCTCCGCGGAACCTTTGCCGACAGCCCATTGACAGCATCCCGCTTTGCTTCCTGCCGAACGTGGCTGTAGTGCTCCAGCATCTTTCTCGACACATGCCCGGCAAGCGCCATGATCGTGCTGTCGCTCGCTTGTGACTCGGCAAGTTCCGTGATGGCGTGGTGGCGAAGGTCGTGGAAGCGAAGGCCAGCTAACGGACTCTTGATGTCTTTCAGGCTTGATCCGCATTCCTTGTTGCGGCAGGTATCGCCCGGATTCTGCGCTTCCCCGCATGCCGGACACTGAATCAACTGAGTCATCTTGCGCCATGC
>DASRRV010000361.1:0-14595 GCA_035695545.1 Candidatus Sulfotelmatobacter sp. | reverse complement strand
GGCATGGCAACTATCCCATGCTGCGAAAAAATGCCGAGCTCAATGCGATGGCGGCGGACTTGAGGAGGAACCATGGCGGCAAGAAATAAGGCCTGGTGGGCCGAGCCCTGGTTTCAGGTCGAAGCGTTTGCCCTGGTGAATCTGGGGTTTATAACCCTGGATATTTATATGGCTCACTCGGTGAATGAGTTTCGGCGGTCGGAGGAGTATATCCCACTGTATTTCTCAGCTCTGTCGCCCCTGGTGCTTATCACTGGCCTCGCGCTGCGGTCGCGGTGGAAGGTGGTGTGGACTGATCTCGGACACCTGGTGGGGTGGGGAGCGATTCTTGTGGGGCTTACCGGAGTCGTGCTGCACCTCGACAGCTCTTTCTTTTACGAACGAACCATCAAGAGCCTGACCTACTCCGCGCCGTTTGCCGCGCCGCTCGCCTACGCTGGGCTTGGTTTTCTGATCGTGTTGAACCGGATGGTCGATTCGGACTCGATGGAATGGGCGCAGTGGGTGCTGTTTCTGACTCTGGGCGGCTTCTTCGGAAACATTGTGCTCACCCTGAGCGACCACGCGGGAAACGGATTCTTTTATCCCCCTGGAGTGGGCCGGTGTTGTGGCCAGCGCGATGGCTGTGGGGTTTCTGGTGACTCCGCTGCTGGTGCGAGTTTCGCAGTCTTTTCTGTCGCTCTGTGCTGTGATCCTGCTGCTGGAGGCGGGTGTCGGGGTTTGGGGATTCTGGCTGCACGCCGAACGAAATCTGCATGGTCCGTCGACGCAGTTCTTTAAGAACTTTGTTTACGGAGCAGCGCCGCTGGCACCGCTGTTGTTTCCCAATCTTATGGTGCTGGGTTTGATCGCTCTTTGGCAGTTGTGGGGATTCGCGGGGAAGACAGAGTGATGGGTGCCGAGGAAAGTCAAAAGCCCCACCCTGTCGCAAAGAGCGCGACAAGGATGGGGCAACCTGCTTTGTTTCTCTTCGTTACTTCTTAACTTCTTTCGTCTTACGCGTGCACCAGTTCCACGCCGTAGATTGAGTGCCAACTGGTCGCGGCTTTCAGTTTGTCGTTGACGTTGTGGATATTCTTTACGCCTTCGGTTTCGAGCCACTTGCGGAAGGCGGCTGCGCCTTGCTTGGCGTAGATCGGGATGCCGTCTTTCCAGGTCGCGCGGCCGCAGAGGACGCCGTTGAACTTCACTCCAGATTCTCCGGCAAGTTCGAGCGTCTCGCTGAACTCCGCGTTGCTGACGCCGGCCGACAGATAGATGAACGGCTTGGTCGCGACGCTGGCGGCCTTGTGGAATAGGTCGATGGCTTCCTTCTTGGTGAAGGCCTTCTGTCCTCCGAATGACTTGGTGCCTTCGACGAACTTCATGTTCACGGGGACTTCGACCTTCAGAACGTCGACGCCGTAGCGGTCTTTGCTGAACTCGCGCATACTTTCGGTGACGATGTGCGGTTTCTTCTTGGCGTAGTCGAGGCCCTTCTCGTCGGCGCCCTCTTCGTAGCCGACAAACTCAAGGAAGTACGGGATGTCGTTGGCGCGGCATTCGTCGCCGATGCGCTCCACCCACGCGTGTTTGATCTCGTTGACGTGCTTCGGATCGTCGGGGGTGTAGTACAGAAGAATCTTGACGCAGTCGGCGCCAGCTTCTTTCAGGCGGCGCGCGGACCAGACGTCGAGCAGATCAGGCAGGCGGCCTGGGCCGGTCTTGTCATATCCCGTTTTCTCGTAAGCAAGCAGCAGGCCGGCGTTCTTGGCGCGGCGCTTCGAGGCGGGCAGTCCCCATTCGGGGTCGAGCAGGATAGCGGTGGCGTGCGGGGTGAGAACTTCGCTGACCAGCGTCTTGAATTCTTCCATCATGGCGTCGTTGACTTCGCCGCCTTTTTCTTTCGCGAGGGATTTTTGCAGGGAGCCGCGCTGGTCCATGGCGGCGGCGGCGATGACGCCGCGATCGTTGGAGACTTTGCGTAGGCCGGCAAGTTTGCCCGGGGTGAGCTTCATGAGAATCCTCCTATAGCGGATGGGATGAATGCGTGTGACTTTATATTGTAATCGAAGCGGGAGGAGAGAACGTGATGGGAATCACAGATGATGGGGGCGGGTTCCGGCTTTGGGCTTCGGGCGTCGGGCTTCAGGAACTGCGGCGAGTTGTCGGTAAATGCATTAGCCATTCAGGATGATGCAGAATGAATAGTATCGCCCAGAGCACCAACATGGCCTTCACCCACGTCCAAAGGATTTGCTCCCAATCGCGGGATGGCGCTGGAGCGCGATCTCGTCGGAGGCAAAAGAGGTGCCGAGCCATTGCTCGCGGTCACGTCGCACGGTGTAGGTCGCGATCGGAAAAACCGGGAACCACAGGACGACGAACCACAGAGTCGTTTCGTATTCTTCGAAGAGCCCGCCTGGGTCGCGACGGTGATTGGTCTTTCCGAGGGTTTTCTTGCCAAAAGCCGACGCGCGAAATGTAGCCGAGTTTCCAGAGTCTCAGTTTTTCAGCTTTCTCCACAGCCTGGGTTTCCACCTTGTGGGACTCAATTTCGGAGGTTGTGATCCTCCTGCGAGTAAGTTCGCCGTCAAGGTCTAAACGCGCCTGGTCGGTGAGTTGATCGCGCTCCGCAGCGAGGTGCACGAGTTCGTCGTTGGCCAGATGTTGATGCTCCACTGGGCACCTTCTAAAGGGTCACATTATGCAACGTACGAAGGGCAAGATGGAACTGCTCATGGTTAGTCCAGTCGTGGACATTTAGTCCGCGCACGGGCCGGTGACCGCTGTCCCTGACCAATCTCTGGCGAAGGACTACGCTGAAGGTGCAAAGTCACCTGCCACTTACGACAGGGTTGGAGGTGACACGATGTTGACGGTGCTGATGATTTTCTGCGCGACGGGAGCGGTGTTTCTGATTGGGCTGGGGCCTACGCCGAATACCGGGAATTGCGGGAATCTGGGAAACACGGCGCGCACGGGCACCCGGCAATGCGGCCACACCGATAGCTTCGTCGCGTAGTTCCGTCGCACACGCTTCAGTTGCTGGCGCCCGGCGGTTTCTTTGCCTTGATGCGATCCAGCACCGGCGGTGGCAGATTGTTGATCCGCCGCACGAAGCTGGCGATCTCCCACAGTTGTTTCTCGGAATAGAACGGACCGTAGGCGGACATGCCCGTCATGCGAATGCCGTGTTTGACGATCCAGTAGATTTCTGCTTCTGAGTACTGCGTTCCGACCTGGGGCAATTGTGGGACGCGAGGATAGTGAACGAGGTCTTCTCCAGGTTTGCCGGGCTCGCCGTGACATCCCATGCAGCCGAGGAAGTAGAGCTTGCCGCCTTCCACCATGCTGTCTTCAAGGCTCTCTGGAGTGGGAGCCTGAAGCGCCGAGGCGCTCCTACGGACGGAGGCGTGCACGGTGTCGCGCATCAGACGAGTTTCCCATGCGGGGGGACGGGCGTCGCTTGCCGTTTCTGCCAGGCCCATTGTGAAATATGCGAGGCCAGCGGCGGGGAGGATCACGAAAGCGGCAACGACGCCAAGAAGTAAGGGTTTCATTTTCTCAGTGACCCGATCCTTCCTCGAGGCCTCCGCGGACTCGCGGCGGCAGGTTCGTGATGTGGCTGACGAAACCCGCGAGCTGCCAAAGCTGGTCGTCCGTGTAGTCAAACCCCTGCGCCGACATTCCAGATCTGCGGATGCCGTGCTTGGCGATCCAGAAAATCTCCGCTTCGGAATAGCTCGTGCCGTCGCGGGGGAATTGTGGTGTAGGAGGATAGAAGGTGGCGCCGAAGTCGCTGGCTGATTTGCCGGGCTCGCCGTGGCAACCGACGCAATTGTTCAAATAGAGCTTGCCGCCGGCGATCAGGTTTTCGTCGGTCGCGGGCAGTGGGCTTCTTAAGTTTGCCGGCGCCGTCCGGCGAATCGAGGCGTGGACGGAGGAGAACATCAAGCGGGCGGCCCAGGCGGGAGGAGGAGCGTCGGCGGCGACATTGGCCAGACCGAGCCTTAGGTAGCCCAGCACGCAGAGGGTCAAGGCGATGGTTCCGGTGGCGAAGCCGATTGCGAATTTCTTCAAGGGATTGGCCGTACCCTCTCAGCGCGCGATTTTCTGAAACTGGGGAATCCCACATCGTGTACCGACCGTTCACTAAAGGGAGCATCATCTCTGCGCGAGCGTCGCGCTACGTCTCTTAACAGCTGCATTTTCGAGCCAATGGTATAGTGGTATGACCACTTCTGTATGGCTGAATTCAGAGGCACAATAGACTACAGACTGTTTCGGCGCTGCGTTCATGCTTTTGGACGGAGGGCACGACGGAAGGACATCAACGAAATCATGGCCATTGCAACGATTAATCCCGCCACGGGCGAAGTCGTCAAAACATTCCAGGCACTTTCTGAGGGTGAGATCGAGAAGAAGTTGCAGTTGGCGGTGAGCGTTTTTAAAGCGGAGCGCAAGACGCCGTTCGCCGTGCGGGCGAAGCGGATGTTGAAGGCGGCGGAGATTCTGGAGCGTGATAAGGACAAGTTCGCGCACGTGATGACGCTCGAGATGGGCAAGCCGTACAAGGCCGCGGTGGCAGAGGCCGTGAAGTGCACGACCGCCTGCCGCTACTATGCCGAGAATACCGAGCGCTTTATGGCCGATGAAGTGGTCGAGACCGGGGCGAAGAAGAGCTTCATACGGTATTTGCCGATTGGTCCGATTCTGGCGGTGATGCCGTGGAACTTTCCGTTCTGGCAGGTGATCCGGTTTGCAGCGCCGGCTTTGATGGCGGGGAACGTCGGGCTGCTGAAGCATGCTTCGAATGTGCCGCAGTGCGCGCTGGCGATTGAGAGCATTTTCCTTGAGGCTGGGTTTCCGGAAGGCGCGTTTCAGACTCTGCTGATCGGTTCGGGGCAGGTGGACGCGCTGTTGAATGATCCGCGGATTGTGGCGGCGACTTTGACGGGCAGCGAGCAGGCGGGGATTCAGGTAGGTGTCGGCGCGGCCAAGCGCATCAAGAAAGTTGTGCTGGAGTTGGGCGGGAGCGATCCGTTTATCGTGATGCCTTCGGCCGATCTGGACACGGCCGTGGCAACCGCTGTGACTGCGCGGGTGCAGAACAATGGGCAGTCTTGCATTGCGGCAAAGCGGTTCATCGTGGCCGAGCCGATTGCGGCGGAGTTCGAGCGCAAGTTTGTGGCTCGGATGGAGAGTCTGAAGATCGGGGATCCGTTTGACGATGCGACGGAATTGGGGCCGCTGGCCACGCCGGACGCGGTGAAGGATCTCGACGCCGACGTGCAGAAAACAGTGAACGCGGGAGCTAAGCTGCTGACTGGGGGGCATCCTCTGAAACGCGCGGGGAACTACTATGCGCCGACGGTGCTGACGAATATTCCTAAGGGTTCACCGGCGTATGGCGAGGAATTCTTTGGTCCGGTGGCGTCGATTTTTCGGGTGAAAGATCAGGATGAGGCGATTCGCATTGCGAACGACGTGCGCTTCGGGCTGGGCGCGAGCGCTTGGACGAATGACGAACAGGAGCGCGAACGATTTATCAACGAGCTTGAGGCTGGGATGGTGTTCATCAACAAGATGGTGGCATCCGATCCGCGCATTCCGTTTGGCGGAGTGAAAGCTTCGGGACACGGGCGGGAGATGGGGATGGTCGGGATTCGCGAGTTCTTGAACGCTAAGACGGTTTGGATTGCTTAGAAGCAGTACCCAGTACCCACTTGCCCGTCTTCTGGTGTTGACAGATTCTCAGAGATTGAACTCGCGAATGACTATGGGGCTTCGGGGCTCACGCTTGGCGGGGTGATGGCTGGCTCTTCGTTGAGTAAGTCTTGCCAGGGGCATTCGTCGGACGCGAGGCGGTGGATCGCCGCTTGAATCTTTCGGCTGGTTCCGGAGGAGCGAACCCAGACGACACGGTATCGTGCTTTCTTGCCGGCGTAGAGAATTCCAATCACATCGCCGGAGCGCAGTTCGGCATCAAGGCCTGAGAGCAAGGCTCCACTGAGGCTGATTTCGCGGGCGTGGGCTGTCTGCAGAAAACGCTCGCCGCGCGTGTCGACGCCCCATACCTGGAGCGGGAGGTCGGCCTCGCTGCGAGTCTCGTGGCGGCGCTCCACGATTCGGATGGGTCCCATAGGAAACTTGGCCGCCGCGATGCGCGGAGTATCTTAACCGCCTTACGGCACTCGCCACCGACGAGGTGGATCGAACGCGCGGTTTGCTCGGTCAGGACGCTGTGAGGATCCAGGCCAGTTGGTGAAGAGCGGCGCTAGGTCCAGCTCGGTTCGGATACCTGGACTCACAATGCCCATCGCTTTGGCCACAGTAGCGTTGACGAGCAGAGGAGTAAAGATTCCCTGCACGAGTCTGAGGAAGAATTAAGGGGAGGCCGTTCCGTTTTGGGAGTGGACCGAAAGCGGGAAATGGACTGACTGGCTTAAAGGGATTTGAGGAGCGCATGAATTGGAGTATTCTCTAGTCATGAGGAATTGGCTAGAGATCGCGAAGAAAATGGCGCAGGCGGCGCGCGCCGGAGTTGCCGCCGAGAAGCAGCGCCTTAAAGAAATCCTCGCGGAACGACAGCGTCAACAGCCTCCGCAGCCCGCTGCCCCTTCGCGGTGACCACCAGCCTTACCCTTGTCTCCGGAGCGAATGGCTCCGGCAAGACGACACTAACCCGGTGGAATTCTGAAGTCTTCAGACAGATCCCAGTTCTCGATCCTGACACGATCGGCAATACTCTGCAGTCTGCAGTTGCCTCAGTTTTTCCAGTAGCTGGGGCTCGCCAGGTTTTGAGAACCGCGAGAGAGCACGTTCAGCGAAACGAGGGCTTTGCAGTGGAGACGACCCTCGCTGGGAAGAACTATCTGCGAATGATGCTCGACGCGCGTGTTCGCGGGTATGAAGTCGTGCTGGTGTATATCGGAACGGAGAGTGTTGAGATCAACCTCGCACGAATCAAGAATCGAGTGCTGGCTGGCGGGCACGATGTTCCGGAGGTGGATGTGCGACGACGCTACGAACGCAGCTAGAGGAATCTTCCCTTAGCAATCGCAAGAGCGGACAACACCATTCTGTTCGACAATTCATCCGAAGACGGATATCAGTTGGTGGCGGTTCTAAGCGAGGCCGCGAAGCGATGGTTCGAGCCTATTCCTTTCTGGGCTGCTGCCGTGGCGTCGGGTCGCATGAACCTCTAATGCATCTCGAGGAGCACTGCCTCCCAGCAGGACAGCCGAAGGCGGCTATCCCCATTCATTCTCAGATCACTGCCTTAGCGTTAACGTGCTCAGCACGGCTTGCTGCTTGACGATTAGTTGCTGCACGCCTTGTTTCGCGAAGGCGAGCATTTTCGCCAGTTGCTGGTCGTCGAATGCCTGGTGTTCGGCTGTGGCCTGGACTTCCACCATTTTCTGGCCGGCAGTCATTACGAAATTCATGTCTACGTCGGCACGCGAATCTTCTTCGTAAGCGAGATCGAGCAGAATTTCTCCGTCAACCATTCCTACACTGACTGCAGCGACGAAATCTTTGAGTGGGACTGCGGTCAAGGTGCCGGCTTCCACCAACTTTTCGAGAGCGAGACCCAACGCTACGAATGCGCCGGTGATGGAGGCGGTGCGGGTGCCGCCGTCGGCCTGGATCACGTCGCAGTCGATCCAGATGGTGCGCTCGCCGAGGCGCGTGAGATCGGTGACGGCCCGAAGAGAGCGTCCGATCAAGCGCTGGATTTCGTGAGTGCGTCCGCTGGGGCGGCCTTTTGAGACTTCGCGCGAAGTGCGGGTCAGAGTGGCGCGGGGCAGCATGCTGTATTCGCTGGAGATCCATCCCTTGCCGCTGTTGCGCATGAATTGTGGGACGCTTTCTTCGATCGATGCAGTGCAGATGACGCGCGTGTTGCCCACCTCAATCAGCACAGAGCCTTCGGCTGTCGTAATGAAGTCTGGAGTCAGGACTACGGGGCGGAGTTGGTCTGGAGAGCGATTATCAGAACGATAGAACATGGAGGAATTGTAAATGACGGCTTTGAGCTTCCGGCTTTCGGCACTCGGCGCTCGGCTTCGGGCTTCAGGCCTCAGGCATCAGAATTTGTGCATCTTGATCAGCCGTTCTCCGACGACGGGGGCAAGACGTCGGAAGTCAACTGGATCACAGAGAGACATGAGTGCCGGAGAAGTGAGCTTTCAAAGTTTTAGAGTTTCAAAGCTTCAATGTTTCAAAGTCAGAACCTCCAGGCGCGACTTGTGTCGAGGGAGCTATCTCTTGACCTTTGAAACTTAAAAACTCTGAACTTTGAAACCTTGAAACATGGAAAATCCTATTCATTTCATGCACCGGTTTGCTCTTCCTTCAAAACATACAGAACTCGTAAGCGATTGATGGGATGAAAGTAGCTCTGTTGACAATAGATATATCTATAGATATAGTTAACGATAGATCGAGTAGAAGCGGGATTCAAAGTTGCAGAGCCGCAAAGTTTCAAGATTTCAAAGTCAAAGCCCCGCTTAGACGCGATCCATGTCGGGGAAATATGCGCTTGAACTTTGAGACCTTGAAACTTTGAACCTACAAAATCAGAGGAGTTTGAGTTATGTACGGAAGATGCGGAAGCTGGTGGCGTGGCGGGATGGGAACGCCGTTCATGGGTGGTGGTTTTCCCTGGGGCCGTGGAGGCCGTTGGGGAAGGTTTTTTGGGCCGGGAGAAATCCGGCTGGCGCTGTTGTCGATGCTGGAGAGCGGTTCGAAGCATGGTTACGAACTGATAAAGGAGTTAGAGACGAAGTCCGGAGGCGTGTACAAGGCGAGCGCTGGAGCCATTTATCCGGCGTTGCAGCAGTTGGAGGATGAGGGGATGGTGACCTCAGACACGGCGGCGGGGAAGCGGACATATTCACTCACCGAAGCCGGCAAAGCAGAGTTACAGCGGGAAGCCGAGACGGTGAAGAAGATATGGCAGCGCGCCGAGCAAGTAGGCGACTGGGCTCCGTGGATGGGAATGGAAGGCGCGGAGGTGATGCGTCCAGCGGCGGATGTCATGAAGACGGCGCTCAAGGCGGCGACGCGAGGCTCGCATGATTCAGCGAAGATCGCGAAGATCCGCGAGATTCTCGAGCGGGCGAAGCACGAGATTGAAGGGCTGGAGAAAACGGCTAAGGCTTAGCGGCGTTGATGTTGGTGTAAACCTCGCCCTCGGAACTTTAACCCGAGGGCGTTGCTGTTCTTCATTCGCTTCGCGGGCTCAAGGGCGCCTCATACGATGGGTTGATCTTAGGGCGCACTGGATTGGTCGCTGTTTGGAGGCGCTATCCTTCTGGCGAAAAAGCGTTTGACCGCAGAGGTCGCAAAGGAAAGCCCGCGAAGGACGCTAAGAAATCTACAAGCAGAAGCCGCGTTTCGTGGATTCATTGCGCTTGCAGCTGGGTGGCGAGTTGGTTCACTGCGGTTACATCGTAGAAAGCGGAGAGGTCGGCGTGGCCGGCGAGAGTTTCGCGTTCTTTGCCATCCACCAGAATCTTGACTTTCAAAATTCCGGGAGTGTTGGCCGAGATGGTGCGGATCAAAGACGCCACGGTTAGATTCTCGACTAGGACGCCGGAGCGGTGGGTGTCGGCGAAGGCGGAGTTCAGGTCGATGACGGCGACTCCGGGATCGACCAGATAAACGTTGCGGACGTCGGCGCCGGAGCCGAGAACGTGCGGCGAGGACTTGTCGAGGTAGAGCGAGACCAGGGCGCGCAGAAGTTCTTCGGCACGCTGTTGGCGTCCGGAGGGCAGGGGAATCTGGGCAGAGATGGCGCGGAGACTGCCATCGTCATCGTAGGCGACGAAGAGAGTGACTCGCTCGGTAGGGCCGGTGACCGGCGGAGCCAAGGGGCGCGTATCGGTGGAGGGCGCCGGGGTGGCGGTGGCGATTTTCCTCATCTGCAACGCATAGAACGTCAGTGCCAGCACCGCGACCAGAAGGACCGCCATGGCAATGAGGAGATGGCGCGGAATCATGACGGACCTCGGGTTTCCGGCTGGCGGCTTGTGGCCATCATAGTCCAGCTCCGGCATTGGGCGTCCGGTATCCGGCGTCGGCCATCGTTCGCCCGACTTCTTCCTTCGGACGGCAGGGGGACGGCGTGACTCGGGCGCCTCCCGATTGACTCCCTCTCGGATTCCTCATCATGGCGCGGCTCCCAGTTGATCGTGGGTTGCGGCGATGGCGGTTGCTACGGCGCTGGTGATGAGTTGCTGGTAGTCGGGCGCGGTGAGTTGAGAGACGTCAGAGCCTTGGGGCGCGACTTCAACGGCGATGGCGGCTCCGGTGACGTTATTCAGCGGACGGAGCGGAGCGGTCATCGAGCGGACGGGAATCTGGCGCTTTTGCAATTCCGCGGCGACGGCGGATGCGGCGCTTCGGCTGAGTGGAAGGGAATTGTGCTGGGCGACGCTCCAAGAGCGAAAGGGTCCACGATCCTCTTCTCCAAAGGGAAGAAGAGCAGTATAGACGCGTACTCCGTGGCCGTTGGAAGCGGCGTGCACCGCGATGTAGATTGCCGCGCGATTGGCATTGGCAAAAACGGCGCGCTGATCGGAGGAGAGATTCGAGTCGGAGTCGCGCAGGACAAGGGTTGTGAGGCCACGGCTTTCGAGTTCTTGCCGGAGACTGCGTGCCAGGGAGACGGTGACATCTTTCTCGAGGAGCGAGGCGCTGAGCGTTTCGCCGTGATCGTCGCCGCCGTGGCTGGCGTCGACGATGGCAAAGTAGCGGTGGAAGACTTGAGGTGCCTGGGTGGGGAGCGGGGTAGCTGGTTGTTCCGCAGCGGCAGGCGTTACCGACGTGGCTGTCGTTCCATTCTGCGCAGCGGCAGCGGCGGCAGAGGAGGGCGTGATGGTGACAGTGCGTCCTTCGTTGCTGAAACTCGCGATCACGGGGAACGCTGTATTTACCGTAATTACGGCGGCACCGTTGCCTTCGGCATAGATAGCAGAGGGGATGGCCTTGCTGCCAAAAGTGAGAGTGGGCGAGGCCGGCGCGACAACGGGCTCGTGGGAGAACGTCATGCGTAGCTTGCCTGGTTCGGTGGCGATCGTGGGATTTACGGGAGCCGTGAAATTGAAGACCAGACGCGTTGGATTGTTGCCGGAAAGTGAAGCGGTGAAGTGAGTGGCCACGCTGCCAATGAAGAGGCGGCCGGATTCCTCGCGCAGGGTGACAGGGCCACCCAGGAAGCGGGGCAGCAGGGAACTGAGTGAGGAGACGGGGACGAGTCCACGGTTGTTCTCCACAAAAAACTTTCCGCCGAGTTCGTAGTCGTGGCCCTGCACGCGAGTGCGTGTCTTGCCGACCTGGAAATCTCCTTGCACGTTGTTGTAGCGAAGGCGCCAGCGCTGGCCATCGGACTTGGCGCTGACTTTGCCTAATGGCTCGAGCACTTCGAGCAGGCCGACATAGTCGCGGCCTTCGCGCTGCACCAGGGTCAGGGAGTAGTTGGCGGCGACGGAATAGACGGTGAAATGCTTTTCGGGGGCGGCGGAGAGGAGCAGAGTGGTCAGGACGAGCGCGACGGTGACGGCCGTGCGGAGATTGCGACCGCGCGGGCGAGACGCTGGCGCGACAACCGGCGGAACGCCGGCGCTACTTGGCCCGGCGGCGTCGCGGCTTCCGCTCCGTTTTAGTCTAGTCCAGCGCATAGGCGGTTAAACCACTCAGGAGCTTGGGGTAGAAGTCGGTGGACTTCTGGGGCATGACTTCTTCTGCAAAGGCCACGTCTCGCACCTGTTGGACCGGGCACGGGTTCATCAGGAATGCGATGTTGGCAGAGCCTTTGCGAACTTGGGACAGCGCCTCGGAGGCCTCGCGAATGTATGAGAGATTCTGCTGGTTGCGAATCGATTCCTCCGACAGTTTCAGCACACCCTCCAGCAGGCACTTATGGAGTTGTACGACATCCAGAGATTGCTGACGGGCGGAGAGGTCTGCGAGGAATTGGGATACGGCAGCTTTGGGCGAGTGCAGGACGAAGGCACGATTGGCCGTGACCGCCAGCAGCGCTGTACCGGCGCCGCCGCGCTCGCGGAGAAAGTCGGTGGCGCGGGCGGCGTCGAGCGACGGGTCGATCTCTTCGACCTCAAACAAGGCGCGGCTGGTGTTCTGAAATTCCTCCACTGAAAACGACGCGAGCGAATGCACGACGCGGTGTGTGGGCAACACTAACAATCCCGGGTTGTTCATGTTAACGAAAGTCATCATGACGAATTCGTACGGGGCGTCGCTGGGAGCATCCGGGCGAGCGCCTGGGTTGGGAACCGCGGGCGCGGCCGCGCGGCACTCATTGCGGAAGTTGAGCGCTGTCTCGTAGCGGTGATGGCCGTCAGCAATGACGAGTTTCTTATCGTGCATCTTCTCCTGAACGGAGGCAATCACAATCGGGTCGGAAATCTGCCAGAGGCGGTGGATGACACCGTACTCGTCCGTTACGTCAATCGTCGGGGCAGTGTTGGTTGCGAGAAGGGCATCGATCTCGCCAGCATCTTCGTAGAGCAGGAAGAGTTGCTCGTAGTGAACCCGGGTGGCGCGTAGCAGGTCGAGGCGGTCGGCTTTGGGCTTGGCCAGAGTCTGCTCGTGGCGAAAGACCACTTTGGCTTCATAGTCCTCAATCCGGCCAAGAGCGATGAATCCCCCGCGCTCAAAGGTGGTTCCGGAAGGCGCAGTAAAGGTCTGGGAGCAGGCGTAAACTGAGGGCAGAGAGTCCTGCCGGAGGATGCCCTGGGCGCGCCAGTCGCGCCCATAGCCAGCAGCCCGCGTATATACGTTCTCAACCGTATTGTCTGTGGGTTCGCGGCGACCGAGGATGATGCGTACGAGGTTGTGAGGGCTGGCGGCGTAATAGCCCTCCTGCATGGCAGGAGTGATTTTGTCGTAGGGTTGAGTGACGACCTGCGAAGCGGTGACCTGCTGCAGGTCATAACGAAGAGCGCGAAAAGGAAGTATGTCAGCCATAGTAGTTAGAC
Organism: Candidatus Sulfotelmatobacter sp.; assembly: GCA_035695545.1. Taxonomy (GTDB): domain Bacteria; phylum Acidobacteriota; class Terriglobia; order Terriglobales; family Acidobacteriaceae; genus Sulfotelmatobacter. The sequence continues at coordinate 1,606 of DASRRV010000361.1, read as the reverse complement.
AAGGAAGCCTTTGATTGTAACAAGATAGATGCGACGCTCGGGAACGCCCGCCAGTCGGGCGTTGTCAACTGCTCAAAGATGAAGTTTGCATTTTGGAACTTGTCTCGCAGATTTGACAAAAACGGTTGCGCCGCGTGGCGAAAGCTGTGATAACATCCGCCGGAGATTGAGGTATTTATGGCCCGCCTGGCAAGTGATGAAGGGCGCCGGTCATCTCGCCCTGAGGCCCTAGTTGGAAGTACCTGTGTGGATCTCCGTCGAGATCCGACCTCCCCTTGGCTGCGCCCAAATCGTCCATCGGTGAATCCCATGCGGTTAACGCAGAGGCTCGTCCTCGCTTGTTGTTTGCTTGTGTGTCTGGGTGCTCCTGCTGTGGGGCAAACGGACGTGAATGATGTGCACGTGATGCCGCGAGAGTTAGAGAAGCCGAAAGAGCCTCCCAAGCAGGATCTGGTTTCCTCGACTACCACAACGGGTACTGGGATGACCGCGCACGTGCGTCCGATGAAGGTGGATGTCGACCTCGTGCTGGTGCCGGTTACGATCACCGACCCGATGAACCGGCTGGTCACGGGCCTGGAGAAGCCGAATTTCCAGCTCTTCGAAGGCAATACGCCGCAGGAGATCCGGTCGTTCTCGAGCGAGGATGCTCCGGTGTCGCTGGGCGTGATCTTCGATTCCAGCGGCAGCATGAGCAGCAAGATGGACCGAGCCAAAGATGCGGTGGTGGAGTTTTTCAAAACCGCGAATCCGCAAGACGAGTTTTTCATGATTACCTTCTCCGACGAACCGGAAGAGGTGAGCGATTTCACGAGTTCGGTCGATGAGATCCAGAACAAGCTGGTGTTCGCCGTGCCCCGACATCGCACGGCGCTGCTCGATGCGATTTACATGGGCGTAAGCAAGATGCGCCAGGCTAAGTATCCGAAGAAGGCGCTGCTCATCATTTCCGATGGAGGCGACAATCACAGCCGCTACACGGAAAATGAAATCCGGTCGGTGGTGAAGGAAGCGGATGTGATGATCTACGCGATCGGCATCTACGATCGCTACGCTTCCGCGCAGGAAGAACGCCTTGGACCGCAGCTGCTGAGCGACATCACGGAACTGAGCGGAGGGCGCGCGTTTACCATCGACAACCCCAACGACCTGGGCGATGTGGCAACCAAGATTGGCGTCGAGTTGCGCAATCAGTATGTGCTGGGGTACCGTCCGAACAAGGTCGTGCGCGACGGCAAATGGCGTAAGATAAAAGTGAAGCTGTTGCCACCGAAAGGATTGCCGCCTCTACGGGTGTATGCCAGGACGGGATATTACGCGCCTGCGGAATAGGGCCGCGAGGGTTCTGTTTCTTTTCACGTTCGTGATCTGGGCCGGGCCGCAGGTGGCGAGTCCGGCATGGTCGCAGACGGCGCCCGCATCGAACGAAGCAAAGCCTGCTGCGACTCCGCCCGCTCAGCAAACGCCGGCCACCTCGCAAACTCCGGCTCAACCTCCATCGGCCTCGCAAACACCGCCCGCTAATACTCCCCATACCCAGGACAAGCAGGGCAAGCAAGACACCAACCTCAACGATCAGGGAGTCTTCGTCTTTCGCAAGGATGTG
>DASRRV010000360.1:0-67909 GCA_035695545.1 Candidatus Sulfotelmatobacter sp. | reverse complement strand
TCACCATGGGTCTGACTTGGAAGGATATTGGAGGCGGATGTATCGTACGCGACATTCCATGGAGCTTTCACGTTCTTGACCCTCTTTGTAATCAGTGTCTGGTTTTCGCGCCCTGATTCTAAACCAAGCGAACTGGAACGGTTGCGCGGAGGAGATGACCCGCGTTCATCAGAGGGCAGAGCAGCGTGCTAAGATTCGCCGGAAGAATTCCCATGAAACCAGCGATCTTAGTTATATCTATCGTCGCGGCATCCGTGACGCTCAACGCCCAAGTCTTCACGCGCGGTGTCGGTGTCTATCCGGGCGATCCCAAGGCTTACAATGGCGCCGTATTCATCGCGGATACTCAGACCTATCGCAACCTGGCTCTCCACCGCCCAGCATACTCTTCGAGCAGTTACGACTATAACCTTACGGCCCAACTGCTGACCGATGGAATTCGCGACGACAGAATTCCCCGTTGGGTCTCGACCGCATCCAGCGTGAGCGGGATGCTGCCTCGCAAAGATCGTGAGCATCCGGTCGATGACAATCCCATTACTAGCGTGGACTTGCCGGGAAGCGGCGGCTGGGTGCAGGTTGAGCCTGGAGGCAGGGGCACTCCGCTCGAAGTGGACCGCGTCGATGTGGTGGCACGCGCGTGGTCCTCCAGCCAACAACCGGGAGCCTGGACGTGCGTTGTGCTCGGTTCGGATGACGGCAGCGCATGGACAGAACTCGGTCGGGCCAACGGTAGTGAAGTCCCACCGGCCCCGGAGTGGATGCATGCGAGGCAGATCAAGCCTTCGATTTTGTTTTCATCTGCTGCGCGCAATCGCTTCTACCGACTGCAGATAGACGGCCCCAACGTAGGCCAATGGCAGCTCGGCGAGATGTCGCTCTTCGACAAGAACAAACACATCGAGGTCGGAGGCCCTTACGATTTCACCAGCTCATGGAAAAGTGCCGGCAACCGGGAAGAATGGGTATACGTGGACTTGGGCGCAATCTGCACGTTAGATCATGTTGTGCTTTTCTGGGTCGAGAGAGCGACTGAAGGTGTCATTCAGATTTCCGACGATGCCCAGACCTGGCGGACGGTCCAAGCGCTCCTTCCTACAGCGAGCCTTACCGACGATTTCAAGTTGTCGCAACCTGAACGCGCACGTTACGTTCGCGTCCTTATGACCCGTGCCGCATCACCCGACGGTTATGTTTTGAGTGAGATGGAAGTTTTTGGGCGCGGAGGGCCGGTGCCGCGTCCACAGCTTGCGCCAGGTCAGGGAGCCAGTGAGCGGATCGATCTCGCGCGAGGGAAGTGGCGGATTCAGCGCGATTCTCTGGTGATGGCTGACGGGTTGGTCGTTTCGAAACCCGGTTTTTCGACGACCGACTGGCTGCCCGCTACCGTTCCCGGGACGGCGTTGTCGAGCTACTGGGATGATGGTGTCGTGCCTGATCCCAACTACGGTCGCAACCAGCTCCAGATTTCCGACTCGTTTTTCTATGCGAACTTCTGGTATCGCGACGAGTTTACGATTCCAGTGTCCGCGCCCGGGCGACATACTTGGCTGAACTTCGATGGCATTAACTGGAAGGCGGATGTGTTCTTCAATGGGGAGAAACTGGGTCGCGTTGAAGGCGGTTTCATGCGCGGCAAGTTTGATGTGACCCGTTTTGTGCGACCCGGCGCCAACGCGCTCGCTGTGCTGGTCATCAAGAACGCCTCGCCGGGCAGCGTCAAAGAGAAGACCCTCGCGGAGACCGATTCGAACGGCGGTGCGCTGGGCGCGGATAATCCTACTGCCCATGCCTCCATTGGCTGGGACTGGATCCCGACCATTCGCGGGCGCAACACCGGTATCTGGGGCGGCGTCTATTTGACCACCAGCGGCCCAGTGACGATCGAAAAACCTTTCGTCTCCACGACCTTGCCCCTTCCCGATGTCAGCCATGCCGATGTTCACGTCCAGGTTACACTCCGCAACTATGACCGGAAAGAGGTGGTTGGAACACTGCGCGGGGAATTCGGTAGCCTTCGCTTCGCTAAGCACGTTACAGTGCCCGCCGGCTCAGACCTGACTGTGAAGCTCGACCCATCCACCACACCGGCATTGCACCTGCAGGCACCGAAATTGTGGTGGCCGGCTGGTTACGGGGATCCAAGTTTGTACGACGTGAAACTGTCGTTCGAGACAGGACTCCACAATGTTTCCGACAGGAAGTCTTTCCGGACCGGTGTGCGGCAGTTCACCTATTCGGACGAAGACGGAGCGATCAAGATTTACATCAATGGCCGCCGCTTTATTGCCCGGGGAGGAAACTGGGGCTTCCCGGAGTCCATGCTGCGATACCGTGTTCGCGAGTACGACGCGGCGGTGCGTTATCACAAAGAAATGAACTTCACCATGATCCGCAACTGGGTCGGGCAAACGGGCGACGAAGCATTTTTCGAGGCTTGCGATAAGTACGGCATAGTGATCTGGCAGGATTTCTGGCTGGCGAATCCTTATGACGGACCCGATCCCGACGACAACGATCTTTTTATGAAGAATGCCACCGACTTCGTTGAGCGTATTCGCAATCATCCTTCCATCGGCCTGTTCTGCGGTCGGAACGAGGGCGACCCACCCAAGCCTCTCGAAGACGGACTGACCGATTTGATCGGCAGGCTCGACCCCGGCATACGCTACTTTCCAGCATCGTCCTATGGGCCTGTTAGTGGCGGCGGTCCGTATCGCGCGATGCCAGCGAGGTTTTATTTCACCGAGCGGGCCACGCCAAAACTCCACAGCGAGTTGGGAATGCCAAACATCGTAACCATGGATAGCCTGCGACAAATGATGCCCGCCGCCGACATCTGGCCACAGAGCGACGACTGGGGGATGCACGACTTCACCCTGACTGGAGCTCAGAACCTTGCGTCCTATCGAAAATTGATCGAAGAGAGTTATGGGCCGGCCGCCAGCGCAGAGGAATGGGTGGAACTGGCGCAACTCGAAAACTATGACGGATATCGCGCCATGTTCGAGGCCCAGAGTAAGAATCGCATGGGCCTCCTGCTGTGGATGAGCCATCCCACATGGCCCGACTTCGTGTGGCAGACCTACGACTACTATTTCGAGCCGACGGCCGCATACTTTGGATCAAAGAAGGCTTCGGAACCACTGCACATCCAGTGGAATCCTCTAACAGACAACGTGGAGGTAGTGAACTACAGCGCGGGGAAAGTCAATGGACTGACTGCTCAGGTGGAGATTCTCAACATGGATGGCTCGACGCAGTGGCAAAGAACGGCCTCTCTGGGCAGCGCTGAAGATAGTGTGCTGACCCCGATAAAAATCGAATATCCCGACACCTTAAGTCCGGTGCATTTTGTCCGGCTGAGGCTGACTCGAGCGGGAGAGACTCTGTCTCAGAACTTCTATTGGCGCGGCCTCGAGGAAGGCAATTTCCGAACGCTCCGCAAGCTGCCGAAGGTTCCGGTGTCCGTTACAACGCACGTTGAGACACATGGCCAGTCGTGGCTTCTGACAACGGAGCTAGGCAACCATTCGAGCACACCGGCTTTGATGGTGCGGGTGAAGGCGGTGCGGGAGAAGAGCGGCGATCGTATTCTGCCGGCGATTTACAGCGACAACTACGTAGCGCTCATGCCGGGAGAAACGCGGACCATTCAGACGACACTGGAAGACATGAACACCCGCGGCGAGCATCCGCGGATCGTCGTCGAGGGGTTCAACCTGGCGGGAGGGGTACGGAAGTAGCGTCGGAGAAGGCAGTCTGCCCCCGGAGACTCTGTTCGCCGCGTCGCATCATCCACAGAATCAGAAACATCACTGCCAGAGCGATCAGGAAGAACACGATCCCACCCTGGTGGTGGAATCGTCCCGTTAGGAAGGTTTCATCCACTCGCGTCCCGAGCATTGCAATAACGAAAATGCGCAGACCGTTCTTGGCAATCGACAGAGGAATAGCTAGTGCGATCACCAGAGCTCTTCGCCACGGGGTCCTCACAAGCACGTAGGAGAGCACCATTGTAGTTACGACCAACATCATGCTTGAGCGAATGCTGCTGCATTCTGCGGTGACATCAATTTCGAGTCCGGGGATAAGAAGAGTGGTGGCGTCTCGAGATACTGGAACCCTGGAGATCCAGAACAGCAATTGAGCCGCGAGAGTTGACCAATGCTGGAGTCCCGCTATGATTGGGTCCAACACGGTCTCCGGAAGCGGAACCATCCAGAACAAGAAGAGAAGCGGAAAGCAGAACGACCGAAAAGCACGTGGACCGAAACAGAACACAAATGACGCGACCCACCAACTGACAAGTCCGGCCATCTCGATTGTCAGTCCAAGATCCGATCTGCTGCCCCATCGTGCACCTCCCGCCACCAGAAGCGAGATCAGCGATAGGCCGCCGGCGGGGAGCCAGAACTGAGGCTCGGCACTGCCGACCTTCCAGCCTTGAAAGATCAACGCAATCACAATCGGCAAAATCAAGATGATGTGCGTGTACTTGGAGTCCTCACTTGCCAGCGCGAACGTATCAACCAGAGGACGGAACCAGAGAACCAGGGATACTCCGCAGAGGACAACGAAACTGAGATTGGGCGGTAGCTTATTCATGGTCACTCTTGCACGGTACATTCGAGTCGAATCGCTTACTTCGCGCACGAAGACCGGATTCTGATGTTCACCGAATCGAAGCGCGGGTCACGCTGCCGCGATGTTTGGACCCCAGTCCCGTAGTCGGTTACGTTACGACAGCGGAATTGACGAGTCAATGACACTAGAGTGGCACGGTGGTCTCGCGGGTCGACACACTCCTCGGATCGCGCCCATCACTTCGAGGGGGCCACTGTACGACAGAGAGGATACGTCGGAGTCGACGTCGAAGCGGCGCTCTGTTTGGTGCTCGGGATTACTACTGGGATCTCATTCGAAGACGAACTGCGCTTCCCGGCGGCATTGATCGCCGTCACTACGTAGTAGTATGTAGCGCCGTCTTGCACCAGATCGTCCACGCATCCGGTACCGGGGACTGCGACCGGATTGATTTGCTCGCAACCACTGCATGTGGCGTTCTCCTTGGCGAGATTCATCTTGTTACTGCGGTACAGGCAGTAACCCACGGCGTTGTCCTCAGTGTGGGTGGAGGGAACGCTCGCATTCCAGGTGAGAATTACCCTATGATGCCCCGTTGTTGCTGAGGGCTGAAGAATCGGGGCGCCGGCCGGAGGGCAGTGGTAAGGTCCAGACGGGGAAAGGGCTGCGGGGGTTCGTTGTCCTGGAGGAGGATCGACCAGCTCGATTTTGACGTGCGAACTAGTGTCGCGACTGCATCCGCTAACGGCTTGCAAGACCCCGGCGACGCACAAAAGTGCACACAACCGAAATCGACGATGTGGTTTGACCTCCAAAGGATTTCTAGCGAACCGTCTTGTTGTGGCCTTGACCTGCACCTTCGGCCCCTCAACGCTAATCTTATCCTCATCCGATCTCATTTTGGGGTGCCCCGACGACAGCGATGTCCCATCGCGGTCACCGCCAGAGCCTTGCGACATTGCTTAGGGTCAAAGGACTGAGGAGAGTGTTCCGGAGATATCATGGAAATATCAGCAGTTAGGGCCGTTAGACGGGAGTCGAAATGATCGATTGTCGCAAGTTCTACATTGACGGGAAATGGCTCAGTCCAACTGAATGCTGCGACTTTCCGGTAATCAACCCTGCCAGTGAGGAGCTGATCGCAACCATCTCGCTTGGAAATGCGGCCGATGTTGCGAAGGCCGTTACCGCCGCCAAGTACGCTTTCGACTCGTACTCAGATACAACCGTCGATCAGCGGCTCATACTCCTGCGGCGGATCATCGAGATCTACAAAGCCAAGAGTGGCGAAATGGCTGAGACTATTTCGCAGGAAATGGGGGCTCCCATTACCCTGTCGAAAAAGGCGCAGGCCCCGGCGGGGCTCGGGCACCTGTTGGAGGTTGTGAAGGTTCTCGGATACTTCAAGTTTGAAGAACTCAAGGGTTCAACCCTGATCCGAAAAGAACCGATTGGAGTCTGCGGGCTCATTACTCCGTGGAATTGGCCGATGAATCAGATTGTTTGCAAGGTGGCTCCAGCGCTCGCGGCGGGCTGCACGATGGTCTTGAAGCCGAGTGAATTGGCGCCGCTATCGGCTTACCTTTTCACGCAAATTCTCGATGAGGCCGGAGTCCCACCGGGGGTCTTCAATCTGGTGAACGGCGATGGTTCCGTCGGTTCTGCGATCGCCGCTCATCCCGATGTGGCCATGGTTTCCTTTACGGGGTCTACACGAGCGGGAGTATCCGTGGCGGCGGTCGCAGCTCCGACCGTGAAGCGGGTTACGCAGGAACTCGGAGGCAAATCGGCGAACATCATCCTGGATGATGCCGATCTCACGAAAGCCGTCCGAGACGGGGCTCGAGCGTGTTTTCTCAACACCGGTCAGTCATGCAATGCACCGACGCGCTTGCTGGTGCCGCGAATGCGGATGGCGGAAGCGGCATCGATTGCGATGCTCGAGGCTGAGGCTACCAAGGTCGGAGATCCTCGAAGTGCCGAGACGACTATCGGCCCGCTTGTGAGCAAGGCCCAATTCGAGAAGGTGGACCGGCTAATCAATCAAGGCATCTCTGAGGGCGCGACTCTTGTCGCGGGGGGCGGCGGACGGCCGGAGGGCGTCAACAAGGGATATTTCGTCAGGCCGACCGTGTTCGCCGATGTGCGCAACGACATGACGGTCGCGCGAGAAGAGATCTTCGGGCCGGTTCTGTGCATCCTTCCCTATGACGATGAAGACGACGCGATCCGTATCGCAAACGACAGTCCCTATGGACTTTCCGGTTTCGTGACTTCATCAGACATCGAGCGGGCCCGTCGCGTCGCGAAGCGAATTCGGGCGGGCAATGTGCACATCAATGGCGCCCGCGCGGATTTCGGCGGCAGTTTCGGAGGCTACAAACAGTCCGGCAACGGCCGAGAATGGGGTGAGGCCGGACTTGAAGAATTTCTTGAACAGAAAGCAGTATTCGGCTATGCGGCCGTTCCGAAATAAAGACGAGATTCCGCGCGCTGCCGTGCTCATGCCCCGAAATGAGCGACGAAGGCCCCCGTCTTCAACGCGGGTTCTTCACCTCAACAAGAACGAGCCCGTGCGCAGGAATGTTGAGCGTAAGTGATCCATTTTTCAAGTCGTGCATCTCAGGCAGAGAAAGCTTAGACGCTGCCCGCAGCTTCTCAAGCTGCTCCCTCGTTGGATAGCGTGGAGATCCCATCGTTTCATAAGCCGCGTGAACGTCGCCATGGGTCCGGTCGAGCCGTGTGACTTGGACCTTGGAAGCGCGAATATTCTGGAACTGAAAACTCACATCCTTCGGTGTTCCGGGTGCATCAGGAGCAGCCAGATTCCAGGCCGCTATAACCAGCGTGCCGTCGGGACGCTTTGTAACGAGTACCGATTCGGAGGAGGCATCGAGCCGCTGTTCGCCCAAAGTATGTAGGAGCAAGAAGGCGTTGAACGATGGCTTCGGAATCCCGCCCACTCCCATTAACCCAAACCCACCGTAAAAAGGCTGCTTCACTACTCCTTGCTCTTCGAAGACGTCTGAGAAGGTCCAGTAAGACATCTCGTCGACCATCCCGTCGCACTGTCGGATGGTGTCGGCCAACCACGGACCCATGTAGGCGGAGTCGGTGACCTCCGGTTCGTTCGCGTAGCTCGCGTTGAACTCGGACCAGAGTAGAGGCAAGTTCGGCATCGCGGAGGACTTGATTTGATCGTGAACCTTCTTGACTGCTCGGCAAACCATGCGGTCGCGGGGAATGACTTCGTGTGTGCCGAAAATGTCCTCCGACTTGTCGTTGCCGTAAACGTGCGTGGAAACGAAATCCACCGGGATCTTATTTTCGCTGCAGTGGCGGATGAAGTCATCGGCCCATGCGGCTTGCGCTGTCGAAGGACCACCGACGCGAAGCCGCGGGTTCACGGCTTTGATATCGCGGGCGGTGTGGTCGTAGAGTTCGAAGTAGGTTGCCTGCCGCGGGTCGCCGGCCCAGAAATCGATGTTGGGCTCGTTCCACACTTCGAAGTACCACTGGGAGACTTCTTCGATCCCATAATGCTCAACCAAGTGCTTAATGGTCTGTGTGATCAGGTCGTCCCACTTTGCATAGTCCTTAGGCGGAGCAACATTTTGCTTGTACCAGAAGGCGTGCAGAGCCTCACGGGAGGCCAGCTTCTTTGGCATGAAGCTCAACTCCACAAACGGGCGAACGCCGTTCGCGAGCAAACCGTCGTAAATCTGGTCAACGTAGGAGAAATTGAGAATGGGACGCCCGTTCGCGTCTTCGTCGTAAACTCCGACCTCATCGTGAAATATGGCGTGGAATCGGATGTACCGCATCGCCGTGACCTGCTTGACCTCTCGCAGATCCTGCCGGTAGCTGTCGCGGAGAGTGAGAATAGCGCGCCCAGATCCGAAGAAATGTTCCCAGAAATGCGGGAAGGAATGAGCGCGGGCGTGCCCGTCGATAGTGACGGTTTCGCTTGCCGACTGCCCGATCAACGGGGCGCTGGGCAGGAAGAGACCCAGTATCAGCAGGAGGGTAAACATTCGTCTGGTCATCAAAGCTCCTCGGAAGCAGAGTATTCATTCAGGACAAGGTCCACAAGTCCCGGCGTCCGTCAGACGTCATACTGCGATTGCGGTGCGGGGCGATCCCGGATACGAACTCCGGCCCCGTGGGTGAAAAATTAACCTATAATGTACCCCGCTTTCAACCTTGCAGGGCAGGAGCCGATATGCGCTGGGCGGGACGGGGTCTCAACGGGGCGCAGTACTCAATTGCGATCATCTCCGATGAAGAGTCTATTTTTCCGGAGATTAGTCGCTTTCTCGCCTCCACATTCAATACGACTTTAGCCGCAAACGAAGGGCAGATCCAGGCCCTCATGACTGCTCCGCAACTGGACGGCATCGTTCTTGACCTGGATAGCATCGGGGTTGGTGCCGACGACGGCATTGAGGTGTTGCAGGAGTTGCGGGAAATCCGGGCGGACCTTGTTCTGGTGGCGATTACGCGCTCTACCGACCGCCGTGTATCGTTAAAGGCCAGTCAGGCGGGCGCCGACGAATTCTTTGTGGCTCCCCCGAATTTGCCGGAATTGCAAGCCGTGCTGTCGCGGGCAATGGAGAAACGCAGCCTGCAACTTGAAGGGCGCCGCCTGCGAGAACAGGCGGAGAACAAGTCTGCCTTCTGTGGAATGGTTGGGTGCAGCGCACCGATGCAGAGGGTGTATCAGGCCATTCAGGCTGTCGCGGACAGCAATGCCACCGTCCTCGTGAGGGGTGAGAGCGGCACGGGCAAGGAGCTGGTGGCGCAGGCCATCGTGCAATCCGGCGACCGCAAGGATAAGCCCTTTATATGTCTGAATTGTTCAGCGATTCCTGAGAGCTTGATGGAGTCTGAGCTCTTCGGATACGAAAGAGGCGCCTTCACCGGGGCCGAAGCGGCCAAGGCTGGTCTCATTGAGATGGCCCACACCGGGACGCTATTCCTCGACGAGATCACCACTCTCGATCAAAACCTGCAGACCAAACTATTGCGCGTTCTGCAGGAACACGCCACGCAGCGGCTGGGGGGAAGGTCGGTCAAGAAAATCGACTTCCGTCTCATTGCGGCGACCAACGACGATCTTGAGGATATGGTGAACAAAGGCCGCTTCCGAGAGGACCTTTTCTATCGCATCAATGTTGTTCCGATCTTCATCCCGCCGCTGCGAGAGCGGGAGGGTGACTTGCCCCTTCTCCTCGACCATTTCCTTCGCGTCTATTGCGCCTCGAACAAGAAACCGCTGAAGCAGTTGCAGCCGGAGGTCATCGGGATTCTGGAGGATTATCCCTGGCCCGGAAATGTCCGCGAACTTGAAAACATCGCCCAGCGCCTGGTGGTGATGAACGATACTCCATTTATTGCCGCCCATCATCTTCCCCAGACGTTGCTGTATTCGAGCAAGGCCAGCCAGGAGGCAATCCTCATTCCCGAGGAAGGTGTGGATTTCGATGCCGAAATGGAGCGAATTGAGATCGCGTATCTGAATGCCGCCCTGCGCCGCACTGGAGGGAAGAAAACCGCAGCGGCCGCGTTGCTGCGTCTCGATCCTCAACGCATGAAGTACCTGTGCCGCACCTTGAAAGTTGAAGCGAAAGCCGGAATGCGAAAAGCCGTTAAAAATTAACCAACATAAGGTTAAAATTTAACCGCCGGGCAGAAATTTATCTTCAATCACTCCGGAGTCCCGAGTCGCGACCCTCGTATCTTCATGATTTGAAAGAGAGTCGCGCCTGTGCTGATTCGCCGGCGGTTTGGACATTGTCGTGCTAATACAAGACTCGTCACGAAGTCGAATAAAAACTTACGAGGAGCTTGCAATGTCAATTCAGAAAAAGTCGCTGATCAGCAGTCTGAATGCCACCAAGAAGGCGATCGTGGCCAGTTCGACGGCCCCAGCGCAGGTCAACCCGACCGTGAATGCGCCGATTTCTGCGCGGGTTATGCCCCGCGTGCGTGGCAGAGTGGCAGCGCAAGTGACGGCCAGAGTCGCCGCCAAAGTGACGGCGCGCAAGAAATAAAGCTCACCCGACGTTTTCAGTGTCACGAGGAGGGGCCAGCTTGGGGGAGTTGGCCCCTCATCGTGTCTTTGGAGTCGGGCCCGTCTTGCCCATTCCCAAGCTGATTACCAAACGCGCCGAGCGACAAGATCCCGCACGAATCTCAAACCCAGGCCCGCCAGACTCCGCCGTCCCACCTGAATCTTTGCGATCCCCGTCATACCCGGAAGCAAGTCTCCTGCCCGATCTAGCCAAGCCTCAGCCAGATAGAAACGAGGAGGGTTGATCCCAGTTAACTGCTCTTTTTCGGCCAACGAAGGATCCAGGGGAACCCAATCGGCAGAAATCGAATGGAGAACCCCCGCGACGGGCCGGAGACGAGATTGCACGTGTAAGCGCACGGGTGCTCCCAAGTGAAGGTCGTGCATGGCGAATTCCGGTACATAGACCCGCGCCCGTAGAGCGGAGTCGTCGATCAGTTCCACGACGGGCGCTCCCTCGTCAAGATAGGTGCCGCTGAGGTCGTGCAAGCGCGGCGTAGCGACAACTCCGGCAATCGGACTTAGCAGCTGGAGTTTGGCGACTTCCTCGCTCAGGCTATGGTTCTGTTGCAGCAGCCGAATGCGCTCCTGTTCGGCTGTTCCGACGTCTCCGTAGCGCAGTTGACTTTGGGTGGCGCGAGCTGTGGCCACACGGAGATCGGCCTGAGCTCGAGCGAGGTCGGACTCCAGATCAAGATTCGCCAGACTGGCGAGAAGCTGGCCCGCCACGACTCGCTGTCCCTCGTCGACGAACACCTGCACAACCCGGCCTCGGACGGACGCATGCACCACGGCCTGTTTTGCAGGCTCCAGAACGAAAGAGCCGTCCTGGAAATCTGGCCAGATCGGCAGGAACAACAAAAGTAGTGCGGATGCTCCAAAGCCCAAAATTCGCAAGGGCGTCATCCCGCCTAAGACACGTTCTTTTTTGTCCAGGTAGAGCAGCTTGGTAAAGCGTCCAAAACTGTGAATTCGCGCGCGAAACACCCAGTACCCAGCCAACGCGGCGGGCGCAAAGGCCCAGGCAGGCGAATACGAGTGCAGGATGTTGTAGGAGAAGGCCATCAAGAACGACAACAGGAGATAGCCGTAGATTGCAGAAAGAATGGCATAGACAAGGTAGAAAGGGCGACGCCGCAGCGGCACGTACTCGACTTCCGCTGGCATGCCAAACAAATGCTTGCGAGTCCAGCCAGAGAGGTATGCTGACGTGCGCTCCTTGAAATCAGGTTCTCCAATGAGCTCACAGAAGATGTAGTAGCCATCCAACTTGATTAGAGGATTCAGGTTCAGGAGCGATACCCCAATGCCAGTGACCATCATTACCTTGTAGGCCAGGTTGTGTATGACCATGCCGGGAGCGGTCCCCCACCATACGGCGGTACTCAGAAAACATACGATCAGATCGCCCCAAATCCCGGCGATCACGGTTGCGATCCGTTCCCATTTGCCCCCGTAAATCCAGATTTGAGTCACATCGCAAAAGAAGCTAGGAGCAAAATACATCAGGGAAAACCCCATCTTCTCTACGTTTCCTCCGAAGTGTTTGCAGGTGAGACCGTGAAAAGATTCGTGAAAGAATGCCATAGCGCCGAACAGAACCCAGAACTCCAGCAGATCGCGCGCCGACTTTGTTGTGAAGTTGTAGAACTCGAAACTGTCATGCCAGATCTCCCCGAAACGGCCCGCCCACATCCACGCCATAACAGCGAACATCGCAAGCGCCAGCAGAGTGAACCACCAGGTGTAGACCCAGCTTAGGTACGGGTAGATTCGAGCGACGAAATCGTCGGCCTGTGGCCATTCGGCAATCGTGATATCGGAGAAATCGCCAACTTTGAAACGCTTGCGTTTCAGTCGCTGGCCGCGCAGCTTCTGCTGAAGCGTGATATTTCTTTCCAGAGGGCTCTTGTAAAACAAGTCGGTATTCGCCTGGATAAACGCGGCGAATTCGCGGACTGCGTCCTCCGAATAGAAAATTCCGGTCTGGTCCGATACCTGACTCGAGATTTCACCGTAGGATCTCTCGCCGTCGAACAATTGCAGCAGCACCCACTGCGCTGGTTCCAAGCGGATGAAGTTATCTGCTCCGGGCAGCTTGGCCAGGACGGTCCGCTGACTTTTTTCGAGCTGCTCTTTCGCAATCACCCGTGGGTCCAACTTGGGAACCGAACGTTTTAGCACCCGCTCGGGCAATTCGGGCAAAGCGGCATTAAGGGCATTGGCGATGTTCATGGGTGCGCCGGAAGATGAACCTCCGCCTGCATGCCAGGCCGCAGTTCAGACACCGGACCGGTCAACTCTGCCAGCACCTCGATGGTGCCGCTGGCGGGGTCCACGACCGGACTCATCTGGATCACTCGGGCCGAACGTTCGAGAGTGGGATTGCCATCAGCAACCGTGACGGCTAGCCGCTGCCCGACCTGGACTTGATTCACGAACCGCGAGGGCAGCGTAAACCGCACGCGTAGGGGTCCTGTGGCAGTGACCCACATCAGGCGTTCGTCCCGAGCCACGGTTTGACCATCTCGGATGTAACGGCGGGCTACAATCCCGTCGAAGGGTGCCGTGATCTGTGTCTTCTCGAATTCCAACTCCAGAGAGTGCTCGGTGTCGCGCGCATTAATGAGGAGTTCTTCGACACGTTTGACGTCCCACTGATCACCTTCGGCTTTGTATCGGGCGTGATCAAATTGCTCCTCTGTGATGAGTTTGGCATCCCACATTTTGCGGGCGCGTTGATAGTCGGCCTCGAGTACTTTAGCCTCGGCCTTCCAATTGTTGAGATCGGCCTCCGTGCTGGCGGTCTTGGCGCGCGCTGCCTCCAGATCAGCCAAGACCTGGCGGTCATCCAGTTTGGCCAGGAGTTGTCCCTGGTGCACCCGAGTTCCGACGTCAACCAGAATCTTTACCACTACCCCTTCCCGTTGGGCGGCTACGTCGACCTGATTCTCGACAACAATGGGACCGGAAGCGGTGTAACGATCATCCGCTGGAGCGGGAGGAGTCACCACGGGCGCTGGTTGAGACGGAGCAGCGGCAGCTGCCTGAGCCGGAGCCGGCGCTGAGCCGCAAGATGTGCTGAGCAATGCGCTTAGAAGAAGCAATCCGAGTACGAATGCCAAAGTTCTCACCGGTCACCACCCAAACCATTCCCACAGTTTCGACCAAGTCCACATGACGGGCTGACGAAAGAAGGCCTCTCCCGCGGGATGCCAGCCAGTTGATACTTTGCCCCTGCCTTGCATTCCGGCCCGCAGAATGCTCTCTGGATTTGGAACCGCGACTCGCGCATAGAACGTCCGACTATTTCCCTCAAGTCGTCCCAAGGGGCTTACCCCGAGGACTTCTCCCTGGAACGTTTGTGCTGGGAAGCCATCGAGCTTCACCCGCGCTTTCTGTCCCGCTGCCACCAGCCCGATATCAGTCTGATCGATTGTTAAGTCCACCAGCGCCTGCGAGTTGTCGACCACGTCCGCGAAAGTGTCACCTACTTTCAGCTTCCGGCCGACCAAGTTTTCGATATGAGGCGTAGCGACGACGCCGTCAATGGGCGAGCGAACCAGCGTTCGGTCCAGGCGCTCCTGGGCCCGTGCGACCTCTGCCGTCCAGTAATCGGCTTGAGACTGCTGGATGCCGGCTTCGGTCCCATCATTCGCTGCTAGAGAGCGATTCATCAGAGTGATCGCCGTTTCTCGCTTGGCCTGCGCGGCCGCCAGCGAGGAACGATAGTCCCAATCTTCAAGACTTCCGAGGATTGTTCCTTTGCGAACGCGATCTCCTTCTCTTACGGAGACCTGTTTGACCATTCCTTCGACCTCGGTACTGGCGCGCGCGGCATGTCCGGGTGCGACGGTTGCAGGGCCATCCACGCGCAGCGGTAGGGGACAGAGCGCCAGAAACAGAACGGCAGCGCATGCGCCAGCAATCAGCAACGCACGGCGATGCTGATCGAGCGCTAGAAATTTCCGTTTCTTGTGAATCAGCGGCTGCAGCACGCCGATAAACGGAACCTCTTTGTAGAGAGAGGCGTTTCTCAGAGCGACGGTAGCCTGACTGGCCAGCACCTTGATCATTTCCAGGTGGGCCACTGTCAAAAAGTTAGCGTCGCTGCTTTCGAAAGAAAGGACGCCTACCCGGCCCTCTTCATCCGCCAGTGGAACCGCATGAAACGCGCGCATGCCCGTCTGCGCGAAGTAATGTTGAAACTTAGCCCGTGTCTCTTCGCGTTCGGCGGAGATCTTTTCTTCGTTCTGGGTGATGAGTTCGGGCTCCTGCAGCAGAGAGGCCCACTGCAAGATCTGACTAAGAGCTGCGATTTGGGGATCGGCGGGGTCGAACTCCGTAACTCCCGAAACAGCTCGCAACTGGATGCGTCCGCGCTGCTCTAGCGCAATGGCGGCTCGTTCGAAGGGAATCACCGTCGCAGGACCGTTGACTACGGCGTGTAACACGCGATCCAGATCGAGCGTCGATGTGATCTCGTGGCTGACCGTGACCAAAGTCTCGAGAACTTCGACTTTGCGCTCCGCTGCCAGTAAGCTCGCGTTGTGCAACGCAATGGCTGCGGATTCCGTCAGGCGGCTGAGAGTAAATAAGTCGTCCTCGTCGAAAGGTGCTCCCCCCAGCCTATTGGTCGCCTCGATGACACCTACGAGCGATTCCTGGTCCATGATCGGGGCAGCCATGAGTGTCGCTACACCGCCCTCGTCGACGCCCTGATTGCGTCGAGCCAGTCGTTCGTCTTCGGAGCGCTCGATCAGAACCGGTTCACCGTTGTCGGACACATCGCCGGGTACGCCCTCTCCCGGTTTCTGGGATGCGCCCGGTTGCACCGTCCGGTCGATGCCAGCCTGCTGCATCAGGCGCAGGCTTTCGTCTGCCTCCAGGAGCCAAACGTTTACGGCCTCGCATTCCAGCATCTCCCGGACCTTGGAACCGATAATTGGCAGAAGTTGGTCCATTTCCAGCGTCGAGCTGAACACTTTCTCGATGTCGTATAGCTGTGTGAGGCGAGTGATCGATGCCAGAGTGCCATGGTGCTCGTCCTCGTAACGCTGCGCCCCATACAATGCTCCGCTGGCCACTTCGGCTACAGCGCCAAGAGTTTCCAGGTGTCCCTTTGTCAGTTTGCTCTCGAAGCTCAGGATTTCAAGCGCTCCGATCAACTCTTCGTCCCGGGTCAATGGGAGATAGGAAATCGAAAGCATCGTCCGTCGAACGTTGACATGGCCGTATTCCTCACGGCTAAGGAGGTTGCCCTCGAATGAGAGAGGCTTCATCTCGCGCGCTAGGATGCCCAGCGTTCCCGACTCCAGCGGGATTGCGGCCTCGGGTATAGCCTCTTCGCCTGCGCTGGCGAGCACGGACCAAACATCGCCCTCCTCGAACGGTGTAACGGCATAGAAATTCACGGTGCTTCCAGGCAGGGCATCCGCTATGAGCTGAGCTGTGATTCGCGCACGGGATGAAACTTGATGCTCTTCCAGCAATCGCGCGGATAACGCAGCAATATTGAGCGTCAGCCCTGAACTCTGGATTGGCATGAAGTGGTCTTAAAGCCTTTTATAGCGAGCCGCGGGGGACGTTTGCTATTTGCAAATTCGCGGTGCTTCTTCTAAGTTGGAACGGCACTCTAGCAGACGACCCGGCGAGTGTCAACCGGCACCCGACCTAAACCGAGCTGCGACGAAGGCAGTCTGACTCTGTCACCCGTCAGAGGGGGAGCTTCGGTGGACCTTGAGGTTCGCAGTCAATCGGGCGTGAAGATTATTAAGCTGCGCGGCCGGCTTAACCTCGGGGAGTCCGTCGATCGCATGCGCCAGACCTGCGACGATATGATGGCCGCCGGAGAGATCCGCTTTGTGGTGGACTTAGCAGAAGTCTCTATGATCGACTCCAGCGGCATAGGCCTGTTGGTCCGTTGCCTGACTGCCGCCAAACAGCATGGCGGGTCCCTGAAACTCTTGAACCCTTCCAAGTTCTCGGTCCAGACCCTGCGGATGACCGGACTGCTCAATCTTTTCGAAGTCTTCAGCGACCTAGAGCAGGCTGTGGCTTCTTTTGGCTGACCTCAGAAACCGATCCCTTCGCGAAACCGCAAGGGACTCCTGTCTTTTCAGTGGGTAGTAGAATATCTGCCCATCTCGTACTCGGTCGTAGATTTGGTGCACGTCCGAATCGCCGCAATCTCAAAATGTGGAGGTAGTAGTGGCACTGACAATCACAGGTCTTTCCAAGACTTATCCAAATGGAGTGAAGGCGCTCAAGAACCTCTCTCTTTCGATCGGCAACAGCATGTTCGGTCTGGTGGGCCCCAACGGCGCGGGCAAGAGCTCTCTGATGCGCACGGTAGCAACGCTTCAGGATCCGGACTCGGGCTCCATCCATCTTGACGGCATCGACGTCCTGCGCCAGAAGGACGAGGTGCGCCGCGTCCTCGGATACCTGCCTCAGGAGTTCGGAGTCTATCCCAAGATTTCCGCGCTGGATATGCTCCATCATCTCGCCGTCATGAAGGGGATGCCGTCGTCGTCCGAGCGAAAAGAGACGGTCGACGCCTTACTCCAGCAGACCAACCTGTGGGACGTTCGCAAGAAGGCGCTGTCGACTTTTTCCGGCGGCATGAAGCAGCGGTTCGGAATCGCGCAAGCACTTCTCGGCAATCCCCGTCTCATTATTGTTGACGAGCCCACGGCGGGTTTGGACCCTGCAGAACGCAATCGGTTCCTGAACCTCCTTTCTTCTCTGGGTAGCGATCGGACAGTCATCCTGTCGACCCACATCGTGGATGACGTTCGTCAGCTTTGCCCGCGCATGGCCATCATCGCCTCAGGCGAACTGCTCCTGGAAGGCGCTCCCAGCGACACGCTGGCAGCCCTCAACGGAAAGATCTGGTCGAAGGTGGTTGCTACCGATCAAGAGCTTCATGCTCTGGAAACTCAGCTCCACGTCATCTCGACTCATCTAGTCGGTGGGCAGCATGAGGTTCGAGTGTACGCGGACAGCTCGCCGGGTAACGGTTTCGTCGCGGTCGATTCCGGACTAGAAGACGTTTATTTCCTCAACCTGTCGCAGCAGGCCAAGCGCCAGCTTCCGAGCTAATACATCGCAACGCCGAGGAACTCGCTATGGCACTGTTTTGGGAGTTTTTCACCTTCGAGATCAAGTTCCGATTCAAGAGCATCTCGACCTATGCGTACTTTCTGATCTGGCTTACGTTTTCCTTCCTCTGCGTGGCCTCGGAAAGCTTCGGTCCCATCGGCAATAGCAATGGCAAGGTGTTGCTGAATACCGCGTATTCAAACGCCTTCAACGACATCGGAGCCTCGCTATTCGGCATCATCATCATTGCCGCCATCTTCGGTACCTCCGTCCTCCGTGATTTCCAGCGCGACACGTATCAAATACTCTTCACCCAGCCCATCTCCAAGTTCGCCTATCTCGGCGGACGTTGGGCCGGGTCGTTTGTGACGACTGTCTTCGCCTTCTCCGGAATGATGTTTGGGACTTTCTTCGGCACATTTGCTCCTTGGGCGGACCATACGCGCATCGGACCGAATCATCTCTTAGCGTACCTTCAGCCCTTCTTCTCTATCCTCGTTGTCCAGATATTCTTTGTCGGTTCGGGGTTCTTTCTAGTTGCCGCGCTTTCACGCAAGATCTTCATTGTCTACCTCCAAGGCGTCGCGCTTTTCATGTTGTACGTGATCGGGCTAACCGTTTTCTCTGCCACTCGGTCGCTCGAACGTTTCTGGTCCGGCATCCTCGATCCCATCGGCCTCGTCATGTTCGACGACGTTACGCGCTACTGGACCGTCGTTGAAAAGAACACGTTATTCGTTACCTGGTCCCCGGCCCTCTCGAGTGGGGTCTTCCTGTACAACCGCATTTTGTGGCTCGCCGTCGGGCTTTTGGCCTTGGGTGCGGTGTGGGCGCTCTTTCCCATGTCGGTCGAGGCTCTTACCGCTCGTTCCCAGGGCCGGCGCGCCGCCAAGGCGAAGGAGCAGGAACGTACTGAAGCCTTGCCGGTTCGTCAGTTGGTAGTCGCTCGCCTACCTCAAGTTCGGCGCGCATTTGGTGCGGCAACAACTTTCGCCCAGTACATCTCGCTAACTCGTCTGCGCATGCGCAACATTTTCCGCGACATTCCCTTCTGGGCTCTCGTCGCCCTGCTCTTGGCCTTTGGAATCAACAACGGCTATTTCGCCGGTCGTGTTGCCGAACGGAACGTCTGGCCGGTCACTTATCTGATGGTGCAGGCTGTCGAAGGCAGTGCTCTACTATTCCTCTTCATCGTGGCCGGCCTCTATTCGGCGGAACTGCTCTGGCGAGAGCGCGACACGCACTTCGATGGCATCCATGATGCGCTTCCGATGAGCGAGTCCACGGACTGGCTCTCTCGCTTGACCGCTGTCCTGGCTGTGGAGGCTGTCCTTCTCGCCGTGGCCATGCTCGTCGGCATTTTGATGCAGACGATCGCCGGCTACTACCATTACGAACTCCTCCAATACTTCAAGGAACTCTACGTCGTAACTTTCCCGCAGCTCATTGCATTCACGCTCTTCGCACTGTTCATCCAAACCGTCGTATCAAACAAATTCGTCGGCTACGCCATCTTGATCGGTGTTTTTGTGCTCATGCCCTTCCTCTATAACTTTGGCTGGGAGAACACTCTCTACCTCATTGGACAGACCCCTACCTATACGTACTCCGACATGAACGGGTACGGGCATTTCGTCCCAGCCCTGTTCTGGTCGATCGTTTACTGGCTGGCGATCATGGCGGTGCTGGGTGTCGTATCGATGGCTCTGGCGCGACGCGGCGCGGAAGATTCGCTGCGTGCTCGTGCCCGCATGGCTCTCACTCGTGCTCCGCGGCTGGCTCCACTTGCGCTGCTGTTTGCGGTTATCGCGGTCGGCTCCGGAGGCTGGTATTTCTACAATGCTCACATCCTCAACGAGTATCTCGACTCCAAGGCAAGGCGCGGCATTCAGGCCGACTACGAACGCAAGTTCAAGCAATACGAGAATCTGTTGCAACCCAAGGTCACGGCAGTCGATGCCAATATCAACATTTATCCGGAGCGGCGCTCGTTCGACGGCAACGTCCGCATGACCCTCGAGAACAAGTCGAACCAGCCGATCGCCCAGATACATGTCACCGATCAGAGGCAGTCGACGACGAATGTTCAATTCGACCGACCATTCCATCTGGTCAGTTCTGCACCCCGCAATCTGTACTCGATTTACGCTCTCGACCAGCCCCTGGCGCCGGGCGAGACTATCACCCTGTCCTGCAATGTTGGCCACCAAACCCACGGCTTCCGCGATGGAAGCGAGCCGCCGGAGTTCGCCTACAACGGGACCTTTTTTGACTCTGATTACGTTCCCTATATCGGCTATAACACCAACATAGAGCTGGATGATCCGCGCCGTCGCCGCGAACAGCACCTTCCACTTCTCGAAGAGATGGCTCATCGCGGAGATGCGCTGCACTCCGTGAACAACGTCTTCTTCCGCGGGGAGTCCGATTGGGTTACGTATCACACCGTGGTCAGTACCTCGTCCGACCAGGTTGCGGTGGCCCCCGGGTATCTTCAGCGTGAATGGCAGGCCAAGGGTCGTCACTTTTTCGAGTACAGCATGGGATCGACTCACATCCTCGACTTCTTTGCGTACATCTCAGGACGTTATCAGGTTAAGAAGGAGACCTATCACGGGCCGGGCGGTGATGTCGCCCTCGAGGTCTACTACGATCCCGCGCATACCTACGACGTCGACGACATGTTGGCGAGTTCTCGTGCAGGCCTGGACTACTATCAGCGCGTCTTCAGTCCTTACCAGTTTTCGCAGTATCGCATCTTCGAATTTCCGCGCTACCGTACCTTCGCCCAGTCTTTTCCTAACACCATCACGTATTCCGAAGGCATCGGATTCATCGGTCGAGTGATCAAGCCTACCGACATCGACTTCACTTATTTTGTTACCGCCCACGAGCTCGGCCATCAGTGGTGGGCGCACCAGCTCATCGGAGCCGACGCCGAGGGGTCTAGCATGATGTCAGAGAGCCTCGCCGAGTACTCGGCCCTGCAGGTTATGGCGCACAAGTACGGCCGCGATCTCATGCATCGCTACCTCCGCCACGAACTCGATGCTTATCTTCGGGGGCGCAGCGGTGAAGTTCGTCATGAGCCGCCGCTCGCGCTCGTGCAGCGTGAGCCCTACGTCTGGTACCAGAAAGGCGGCCAGATCCTCTACACGCTTGCCGACTACATCGGTGAAGACAAACTCAATCTCGCGCTCCACAATTTCCTCATGCAGTACCGCTATACGAACGCCAACAACCAGGTCGACGCGCGCGATCCTGTTCACGCGCCCGATTCCCAAGACAACACCTACCCCGACACGCGAATGCTGGTCGATGCCATTCGAGTGCAAACCCCGCCCGAGCTTCAGTACCTTGTCGACGACGGTTTCAATCGCATCGTTCTTTACGACAATAAAACCATCTCGGCCACTTCGCAAAAGACCCCCGACGGCAAGTACAAAGTCACTCTGGAGGTCCAGGCTCGCAAGGTGCAAGCTGATGGCAACGGTGCTGAGAATGCCATGCCCCTCTCTGATTACATCGAGATCGGAGTCTTTAGCGGGAAAAAAGATGAAGAGAAACCGCTCTATCTCAAGAAAGAGAAATTTACGGAAGAGCACAAAACATTTGAAATCACGGTGGACGAGGCGCCAACCTTGGCCGGTATCGACCCCTACAACAAGCTCATTGATCGGAACGCGGACGACAATATGATAGACGTCAGCAAGCGATGAACGATCCGCCCACTTACAAAACCAAGGAAGAAAACGACGAAGGGCTAGTTTTACTCCCTGCAAGAGGTAGAGTCCCGAAAACTGCCAGGGGCATGCGTGCGCTTCATTAATAGCTTGGAGGGTCACCTTCCAGCGCCACAGGGAATAACGACCGGCGTTAAGTTGCTATGACTAATGTAACTGCTGGGCGACGGTTCTTATTCGCGATGTGGCGCATAGCCGTGGTCCAATTGAGTCCATGGGTGCACGGATATTGATGGCTCTGTTGCTGCTGTCGGCGAATGTCGCCGAGAACCCCACTGTGGTCGCAGCCCACTTGGATGGCAGGGAAAAGCAGTTGGAGAGCCTGTACGCCGACTACTGGCGCATCGAGTACAAGATCGCCTTAGGAAACCAGAACCTGTCGTCACGGCCGATTCAAGAGCAGATTCGCGCCGTTGTCTCGGATAACAACTTTCTCCAGGACCTCGAGCGCGCGAGCTTCTCCGATCCGCTCCTGAAGACACGGCGCAACCTGTTTCTCAATGAAGCCGTCTACACCAGAATCACAAACGATCCCGATCTTACTGCCGTCGTCGAGCAAATCACACGGCAGGAGAACGCCACTCGCTATACCTTTGGCGACCGGCAGTTGACGCGGGCCGAAGTAACCGATCTGCTGGCGCACAATCCCGACCGCAAACTGCGTGAGCAAGCTTGGCGGGCAACCAGCCAGATTGCGGCGGCCAATGGCGAACGAATTCAAAGCGCCGTCAAGCTGCGCAATCAGTTGGCAGGAAAGTACTCGGCCGAACTGTTCTCCACGTTCATGCTGCATCGAAAAGGCCTGGAAGTGGAGTCGCTGTTTGGGTGGTTCGAACAGATCCGGGAAGCCACCGAGCCCGAATATCAGCGTCTGCTCGAGCGTATGCGACACGAACTTGGCGTCGCGAAAATAGAACCATGGGATCTGGAGTTCTACTTTTCAAACTTCACCAACAAGTTTGAATCGCAGAAGTTTTCAACCGACGAGGGCTGGACCAAGGCCCGGCAACTCACAACGACTCTGGGGTACAACCTCGATTCCGTGGAGATGCATGTCGCCGACTTGAGTTTGGTGGTGCCGCATATCCGGTGCTCTATGGAAAAGAGGTAAAGATACTGGCGAACCGGTATTCAGGGATCTACTTCTATGACCGCCTACTGCACGCCACTGGCCACGCCCTGCACTATCAGATGATGGCGGAGCCGTCGTTCCTGCTGCGTAACAATTATGCCGAGCCAGTGGATGAAGGCCTTGCGCAAGTGATCGCGCTAATGCTCTATCGTCCGGAGGTGAACACCAAACTGTTTGCGCTCACTCCAGAACAGGCGGGCATTGTCGAAACAGCCTATCGCGAGAAGATGCTCTTCAGTGTGCGCAATACAATTGCGGATTCCCTGTCTGAGTTCGAGGACTATGCCGATCCCAACCAGGATCCCTCCGCCGTCTATAACCGCATGCATGCCAAATATCTCGGCGTCGACATGCATGACGCTGCGGTGTGGGCCTTTAATCCGATGTATGGTTCCGATCCAATCTATCTCCAAAGCTTCGTCGTGGGCGAGATGGTGGCGCACCAGATTCAGCATAAAACGGACGAACAATTCGGCCGAAACTGGGACGCCCAGGCTGGCGAGTATCTGAAGGCCAACTTCTATTCGCGCGGTGCCGGCCAGAGCATCAATGCCTTGATGCAGAATGGTACAGGCGAGCGAGTGACACCGCGTTATCTAATCCAATTTCTGAAGGACGCGCCACTTCGATAGTCTTTCTCAAGAGAGCCTAGAACCGGAGCAGCGGCCAGATCATTCGATCTGCGAAGTCCGGAGTCCGCTCTCGCGTCCGCCTAGGCGAACGCCCAAAACTTTCGCGCACGCGGAGCCTCAAGTTCGTTTACAGTATCCGGGTTGAGGCGGCATTGCAGTAACTCGCCGCGAAGAGCCACGGCCGCCCAGATCGTCGTTGGTGAGCGGCTCACAAGGAGGGGACAGTGAAGAATCAGCTTCGGTCTCGCACCTTTGTAGATCGCGCGATTTCCCGACGCAATTTCATATTGCAGAGCTCTACAGCGGCGATAGGTCTCGCGATTGTTCCGCGTCACGTATTGGGTGGCGCAGGTTATGTGCCGCCCAGCGACAAAGTCAATATCGCTTTCATCGGCGTCGGCGCCCAGGGGTTGCGCGTGATGCTTCGTTTCTTGCGGGAACCCGACGTGCAGGGCGTCGCAGTCTGCGATGTCAACAAGACCGGCGCGGATTACCCGCAGTGGGACACGCATGAGTTCTGCAAGTCCGTACGAAAGTTGCTCGGCGTTGACAGCGGTTGGGATTGGCTCAGTCCCGACCAACCGATTCAGCTGAGCCATTCTCTCCGCGTAACCAGCGGTGTTGCGGGCCGCGAACCCTGCCAGAAGATTGTCGATGGTTATTACGGCACTCAGCAGCGCTCGGGGCAGTATCGGGGCTGCGCGGCCTACACTGACTTCCGCGAACTGCTGGAGAAGCAGAAAGACGTAGATGCGGTTGTGGTGTGTACGACCGACAACCTGCACGCGGCCGTGTCGGCGGCGGCGATGAAGAAGGGCAAGCATGTGTTTTGCCAGAAGCCTCTGACGCACACCATTTATGAGGCTCGCCGCATTGCCGAAATCGCTCGCGAAACAGGCGTCGCAACTCAAATCGCAGTTGCCAACCAAGCGTCGGAATCCACGCGTTTGCTCTGCGAGTGGATTTGGGATGGCGCCATAGGACCGGTACGTGAGGTCCAGAACTGGTCAAGCCGTCCATTCTGGCCACAAGGCGTCGAGCGCCCTAAAGAAACCGAGGCGGTGCCGGATGGCTTAGATTGGGACCTTTGGCTCGGCCCGGCGCCGGAACGGCCTTTCCACCACGCTTATCTACCATTCGTATGGCGCGGGTGGGCCGACTTCGGTTGCGGCGCGCTCGGCGACATGGGCTCCTACAGTTTCGACACGATCTTTCGCGTCATGAAGCTGGATGCGCCCGTGAGTGTTGAGTCGAGTTCCAGCGACCGCTACGACGAGACATATCCACAGGCCTCGATCATCCGCTACACTTTCGCGGCTCGCGGCGATATGCCTCCAGTGAAGTTCACCTGGTATGACGGTGGACTCAAGCCGGCGCGACCCGAGGAACTGGAAGAAAATCGTCCTCTAAAGGGAACTGGTGAGGAGGAGGACGAAGGGCTCCTCTTCATCGGAGACAAGGGAAAAATTCTCTGCACCTTCAACGGCGGCAATCCGAAGATTATTCCCCAATCGAAGATGGACAGCTACAAACAGCCGCCGAAGACCCTGCCGCGGTCCCCTGGCAACGAACGCGAATGGCTCGACGCCTGCAAGGGAGGCAAAGTGAAGCCGGGAGGGAACTTCGAATTCGAGGGTCTCGTTACCGAGACGTTACTCCTGGGAAATGTCGCGTCTCGCCTGGGACAAAAGCTCAACTGGGATCGTTCGAACTTGAGTGTGAACTCTGAGGTTGCACAAAAGTGGGTTCGGCCTGAACGTCGAAAGGGTTGGGAACTCTAAGCTCCACAGAGTCAGCCAAACACTCAAGTGATCGGTAGGTTAGGAGGCATCAATGTCGGTTATATCGAGAAGAGAGTTCGTCAAAAGTGCTGCCACGTACACGGCCGCGGCCAGCTTTTTTTCCGCAGGCGTACTGGAGTTGGGTGCCAATCCGCTGGGTATGCCAATCGGATGCCAGACGTGGCCGGTCAGGGAGATGATTGCCAAGGATTTTCCCGGCACGCTGAAGCAGCTTAGCGATGCTGGATTTCAGGCGATCGAACTCTGCTCACCGGAAGGTTATGCCGAGTATGGGTTCGGGGGGCTCGCCAAATACAAAACCTCTGAGCTGAGAAGGCTTCTGAGCGATGCGGGTGTCTCATGCGTCAGTTCTCACTTTGGCATCGACGAGCTCAGGAAGAATCTTGAGGGCCGAATCACTTGGGCCAAAGATGTGGGTCTCACACAAATGTTGGTGCCCAGCCTCGGCGGGCCCGAGAAGCCGACGATGGACGACGTGAAGCGAGCTGCCGACGAATATAACAAGATGGGAGAGCAATCGGCCAAAGCTGGCATCCAACAGGGACTTCACAATGAGGGGTTCGAGCTTTCGACAGTTGAGGGCAAGCGTACTTACGACGTGCTGTTTGAACTTCTCGATCCTAAGCTGGTGAAGTTTCAGTTCCAGGTATCCACCATCAGCAAGGGCTACGACGCCGCCGATTATTTCACGAAATATCCTGGACGTTTCATTTCGATGCACGTGCAAGGATGGTCGGCGGAAACCAAGAAAGTGACAGCCGTGGGGCAGGACAGCCTGGATTGGAAAAAGATCTTTTCCGCGGCGAGAACAGGCGGTATCAAGAACTACTTCGTCGAAATGAACCTCGAAATGATGAAAGCCAGCGTTCCGTATCTGCACAAGCTGGCGGTCTGATGAAGTCGCTACGCGTACCTATCCCCAGGACATATCTTCCCCGCTAGGCGAGGCGCTGACAGCCGTGCGAAGATATACGTCGACCACCTCTTAGACAGGCGGAGCATGCAAGCGTCGACCTTTCGCAAGGTATTCAAGGCATTTCAATATCGAGATTTCCGCCTGATGTGGTTCGGCGCCTGTACGTCGAGCATTGGCACCTGGATGCAGATCGTGGCGCAAGGGTGGCTCATTTATCGTCTGAGCCATTCGGGTTTTCTACTCGCGCTCGACCAGTTTCTAGGGGGCATTCCCATCTTCCTCTTCTCACTCATCGGCGGCGTGGTGGCCGATCGCATCGAGCGCAGAAAGATTTTGCTCGTCTCTCAATACATGCAGATGGCGAGCGCTGCTCTGCTAACGATTCTAGTTGCCACCGGGGTGGTCCACGTTTGGCATATTCTCTGCCTCTCGTTTGTCTCGGGCCTGGCGCAGGCTTTTGGCGGACCAGCCTACCAGGCGCTCATCCCGACCCTCGTTGAGCGAGAGGATATGCCGAATGCCATTGCCTTGAACTCGATCCAGTTCAATATGGCGGTAACGATTGGCCCCGCACTGGCGGGCGTGGCTCTGGCGAGGTTGGGCGAGAAGTGGTGTTTTGGACTGAATGCCGTCTCGTTTCTGGCGCCGATCATTTCGCTATCCATCATCTCGGCGCGGTTTCTGCCCGAGAAGTCCGCTGAGTCGATCTTCAACAGCCTGAAGCAGGGCATCAAGTTTGTGCGCCAGCAGAATTCCATGGAAGCGCTGACCGTGCTGGCATTCTGCATGACGGCGTTAAGCATGCCCATGCGAACCTATATTCCTGTGTTCGTCAAAGACATCTTCCACCGCGGTCCGGAGACCTACGGCAATCTCCTTTCCCTGATGGGCATCGGTTCGATTTGCGGTTCGTTGATCGTTGCCGGGAAGGGCAACATCGGCAATAAAGGACGGTTTGCCCTGACGATACTCATTTGCCTGGGAGGCGGTATATCGGGCTTTTCGCTTTCCAGATGGCTTCCGTTGAGCTATGTCATGCTGGTGCTCGTGGGCGCGTCCATGATGGCGGTCTTTGCTACAGTGACCTCGCTGGTGCAATTGATTACCACGAACGAGATGCGCGGGAGAGTCATGAGCGTGTACAACTGCGCATTCCGGGGAGGAATGCCGATGGGGAATCTGTTGTCGGGATGGCTCGTTCCGATGTTTACGGCGCCGATAGTGTTGGCTGCCAATGGAATGGTCCTGATCTTTGTCGCATTGTATTTTCTGCTGGTGCAGCGCAGAGTTGCGGCACTCTAATCGACAAATGACGGGATCTGGGCCGCAAGGAAACTACGGTTTCTCTGCTTTCTTTTTCGGAACGTCAAAAGAACGTTCCACGGAGTTGTTCGGGTCGCTTGAGAACTCATGATCGCGCCACAGCCAGCGCATCATTTCGGGCAAAATGGCCCCACCCATTTTCTGGCCGTGCTTGTTGATGCCCCAGGCATAGTTCACGTCGTAGCCTTTGGCCGAAAGCGCTTCCATCATTCGCACGTTCTGGTAAAACCAGTCCTTCGCGTCGGTGTATGGCTCCCCGGGTCGCTGGCCGCGATTGTCGTTGCGACCATCGCACAAGAAAATGCGGATCGGCTTCTTATCGTTCTTGCCGATGATATCGGGATAAGCATTACCCCCGCGCAGGTCCACGAAGCTCCCGACGTTGCTCAGGACCTTACGGAACTCGTTTGGCCGCTGCCACGCGACAGTGAAAGCCGCAATAGCGCCCGAGCTCGACCCGCCAATGCCGCGCCGTTCAGGGTCTTTGGAAATGTTGTATTCCTTGGCGAGTGCCGGCATGAGTTCATCGACAATAACCCGGGCATATTTATCGTCGAGCGAATTGTATTCTGTGGGCCGGTTCGTAGTGTGGTCGCCCCATTCGGTTGCGTTCGGCTCAGGCTGATCCGGACGACGGCCGGGATTGATGAAAACAGCGATCATTAGCGGCAGTTCGCGCCGGAAGATCAGATTGTCCATCACGTTTTGCGCGCGCACCTCACCCTCGGGATTCATGAAAGCCTGTCCGTCGTTGTAAATCATGAGGCTGGCGGAAACGGCGGGATCGTACTGCGCCGGAACGTAAACCCAATAGGTATGTTGCGTTCCGGGGTAGGCATTGCTAGGTAACGCGAATGGCCCTCGGATTTCACCCTTGGGGACGCCATCTTGCGGCAGGGAATCAGGACCGAGGTGGTAGAACGCGTCGGGGTCCGGCGCTTGAGGCGACGCGGACTGGGCTGCCGCCGGCACGCCACTGGCAGCAGTCCCGGACTGGGCAAACGTGAGTAGCGGGGTCGCCAGCGCGATCAAGAGAAGCATCAGGAATAACGATTTCATAGCGGGCAAACGATACCACATCGAACGGACTCGCGTTACAGCTTCGATCTTTGGGCCGTTGAGCGGTAAACTTCAGCTATGTTCGATGGAAGTTGTATGAGCGGGATTGGAGTGCTGTGCCTGTCCTGCATTCTCCCCGTCATCGGCCAAACAACCGCCCGGCTTCAGACGTCTGACACGGAGCTTTCAATGGAAGCTTCCGCTGATGCT
The DNA here is from genome assembly GCA_035695545.1 of Candidatus Sulfotelmatobacter sp. Lineage (GTDB taxonomy): Bacteria > Acidobacteriota > Terriglobia > Terriglobales > Acidobacteriaceae > Sulfotelmatobacter. The sequence goes on along the minus strand of DASRRV010000360.1, from coordinate 39,328 downwards.
CCCCGGTTAATGAGTCTTGTGGTCCCGGGTCAGCCGAAATGGGAGAACCGCACCTCTGAGCTTTTGATTGCGTCTGCGGACGTCGCCAACGTAGCAACCCCGTTGCACTGGAACTTCAATGGTGAGGCCAGCCAGATCGGTGAGCAGCGGGTCGCCTTTGTTTACGATTGCGCTTCTCCGCGGCTCCGCCTGACCTGGGAGTGGCGCACTCCTCAAGCATACGGCCCAATTGAGCACCAGATTCGTATCGCGAACCTGGGCACTCAGGAAATCTGGATTCCGTTGCAGGACAGCCTCGCGTTCAACTGGCAAATCGATCCCCAGTCCACGCTGGACCATTGGTTCGTTGAGAAAGGCGCGAACACTCCGTCGCAAGTCGGCACTCACCAGGTTGCGCTTGTCGAGGGCTACCACTGGACTGGCACCTCCAGCACCTATGGTGATCTTCGCGACGATGAACCCCGAGAAATCATCCCGTGGTCGCTTGTTCAAAGAAAGGATACCGTTCGCTCCGGGTGGTACGCGGGCATCGAATTCAGCGGACGCACGCGAATTTCCCTGGCAAGGGAAAAGGATTCTCTTCAAGGAGGGGCAGGATTGAACCCGGATCCGGCCCCATTCCGGACTCGCCTTTTGCCCGGAGAAATCTTTGAGACGCCCATAGTGTTCCTTGGCGGCTTCCGCGGAGGGCCGGATGGAGCGGGAAATGTCCTTCGCCGCTGGGTGCGAGCCGTTCTTGGCAATCCGCAGACCTGGAAGAACCCCAACTATCCGTTAGTGGTCAATAACAGTTGGGGCGGCGGTATGGACATCAATGAAGAGATTGCCCGGCGCATGATTCGTGACTCTGCCGACATGGGCGTGGATATGTTTCATGTCGATGCCGGCTGGTTTCGCAGCGTTGGCGACTGGTATCCGAATCCGCAGAAATTCCCGCACGGCCTCGCTGTGATTGCAGACGACGCACACAAGCACGGGCTGAAATTTGGCCTTTGGGTTGACTGGACTCAGGCCGGCTTATCGACCGAACCCGGAGCGCTGAATGCGCGCGATCCAAAGGTTCACGATTGGATGGTGACCGACCTTCCGGCCGATTGGAAGCCGGAACCGTTCAAAGGGCAGACCATTGATCTCGGCGTACCTGAGGCGAAGCAGTGGGCGCAACGCGAAGTGGAACGCATTGTCACGGACTACCATCTCGACATGCTGGAACACGACGGCTATCTGGTGGCACATGGATGCGATCGTACCGATCATCCGCACGCGGCGCCTGATCCGCTGAACAAATGCATCTATAAGTCGTGGGGATCCTACTGGGTGGATAGTTCAAATTCCACGGACGTCAGCTACCATGCGGTTCGCGCCTATTACGATATTTATTCCACTTTGCGCAGGAATCATCCCGGGCTCCTGTTGGAGATGTGTAACGACGGCGGCAGGATGGTTGACTTCGGCAGCGCAGCCCACGGCGACTATTTTTCAATTACAGACACGTACGATCCGTTGTCGAACCGGCGCGCATTTTACGACACGAGTCACGTGCTGCCCGCTGCCATGCTGGAGAGCTATGTCGAAAAATGGCCAACCGCCCGCATCGAGAATTTTCGGTACATGCTCCGTAGCGGCATGATGGGATGGCTAACGATCATGACTGACACGACTGCTTGGTCGACGGAACAACACACCGAAGCTAGAAAAGAAGTCGATCTGTACAAGAGAGAACTGCGTCCTTTGATTCGCGATGCCAGCCTGTATCACATTTCACCGCGCCCCGACGGCATCCACTGGGACGGGGTTCAATACTGGGATCCAGACCGCCAGCGGGGCGTCGTCTATGCCTTTCGCGGAACGGTTGAGAGTGACAATACGCACTCGTTCGCACTGGAAGGACTTCAGCCAGCAGGCCGCTACCGGCTCCGGTTTTATGATCACAGCAGTCCCGATCGCTCTGCCACAGGGCGAGAACTCATGGAGCTGGGTCTAAGAGTCACGCTCGCTTGGCCGAACAGCTCCGAGTTGGTTTTTATCGAGGGCGAGCCTCACTAGACGGCACTCGCGTTGGGAAGGCGAGCGCGGAAGTATGCCAGCAACGCATGACCCTTAGCCCGATCGGTCAATCAACGGCCTGATCGACTACACCTGGAGTACGTCCCCTTCCCGAGCTACTATTTCGTATAACACAGGATTGACAAAGAAGCCGATAAAGAGCCGGGAGATCAAGCCGGCGACGATGACGATGGCGAAAGGCTTCTGCGTATCGGAGCCAATCCCGGTAGAGAGTGCGGCTGGGAGCAGCCCGAGGCAGGCCACCAGAGCAGTCATCATGATCGGGCGAAGCCGCAACAGCGAGGCTTCTCGCGTGGCGCTGCGGATGCTCAGTCCTTCTTGCCTTAGTTTGTTGATGTAGGACACCAGAATCACGGCGGTTTCGACTGAAACACCGAGCAATGCCAGGAGCCCAAGAACGGAAGACACGCTGAACGGAGTATGCGTGAGCTTGAGCGCAACCAGCGCACCCACGGGTTCGGTCATGATCACGCCCAGCGCAATCGTGACGGGAAACTTGAAGTTGCCGTAAAGCGCGAACAAGATCATGAAAATCAGGACCACGGCGAGTGGACCGATAAAATACATCTGCGCTTTGGCCTCGAGAAACTGGCTGTATTCGCCGCCCCAATCTAACCGGTAGCCCTGCGGCAGATTCACCGCCTTGTTTACGGCCTCTTGCCCGTCCCGCACGGCTCGCTCCAGGTCGCGACCTTCGATGCTGTACTGCACGCCTATATAGCGCGAATTGTTCTCACGATAGATAAACGAAGCGCCGTTTCCCTGGTTAATGTTGGCCAATTGGCTGAGGGGGATCTGCTGCCCGTCTGGCGTGCCGACCAGAAGATTCCCGATTTCATGTGCGCTGCTGCGGAACTGTGGCTGCATGCGCACCACAAGGTCAAACAGCTTTTCCCCTTGAATGACCTGCGTGACGGCCTGGCCACCCACCGCCGCGGAAATCACAGCTTCAACGTCGGCGACGTTGATTCCGTAGCGCGCGATCTTGTCGCGATCGACATCGACAAGTAAGCTTGGCTGGCCAAGTTCGCGCACGACGGTGAGCTGAGTAAAGCCGGGCACACGGGCCAGGGTATTCTTGATTTGGATGGCTTTGTTCTGAAGCACAGTCAGCTCTTCACCGTAGATCTTGACCGCCAGCGAACTCTTGAGGCCAGTCAGAGCTTCGTCCACCGCGTCTTCCGCGGGCTGTGTGTAGTTGAAAATGATTCCGGGGAACGCGATCAGTTTCTTGTTGATGGATTCGATGAGCTGTTTCTTGTCGCTGACCTCGCCGCTCCAGGACTTATCTTTGTACGATTTCAGGCCAACATAAAATTCGCAATTAAAAAACCCAGTAGGGTCAGTCCCATCGTCGGGGCGGCCTAACTCTGAACCCACCATCGTGACTTGCGGATAGGACAACAAGATATCGCGAACCTGAGGGGAGATCTTGCTGGCTTCCTCGAAGGAAATCGTATACGGCATGGTGGCCCGCACCCAGAGTGCTCCCTCATCAAGGTGAGGCATGAACTCTCCACCGATAAAAGGGACGAGCAACAGAGTCGCGGCAAAAATGACTGAGGCAATCGCAAGGGTAGTTTTTGGGCGATCAAGCGCCCAATCCAACTGGGTCGCATACTTCCGCTTCATCCACTCATAGGCGCGGTTCGGTTTTTCACGAACGCCACCCTTGAACCAGTACGAAGCCAACACCGGAGTAAGTGTGAGCGTGAGGATCAAGGCTCCGACTAGAGCGAACGACATCGTTTCGGCCATGGGATGAAACAGTTTCCCGGCCGGCCCGGTCAAGGCATAGATAGGCAGATAGCCCGCGAGTATCACCGCGACGGAATAAAAGATTGGACGGTCGACGTCCTTCGCGGCTATCAGAATCACATCATTGAGTTTGTAGTCTTGCCCTTCCCGCAACGCCAGTTCCCGGTAGATGTTCTCCATCATCACCACTGTGCCGTCGATGACAATGCCGAAGTCGATGGCGCCGATGGATAACAAGTTCGCCGCTACATCGTGCGCATGGAGAACGATGAATGCAAACAGCAGCGACAGCGGGATCGTGATAGCAACGATGATGGCGGCCCGGAAGCTGACCAGAAAAAAAATCAAGACGATCAGAACGAGCACCATTCCACGGAGCAGGTTAGCCTCCACCGTGTCGGTGGTCAGTGACACCAGTTCACTACGGTCGTAGTAAGGATGAATCTTGACATCGGGAGGCAGGATTTGACTGTTCAGTTCTTTCGTCTTGTCCTGCACTGCCTTAAGGACGTTCTGTGTTTGCTCCCCGCGCAGCATGAGGATGACGCCTTCGACCGCATCGTCGGTTTTCTGAAAGCCGAATTGACCCAGTCGCGGCGCGTGCCCGATCGTGACGTCTCCTACATCGCGCACCCGTATCGGAACGCCTTTGTTGGCACCGACTACAACGTTTCCAATGTCCTCGGTATTGCGCACAAGCCCGATGCCGCGCACATAGTAGAACTGCCCACCTTGCGAATAAAATCCGCCACCCGCGTTGGCGTTGTTCGCTGCCAGAGCGGCGGTCACTTGCGGAACGGTCAGGTGATATCCATAGATCCGCGCCGGATCAAGAAGTACCTGATATTGCATCACCGTGCCGCCGAAACCAGAGTCGTCGGCTACGCCGTGAACGGAGCGATAGGCCCGTGCCACCACCCAATCTTCAATCGTCTTGAGGTCCTGCGGGCTGCGATCGGGACTCTCAAGCACATAGCGATATACCAGGCCGCTCGGGCTAAATAGCGGCGCCAGGCTTGGGGTGACACCAGTGGGAAGAGTAGCTTGTGCAAGCCGCTCAAACACGATCTGTCGTGCAAAGTAGTCGTCGGTATTATCCTCGAACGTCAGCTTGATGTCAGACAGTCCATAGAGCGAAATGGAGCGCATCACCACCATGTGGGGAACGCCGTTCATCTCAAGCTCGAGAGGAAGCGAGACCAGTCGCTCGACCTCTTCCGCAGCGTGGTCGGGCCATTGAGTGATGATTTCGACTTGAGGCGGCGATAGATCAGGATACGCGTCCACCGGCATCCGCTGAAACGACAGGATCCCGCCGACCGTTATGAAAGCGGTCAGCATCAGCACCAGGAACTTTTGTCGTAATGCCGCTTGGACGATTCGATGAATCATTCAGATGCCGTGAACACGATCCTCATTTACGTCTGGTTGACTGCGTCGTTACCACGATGTTCGGTACGAAGTCGTCAGCGCTGCAGTGAATTTGCAAACTGCAGGAACAAGCTGCCATCACCAATGACCTCGTCTCCGGCTTTGAGCCCACCGGTGATCTGGGTTTGTCCATTCAAGCTTTCTCCCAGGGTCACCGTGCGTCGGCCAAATTGGTTGGAAGAGGTTGCGGCATAAACAAAGGGTTGGTTCTCGTTGTCTCGGAGGACCGCCGCATCTGGCAGCGCGATCGCATTTGCGATATTGCCCGCGTTGACCATGGCTACCACATACATATCCTTCTTCAGCTTCTCGCCAGGATTGTTGGTATCAATGCGTGCTTGGAGCGTGCGTGTGTTCGGATCCAGAGAAGCGGCTACATAAGAAATACGGCCATGGAACGATTCCGGATAGGTGTCCGTCTGGATCGTCACGGTATCTCCGACCCGCACATACGGCAGGTCTTTTTGATAGACATTGACCAACACCCACACATTGCTCGTATCGGAGATCATGAAGCATTGTGTGGAACCGGGCTGGATCAGTTGTCCCGCGGCTACATCCTGTTCGACGACCAGGCCGCCGATCGGGGCCTTTACCGGAACCTCGGAGGAAGGAGGTGTTTGCACCAGGGCGTCGGGATCCGTAATTCCCAACACTTTCAGAGCGGCTTGCGCTGCCGCCAGATCGCCGCTGGCTTGCACCTCTGCCGATTCTGCCTGTTCCAAGTTCTGCTCGGCAATTGCTTTGTGCTCATACAAATCCTTGGCCCGCGCGTAGGACTTTTGCGCCAACGCGTAAGCATCTTTGGCTTTCAAATAGTTCGTGCGAAGCTGCGAATAGTCCGGGCTCGAGACGTACAACATCGGCTCGCCTTGGTGTACGTGCTGCCCGGGAGCAATTACCACTTTGCTGACCGGTCCGCTCACCTGCGTGATGACGGGGGTGGTACGAAAACCGTTGTAGGCAACCGCACCGGTCAGTCGCAGGCTGCGGTTGAGAGTCGTAGGCTGAACTTTGAGGACTTGTACGTGGGACATCTGATCCGGCGGGATGGTGAATAATTCCGGATTAGTTGAATTCTTGGCGCTAGCTGCACTTGGCCCTGAGTCTGAGCATCCCGCAGACACCAGCATGATCGCCAAAGCGATGGCCAGCACTTCCCAGAGTTGGCGCCGATACCTCTTCTGACAATTCTTGTGCTTGCACCTGTTCATGGCAAGTTCCTCGATCCCAGAGCTTGCTTCAACTGCTCCAGTGCGGTCATGTAGCTGGCCAAGGCCTGGCGATATGCCAATTGAGTTGACCGGTAGCTGCGCTCGGCATCAAGAAAATCCAGAAGACTGGCAGCGCCGCGCTTGTAAGCGTACTCGCTGATTTCACGTGAATCTTGCGCTTGCTTGAGATAGCCGGACGTGTAAAGTTGCACGACTTCATCGTTGCTCTTAACCGCCTCAAAAGCGTTGGCAACATCAGAAAGAACAGTATCGCTGGCAGACTGCTGCTGCTCTTTGGCTTGGATGAGTGCGTGATTGGTACGCGCAATCTCACCCTGATTGCGATTGAAGATCGGCAACTCAAAATTTGCGAAGATCGAAGCCGTGTTCTCTCCAGACACGTGAGTAAAGTCGTATGTGCCGTTCACGTCCACTTTGGCGTTTGCCTTAGCCAAAAGGTACTGGCTCTGCGCCGCGGTGATTCCCAATTCAGCCGCTCGAAAGTCAGGACGCTCGCGCAGCGCCCGTGCCTGCAAATCCTCCAGCTTGGCTTGAAGCGGTTGATATGCCAGGTCGCCGACTACATCGAAGTCGGCTGGCACCGTATCGTAGCCCAAGAGTTCACGCAGTCCGGTGAGTGCCTGCACTTTTGCCAGGCGGGCGGAGGAGACATCGGTCTGAAACTGAAGAAGCTGGAGCTTGATTTTTAGATAGTCGCCTTCTCCGATGAATCCCGCCTTAAGTTGTGTCGCACTGATGTCGACGGTCTGCTGAAAGCCTTTTAGATCCTCAAGGGCGAATCGGAGGGTGGATTCCGCGAGCAAGACGCTGACAAACTGCTGTCCTACGTTGAACGCCAGAGTCCGCTCGGCGTCGGCAATCTGGGCGCGGGTCACCGCCGTCTGGTCGCGGGCTGCCTGCAGGCGACGCTGTCGCTTATGGCCTCGTTCGAACAGGTAGCTGATTCCAACGTCGAATTGCTGTACGGTGTCTATGTTATCCCCAGAGAAATCCTGAGGACTAAAGAATGGGACGAACTGCGTGTCTGCACCGAGAGTAGGATTCGGTCGCAGATTGGCCGTAATCTCCTGGTCCTGGTTCTGAAGGATGAGCGTCCGGCTAGCCTTGAGTGAATGATTATGCGCCAGTGCCAAATCGATGGCCTGGTCAAGCGTGATCAGCGTCGTATTTTGCCCAACCGCTGTTCGCGCCAGCGTCAGGAGTAGCGCGGCTGCTGCGGCGAACGTCAACCACCGTAAGTGCATAAGCTTCAAAATTGAGCGGGCCAGCTTCCAAAAGAGGCAAATTCCACCTCAATACTTAAGGTTTTCAAGCACTTGCAAGAATCTGGCGTCCGAACTACCACCTCGCTGTTGGAAGCGTGACCGGCCCGGGAGGCCATTGTAATCGGGATCAGGCCGGGCAAGCCACAAACTTAGATGCAGTTCTAACCCGACTCGGGGCACGGAGTTGCGCTCCAAATGCCTGAGTCAGGCTGTTCCTGCCTTCGAATCCGCGGCACTTCGCAAGAAGGAGGGCTTTCCCCACAGCCGTCACTTGGCCTTCTGTTCCGCGATCCATTTATCGGTGCGGGCATCGAGAAGGTCGAGAGGGAGAGTGCCACCATCGAGCATCTCGTCATGAAAAGTCCGGAGGTCGAACTTGGGGCCCAATTCTTTCTGCGCGCGTTCGCGCAGTTCGCGGATCTTGAGCTGCCCGAGTTTGTAGCTGAGGGCTTGTGCCGGCCACGCAATGTAACGATCGGTTTCAGACTGGATGGTGGGCTCGTCCACCGCTCCGGACTTGCGGAAGAAGTCCACGACTTGATCACGGGTCCATCCCTTCGAATGAATTCCTGTGTCAACCACCAGACGGACCGCGCGAAACAGCTCCGAAGAGAGGCGGCCATAGTCCGAGACCGGGTCCTGGTAGAAGCCAACTTCTTTGCCGAGTTGCTCGGCGTAAAGAGCCCAGCCCTCGACGTATGCATTGAAGCCAAGACTGTGGAGCCGGAATTTGGGCAACCCGTTGAGTTGCTGCTGAACCGACAACTGCATGTGGTGTCCGGGAACGCCTTCGTGGTAAGCAATCGCTTCGTCGTCGATGAGGGAGCGCTCGGAGAAGTTGGAGGTGGCGACCACCACGCGGCCGGGTCGCTTTCCATCCGGCGTACCGGTGACATAGTGGGTTGCGGCCGCGGCTTGGAATGCGGGTATGGCCTCGACAGTAACCGGCGATTTGGGAAGGAGCGTGAAGAGGCTCGACAGCTTGGGCTCCATCTGCGCGATATAGTGGCGGAAGTCTTCGAGGATCTGCTCCGACGAGGTAGGAATGTACTTGGGATTGGTTTTCAGGGATGCCCGGAAGGAGGCCAGGTCGGCGAATCCGGCCTTCCTGGCGATCACCGTCATCTCGGCCTGGATGCGATCAATCTCTCGGAGGCCGATCTGGTGGATCTCGTCTGCCGTCAAACGGGTGGTGGTGCGAGCGTAGATGTCATTTTGATAGCGCTTCTCGCCATCCGGCAGCGAAGTGATCGATAGCGTGGTGCGCCCCTGGGGAGCATATTCAGAGCGCAAGAAGGCCTCAAATTTCTTGTACGCCGGAAATACCTCGTTGTTGACTGCATTGGTGATTTCATCGGTCAGGCGCTTCTGGTCGGCGGGAGAGATTTCCGCGGGATACTTCTTGGTCGGTTGGAGGAATGGAGCGCTGTCAATAATCCCTTCACACTGACCCGGAAGTTTCTCCAGCAGAAATCGCACGGGCATGAGTTTGTCCGCCATGCCGGCGCGAAGAACTTCTGTAGTTTGGCTGAGGACGCGGGGAATCTGGTGAAGGCGCGCGATGTAGTCCTCATAGTGCTTGACGGAGTCGAAGGGTACGGAAAGCGGCAGATCCGCAAGGCTTGTGTGGACGCCATTCTGCTGATTGATCGGCATCTCGTATTCCTCGAGATCAAAATCAGCAATACGCTGTTGAAGGACACGAACCAGGAGGTCGTGGGAGAGTTGGTCCTGGTCGGAAAAGCCCGTGGTCGGGATCGCTTCTAGACGCTTGAGGAAGTCTTCGTCAGTTTTGTGACGTTGAACTATAGCGTCGAGGGAGTGTTCAGCCAGCTTGTCGTTGTAGCGGTAGTCTCCGTAGGCGGTGGCTCGCTCGGGGAAGTTCCGAAGGTCGGATTCGTACTGCTCTTCGAAGAGACTATTCTGGGCCGCGATGCGGTCGGCCGCGGGCTTCAGGTTTTGGGCCAAGGCGGAAACTGTGAATACGGTCACGAAAAGCAGGCTTTGATGAAGGCGCATAGCCTTTGCAGCGTACCAGATGGGAACCATGTATTGCGCGAAGAAATTGGATCTCCCGGAACTGACTCCGCCCTCTGCGTTGACTGGACCAGGCCACGCGGTTATCTTTACCTCACTTCATTTGGGACGCACTTCACAGTGGATCAACAACATTCCCTACCAGTAACGGAATTATTAGTTCGTTGGCGTGCGGGCGACCGGGACGCATTGGAACAGTTGGTTCCATTGGTTTACAAAGAGCTACGCGACATCGCGCGATACCACCTGCGGCGGGAGCGTCCCGAGCACACTCTGCAAAGCGCAGCTCTGGTTCACGAGGCTTATCTGCGACTGCTCGACCAGCGCCCGTTTGACACCGAGAATCGCGCCCATTTTCTCGCCGTCGCCTCCCGGTTGATGCGGCAGATTCTTGTGGACTACGCCCGGGGCCACGGTGCGGCCAAGCGCGGCTCCGATCGCACCGTGCAACTCGATGCCTCCCTTGTTCTGCCCCAGGTTCGGACGGCGGATGTCGTTGCCCTGGACGACGCGTTGCGTTCACTCTCCCAGCTTGACGAACAACAGGGCCGCGTCGTCGAGTTGCGTTTTTTTGGGGGGCTCTCCACCGAAGAAATCGCCAACGTGTTAGGCATTTCTGCCACAACCGTCAAACGAGATTGGGCAGTCGCAAAGGCATGGCTGACCAGGCAGATGAAAAAGGGGCGCAGCGGTCACTCCGGAGCAGTGAAGAAGAACTAGGGATATCGTTATTGACCGTGGACATTGACCGTGGACAATGGGTTCTACCCCGTGGCTGTGACTAGGCCACAGCCACTGAGGTGGAATACGGTTTCATCCCTTCGATCGGGCGAGCATGCGTCGCCCGGGCTAGTTCACCGTGAAGTTCGTCGTGCTGGTGGCAGTCCCTCCTTGAGTAGTAACGGAGATCTTTCCGGTGGTGGCTCCAGTCGGAACTGTTGCTGACACCTGTGTGTCGGAGTTCACAGTGAAGGTCGCTGCCTTCCCGTTGAATTTCACCGCTGTGGTCTGGCTCAGGCTCACACCGGTGATGATCACACTTGTGCCCACCGGTCCGTTCGGCGGAGTAAAGCTGGTGATCGACGGCACGATCTTGAATTTTTGCGGAGAAAGCAGATTGCCACCGGGCTCTTTCACGGTGATCTGTCCGGTGGTTGCTCCGGCCACGATTTTCGCGGTCATGTAGGTATTGCTGGAGGCCGTGAATGTTCCCGCTCCGGTGCCGAACAACACCTGGGTCGTAGTGGTCAGATTCTGCCCGAGAATGCCAACCGTCACGCCGACCTTCGCGGATTTACGAACGACTGGCGAAGCGAAGGATTTAAGGCCGTTGGCAAGACTGTAGAGGGTGCCATCGTTGTGCGCGCCGCCCAGATTCGTTAGCCCGTAGATCTTCCCGTTGGTGTGCAAAGTCGGAAGAGAGTACGGAGAAGACCCATGGGTGACGTCAAAGCTGTGAACCACTGCGAAGGATGAGCCATCGGTTTTCAGTTTGAAGATGGTTCCACCAAACGATGCGCCGCCACCAGCGGTAACACCGTAGAGAAAACCGTCACTGCCCTGAACCATCCCAGTGATGGGGTTAATACCAAGCGCGCGATTGGAACTGTCGAAGTTGTGAATCACCGTGAATACCCCCGCCGGCGTCATTTTGTAAACGACCCCGCCGCCGGCACTGCCACCGGTGTATGACGTGCCGTAGAAGTTGCCATCGACGGCTTGCAGGATCGGCCCGTACGGCGTAGCTCCCGTGGGATCGTTGAAGCTGAAGATTGTCTTAAGAACCCCAGCGGTGGTGACCGAAAAAACAGTACCTCGGTTGTTCGTGCCGCCCACCTGGGTGACGCCGTAGAGCTTGCCGTCGACACCAAGAGTCAAGGTACTGTCGGACTCCAATCCTAAGGTCGCGATGGGCGTGAGCGTGCCCGTGGGCGTGATCTTGTAGATGATGCCGCTCGAGCCAAGTCCTGCCGGGCCGTACAAGTTACCATCGGGAGCGGCGATGGGAGAGGCGTGCGGGAATCCGCCGTCGCCAGTGCCGGTGAAGTCGTGGATGACGGTGTAGGTGCCGGAGGGGGTGACCTTGTAGACCGTACCCTTGGAATTCGCTCCGCCCCCGTTCGTCGTACCATAAAAGTTCCCATCCATTCCCAAGGTCAAACCGCCCTGTGGCCCCATGCCGTCGGTGACATTAAAACTGTGGAGGACGGTGACAGTGCCGCTGAGGGTGGCTTTGAAAACGGTTCCCCGCCCGTTGGCGCCGCCCTGCAGGGTTGTGCCGTATAGGTTGCCGTCGCGGCCCTGCGCCAGCACACCGGGATAGCTTGCGCAGCATCCGTGCGCGGTGCCGTCGAAATCAAACAGGTCGGTGAAAGTTTGGGCTTGCGCCACGGATGTGGCGACGGCAATGACCAGAAAAAGCAGGGTGAACTGAGATGCCTTACTGTGTTTCATAATTTGCCCCTTTAGCTCGATCTACATTCTCGAAGGAAGTTGAGTCGGACACTTACGAACGATTTGCAACCATGTCCCCCCGGCGATGGGAATGGAGCTTGGCCCAGAATCACTGACAGGTCCGCGAGAGGCAGAGGTGATCGAACCATCCATTTTGGCCGAGCCCGGTGCACTGCGCCCCGCTGAAGCGGACAGGACGAAGGCCGAGCGCGGAAAGCCCCCCAGCTTTTCCGCATCTGCGGCCTTCATCGCATACGGCACCGCGATCTGCAGCGCACGCAGCTGCTCCAGTTCGCTGCCGATCTGTATGGCGAGCCAGCGTCCTTTGCCACTCATGAATGCTGCGGTGAGAAGCCCGTACGCGTTCGCTGACCCCACCTGCACCCTAAGGCGACGTGTGGGTCTCCACATCGATCCTCCCCACAGAAAGCCGGGGCGTCCCCGGTGCACTCGCGGTTGCCCCTGTTATTGATAGAAACGCAAAGCGGGAGAAAACTGGCTCACGGAGATTTTGAACCGAGGGCAATCTGCGACCGTCCACGCGGGAAAGAGCCTGTTTTCTCAGAGTTTTACGTTCATTGACTTTCTTCTGGAAGCGGGATAACGTCTATGTCCACTTGGCGGTTCCTCCTCCGCGCCTTGGGGTGACTCGTGCGACCTCCTTCGTCCTACCCTGTGACCGATCTGCTTGCGCGCTGGAGCAAGGGTGATGCCGCGGCCGGGGACGCCCTCGTTCCCTTGGTTTATGACGAACTACGCCGGATTGCGCGCAGATGCCTCGCCGGGCAACGCGGCAGCCACACTTTGCAGCCGACGGCTTTGGTCCACGAGGCCTATCTTCGATTGACCAATGCCGATCGAGATCCCGTGGACTGGCAAGGCCGTGTGCATTTTTTTGCAACTGCTGCGCGGGTGATGCGGCAGATTCTGGTCGACCATGCCCGCAAGCACATGGCTGCGAAGCGGGGCGGAGGCGCCGTCACCGTACTTCTTGCGGATGGCGCTGCTCCTCAGAAGGCGATTCTGGATTTGCTTGCCTTGGACGATGCCATGAAGCGACTGGCCTCCCTTGATGCGCGCCAGTGCCAGATCGTGGAACTTCGCTTCTTCGGGGGCCTCTCTATCGAGGAAGCGGCGCAAGTGGTCGAAATCTCCACGGCCACGGCGAAGCGGGACTGGGCCACTGCACGCCTCTGGTTACACCAGGCCATGGGTGAGGGGTCTTCCGCATGACTCCCGAGCGATGGCAGCAGGTGAAGCAAGTGCTGGCCACGGCTTTGGAAGTACCTCCCGAAGAGCGGGATGCCTGCCTCGACCAAAACTGCGCGGGAGACCATTCCCTTCGGGACGACGTCGAGCGCTTGCTGGCGGACGAGAAGCAGATGAATCAAGGATTCCTGGAGCACACAGCACTCGGCGTGGCCGCAGCCGCAGTCTTACCCGATGACGGGCATTTCTGGGTTGGGCGTAGAGTTGGACCTTACAAAATCGTCGAGCAAATTGGCGCGGGCGGTATGGGTGAGGTGTACCGCGCGGTTCGGGCTGACGATCAGTATCAAAAGGAAGTCGCGCTCAAGTTCGTCCGTACGGGACAAAACTCCGCCTTCGTCCTGGAGCGCTTCAGAAACGAACGGCAGATTCTCGCTAGCCTCGATCACCCAAACATTGCCCGCTTGCTTGATGGGGGCACGACCGAAGACGGCACGCCGTTTTTCGTGATGGAGTTGATCGAAGGTCAGCCGGTTACGGAATATTGCGAGAGACGCGCTCTTTCGGTCAACGAAAGGTTGGAGCTTTTTTCGAAGGTTTGCGCGGCGGTGCAGTATGCGCACCAGCACCTGATTATCCATCGCGACATAAAGCCTGGCAACATTCTCGTAACGCCCGACGGTACGCCAAAGCTGCTCGATTTTGGCATCGCCAAAATCATTGACGACGACCCGAGCGTTCCCCAATTCAACGCGACTCTGACTGCATTTCGAGCTTTGACTCCCCGCTACTCTAGTCCAGAACAGATCAAGGGCGAGCCCATGACGACCGCCAGCGACGTGTATTCGCTGGGCGTGATTTTGTACGAACTCCTCGTTGCTCGAAGCCCTTACGGGCTCAGCACAACCACGACAGAAGTCGCTCGAGCGGTCTGTGACGATGAACCGGAAAGGCCGAGCGTTGCCGTTCGTCGAACCGAATCACCAGCCGATCCCACCCGCGCTGTCCACGGTGCCAGGAGTGGCTATTCTGAAAAACTCAGCAAACAGCTAACTGGCGATCTCGACAACATTGTGCTCATGGCGCTCCGGAAAGAGCATGCGCGCCGTTATCAATCGGTCGGACAGTTTGCCGAAGACATCCGGCGGTATCTGGAAAATGTCCCGGTTGTGGCTCGGAATGACACCGCTTGGTATCGCACTTCGAAGTTCGTCCGTCGACACAAGGTCGGCGTTGTTGGTTCTGCCGTCGCGGCTCTGGCCCTGATATGTGGGTTAGCGGTCGCCTTGTACGAAGCTCATGCTGCTCGAGAACAGGCTCAGATTGCCGGCATGCAGCGCGCCCGGGCAGAGATGCGCTTCAATGACGTACGCAAGCTCGCAAATTCCTTGATGTTCGAGATTCACGATTCGATCAGGGACTTGCCTGGAGCGACGCCGGCTAGACAGCTCCTGGTAAGCCGGGCACTCCAGTACCTGGATAGCTTGTCTCAGGAAGCCGGCGGCGACGTGTCTCTGCAGCGCGAATTGGCGGCTGCCTATGATCGTGTCGGCGATGTGCTGGGATATAACGGAGCGGCCAACCTTGGGGATTTTGCGGGAGCCCTGCAAAACTACAAGAAGGCGCTGGCGATCCGCGAGTCAGCAGCTGCCGCCAATCCGGACGATCCGCAAACCCGCAGCGAACTCCTCAGTGACTACTTCCGTCTGAGCTTCGCCCTGCAAGACGCCGGAGACTACCCGGCTGCACTCGAGGATTTGCGTAAAGGCCTACCGTTAGCGCAGGCGTTTGTCGCTGCAAGCAACGATCCCAAATATCAGGAATGGCTGGCAGGATTTTATTGGCAGAGTGGAAGCGTGCTCAGGCAAGCGGGGGATTACGCCCAAGCGCTGGAAAACTTTCAGCGATCGGCGGCGATCCGTGAACCCATCGCAACTGGTCCAAAGGCCAACCCGATCGCTCGCATGCATCTTTCTGGCGACTATTTGGGATTGGGTCAAATGCAGTTTCGGACGGGCGATCGAACTCACGGATTAGAAAATGTAAAGAAGGCTTTGCAGATTCTGGAATCATTGGTCGCGGCGGATCCAACCAATGCCACACTTCGCGAATATCTCGGGGAAGGTTACGAATATATTGCTCCCCTCCTCGAGAAGAAGGGGGATGTTGATCAAGCGCTGGATTACAACCATAAGGCGCGTGCGATCTACGCAAAACTAGTCTCCGCCGACCCCACCAATGCATTGGCGAGGGACAACTTTGGGTTTGCGGAGATGGGGATCGCGCATGAACTCATGCTCCACAACAAAGTTCAACAAGCGTTCCCACACCTCCGAAAGGCAATTTCGCTTTTCGAAGCAATCGAACCGAAGAATCGTTATGCCATCGCAGGCCAGGCAGAGTCCTACTCAGCGATGGGCAGCGCATACGAGGCTTTAAGCGAGAGAGAGCTTTCATCAAGCGACAAAGTCAGGGATCTTCGCGAAGCTGAATCGTGGTACCAAAAGAGTCTGAATACTTGGGAAAAAGAGCAAGATCACGGTGCCGTCGACCCCCTGGGCGGTGATGACAGCAAAGATCAAGTTATCAAGAGACTGGCAAGGTTGCGAGATCGGGTTGTGAGAAATTAAGCGAGAAACCTAGCCGCGTCGACCAATGACCCCTGGCGCGCGACCCTGAATCATGTCGACAACCTGCGAAGACATAGCTTGATCTAAACCAGCTGTCTCTGACGATTACCCTCACAATTCATTGACTTGCCGCTGCTGCCGATCTAACATCTGCCGCATTGTCAGGGGACACTCCATTCACGGGCAGGCACTTCGGTCGTTATCAACTTCAGGAGTTGGTGGCGGTCAGCGGCATGGGTGTTGTGTACCGGGCCTGGGATCCGCGGCTTCAATGTATCGACGCCATCAAGCTCGTTAGCGAAGACAAGATTCCTGACGAAGCTGCCCGCCGGCAGCTCGAACAGGAAGCGCGCATCGCGATCTCTCTCGATCACCCCAACATCTGCCGGATCAAGAATTTTGTCGATGAACCCAGTCAGGCCGGGATTGTGATGGAGTTCGTCGAAGGACAAGTTCTGACCAATGTCATCCCGGCGGGTGTGGGACTTCCTTTCGAACTCGTCGTTGCCTACGGTATTGAGATTTCGCGGGCGGTATCGTGCGCCCATGAGCATGGGGTTATTCACCGAGACCTCAAGAGCGGCAACGTGATGGTCACGCGAGATGGCCACATCAAGTTGCTCGACTTCGGACTTTCGAAGATCCAACGCCGCGTCGAGATTCCCAGTGCGCTGGAAACCCTCGACTCAAAACAGAGTTCAGAGGCGATCGCTGGAACTCCACCCTACTGGCCCCCGGAAGTGCTGAAACGTTGTCCCAGCGATGAACGTGGCGACATTTGGAGCCTTGGCGTCTTGCTCTACGAAATGGCCAGCGGTCAAATGCCGTTCAAAGGAGCCACCATTGTTGAATTGGGGTCTGCGATTTTGCGTGAGCCCCCCTTGCCGCTGCCCGCACACCTACCCGAGCCGCTTTCCAATATCATCCATCACTGCCTGCGCAAGGAAGTGAGCCAGCGATATCAGCAGGTCAACGAAATACGGGCAGCCCTTGAGGCGATTGAGCCCGGCGGTCCTGCTCCGGGGAGGCCGGTCGCGCCCTCCCGTCCCGCTGCAATTCGCTCGGTCGCGGTGTTGCCCCTCGAAAATCTTTCGGGTTCTCCTGACCAGGAATATTTCGCGGATGGATTGACCGAATCGCTTATCACCGCTCTTGCGAAGGTGGGCGGGTTGCGCGTAATTTCGCGCACTTCAACAATGCGGTACAAGCACGCTCAGAAAACGCTTCCGCAAATTGCGCGCGAATTGAACGTGGATGCTGTCGTGGAAGGCTCGGTTCGCCGCGAAGGCGACCGGGTTCGTATCACGGCTGAGTTGATTGATGGCCGCACGGACGAGCACCTTTGGACTGAGAGCTATGATCGCGATCTTCGAGACATCCTGAGCTTGCAATCGCAAGTGGCATCGGCGATCGCGGCAGAGATACTGGCCAAACTCCAAACTTCGAGTGAACTGTTGGCTCCTGACGCCGACCGGGATTCTGACAACTCCGATCTGCATCCTTCGCTCTGGGAGACCGCCGAAGTTGATCCCGATATTTTGACGCCGACTGCTCCGGTCAATCCGAGGGCGTTCGATCTTTACCTGAAGGGCCGATACCTCTGGAATAACCAGGTGACGGACGAGGATTTCAGGAAGGCCGTCGAGTATTACCAGCGTGCCATCGAGATCGATCCGGGATCGGCCCTCACGTACTCGGGCTTGGCTCACTGTCTACTGCTTATGGGCACGGGGGAATATGGTCTCAAAGCGCCGAACGAAATCATGCCCAAGGCGAAGGAGGCCGCCCTCAAGTCGTTGAGCATCGACGACACGAATGCAGAAGCGCACTTGTCGCTGGCGATGGTGAAATTCCGATTCGACTGGGACTGGGAAGGCGCGGAGAAGGAGTTCAGGCGGGCGCTCGAACTAAACCAAGGCTATTCCGGCACCCATTACTGGTACTCCACGTATCTGGCGGTTTTGGGGCGTTTTGAAGAGGCTTTTTTCGAAGCTAAGACTGCACGCCAGCTAAGCCCATTGTCTGCGGTCATGCACTTTAGCTTGGGGTTGCTGCTCTATGCCTCCGGACAGAACGAGGAAGCGATTGAGCAGCTTCGTGAGACAGCGGCGATGGACGCCAAGTGGCCGCTCTCTCATCTAGTACTCGGGCTGACCTTCGGACGAAAGGGCAGATTCGACGAGGCGATTGACGAGTATAAGCAAGCCCTGACGATCGCGGGGTCAAGACCTCTTTGGTCAGGGTTCCTGGGCCAGGTGTATGCGGCAGCCGGGAGAACGGATGACGCACTCGATATCTTGCACGAACTACGTGCCGTGGCGAAGCAGCGCTATGTGCCTCCCACAGCTTTTGTCATTTTGTATGCCGGCCTGGGAATGATCGATGATGCCTTTCACTGGCTGGACCGGGCGGTTGAGCAGCGTGACGGGCTATTGATCTATCTGAAAGTTGGGTCGGTCTTCGACAACCTGCGGTCAGACCGCCGCTTTACTGAAATTCTGGCCCGGGTAGGTTTGCAGGGAGACCCGGTGCTCGATGTCAAACATCCGTTGCTGATTGAGCCCATCCGCAAGAGATTCCGGAAGAAGCTAAAGCCGGTGTCCCCCCGGAGTGTGCTGACGATCTTTGCGACACTGCTTCTGGGGGCCGGCGTTTTGTATGCCCTCTATTGGATTGTTCCGCCGACGAGGATGATTCTGGCTCTCCAGCAATTCAAAACGCCCGGAGCAGATCCTGAAGCGCGCCGGTTGGCCGCGATCATGACAGAAGAGATGTTTACCCGATTGAGCGACTTGCATGCACGGCGGCTGGGCGTTGTCGAACTGACGCCGGCAGATTCTGAGCTCAGCTTTCAGCAAACCTGTGAACGTAGTGATCCAAAGCCAACTTATGTTCTTGCAGGTGCGGTTCGCGCTGAAGGCAACAACCTAGTCATCACTGATCAATTGGTGTTATGCAAAGACCAGACGGGCATCGTCGGCGATGAACACGAAATCGATCCCAAGGCGCCCATCGGCCCGCCTGTAAACGACATTGTGCGAAAAGTTCTGGCTGCACTTCCCAACAACGTGCAACGCGAACATCCGGTAGACCCCAAAGCCTACGAGGCGTACATAAACGGGCGCATTCTGTGGAATCAACGCAATACACAGAGCCTGACGCAAGCTATTTCTTATTTTCAAAAAGCCATCGACTACGATGCGACCTACGCGCCCTCTTACGCGGGCTTGGCGGACTGCTACGCTCTCTTGGGATCTGTTCCCAACACCGCCATGCCGCCTAATGAGGCCTTCCCCAAAGCAAAGGCCAACGCGCAAAAAGCTCTTGAGTTGGATGAAGGACTCGCAGAGGCGCATGCGTCCCTGGGGTATTCCGCGCTCGTATATGACTGGAACTACGCGGAATCCGAAAAGGAGTTCAAGAGAGCTCTCGAGCTTCGGCCCGATTACGCCACTGCGCACCAGTACTATGCGTACTACCTGACGGCTATGGGCGACTTGAATCAAGCGATTGCCGAGCGCAAGGCTGCGCTGAAGATTGAACCGACGTCGCCTCTGTTCAACACGGCGCTTGGAGAGGCTTACTACCAAGCAAGACTGAATAAGGAAAGTATCGAGTCAAGCCTGAAGGCGCTCTCGTATGATCCGAAGTACGCCGTGGCGATCATCAATGTGGGACGTGCCTATGAGCAACAGAAAATGTACCCGCAAGCTCTGCAGACCTACCAATCAATTCTGCCGTTCGCTCCGAATGACCCTGCTCTTCTTGCCCTTCTCGGACATCTGTACGGCGTCTCCGGTCAAACGGCGGCGGCTCGCAAAATCATCTCGCGGCTGCAGCAGATGAGTACCGGTCAATACATCCCGAGTATTTATGAGGCAATGGTTTACACAGGGCTGGGCGACAAGGACGATGCGTTCCTGTGGCTCGACAAGGCTTACGCGGAGCGTTGTGAGTACCTTGTCTATCTTCCCTCGGACCCGATGGCCGATCCGCTCCGGAGCGACCCCAGGTTTCCGGCTTTGCTGGCGCGACTGGGGCTGAAGACAACGATGATCCCCGCCATCGCGGATGCCATCCGATGAACCAACGGTCTCCAGACAGTGCAAGCGTGCTCTACGGAATTGCTCGCAATCTACTTCAGGAGCGTGACTACGGCGACCTACTCACCAATATTCTCGACATGACGATCCAGGCGCTGGGAGCAGACAGAGGATGCGTTGTGGCTAGAGAAAACGGAGAGTTTCACGCCACGGCCGCGCGTAATTTTCGCAACGAAACCCTGGCCGAGCGGGAGAGTGAGATTAGCACCACAATCGCAGGCTTGGTGATGGAGGAAGGGCGGGTCCTGCTTGTACCCAACGCACAAGAAGCGACCATTCTTCGGGATAAGCAGAGCGTCCAAAAGCTTCATCTGCGCTCCGTTTTGTGCGCTCCCCTGATTGTCAGCAACGACGCCTTCGCGGTCATCTACCTGGAGAACCGTGAAATCACGAACCATTTCAATGAAACTCACGAGCAACTGCTGTCTGAAATATGCGCGCTGGCCGCGCCTCGCCTGCACACTGCGGTTGCCATCGAGAGTGCTCGCCAGAAAGCTCGCGATCTTGAGGTCAGCCAGGGCGAGAGCGACGGCATTGTTACCGCCGATCCAGCCATGTCAGTTGTGCTCGAGACCCTGGCAAAGGTTGCTCCCACGGAACTGACCGTGCTCATCCAGGGTGAGACCGGAACGGGCAAGGAGCTCATGGCCCGAGCCATTTACCGCCGCAGTGCGCGAGCCAAAGGCCCCTTTGTGGTGTTGAACTGTGCCGCCATCCCTGCGACCCTGATCGAATCAGAACTGTTCGGTTGTGTGCGAGGAGCGTACAGCGGAGCCGATCGCGACCGCCTCGGCCTGGTCGGATCCGCAAATCGCGGCACGCTGTTTCTCGATGAAATTGGTGAGATGCCGTTCGAGCTTCAGTCCCGATTGTTGCGCATCCTGCAGTCCGGAGACTTCAACAGAGTCGGGTCCGCTCGTTCCGAACAGGTGGACGTCCGCGTGCTTGCTGCAACGAACCGGGATCTCGAGAGTGAGGTGGAACAGCGACGCTTTCGCGAAGATCTGTTTTTTCGGCTTTCCACCGTCACCCTGAAGATCCCGCCTCTGCGTGAGCGTAGAGCCGACGTGGTGATGCTGGCAGATCATTTCCTGCGAACTTATGCCGGAAAGCGAGGTGTTCCGCCGCCCCGTCTCAGCAACGCAGCCACGCAATCGCTGTTGGCCTACCACTTTCCCGGAAATGTGCGGGAACTGGAGGGGGAGATGGCCCGTCTGATTGCGATGTGTCCGCCGGGAGAAGAGATTCCCACGAGCGCGCTCAACGATCGCGTTGCCCGGCGCAAGGCTGCGCCTCAAAAAGACACTGAATTCCCACCCATGTCTCTGGCAGAGATGGAAAAGAAAATGATTCTGGTCGTCTTGCAGTACTCAGGCGGCAACCGCACACGCGCAGCAGAAGTTCTCGGCATCAGCCGCGAAGGCCTTCGCGCCAAGATGTTGAAGTTCGGGCTGTCATCTACCACTGACTAGCAACCCTGTCCCCTCCTTCGGTCTGTGGGCTTTCCAGTCGCCCACCTTTTCTCCACTATTCCCGCTTCTGGCACCCTGCGTGCCTCTCCACCAGCGAGTCCTGGATTTGGTCGGTGGCTCTGCTTGGAAAAGCAACAACTTAGAAGGCGACGCCCACAAGGCTTCACAGAAATCTGGGCAGCACTGAAAGATTTCCGGGCAGCAAGTCTACGATCCTTCGAGCAACGGGCCCTGGACTCAGGAGGGAATATGCATGGAATATTCCACGTCGCTGTTTGGGTGGGGATGTCGGTGGTAGTAGCCGAATTGTTGGGATATCTTCTGCATCGCCTGCTACATACCGGATGGATTCCCTGGCTCAGCATGAGCCACATGAAACATCACATGGTTCTCTACGGACCACTGCAAAAGCAGCGGCCCCGAGAAGAGTACATCGACGCAACCACCGGCAGAATCGCCCTGGGGAATATTGGTTTGGAGTGGATTGCTCCAAGCGCCGCGATTCTGGCGATTCTGATTGTGGCTCTCCGTTTGTGCAGAGTCTCTGTACTGGATCAGGCATTGTCCATGGGGACCACCTTGGTGTGGAGTTTCCTTATGTTCAGCTATCTCCACGACCGGATGCACATGAAGAACTTCTGGATGGAACGCAATGCCATCCTGAAGGGTTGGTTCCGCCGGTCGCGAAGACTGCATGACATCCATCACCGCGTGCTAAACGACCGGGGATTGATGGACAAGAACTTCGGCATCGGCTTCTTCCTGTTCGATCGCGTCTTCGGTACGCTGTCTCCCGAGCAGAGTCGCTTTAATCATCGGGGACATGCTGCCGCGAGAGAGAGGTTCAAGTATCTGGATGTGCCGCAAGCACGATGAATTCATTGCCCTTGCAAAAGACATTAGCCGGAGAACTACAATGCAAACCACAGGCATCCGAGCAATTCGAATTATTGGTAATTGCGGTATCTCGGTTCAGGCAAGGTCGTACAAATACTATTCTCGAGCCGGAGCCAGCAACCAGATGATTCGCCGGTTCACATGTCTGTTTATTCTGTCACTTGCGATCGGAAGCACCGGGTGCGGTGGCGGCAAGGGCACGACAAGCGGTGGTCAAGTCGTCGTCACGATAGCAGGTGCTTCGACCCCCTTGAACACCGGGGCTTCTCGCACGTTTACCGCTAGCACAGCGGTCACCTGGTCCATCCTGGAAACCGCTGGCGGTTCGATCACACAAACTGGCGTCTACACGGCTCCCGCTTCTCCAGGTACCTACACGGTCAAGGCGGTGGCGCAATCGGATGCCAGAGCTTTCGCAACTGCGCCGGTACCGGTGGTCATTCCGGAAGGACACATTGCAGGCTATGACGCGGGCGTAGACTTCCACGCCTATGGCGCGGACTTTGTGCACACCGCGTTCATCACCATTTACGACCAGGCAAACGTGCGACAGACTGTGCGGGCCCAGCTGCAAGGCATGGCGGACCGCGGAGCTACGACGATTTCAACCCGCATCTGGCTCGTTACCGAGCCAGGGACCACCAACTTTGGCGAGAATTGGCGGGCCACATTTCCCCTGAGCGACCAGGAGCAGGCGAATCTCCACACCTATGTTCAGGACGTTGCGGCAATCCAGGGCTCTGGCGGGAACCGGTTGCGCCTTAATCTCTGTCTACTCTGGCTCGGAGCTGCCGACTACACATTGGGAACACCATCTACTGGTCTGGGTTACACACCAGTGAGTGCCGACGTCTTTACTTCCCGCTTGCAGGCTACTACGGACAAGGTGCTCGCAGCGGTCACCGGAGTGAACCGCCCAGACGGCATTCCAGTGGTCGACATCATCTACCTGAATGGCGAGGTCATGATCGGCGCCAAGGCCAACGAAGACTGGTTCATGACGACCCACTATCCGCGATTTGTCTCGGTGGTGAAGCAAGCAGGATTCACTCCAGCCGTGTACTTCATTGTTGCCGACAGCCAGGATGACGTTCTCCAGAACGACTATGTTGATGCTCAATACCCCATATTGAACAACCATCGCTCGATGTATTGGGTCTACCGGACTATGAGGTTTATGGCCGATCAGGGTCTGCCGATTCCGGCGCGCATTGATTTCTCGTATTATGTACCCTCCACCGGAGCAACCTACCCGCAGCTACTAGCGCGTGTTCTGGACGATGCAGATGCCACACTGCCATCCCTGGGTGCTGCGCAATCCTATGCGGCTGCCGAGACGTTCTACTATCTGGACGATACGCAGCGTCGTCAGTTCGGGCAGGCCTTCGCGGCTGAAGCGGCCACGAATCCACGACTGAAGTCAGTTACATTCTGGACGACGCCCGACGGTGGAGGAGCAGGGATAAACGTAGCTTATCCGTACGCAATTGAAGACTATCTACCTCCTTCGAACTGAGATTTGGCCAAACAAGTCAGACCGTTCAGGAGGAGCGATGCTCCTGGCAATGCTGCAGTCGGTCTTGAATTGCAGGTGTCGAGCGTCGCATTGCAAGTCGAGCAGCAAAGGTGTATCCCTTGGGACTCACTCCTGAGCCTCGGCCGGGAGTTGAGAGGTAAACCTATGCGATGTTTACCGAAATTGGCGCAAATTGCCTTCTTGGGCATCGGCTCACTGGTTGTCGTCCAGAAGCTGCATAGTCAACTGCCTGATACCTGGCAGCCAATTCCGAAGGATGATTTGGCGATGAAGGACAACCCGGCCGATCCCGGGGCCGCTGCCATGATTCTGGAACGGCAGGTTTTTACCGACGACGAGAAGCGAGTTCAGTCGGAATGGATACGTATCAAGGTCTTCACGGAAGCGGGTAGGTCCTACGCCGACGTAGAGATTCCGTACATCGTTAAAAGCACATCCGTCGAAGCAATCCGTGGACGCACCGTGCGGCCAGATGGGACAGAGATCCCGTTCAGTGGGACTGTCTTCGACAAAACCGTTGCTCGATACAAGAAGTTCCGTTACGAAGCCAAGGCATTCACATTGCCGGGCGTGGAGATCGGCTCAGTCATTGAATATGCGTACGAGGTGCACTGGAAGGAACGCTATCCCGATTACATCCGCAATCCTGCAGGCTACGTCTTTAAGAATGGGTGGACCATTCCGACCACAACCTGGACCATCCAGCAGGGA
The DNA here is from genome assembly GCA_035695545.1 of Candidatus Sulfotelmatobacter sp. Classification (GTDB taxonomy): domain Bacteria; phylum Acidobacteriota; class Terriglobia; order Terriglobales; family Acidobacteriaceae; genus Sulfotelmatobacter. The sequence goes on along the minus strand of DASRRV010000360.1, from coordinate 14,522 downwards.
TTGTTCACGCGTCACGCGGTCTTTGTTATTCGGCCAGTCAAAGGCGGGACTCTTAACTATGCCAAGGTCCGGCTGGATGATAACGAACCTTCGTGGCAGCCCGACCGAAGTATGCGCATGGAGGTCAAGAATGTCGCGGCGATTGAAGAGGAGGAGGACATGCCGCCTGAGTCCTTCCTGAACAGTCGAGTGCACTTCTATTACGTGGCAGGGTTTGTGGGCGACTATTGGCAGAGCTTGAGCCGGCGCCGCGCGGAGGTCGCCGAAAGGTTTATCGAAAAAACCCGTTTCCTCGAACAAACCGCAAATAGCATTGCTCCACCATCCGATCCGGCGGAGGCCAGACTGCGAAAGCTTTACGCCGCCGTGCAGCAGATTCGCTATGTCAGTTATGAACCATCCGAGACTGAACAGGAGTCGAAGCGCGAACATCTGCCGGGAAACAAAAGCGCGGAAGACATATGGCGTCATCGTTACGGCTACACCAATCAAATCAACTTTCTGTTCGCGGCCTTAGCACGGTCTGCAGGGTTCGATGCTGCGATTGTTGAGGTCGTGAACCGAGCCTCGGCGGTCTTCGAACAGAGGGTGTTGGATGAGTCACAGCTGAACGCAATGGTCGTGCTCGTGCGCCTCAACGGAACCAATCTCTATTTTGACCCGGCTAGCCGGTTTTGCTCCTATGGCCAGATCCCGTGGTTTGAGTCCGATACCATGGGAGTCGAGTGGGACAAAGTTGGCGCGGGACCGGTGAGTGTTCGAGTCCCGAGCAACGAGGCGGAGATCGAGCGCGTTGCCGAACTCAACCTGCAGCCGGATGGTGGACTGGAAGGAACGGTAGAAATTGTATTCACCGGTCAGGAGGCGCTGGATCGGCGTTTGTCTGCGTCGGATGAAGACGAGGCCGGCCGCCGCAAACTGCTCGAAGACGAAATCAAAGGGTTTACGCCGCCGGGTGCCACGATCGATCTCGATTCCGTGACCGGCTGGCAAGATTCCGAGCAGCCCTTGCGGATCAAGTGCCACTTGCACGCGCCGCGTTTCGCCGCCTTGACGCATCAGCGGATGCTGTTCCCCATTGCGGTCTTCCAGGCGAACCGCAAGAATCCGCTCTTGCAGTCTTACCGGATGCAGCCGGTGTACTTCCAGCACGGCTATAGCGAAACAGACAAGATTGCAATTTCCATTCCGACAGGCTACCGACTTGAGGCTATTCCGGCCGAAGCTAGTGGCACAGCTGATTTTGGAACATTCCAGGAAAAGCGAACCAGCGAAGCCGGCATCGTGAGGCTCGAACGACACGCGGAACTCAAGGGATACTTCTTCCCGATTGCGTCCTATAACTCGTTGCGGCAGTACTACGAAAAACTGAGGCAAAGCGATGCGTCAAACGTGGTACTTCATCAGGTGGAATCCGCGCAATCTCACTAGCGCTTTACAGGCCGCGCTGATCCTCGCGCTCGTTTTCGCGCACAACATCGCGTCGGCAGGAACGCCGGACTGGTTGAGGCAGGCCGCACAGGTATCCCTGCCGGCTTATCCCGATGACACGGACGCGGTCGTCTTGCTCGACGAGAGATCCACCACGGTATCTTCCGCGGGTGAAGTTCACATTACCTACCGAAAGGCATACAAGATCCTGCGGTCCGAGGGACGCTCCAAAGGCACTCTGTATGTCTACTTCGACAATGACACTCGGCTTACCTACCTGAAAGCCTGGGGCATAACGTCGAAGAACGAAGAGTACGAGGCCAAGGAAGAGCAGGCAGTTGAAACGACGGCGTACTCAGAAGGCCTTTATGCAGATACGCATTACAAGGTTCTTCAGATCCCCGGAGCGCAGCCAGGAAATGTGATCGGCTACGAGTATCAGCAAAAACAGAGGCCGTTGGTGATGCAGGCCATCTGGTCCTTTCAGGATGAGATCCCGGTGCGTCGCGCTCGCTTTACGTTGGCACTGCCGTCCAATTGGAGCTACAACGCATACTGGCGAAATCATTCCATCGCCAATCCGCAACAAAACGGTGAGAACCGTTGGACCTGGGAATTGACTGACATCGAACCCGTGCGGTCTGAACCACAAATGCCGACGTGGAGATCGGTGGCCGGACAGTTTGGAGTTTCGTTTGCTCCCAAAATGTCGGATCAGAGCAACAATTCGTGGCCTCAGATCGGTCGCTGGTATTCCCAATTGACGACGGGTCGCCGCGAGATCACTCCGGCCATCCGCGACAAGACTCGCGAAATCCTGGCAGGCTCTACCGATCCAATGGACAAGATTCGCCGGCTGACGTCCTATGTGCAACATGGCATTCGCTATGTGGCCATTGAGATTGGTATTGGCGGATACCAGCCGCATGCCGCGCAGGAGGTGCTGGCGGGGGGCTACGGCGATTGCAAGGACAAGGTCACACTGCTGAACACGATGTTGCGCGAGGCCGGCGTCGACTCGTACTACCTGTTGATCAATGACGATCGCGACTATGTTGCTCCAGACTTTCCCAGCCCACTCGGCTTCAATCATGTCATCTTGGCAATCCGTGCAACGATCGACCTGAAGGGGCCGGGAATGTACGCGATTTTACCTCACAAGAAACTGGGGCCACTCCTACTGTTCGACCCAACGGACAGTTCTACGCCTCTCGGTTATCTGCCGCCGAGTCTGCAATCGAATCATGGTTTGTTGGTGACCGATACGGATGGCGAACTGGTAGAGCTTCCGTTGTTAGCGCCGTTGGCCAATCGTCTATTGCGCGTGGCCACGCTCAGCCTTGACAAGGCTGGAAACTTGAAAGGCAGCATTCAAGAAGTTCGTATGGGACCCTCGGCTACGTCGCTCCGAGAGCGCTTATTGGGCCTGCCCAGTAAGCAGCGACAGAAGGTCCTCCAGAATATGCTCTCCGACCTCATCGATGGCGCAGTACTCACCGGTGCCGCCGTCTCAGACTTGAAGGACTCAGGCAGCTCACTTTCTCTCAGCTATGACTTGATCGTGCGGGCGTATGCCCAGCACGCCGGAGATCTCTTCCTGTTTCGAAGCTGCGCCCTGGGCCGCAAGAGCCGTGACCTGCTGGAGGGCAAACCTCGCAAGGAGCCGATAGCGTTTTCCCACTCAGCATCGGAAAGCGACGTTGTCGACATTTCTCTGCCTCCGGAGTTCACGATCGATGAGACGCCCCAGGCCGTTCAGTATGACTATCCTTTCGCGGCCTATAAAAGCCAGACTAGTGTGGCGGACCACACGTTGCACTACACCCGCACCTACGAACTCCGAGACGTCCGGGTACCAATGGAGCGGCTTGAGGATCTGAAGAAGTTCTTCCGCCAGATTGCGGATGACGAACGGGGTTATACCATTTTGAAGGCTCCCTAGAATCTCAAGGGAACGCCACCTTGCGCCGTGCCCGGGCAAGAATTCCGTACGTAGCTCGAATGAAGTAACCTAAATACCTTCAATGGCGTGCCGTCTGGGGGTCGCGACCCGGAATCATTAAAAACTGGTGGAGGTAGTTCGTGTACCGCAGCGACGTAGTGGGCAGTCTCTTGCGTCCGGCTTACCTGAAGGAAGCACGTGACCTTCATGCCGAAGGTAAGCTTTCGGATGTGTCCTTTAAGCAGATTGAAGATCGAGCGGTCGATGAGGCTGTCGAGGTGCAGACTCGCGCGGGAATTGAAGTCGTCACCGACGGTGAGGCGCGCCGGTATGCTTTCTATGGACATCTCATCGACGCCGTCGAAGGTTTCGACAAATATGGCGGCTGGGCGATTCCTTTTCGCGACGAAAAGGGAGAGAAGTTGGTGTTGCAGCGCCCCGTCGTAGTCTCAAAAATGCGTCGGAAGAGGCCACTCTGCGCGGAAGAATTCACCTACCTGCGTGCGCGCACCCAGCACCCCGCGAAAACGACGATGATCAGCGCGCAGCAGGCTGCAGCCTACTACGATGCTGACAAATCAAAAGCGGCTTACGCTTCTGTCGATGCCTACCTCGCGGACCTCGTGGACATTCTTCGCGATGAGGTGGAGGAACTGATTCGTCTGGGTTGTACCTATATTCAGATCGATTCGCCGCAGTACACGGCGTTGCTTGATCCGGAGTTGCGTGATGGATACAGACAGCGCGCAACGATCCAGATCGGCTCTTGGACTTGTCCATCGCGATGGACAATGCCGTGATCGGCCAGCACCCGGGAATTACTTTCGGCCTGCACCTGTGCCGCGGAAACAATCAGAGCAGGTTCTATGCGGCCGGGGATTACGGCCCCATCGCACGAATTTTTCGCAATACCCGATTTCAACGATTCTTACTGGAGTACGACGACGAGCGCTCAGGAGGCTTCGAGCCACTGCGCCAGCTGCCAGACGATCGAACCGTCGTTCTGGGTTTGGTGAGTTCCAAAAAGCCCGGCTTGGAGAATAAGGACGAATTGAAGAGCCGGATCGAAGCAGCCTCTGCCTTTGTACCCCTGGAGAGACTCGCCTTGAGTCCGCAGTGCGGATTCGCATCGACGATGGAGGGAAACCTGGTGACGCCCGCCGATCAGGATGCCAAGCTTAAGTTGGTGGCAGAGACTGCCCGGGAGGTGTGGGGGAAACCCGAGCCCATGGCGCATAGGCTGTAGGCAGCGTTCTTTTCACAGAGCACTGAAGCCCGTTCAGCCTGACCGTTTCTTCTTTTCCTTCACCGTTGTTTTGTTCTCCCGATCCATCTCAGAGAAAACGTCCGCCGCGATGTGAAAGGCCGTATTTGCCGCTGGAGCTCCGCAATAGACGGCAGCCTGCAGCAGGACCTCTTTGATCTGATCGCGGGTGACGCCGTTGTTGAATGCAGCTTTCAGGTGCAGACGGAACTCGTCGCTGCGATTCAATGCGACCATCATGGCCAGCGTCAGCAGACTGCGCGTGTGGTGCGGAAGTCCAGGCCGGCTCCAGATGTCGCCCCATGCGTTTCTGGTGATGTAGTCCTGAAAGTCGCGATTGAAGTCGGTCGTCGTCGAAACCGCGCGGTCCACATGTTCGTTTCCCAGGACGGCACGCCGGATCTCCATGCCCTGGTTGTATCTGTTCGCTTCATCCATCGTGCGTGTCCTCATTTAGAGCAGAAGTTAGCGACAGCCTCTGTGAACTTGTCGGGCTGTTCGACATTGGAGAGATGGGCAGCGTTGAGTTCCAACTCTGCGGATCCGACGATCTTCTCCGCCAGGAAATGCGCGTCTGACGGCGCTGTGACCGGATCTTTTCCGCCATAGATTACCAGCGTTGGCGCCGCGATGTTCGCAACCACCTCGCGCTGATCCATGTCACGGATTGCTGCGCAGCAGCCGGTGTACCCCCGCGGAGGCGCTTTCTCGAGCATCTCTTGCGCGGCCGCCACCCTGTGCGGGAAAGCTTCACGAAACTCTGACGTGAACCAGCGCCCGATCACTGCTGCAGCGACTGCCTTCATGCCGCCTTTGCGGACGGCTTCGATGCGCGCATTCCAACTTTCCGCCGTGCCAATGCGCGCCGCGGTGTTACACAGCACCAGCCGGTGCAACCGGTCCGGCGCATGGATGCCAAGCCACATCCCGATCATTCCGCCCATCGAGAGTCCGCAGAAGTGCACGCGATCTAGACCAAGCGCATCCAGCAAATGCAAAACGTCGCGCCCCAATTGGTCGAGGGTGTATTCCCCCGCAGTCGCCGACGACTGGCCTTGTCCGCGCGTGTCATAGCGGAGGATGCGAAAGTGTCGATTCATCTCCGCCATCTGCGGATCCCACATCGACAAATTTGTTCCGAGCGAGTTCGAGAATACGAGCACCGGCCCGTTAACTCCGGTTAACTCGTAGTACGTCCGCAATTCGTCCGTTGCGGCGAATGGCATGCTTGTCTTTACCCGCTTAATTCATTTCTGCTGTCGGCTGGCAGTGACCACACGACGAACTAATTCTTCTGCGACTCCCAAATAGTTTTCAGGAGCGAAAAGCTGGTCCAATTCTGTAGAACTGAGTCGCTCCGTGATAGCCGAATTCCGCGCCAAGACAGCCCGCAGATGCTGCCCAGTTGCGCGCGCCTGCTGGCTCGCCGCCTCCAGCACGGCATGGGCCTCGGCCTTGCCTACGTGCTTCCCCAAGGCCATTGTCACTGCCTCCGCAAAAATCAATCCGTGGGTCGCATCGAGATTGCTCCGCATCCGCGCCGCGTCTACTTCGAGATGTGGCACGATCTCCAACATCTGGTGAAGCGCACCGGCCGTCAGGCGGAAGGTTTCCGGCAGGGTCTCCCACTCCGCATGCCAATTGCCCAGGCCGCGCTCATCTTCCTGCACCATTGCGCCGAGCATGGTGCTCACCAATCCAGGAACCCGAGTCGCGGCTGCCAATACCACCGCCGACGACACCGGATTGTGCTTGTGTGGCATCGTCGAGGAACCGCCTCGCCCTTCTCCCGACGGCTCGAATACCTCAGCAATCTCTGTCTGCATGTGCAGAGATATGTCGCGAGCCATCTTGCCCAGCGTGCCCAAGCACAGGGCCAAGGTCGTCGCTACTTCCGCGACGCGGTCGCGGTGACTGTGCCACGGCATCACAGGAGGAGCGAGTCGCAGTTCCTCCGCCAAGGCTTGAGCGACGGCGAGCCCTTTGTCTCTGAGAGCAGCGAGGGTTCCAACGGCACCGCCAAGCTGGAGAACAAGCACTCTCTTTCGCGCTTCGGCGAAGCGCGTGCGGTGGCGATCCATGGCATCGAGCCACCCGGCCACCTTCACGCCAAACGTGGTCGGCAGCGCGTGTTGCATCTGAGTGCGACCCACCATCAATGTGGCGGAATGTTTCTCGGCCAACTGTCCTAGCGCTCGGCAAAGTGTGGCTAGGTTGGCCTCAATAATGTCGAATGCACTCCGGATCTGCAAGACGAGCGCTGTATCGTTGACATCCTGGCTGGTGGCGCCCCAGTGGACGAATCGCGCAGCTTCCGGATCGTCTTTCGCGACCAGAGCCGTAAGTTGTTTGACGAGAGGAATCGCGGGGTTCAGCGATAGAACGGTAGCCTCTGCCAAGCCCCGCAGGTCAATCAAATCGGCCCGGCATTTTGAAGTAATGCTCTGAGCAGTGGCGTCGGGGAAGATTCCGCAGCGCGATTCAGCCTTCGCCAGTGCGGCCTCGAAGTCCAGCATGTACTGCAGACGAGCCTGATCCGAGAAGATCTCGCACATCGCTTCGGAACCGAAGAGTGCATCCAGTAAGGCCATCTCGTCTTAGATCTAAAGTCCCAAGTCGAAGAATACAGTCTCGTCTACGCCCTGCAAGACAATATTCCATTCTAAAGCTCCGGGCTGCCCGGCCACTTTCTTCGCGGTCAACGTCGACCGACGTGCCCCTTCAACCAGATTCAGAATGCAATCGTCGGCGTTTCTTGGGTCATCCGGAAAATACATGCGCGTGACCAACCGCCGGAGCACACCTCGCAGGAACACAGAGATCAGCAGATGCGGCGCCTGATCCTTTCCGTCGGGGCCGGGCACCGGACCGGGTTTGATCGTAACGAAACGGAAGACTCCCTCCTTATTTACGGGCACGCGTCCATAACCATGAAAGGCCGCTTCCAACGGTTTGTCCTGTTTGTCCTCCGGATGTGCGTACTTGCCGTGGGCATTGGCCTGCCAGATTTCGAGGAGCGCGTCCGGAACCGGCACGCCGTCTCCATCGAGCACTCGCCCTTGAATAGTGACCCGCTCGCCGGACACACCTTCCGCCGCTAAATTGTCCCGATGAAGCCATCGCAGTCCGATGTCGAAAAAGGGCCCCACAGTTTGAGACGTTGTGGCTTGCAGGCTCATTCAATCCTCCATCGGCGTCGCTTCACGCCCGCGTAAGACTATATCGAAGCGGTAGCCCAAGGCATGATCGGGGACTGTGGTTTCCCAATCAAAAGCTGAAATGAGGCGTTGCCGGGCCTTCTCGTCGGCAGTGCAGTTGAAGATAGGATCGAAAGGAATCAAAGGATCGTTCGGAAAATACATCTGGGTAACCAATCGGGTCGCGAAAGCTGGGCCGAACAGAGAAAAATGAATGTGAGCCGGCCGCCACGCGTTGTAGTGATTGCGCCAGGGATACTCTCCCGGACGAATGGTCACGAAACGGTATCGTCCTTCGCTGTCGGTGACCGCATGTCCGCATCCCGTGAAGTTAGGATCGAGTGGAGCAGTGTGCTGGTCCACTTCGTGTAAGTACCTGCCGGCTGCATTGGCTTGCCAGATCTCGACGAGTGTGTTGGCCAAGGGACGGTTGTCCTCGTCGAGTACTCGACCGCCAACAATGATGCGCTCTCCGAGTGGTTCGCCGGAGTGCTGCTGCGTAAGGTCGTAAGCGCCGGGCGTGATGATTTCCGATCCGAAAGACGGCCCGGTGATCTCTGACAAGGTGTAGGGAATTCGCACCGGCGGTCTTAGTGGTGCGCGCTTGACCGAAGAGACGTACGGCAGGTGCAAATGATTCGGCTGCGTCCCAGGTTGTGGCGTGCGGTAACCCGCAATTCGGTTCAAGAAATCTTCTCCTGACTGAGGTTTACAGCCACCATCGGGAGGCGTACTCACGCTCTGCGATGCCCCAATAAGTGTACTGGAACTCAAGACGAGATCGTTTTACGGAGCCCGATCGGCGCAACGCGCACAGAATCTAATCGCGAGATTGTCGCCTGTCAAGCCGGAGGGGCATCGCGGGAACCCTTCAGGCTGCTGTTCCGAGCGATGGACAGCGCCCATTGGAACTCGATCCTTTCTCGGCCACCCCGAGACTGCTTGGCTCCGGATTGTTCGCAGTGATTGTTTCTAGTCCTTCTTGTATTCTTGGCTGTCCTCGGAGGTGTGTTTTGGGAGACAAACCCACCCGCAGAGAATTCATCATCACCACGTCCTCTGCGGCCTTGGCTGCTGCGGTGCCCCCGACTGCGGTTACGGCCTCAACTGTTGCAAGTGAAAATGAAGTTCCCGCGCGTGAGCAGGCCCTTTATTCGTCGGACGAACTCTTCCAGACAGGACCGCAACGCACGTTTAGCGGTGACAAGGCCACCCAGATCGCAATGCCGATTGGCGGAATCGGGGCTGGCTGCGTATGTCTCAATGGCTACGGAGGGTTGCAGGATTTCTCGATCGGGAACCGGCCCGCTACGACGGCCTTACCGGAGGGATTCGCGCCGTCGCAAGCTGCATTCGCGATCTTACGCATTAAGGGTGATCCGTCGATCACCAAATTGGTCGAGGGGCCGTTCCCTGTATTGAAGATTTACGATCAAGGACTCCAGGGAGAAGGCTATCGCCGCGGAGGCTTCGAGGGCTTCCCACGTTTTCAGAAGTGTGTGTTTCAAGGCGAATATCCTTTCGGCGAAGCCAAGATCAGTGACTCGTCGGTGCCGCTGCAGGTCACCGTCACTGGCTGGAACCCTTTTATTCCTCTCGACGACAAGGATTCTGGAATCCCATGCGCCATCCTTGAGTACACGTTCCACAATTCTTCAAGTCGGAGGGTTGAGTATGAGTTCTCCTACCACCTGTCTCACCTGGCGCCGGGATGCGGAAACGATGGATCGAATGGCCGTAACACCGTGATCGCTGGTCAAGGCGTGTTTCTGCACAATGTGGAGCACCCAAATACAGAGGGTTACGGCAGTGCTTGCCTCATGGCGATCGGCTACAAGCCCAGGATCAAAGGGATGTGGCTGCGCAGCCCCGGCTGGGAGTTCGATTCACTGTCGGCCCTGTGGCGTGAAGTTTCGATGGGAACGTTCACTACGAATGAAGGCTCCAATGGAATCGACACCGGCGGACGCAACGGAGCGTCGATTCTGCTCGAAGGATCTTTGCCACCGGGGGCATCGCGGATCTACCCCATCCTGGTTACATGGCATTTTCCCAACTGTTATCAGCAGGTCGGCGGCGATAAAGTGGCGGCCTCAGGAGACCAAGGCGCGCCAGGTTGTCGGTCGCTAGCGGAAGGCACACCTCCGCCGTGGCGCCCGTACTATGCCACGGTCTGGAAGGATGCCCGCGAAGTCGCTCTCTACGTTTCGGAGAACTATTCCACCTTGCGATCGCGAACACTGGCGTTCAAAGACGCACTGTTCTCCTCCACCCTGCCACCGTACGTGCTCGACGCAGTCTCGGCCAATCTAGCCATTCTAAAATCGCCCACCGTGTTGCGTCTGGAGAACGGGGACATTTGGGGATGGGAGGGCTGCTTCCCCGATGGCGGTTGCTGCCACGGTTCCTGCACTCACGTCTGGAACTATGCCCAAGCTTTTCCGCATCTCTATCCGAGGCTGGAGCGGACCCTCCGCGAACTCGAACTGGGCCGCTCGATGGATGAGAACGGACATGTCACATTCCGCTCCGCTCTCCCCGAAGGGCCTGTCAAGCACGACTTTCATGCCGCATCAGACGGGCAGTTGGGCGGAATCATGAAGGTGTTTCGCGACTGGCAGATCTCCGGAGATTCGGATTGGTTGAAAAAGATGTATCCATTGGCCAAGTGTAGTTTGGATTACTGCATTCGCACCTGGGATCCGGATCACCGTGGAGCGCTGTTCGAGCCTCATCACAATACTTACGACATTGAATTTTGGGGACCGGACGGCATGTGTACCAGCATTTATCTCGGGGCGCTCTCGGCTTTCTCTGCGATGGCAAGAGCCACTGGACAATCTGCGGACGCGGAGTTCTACGAGGCATTGGCCCAACGCTGCGCGCGCTTCATGGATGAAGAGTTATTCAATGGCGAGTATTACCAGCAGAAAGTTCAGTACGAAGGACTACGCAACGATTCATTTGTGCGCATGGTCGCCCAAGTCGACGAGCGCAGTGGCGAAATGCAGCGACTCCTGAAGAAGGAAGGCCCGAAATACCAATACGGAAGCGGATGCATTTCGGATGGAGTCATCGGGTGTTGGATGGCCCACGCCTACGGAGTCGACACACCTTTGTCCCGCGACCACGTTCATAGTACTCTCCAGGCGATCTTCAAACACAACTTCAAGACGGACCTCGCCCAGCACGCCAATGCGCAACGTCCTGGCTATGCGATGGGACACGAGCCCGGCTTGTTGCTGTGCAGCTGGCCTAATGGAGGGAAACCGACTCTGCCATTTGTTTATTCCGATGAAGTCTGGACCGGAATTGAATATCAGGTGGCATCGCACCTGATTGCCGAAGGCTTCGTGAAAGAAGGACTCACCATCGTTAGGGCGCTACGAAACCGCTACGATGGTCGCGCTCGCAATCCGTGGAACGAGTATGAATGCGGTAACTACTATGCCCGCGCCATGGCCAGCTACGCGCTTCTCGGGGCGCTCGCCGGTTTTCGCTACTCGGCTGCGCAGAGAACGCTGTGGTTCGGCCCGGCGACGCAGGTTCGACCGTTCAAGACATTTTTCTCCACGGCCTCCGGCTTTGGCTCAGTTGTGCTCGACCAGAGCTCCGTCCAAATTCAGATGATCGAAGGTGAGTTGTCTGTGGACAAGCTGGTGCTGGCCGACAAGACGGGCCCCCGGACTCTCGATTGGAAAACAACCGTGCGGCCGGACAGTCCGAGCACAAAAGACATCTGAAGGGCGTCGCGCAACAAATCTGCAAAATGAGTTAATGCAAGGAAGCAAGCGCTGCCTCAGCTAACTTGAGTTCTTTTGCGACAACGGTCGGATCCCCAACCTGGAAGGAGTTAGGAGCGGTGTGGTTGGGGTGTTCGATGCGACGCCACGTGTTCAGACTCAGCACGTACCAGGAACGGGCTTCCGTCCAGTGAGATTTCCGTCGTTGTGAGGAAAGACCCGGTTGCTGCGCTGCTTTTGTGCTGAGATCGCCGAGTCCGGAGTAGGCGTCAGCAGCCGCATACAGTGCGTCAAGATCGGCAGGTTCCGTTGCAATCATGGGTTCGGTCATCGCCACTGCCTGATGAAAGTAGTTCGCAGCTTCTTGATCGTGTGCAGCTTTAGCCGCTGCCTCTCCCAATTTCACGTTGGATGCCGCTACATTCACCTCGTTCCCAGCACCCGCCTTAAATAGAGTGTCGTAGATTGAACGGCCGTGCTCAATCTCGGTGACTGCAGCCTCGGGTCGGTTTGCAGCTGTCAGGATTGTGCCTCGACCAATGAGCATCGCCGCGAAAACGTATTGCTGAAAGGCAGTCTGGGCGGCGGACGATGCGAGTGGACGCATGATTTCGAGAGCGCGGTCCGAGTAGTCCAGGGCCACCGGAATTTGACCCGCCCGCCCACAGGAGGTAGCGGTGTTCATGTAAGAGATGGCGAGCCCCTGACGGAGCAGAGCATTCTTGGGGTCGGCACGAACCAGATCCTGATAAATCTCCAGATCATTCTTATTGTTCTCAACGGAGCGGGGATAGTCGCCTAGGTCGTCGTACACGCTCGCGATGCTGCCATAGTCAATCGCAACACTGCGCTTGTAGCGCACGTCCGTCGATAGCTGCGTTAATCGGCGATCGATGTCCAGTGACTTTTCGTAGTCCCTGAGAGCTTCGTGCGGATCGGACGCCTCCAACATTGAGCCAACCTCCGACAAACTCACGGAGTAGCCGTGCAATGTGGGAATGTCGTCTGGTGTGATTTTGAGTTCGATCTCGCCCAAGGCTAGCCCGCGACCATAGTCTTCAATGATCTTTTGGTGCGCCAAGCGATCGCCGGGATAGCCGATCCTCCCCGAAACCTCATAGTCGAAGCCCAGTTCGTGAATGACCTTCAAGTTGTTGGGTTGTTCCTTGTAGATTGCATCTGCAACTGCAATTGCATGATTAAGCGGATCTCTCGCCCCCCGCGGGTCGCCGTTTGCCCAGAGTTGGTGGGCTACGAGCCGATAGCTTTGGGCCAAAGCGAGGCGATCACTCCAGTCTTTGGAAGCAGCGCTAATCTGTTGTCGAAGGGCGAGAGCTTTTTGGTAGCTGACGAGCGTTCCCTGAGAATCGCCTAGGTTATTTTCAAGATAATCCCCTTGAACAGATCCGACTCTTTCGTAAGCCGTCGCCAGTTCTCGCTGAAGGCCCACATCGCCGGCCGATTCCTGAGCCAGCACATTCAGATATTGGAGTGCTCGGTCCACGATTATTTTTCGCGCTGGGGTCGAACCCGGCAAGTCTTTGACGGAGTCATGGACATCGAAGATGAGGGAATTGGCCAGGGCGCGGACATCGTTGAAACGCCGCTGAGCGATGCGCGCCTCCCGCGTGGTGATGACGATCCCGGCGATTAGGATTAGAGCGACCGCCACTGCCGCGGCAACGCTTGGCTTGTGTCGAACCGCAAACTTCGTGGCACGGTACCAGACGGTATCGTTGCGGGCGATTACTGGAATATTTTCCAGATGCCGGCGGATGTCCTCTTGAAAGTCGTTGACCGATGCGTAGCGGCGAGACGGTTCCTTCCGCAGAGACATGAGGACAATATTGTCGAGGTCGCCGCTGAGCTGTTTGTGCAGCTTCGGCTTTCTCTCTTTTGCCGGCTGGCTCCGCTCAACCGCTGTGCTCGGTTTTTGAGGCTCCTTCTCGCAGACGGCCTGAGCAAGCTCCTGGGGAGAGCTATTCGCGGGTGCGTAGGGACTGACTCCCGTAAGCAGTTCGTAAAGAACCACGCCCAGAGAATAAACATCACTGGCGGTGGTCATGGTCTCGCCTCTGATTTGCTCTGGACTTGCGTAGCCGGGAGTCAGAATTCTGAAGTTCGTCAAAGTTGCTTCCGGCAGTGGCGTTTCTGGGTCGGAGCCAAGAATCTTAGCGATGCCAAAATCGAGAAGCTTCGGTATGCCGCCCGGTGTAACCAAAATGTTCCCCGGTTTGATGTCGCGATGAATAATCAACCGCTGATGCGCATAGTGAGCGGCTGCGCAAACCTGAAGAAACAATTTGAGCCGCTCGGTCACGGAAAGGTCATGAGCGTCGCAATACTCCGTGATCGCTTGACCTTCGATCAACTCCATCACTAAATACGGGACGCCTTCCTCAGTGGCCCCACCATCGAGAAGCTTGGCCAGATACGGGTGGTCCAAACCGGCGAGAATCTGGCGTTCATTCTTGAACCGGGCAAAAACATCGCGGGAGTATTGTCCGGCACGCACGAACTTGAGGGCGACCTCCTTTCGATATTGATCATCGGCACGGATGGAGCGATACACTTCCCCCATTCCGCCGACCCCGATCTGCTCGACCACCTTGTAAGGGCCGACGCGCCGTCCCACCCAGTAAGTGTCATCTGCTGGGAGCACGCTATCCGCCGCAGCGGCCAAGTCGGAGCCGCCGAGGAATCCATCAGCGAGCCGCTGTTCCTCTGCGACTAGAGGTTCGACGTCGGCCCGAAGAGATGCGTCTTCGGTATAACTTTGGTCGAGATAGGCCTGCCGTTCCGCGGGATCGAGTTCTAGAGCGGTGGCCAATACTTGCTTGACGCGTTGCCACCTTGCCGGATCCATCATGCTTTAACGCTTCTTTCGATGGGATGGCTCAGACAGCGGGTGATCATTTCGTGGTCCGGCAAGGTTCTTCCCCCCC
>DASRRV010000359.1:0-5697 GCA_035695545.1 Candidatus Sulfotelmatobacter sp. | reverse complement strand
TTGACATGCGATTTTGGCGGGAAAAACGCAAAAAATAATTTGTTAGTGCGCCAGTTTTGCTCCGAAAGAGAAGGCCATTATCCGACCCACCTCCACTTGTACTAGTTGTCGATCTCTCGCCCAAGTAAAGAAAAGGCGTTTGAACGAAGCCGCTGGCGCGGCGGACGCTACGCGTGCGATACTCCGGACATCATGGACTGCCAAAGCGTCCTGAATCGACTTTCGCCTCTTTCTGCTAAGTTACTCTCCATCAAACTATTGCAGGCGAAAGTCGATTCAATTCCCATAGCCTGACCGCATCCGCGGCAAACACCAGCGGCTCCCTTCAAACGGCTCTATCCTAACTGCCCGATTCGGTGATCTCGGTGACCGCACCGCTCTGCTAGTGGGCAGTCAAGATAGAGTCCTAACGTTTCGCGGTATCAATCCTGGTTTTCTCGTGCAAATAAGCCGGATAAGTGACTTGCCGCGAGGTAACCATTCGAGGCTGGTCATCAGGCACCCGTTCCGGAGCATCGGAGCTGCAAAGGCGGCCAGTTTCTGAACTGAAGGCGCGTCCGATGATCCAGCGATTCTGATCTCATCACTTGGAATCTCAGCGCCGAGGCCGCCTGCGCATCAGTGATTGGGGATATCAGTGCACTATAGGTGCTGTTATGCCGGGTTGATTCAGCCGGCGGATCAGCTGATCCTGAAATTCAGGATGGAAGCTCTGCGCGAGGTGAAGGGCGGTTGCGTTGGCGCGCTGGCCTTCCTGAGTCCTCCCCGCCTTCATAAGAATGGTTCCGAGGCCGGCCTGAATTTCCGCCGAGTCCGGGGCGAGTTGAACGGCTTCTTCCGATTTGGCAATGGCCTCAGACCACTTTCTTGTGCCTGCAAGTCCGGCGGCTTCGGCCGAAAGGCTGTACGCCGCGACGAGAGGCACGCTGAAGGTGCCGTGATACACGAGTACAACGTGGCCGGGCTGCGCGTCGGGAACGAGTTCGCGAAACCCGGTATATGGGTTGAGCTTGTCGGGTCCCCATTGGCGGCCGTTGAGTTCCGTTGAGCTGATGAGGACTGTGCCGCTGATCACGGGCGGGACCGGGCCGAGCAAAGGATATCCCCGCGGCACCCAGGCTGAGAGAAGCGGCTTACACGGAATGCCGTAGTACTTCCAGTCGATGTTGGGGTCGTTGAAATCGAACCAGCAGTCCGCGACATGGTTTTTATCGGTGTACGCCTTGACCCATTTCAGACTCTGAGCCCAATCGCTGTTGTCGCCGACGAGCGTGCGATAGGTGTTTGAGGGGCCGCCGAAGGCTTCGTTGGCGTAGGCGAGGTAGTCGGGAAAGGCTTGCAGGGATGAGCCTGCAGCGAATGCAAACAAAACGGCAATGGCAAGTGCCCACCAGCGGGAGCGGAGCGCGATCTGCCAGGCTACCGCGCCTGCAATCACAATCGAGAAAGGATAGATCGGCAGGATGTAGCGGGCTTGCGACGGCATTCCGGATGCGATTGCGATGGCCAAATAAAAGGCGGCCGGGATAACAAGAAAGAGCAACTCGCGGCGCTGGCGATGAAGCCCGGCAAACGGCGCGAGCAAGAGCAGGAGCAGCAGCGGGATGGTGCTCTTCATCAGGATCAGCACGGGGAAAAGGTACCAGCGCGATCCGACGAAGTTTTCGAAAAGGAAGCCGGTGCGTTTCCCTGGAATTTGGAGGATGTCCGCCCAGCCATAGAGGTAGGACTCAGGCAGGAGGTGGTGACGACCGCAGAACGCGATTGCGGAACGCTCGAACGCATTGGGAATCGCGCTCACATATGCGTCAAAGGATGGCACGAAAGGCAATCCGGCGGGGCGTGCCGCGTACCGAAAGCCATAGAACGCCCAAAGCACTCCATAACTTACGAGGGCAATGATCGCGAGGGCCAGCGCGAGAGAGGCAAGCCTGCGTGTCGTCGGAATGCGCCGCGACCGATCGCTCTCAAGCAGCGGATCAAGGATGCCAATGATGACTAGCATCGGGAACACGAAGGCCCCGGAGTGCTTGGCCGCAAGGGTGAATCCTGCGGCCACGCCGCAGAGGAGTATCCGGGCGAGGGTCGGGCGTTTGAGATAGTGATAAAACGCGAAGACGGTGAGGAAAAGCGTGCAGGAGAGAGCGATATCGGTGGTGACCAGGCCGCTGTTGGCGAGGATAATGGGCTCGAGCGCGAACAGCAGCATCGCAAGCAGGCCAGCCCCGGGGCCGAACATCTCGTAACCGGCAGCGAAGATGCCGAGGGCGAGCGCTAGGGGAAAAATGAGCATCGCACCGCGTGCGCGGGCCAGCAGTCGGTCGGCGTCGCCGCCGTACAGGAACGCCGTGCCGTTGCGGTTGTCTTGTACTTTCGAGCGGATGGTGGAAGGGACAGCCGGATCGGCCGGATGGAGCTGCAGAACCGCAGAGGCGGCAACGAGTTTCGTGAGGGGCGGATGCTCGGGGTTGCGGCCGAAGTCGCCATGTGTCCAATACTCGTATCCGGAGTAGAGATGCGCAGACTCGTCCCAGGTCTGGGACTCCTGGCGGTTCGACAGAAATACTTCGCCCGCAAGCAGCAGCAGAATGGCCATCACCGCAAGGCGATATCCCGTGCGCATGACGGTAGAGGGCCCGATCCGTATTGGATGAGCAGCCTGAACAACTGACATGAGAAAACCTCTAAGTACTTATTTCGGGGAGGCGGCAACTTTAGCACGGCGCGATTCTGCCGTTCAACGGAATTCTTGTCGGGAGCTGGGAGCAGGCGACTTGGCCAATCCCAGCGCAAAGATTCGCCAAATTTCCGTATCACCGGCAACCCGGAACATTCGGACCCTTGCGATGACCTCTGTCCCCTCGGCTGGGGCAATGTTCCGTACTGCAGACAATAGGTTCGCTACGAAGAAATGAGACTGATCATTCTCCGAAGAGTCACATTGCGCTGGAAAGGGCTACGCGCCGAGCCTCTCTAAGTGACGTGATCCGCATTTGAACAGGCCTTGCTGACCAAGAATAAATTTCGACAATCCAAAACAAAATGGAAGTTTCTGCGTCCCACCGTCCAATACAAGGAAGGACACATTCTTTTGCGCTGGTCGTGGATTTCAAGAAAGGCAAAAGGCTCGAGAAACACTCCTACTTCGGCTGACGTCGAACTTGCCGAGCGTCTGAAGCAGAGAGACGAGCATGCTTTCCTTAGACTCTATGATCTACATCGATCGTCGGTCTTTAGGTTTCTGATGCACATAACAGGATCGATTGCCGCTGCCGAAGAGCTTACGCAGGAAGTATTCGTCGTGATTCTCGATGCAATGCGCGCGGAGAAATTCGGGCAGTTTGATCCTCGGAAAGGAACACTGGAGGGCTATCTGTTAGGGATTGCACGGAATCTTGCCAGGGCCGAGCAACGGAGGACCCGCCGTCTCGTTTCTTTCGACAACGTCATTGAAACTCCGGAATGGGAGCGCCTGCTAAGCGCAAGTTTTGAAGAGCGCGGGAAGCAGGATGTGTTGGCGCTGATGGCGACTCGTTCTGAATTGAGGGTTCTCTATCGAGCGATACTCGAGTTGCCGGAACAATACCGAGAAACCATCGTATTGTGCGGTCTTCAAGAGAAGAGCTACCGGGATGCTGCCATGATCCTGCAATGCTCTGAGGGAACCATTGCTTCACGAATGAATCGAGCCAAGACGATTCTGGCGGCCAAGCTCCGCCGATCGGGGCTTTGCGCTGCAACGGCATCGACAATTCTGCGAGGAAAGGAGGGCCCGGATGTCCGAGCAGCGATCAACGCGAACGGAAATTGAAGCCGTCTCGCGCGTGGAACGTCTTCTGGGCCTGCTGGGCGAGGTGACGCAACGGGATCCGTCTCCCGCCCTGCGAGAACGCCTAAGAGCGCTCGCTGCTCAGCGTTTGAGAGAGGATCCGGGATATGCTGCGCAGGATGTGGGCAAAGGCCGCGAGATGCCAGTCTGGTTCAAGCCAGCAGTCGCTGCATTGCTCCTCGGTGCAACGGGACTCGCGGGTGTTCTGGTTGCCCACTTTCGCGCGCACGAGCCTGTATCTGCCGATAGAGCCGCCAAAGGCATCCGTTCCGTCAGTTCGCCGGAGAACAAGCCGAACGTTGCGTTCGCGCCGCAATTCGCTGAGAGGCGGTCCGAGGTTCATCGTCGGCAGCCCGCACGTGCGCAGGCTGCAAGCACTGGACGAATGACGATGCAGCTTCCTTACTCCAACAGCGCAATTGAAACCGGAACCGATACGACCATTCCGGTATCCATGTCCCAATCCGACCTCGTGTCGTTGGGATTTCCCATCAACGCAACCATTCACGACAGACGAATCGCAGCCGAGCTCACGCTGGGAGACGACGGTCTGCCGCGCGCGATCAGCCTGCCTCTACCGCTTGAGGTCATGAAGGAGAAGAAATGAGCCTATTGATTCGTCAACACGCAGTCTACGTATTGTCCGTGATGCTCTTTGGCATTACGGGGATTGGTGTGTCTCAGGAGGCCAACGTAATGATGGCGACTGGGCCCATGGTGGGCGGTGCAGCGTTCGGGCCTGCGCAGATTGGGGTGGTCACAACTCGCGGGATGGCTATACCGCTGCAGGAGAACACCGAGATTGTGAAGAACCAGCCTTATCAGGCGCAGGCTGTCACGGAAGTCAAGCAGACTCTTGCAGACGGTACGCACATTACCCAGACGACGACGGCTACTGTGGCTCGCGACAGCGATGGCAGAACAGTCCGCATACAAAAATTGAGTACGATTGGCCCCTGGAAATCCGCCTCTAATTCGTCTCAGGCAGATGCCCCAACTCTGACGACGATCTTCGATCCGGTAGCGCAGACGCACACTGACTACAATTCCGATAGCAATGTGGCTCACGTGCTGGCAATGCCAGCGCTGCCGGCAAAAGCCCAGGCAACAGGTGCGACCAACGGTTTCGCGGTGACCTCTGCGGGGCCTGGTGGAGGCGGCCCAGGCAATGTGACATTTGCTTTCAAAGCTCGAGCAGAGGCAGGTGAAGCCCCGAATGGGGATGTCAAAACAGAGTCAATGGGCGATAAAGCGATCGACAGCATTCCAGTTACCGGAACAAGAACGACGAACACGATTCCGGCGGGGACGATCGGCAACGACAAGGACATTGTGATTACGCGCGAGACGTGGTATTCGCCGGACCTGAAGCTGGTTCTCCAAACCACGCAGACTGATCCCCGCTTTGGCGAGACAACGTACTCTTTAACGAACGTCGAACGAAGCGAGCCTGATCTAACCATGTTTCAAATACCGGCAGGATACACGGTGGAGAAGGTTCCTGTGACGGTGCAGCCCCGGTGACTTGGTCCCAAGCGCGCTGCTGAGCGGTGAGCATTCTGCGAGCTCACATCAGGTTCAAGGGCGAATCACCGGCAAACCGGAAGTTTCGATCTCTATTGACGACTTCAGGCCAATGCGCTCATCCAGGCGAGGTGGAAGGTCAAATTGCGGGTTCCGGGCAGATTGTCGGCTATCCCGGAAGTAAACCACCTGGACGTTAAGTCCTGCATGAATCCAGCGAATGATGAGCATTGCAACTTACCTCTGCCCACTGGCCGATTGAGCCTCCGGCTCAGGAGCAGTCGCATGACAGTACGAGCAACCGCGGTTAGGAACGCCCAGCGGAGGATCGTTTGCGGCGTTGT
>DASRRV010000358.1:0-8684 GCA_035695545.1 Candidatus Sulfotelmatobacter sp. | reverse complement strand
CAAGGCGGTTCTTATCCGCACCCAGAACCAACTTCACCCGCGGCCTGAACGCATGGCTGCCTCCAAATTCACGCTGAACGGCCGTGCCTGCCGACACGGCAAAGCTTGTTGGCCTCCGTGGCTGGCCGCTTCTGCTTCCCTTTGCCGGTGACTGTCACCACGCTTCTTCCGCTAAACATCCGGTCTCTAGCGTCAGAGCGAGGATCGTAAGCGTGAAATCTTCGTCAGATTGTTCTGCCCCTGTGATGTGGTTGTTGCTCTTGTCATCCCCGCGCGTCTTGCGGTCGTGTCCGAACTTGTGGTCGTTGGCAACGACTGACAGCATGGTTAGATCGATGATCGGTACTCTGTTCTTGCACGAGCAACCGCAGTACAAGCCCCTCTCCTTCTTGCTAAAGGCGCTGCGCAGCGTCAATTGCCGCCAACTGCCTGCAACTTAGTTGGCCCGCCATCTCGGCATTCGAAATGGCGGGCCGTTCCAAAGCTTAAGTAGCTGTTGTTAGTCGAGGCGCTCAACGATCGGACAGTTGATCGAGAAGCCCGCGCTTCCGAATTTGGCGCCACCCGGTCCCGTGAGCAGGCCATCTCGTACGAAGGTCAGGATGTTGAATTCTTCACGAAGCTGACCACGATAACCACTACTAATAGCGTCTGGCGTCCACTCGTAAAGATTGGCGTCCCATGCCGGGCTGTAATCAAGTGCGATGGTTGGGATGCCGCCCAGGGTATTGTTAGGTCTGTGGCCATCCGCCAGATCCGCGGACAGACCTTGCCGTAGCGGATTGTTGCAACCGCCCTCCTCGGGTCCGTTCGTAGCGATGAAGATTCGCTCGATCCCGCTCGCGAAGCTGTCGTCGCGCCCCAAAACCAATTTTTGCATCAGCGGGGCGAACGTGTTGTGTTCAATGGCAGCCGCCAGCGGGATACTGGCGTCCATCGAGATGTACCACACAGGACGGCCGAAGCTGAAGCCGTTGATCAGTTGAATGGTTACAGTCATGCTGGCGGGATCGATCGCGACTACCTCGTCGTGCACTTTCGAGTAGTCCACGTAGCCGTTGGGGAATTCGATCTCGTTGGCGTCAACCCCGAAAGCCACGATTGGGGCGTTGTAGATTACGTTGGCCGCATTCGCAATGCGCACGAAGGGACTATAATTCGCGTCCCCGATTGCTCCAGGCTTCGCGGAAACCGGGGGAAATTCAGCTCCAGCGGGGCCGGGAACAATTTTGCGGACGGGAGAAAAGTCTACTGTGCCCGCATTGAAAACGAGATTCCCTTGATCGTCAAAGTTGGCCGTTCTGGTGGCCGCCGAGTCGTTGGTCAGTTTAGCGGAGAAGTTCAGACCTAGCTCCGCAGCCACGTTAGAATCGTCAACGTCAGTCAAGACGTACCAGACATTCTTTCTCGTACCCTTCATGTGGCCCAAATACAGCGGCAGGGTGATGGTGCCCTTAATGGCGTCCAGCTTGCCCGTATTGAGCAACTGAACAGGCCCGACCAAGCTTTGGTTGACGCTGGAAGGCGGTGGTCCAAAGTATGACAGCCCGACCGTGGTACCTATGGATGCTGGGGCTGGAAATACATCGCACCCCGGCAACCCAGCCCTCGGACCGGGACCAGGTCCCTGGTCGGAATTGAAAGTGATCGGCGCGGCTGCAGGAGCTGCCAATTCGAGGCCCTTCGGTGTGGTAGCCGTAGGGCGCTTGAGGCGTGCGTGCATGGCCAGGATTTCCGGTGAAAGGGGCGGGCGTGTTGCGATAGTTTGAGATGAGACTTGAGCAGCAACTGGTTGGGATAAGAGACTAGCGCCAAGAAGAACGGCGAGAGTACCGATGGCTGACCAGCTGGTGAGGGGAACTTTCCTTCGAGAGGTCAACAACGTGCGAGTTACTTTTTGCATGTCCTAACTCCTGTTCTTGTTTTGAAGTGCGCGCCGGTGAACTCCGGCGTCCCGAAGAACGGATGCTATGTAGTTCCACGTCGCGTACGGATTAAGAAGAGCGGAAAGACAAAAAGTTACAGAACGCTCAGAACAATATTTCGGTGATGTGTAAACGCCGCAAGCGCGTTGCGGCGTGTGCTCTCGACTGAGTGAGTCTCGTCGCAACTACTCGTGGACGCCACAAACAATGATCTGAGGGCTAGTGCGGCAGTGCAGCTCTTGGCCCGTCGGGTGCTTCTGTCGAGAACGAGAAAACAACCTTGCAGGCTGTAACTTCCATGGTCACAGTACATCTCATGGGTGCGGCCACAGTGTGTGCTGCAACTTCCATCTCTCACATAAAAGGGGGCTCTGCGCGGCCATACGCCGATGCTGCGCACCGAGGGCTGCATACGAATCGGATAGCCCTTCGCGGTTGTCACCGTTGTCAGGATGGATATCCACCAGCCTTTGGAAGATAGACAGGGACTCCCGCAAACTCCCCAAGCCTTCTTTTGTGTTTCCAGTTTTAAATAGTAGATCGCTAATGCCGATGTCGACATATCCAAGACGGTAAGGAAGCCACGCGTCTTGCGGATCCGCCTCAGACAATATCTGATAAATTGCCCGTGCCTTGCGGAAATGTTCCAGGCCATGTGACTCGTCACCACTGTCCCTGAGGTCAGCGCCAATCGCAATCGGAGAAGAAAATACCGCAGATTCCGAGATCGCACTCAAACGGCTGTATCGGACGCCCCCCAGGATTGAGCCTGGCAAGCACACTCACGTGGGTGCGCATCCGATACAGCACTAGCGTTTCTCGATACTTCGGTTTTGCCGACTGTCTTCTCGAATTGTGGCTCTGCGCACCAGCAAGCGCGAAACGGTTCAGCGACTTCGTCAATCGTTGCGTCAACGGGCTGTGGAGTTTATCTTGGTGCGACACGGTCGCTCGGGAATTCTTCGCATGAATGTCCTGGTTGTGAATTCCGGAAGCTCCAGCTTGAAGTTTCAAGTAATTGCCACCGATCTGGACCGGATCAGCCAATTCAAGGACGATCGTCTCTGCCGGGGGGAAGTCGAGGGCTTTGGTGGCGAGGCCATCATCCGATTTCAGGGGCGCGACGGAGCCAGCCAGAGATTCACCGCTTCGCTGCGGGATATTTCAGCAGCGCTCGAATACCTCGTCACCTACATCGCATCCGACAAGTCAGGCGTCACTGAGATCAAGAGCGCCGCCGACGTGAACGGCGTGGGACATCGGGTGGTGCATGGCGGTGAACTCTTTACCGAATCGGCCCTGATTGACGACAAGGTGCTCCAGGGAATCGAGGACTGCATCGATCTCGCCCCACTTCACAATCCGAACAACATCCAAGGCATTCGGGCGGCTCGTGAACTGTTCGGAAAGAGCGTACCTCAAGTCGCAGTCTTCGACACCGCATTCCATCATTCCATTCCCGAGCAGGCGTACCTCTATGCCGTTCCCTATGATTTTTATCGTAAGCACCGCATCCGGCGATACGGATTTCATGGGACCTCCCATCGCTACGTCGCCTTCCGTTACCGCGGCCTGCGTGGGATGACGCGAGAGCAAACCAATATCATCACGCTTCACCTCGGAAATGGCTGTTCCGCGGCCGCCATCCGGGGAGGGCAATCAGTAGATACTTCCATGGGCATGACACCTCTAGAAGGCCTGGTCATGGGCACACGTTCGGGCGACCTGGATCCGGCCATCGTCAATATCATTGCTCGCAAAGAGGGATTGTCGTCATCAGAAGTGGACACGCTTCTTAACAGCCAGTCGGGCTTGCTGGGCATTTCGGGACTCACCAATGACATGCGTGAATTGCAGGCGGAACTGAAGGAATACGACGACCGCCGGGTTCGTCTCGCCATCGAAATCTTCTGCTACCGTGCACGGAAATACATCGGCGCATTTCTGGCTTGCATGGGCGGAGCCGACGCGGTCGTGTTTACCGGCGGCATCGGAGAAAACTCACCGGACGTTCGTGCGCGGATCTGTGCGGGAATGGAATGGACCGGCCTGCATCTCGACGCGGCGAAGAACCAGGAAACCGTCGGCCGGGAAGGCAAGATCTGCACTGAGGATTCCAGGCTGCTCGCCTACGCGATCCCGACCGATGAGGAACTGCTCATCGCCCGGGATACGGTGCGAGTGCTCTTGGGCGAGCCGCATGCGTCGTGATGCGCGATCTTAGTAAGGCCACGTCCAATTGGCCTCTTCCGGTTTGTCGATGCCGTATTGATGAGCGTAATTTCGGCATGCGATTTGCTGGTTCAGGAATTTATCCTTGGCGTGCGCGCCAATCTTTTGCAATCTGGGCACGCGGTTGATTACGTCCATGGCCAGGCTGAAGCGGTCAATGTTATTGTCGATGGCCAACTCAAGCGGGGTGTTGATACTGCCTTTTTCTTTGTAGCCGCGCACATGAATGTTGGCATGGTTGGTGCGGCGATACGCCAGACGATGGATCAGCTGCGGGTACCCGTGGAAGTTGAAGATGACCGGCTTGCCCACCGTGAACAACGAATCGAAATCCCAATCGGAGAGCCCATGCGGGTGCTCCGTACTCGGTTGTAGCTTGAACAGGTCGATGACATTGACGAATCTGATCTTGATGTCGGGAAACTGCTGACGCAGGAGATCCGTGGCGGCCAGAGCCTCCTGAGTAGGAATGTCGCCGGCGGAGGCCATCACCACATCCGGTTCCCCGGCTTGATCATTGCTCGCCCAATCCCAGATGCCAATGCCCTTGGTGCAGTGTGTGATCGCGGCATCTGTGTCCAGGTACTGCAAGTGTTTTTGCTTGTCGCAGACGATCACATTGACATAATTCTGGCTCCGCAGACAATGATCGGTGACCGACAGCAGACAGTTCACGTCAGGTGGAAGGTAGATGCGCGTGACACTCGCACTTTTGTTGACGACCACGTCGAGAAATCCCGGATCCTGGTGGGTGAAACCGTTATGATCTTGCCGCCACACGGTGGAGGTGATCAGCAGATTCAGCGAAGAGATGGGGTCGCGCCAGGAGAGATGGTTGCAGATCTCAAGCCATTTGGCGTGCTGATTGAACATGGAGTCAATGACGTGCACAAACGATTCGTAGGTAGAGAAAAATCCGTGCCGTCCGGTCAGGAGATAGCCTTCGAGCATGCCCTCCATGGTGTGTTCACTCAGCATCTCCATCACACGGCCATCGGTGGCAAGCTCGCCACCATCCTTGTCTTCGGGGAAAAACTCCTCGATCCAGAATTTCTTGCTCACGGCGTAAATGCCGTCGAGCTTATTGGAAGTGTTCTCGTCGGGTCCGAAGACTCGGAAGTTGTGCATGTTCCCTTGCATCACGTCGCGCAGGAAAGCGCCGAGCGGAGGCGTATTCTCGGCCGGAGTGGTTCCAGGCTTCTCGATCTTCGGTCCATACTGGCGAAAATCCGGTAGCCGCAGATTCCTCTTGATGCGCCCTCCGTTGGCGTGAGGATTGGCGCTCATTCTCCGAGTTCCGGAGGGTGCCCACTCCTTGAACATAGGAGCCAGATTGCCTGCACCATCGAAGAGTTCCTCTGGCTTCTGCGAGCGCATCCAGTTCTCAAGAATCCGAAGTTGCTCGGGATCGTTCTTTACGTCTGGCAACGGCACCTGATGAACTCGCCAGAAGCCTTCCAAAAAATGTCCCTCGACTTCGCGCGGAGCAGTCCAGCCCTTGGGAGAGCGCAACACGATCATGGGCCAGCGAGGTCGACTGATCACGCCCTGGGACCGGGCTGTCTGCTGATGCTGCCGAATTTCGAGAACGCAATGCTCCACGGTCGCGGCCATGGCTTGATGCATGCTGTGAGGATCGGAGCCTTCCACGAAGTATGGCGTCCACCCGTAGCCGCGGAGCAAGCTCTCTAGTTCCTCATGCGAGATTCGCGACAGAAGAGTTGGATTGTTGATCTTGTAGCCGTTCAGGTGCAGGATGGGCAGAACCGCGCCATCGCGCGCAGGGTTGAGGAACTTGTTGATGTGCCACGAAGTCGCCAGAGGCCCAGTCTCGGATTCTCCGTCGCCAACGACTGCGGCTACGATCAGTTCAGGATTGTCGAAGGCGGCGCCGCAAGCATGCGAGAGCACATAGCCGAGTTCTCCGCCTTCATGGATCGAGCCCGGCGTTTCCGGCGTGCAGTGGCTGCCGATGCCGCCGGGAAAGGAAAACCGCCTGAAGAACTCACGTAAGCCTTGTGCATCCTGACTCTCTTCCGGATAGACCTCGGAATACGTCCCCTCAAGGTACGCAGGCCCGAGAACGCCCGGCGCGCCATGACCCGGACCGGCAAGAAAGATCATGTCGAGGTCGTATTTCTTAATCAGGCGGTTGAGGTGACCGTAGATGAAGGAGAGTCCAGGACTTGACCCCCAGTGGCCGAGCAGCCTGTTCTTGATGTGCTCCGGCCGCAGGGGTTCGGTGAGCAACGGATTATCCAGCAGGTAGATCATTCCTAGACCGAGGTAATTGCAGGCGCGCCAGCAAGTGTCAACCTTGCGGAGTTCTTCGGGATTGAGCGGTGTTCCACCAACAGTCGATCGGGTTTCGCCGTACGGACTGAGTTGAAGGATACCGGCAGGGAGAGTCGAGTCGATTGCGGTCATGGATTACTCCTCTGAATAGGCTATGCCCGAAGTCTTGCAGTGACAAAGATGCTTCTGGAAAGATGTTGCAGAAATGCTATCTCGGAGTTGTTAAGGTCCGATGAATCGACCACTACGAGGGTCGCGGAATCTGTTTCCGAGATCACGCGTAGCTGACACTGTCCAGAAAGTCGCGTTCTGGGACAGGAGGGTAGTGATTCTCGGCGAATCCTCGCGCAAACCGGAGGCAATTCGACGCGCCTCGGCTTCACGACTGACGCTAAGGTCACGCTTGACCTTTCTTTGTGATTTTGACGAATCACACGGCCCGTGTGGGAGTGACATAGTAGTGGGACGACCAGTCATCCCGTCGAAGGTCACATCGAACGGTTCCTCATTGTGGGCCCGTGCCATTTCCGTGCCGTTCGCGCTGCGTTACATCGAAAACACGATACAACGTGCCAACTGCTGACGTCTAACCTGTTGTAGTTACGCTGTCATGCGGATTCAATTCCTTCCGCGCGGTGGTCCTCAATCAGAACGTCGGGAAGGTCCGTGCAGCGATGCTAGTGGCTGTACTAGCTGGTGAAAGTCCAGCCGGTGGAAATTGCTCAGTTGCCACCGTAGTTATATTTGGCAGCGGTGCGAGTGATCAAGCCGCTGGAAGCCCGGAAGTAAAAGTCTCCGTTGGCTGGAGGGAAACCACTGGTCAGCTCCGACAGGGAGGCGAGCGAGTCGGCAGGTTGTAACGAGAGCGAATGGTAGTGAAGCCCCGAAATCAGACGTCCCCATGGGAATCGGAGGGTGGGGGTTGTGGGAAATGCCGAGACTATGGATCTTGGACGAAGGCCAGCGTTGTCGGCGAAGGAACTGGGCACGTGCAGCCGTCGAGTTTTCCGGGGTCGCAGACGATGACATGCCGACAAAGAACAGTTCACGAAAGCACGGAACCACTCGCTGGTTGCCTAGGCGTCGCAACATGGCGCACAGCGAAGACATCTCGTATAAGCCGTGTCGGTGAAATCGAGGTGTGCCGGTGAGTGGGGCGCATGGGGTCGACAAGTGATGATGGACCGGGACAGCATAACCCGGACCGGAGCGAGGACCCCTGGGGTAAAGCGGCAAGGGCCGCTGGAACGGTGGTGCACCAGCGCACCGCGTCCCTCGACTCAGATCGGGGATCCGACGTTACAGGCAGCGAGGTGCACGAAGGGCGGAATGCAAACCGCACGTCGCGAAGAACTCGCGGACGACGGGTAAGGCACCGGCTGATAAACCGGCCTTCCAGCCGTACTGGGGAAAACCCGCTGTACGGATGATAGGGGGGACGATGGAAACGGCGGCATCATTCGAAGCCCGATTCGCGCCATCGTCCTACCCGACCAATCTGGTTCTCCGAAACCCGCGCGGCGAGGAGAAGATCGTTGTGACGCGCCTTGCGTACAAGCAGCCTTATGGCGGTAAGCACCGTCGTTTGTCTCGCGCTATCTAGCGTGCAGGTCCTCACAAAGACAGCGAAATTATCCGTGACGGAAGATCACATTGCTGCTCAAACATGGGCGGGCTAGCCGGCGATTTGTAAGACCAAATCAGCCAAGTTGAATGACTGGCACTCACGAATCACCGTTGAAGCACCTAGCAAAAGTTCCAGATGCAAGGAACGAGCGTGGCTGCTTTAATATGTTCGCTGGAAAGTTGGGCCATGAAACCTAACTTTCGGCGTCGCAATGCTGCGACACGGTGAGCTGAAATGAAGAACTCGGTCCGAGACGTAATTGCGAGCGGCTTCCTGCTGAGTTTG
The DNA here is from genome assembly GCA_035695545.1 of Candidatus Sulfotelmatobacter sp. Taxonomy (GTDB): domain Bacteria; phylum Acidobacteriota; class Terriglobia; order Terriglobales; family Acidobacteriaceae; genus Sulfotelmatobacter. The sequence goes on along the minus strand of DASRRV010000358.1, from coordinate 320 downwards.
TGTTGGGCAAGCGTTTGTACTCTGCAAGCGCAACAATCGGGGAGCGCGACCCTGGAGCAGAACCTTAAATTCCAGCCGCAACTTGTGACGAAGACTGTGAGCGTCATCAAGCCGCAGGCTCGCGGGTCTGTAACCACGACGCTCAAGGGAACCGAACTAGCGCCGAACGCAAGCGGGCAGGCTAAATTGAAAATGGGAGAGATGGAAGTCACGATCGAAGCGCAAGCCAACGGATTGGCTGCGCCGGGTAGCTTCGGGGCTCAGTAAGACGACTACGTGGTGTGGGCCATTACGCCAGCAGGAAAAGTCTTCAAATTGGG
>DASRRV010000357.1:0-12382 GCA_035695545.1 Candidatus Sulfotelmatobacter sp. | reverse complement strand
ATCGCTGCGCGTTTTTTCGCGCAACAGCGGCTTCACCACTTCCCATTGGGCATCCTTGAGGTGCATACCCTGGATGTGCCCTAAATCGCTGTCGTTTCATAGTGCTAAACCAGTTTCCGTATTTATGAGATAGCTTCTAGTAATGGCAATCTCGCGATTCTGATTACCTATAAATTCTTCTCCACCTCAAATGTAAGGCGCATGCGGCGATTATGTTTGTCGAAACCGACGGCGAGCAATTGTTGACTGCCAGCGGCAAAGGTTCCAGAGATGCTTCCCGATTCATCGTATGTACCGTCTGCCGAAAGAACACGTACGCGAATGTTGTGGTCTCCGGGCTTCAGTTGCAGCACGTCAGAGAGATATCCTTCGACTCCCCTGAATAGCGCGACACGTTTCTTAATCGTGCCACGCAAAGGATGGTTATAGCGAGGCTGTCCATCGATCCAGACGGAAAGATCAGCCATTAAGAAATGATGTTCTACGGCGATACCCAACTGGCAAGAGGGCGAGTTGTCCGCAGCGTCGCTCGACGAGTGAGCGCCGCTCAGACTAACCCCGCGAGCAGATTTCTCAGCTAAGAGTCGAACAACGGGTGCCTGTGCCATTCCTTCCACGATCGGATGACTCGCGATGTTGGCCGCATTGGGCATGTCCGAGTGAGAACTTGGCGACGTGCCAATGGTGCGCGGCGCAGGGCTGATTGGAATCGACAGCCAAAGTCCGACAAACGCCAATGAAAGCGACCCCAGAGTGAGCAATGCAATACCCAGCTGTTGCCAAGGGCCAGTGAAGCGAACAGGTGCCACCTTGCCCTCCGACTTCTGAGGTCGGCGTGGCGGGGAGAAGAAGACTTCTTGCAGGACTACGCCCTGACCCGTCTGCTGGATCCCCTGCCGCGGCGTTTCATCTGAAGTATCCTGCAAGTCGATATTGCTCTGGAGGCGTTTCAGATCAATAACCATTTCCATCCCAGTCTGATAGCGTTCGGTAGGATTCTTGGCTATGGCCCGTGTGATCACGCAATCGAGTTCTGGTGGAAGCTCTGTATTGAATACTGTCGCTGGCAGCGGGTCGTGGTTCGTTACTTTAAGCGAAACTGTCTGAGCACTGTTGCCCTGAAATGGCCGATGTCCTGTGAGCATGCGGTAGAGAATCACACCCAAGGAGAAAAGATCGGAACGCCCGTCTACCGACTCCCCTCTAAACTGTTCCGGCGACATGTAAGCGGGAGTCCCCCAATTATGGCCGGGTCTGCTTCGGTTAGCGATATTTACCTGTGCAATTCCGAAATCTGTGATTTTTGCTTGGCCATCGTCTCCTATTAAGATGTTCGATGGCTTAACGTCGCGGTGAACCACTCCCTGCAGATGAGCATAGTCGAGGGCTTCCGCCATTTCCTGAATCAATTGCAAGGTGGTGTGGAAAGGTACCTTAGTATCGCCGGTCGCAAGAATATCCTCCAGAGAGCGCCCAGCCACATATTCCATCACGATATACGGATTTAAAGACTCCGTTTCCTCGCCAACATCGAATACGGCGACGATTCCAGGATGCGACAGACGCCCTGCGGCTTCCGCTTCGCGAAGAAAATGCGCTCTACACGCTTGCTCTTCACTCGAGTCAGAAGCTGCGAGCGAGATCGTCTTAATGGCAACGGGTCGGTTGATCTTTGGATCGTATGCCTTGTAGACCACACCCATAGCTCCTCGGCCCAACTCGGTCAAGAGTTCGTATCGCCCGAAGGTTGATGTTTTGCCGGTCTGCATCGGCCTAAACGTTCATTTTAGATTGTGGTATGAGGTTACGAATGCCTCTCTAATACCAACGGGGATGACGTTAGTAATTGCCGTTCAGAGTACTTGAGGGTTTTTGGGGATCGCCCCAGCGGCGGATGAAACAGTCTATTATGTCCGGTGCTCGGCGTCAGCCAAATTCGCCCCTGAAACCAAAACGTTTGGGGCGCAATCATGCTTCGACGCCTTCTTGTCATCGCTCTTCTTGCTACGGAAGCGACGTTCATTCACGCGCAACCGTCCCTACCATCCAGTTTTCAGGCAAAGACCATTCACAGCCCGGAAGCGGCGGACATTTTCGCCCGGTGGGGAGGAAAGGGGCCCTTGGTTGGACTCATCCCCCTGACGAGACAGGAAGTGATAAATTCTTGCACATTTCGGTACCCCGGAGTACAGACAATCCCCCAGGCATTGCCTACAGTCTTGACAGGATTTTTCAAGTTTCCTGTCAAGCTTCAATAGGGGCCTTCCAATGGGCAGCAAGCCTCTTTCTAGAATGTGCTGGATTTGCGGTAAAGCTGTGGAGTTGGAGGATTGCAAGATTGACGAACATGGGCTAGCTGTCCATGAAGACTGCTTGCTAGAACAACACCGCGGGCAGAACACGATACGATCTCGCGGAGTTCATCTGCATCCACACTCCAATTGATGCGACTCGCGCCGCTCTCTGAAGTTGTCTGACCGGAGTCTTCAATCCGGGAGCGCGTCGGCTTCCAAGATCCAATGGCCCTACCGCCAAACGTCGTAAAGCTCTGACCGCAGGAGAAGGCCCTCGTATAATCGTCCGGTGAGTTCTAAGTCTGCTGTCGCTCATGCAGAAACACCCAGCACGAGTTTCGGTACCGTGCTGCGTTACTGGCGCAGTGTTCGGCGCATCAGCCAACTGGATCTATCTCTCGACGCAGAGATCTCAACGCGCCACCTAAGCTGCCTCGAAACTGGCCGCGCACAGCCGAGCAGGGAGATGGTCCTTCGTCTTGCCGAGGCGTTGCAGGTTCCTCTACGCGAGCGCAATGCGCTGCTGCTCGCGGCTGGCTATGCGCCGTTATATCGGCAAGCCAGTCTCGATGCTCCGGAATTGGAAGCCGGGCGCCGCGCACTCGACATTCTCATGGCGCAACTTGAGCCGAATCCCGTACTCGTTTTGGATCGTTATTGGAACACCCTAAAGATGAATGCGGGCGCAAAGCGCATTCTCGCCCTCTTCCCCGGCTGCGATTCCGGGACGCCGCACAACGGACCCCGCCTTGTATTCGATCCCGAAGGATTGCGGCCCTTCATCGAAAACTGGGAAGTGGTCGCAGCACGCATCATTCGGCGGGTGCATCGGGAAGCCGCGGACAACCCCTCAGACGAGACCTTTAGGGCTTTCCTCAAGGAGTTGCTCAGTTTTCCCGGCGTGCCGAGCCGCTGGCGCATCCTGGATCTAGACGGTGCTCCTCCACCGTTCTTGACTATTGACTACAGGTGGAAGAACTCGACGCTCCGCCTGTTTTCTACGCTCACTACCTTGGGCACACCGCTCGACGTTGGACTGCAGGAACTCCGCATTGAAACGCTTTTCCCCGCGGATGAAGCCACTCGCGCAATAGTAAATCGCTTGGCTGAGGGAGCGCTTTAGCGTCTAAGCTACATTCAACCGTTTCTCCATGACCTCAGAGGTCATGGACACTGTTCTTCCTCCATGCATACTGATAGCCCGATCCGAAGATTCTCAAATGGAGGACATCCCCACATGCGGCGCACAACAAACATCAGTGTGGTATTGATTTTCTTAATGACGTTTATTCCCTCGCAAGCACATCCAAAAGATGCCAGTGCGGTCGACACAATCAAACAACTCGAACAGGATATGGGGGATGCAACGATCGCCGGCGATATCGATAAGCTCAATCAGCTCTACGCCGACGATTGGACAACCGTTGGATCCTCTGGCGAGGTTACCACTAAGACCCTCCTAACCGATTTCAAATCCTTCCATGACAAACTTGAGTGGTTTGAAAATGGACCTATCGACGTGCAGGTGTTCGGCAATGTTGCCGTAGCCTGTGCCCGTGTCAAGGAAAAGAGAACTCGCGACGGAAAAGATACTAGTGGTGAGTTTGTTTGGGTGGATCTCCTCGAGAACCGTGCAGGCAAATGGGTGGTCGTGCGCAGCACAGGTGCCAGGCTGAAGTGAAGTGTGACTCGACTGACTCAGAGAACGTATCGAGAGCAGAAACGACCCGTTCAATTCAATACGCAGCTCTCCATCCTATGGTGCCTTTTTCCTCTGTGATGTATCCGGAGGCGACTTTTCCGTGGTTGCATTCGCATCGGCTTCAATCGTGACGTCCACGTCCGCGCCTTGCTTGAGCGCCACTTCCTTGCCGCTTCCGTTTTGCAGTGTATTCGGGACGCGGATTTCGCGATACAGCTCCTCAGCGCCTTCAATAGCAATCTGCGCCTTGTCCGGCTCGGAGGGATGGATCGAGGGAATAACCTTTTCTACCGTTCCGGCAAGCGTCACGGATGTCTTGCCGTCCACTGCCTTTTGTTGTTCTCCCTGCTTCTGCTCTGACTCACTGTTCGGGGTTTTTCGTGCCTCCACCATAAACACCTCCCTTCGAGTCAATATCGACCCAATCTTGCAATCGGGCCGACCCGCCGGTGTCCGCTGGATCCTCTCCGGAAATCTCCGGCTTTTCACTCTGGCACGTGTGTTCTCTGAAAGCTGCGACGCACGTGGCACTCGGCATTGCTGGGAGTCGCGTTACGTTATTAGGACGAGAAAAGCATATGACACGACGCAAAAAGTGGACTGGGAACGCTGATAATGCGTAAGTCTCTATCCCTCGTTACCGGAAGTGTACTCTCAATCCGGATAATCTGTTCGGATTTCGTAAATCCACTATCCGTTCCCAATCGCCCCGAAACTCTGGCATGCTTCAACCGGGTCCGACACCCTTGACGGCACCGTTTCCAAGGCGGAGGAGAGACTCGGCTCTATACAGGGTTCCCTGTATTCCATTGCCGCCCGGACGTTCAATAATCCCCCAGCAGTGCGCCACTGCCGTCCCCTAACCGCAGTGGTTCTCTAGGGATATTTCTGGCCGTGGATGAAAAGATCAACATCTTGATGGTCGATGACCAACCGGCCAAGCTGCTCACCTATGAAGTTATTCTCGGTGAACTAGGCGAGAACCTCATCAAGGCTCATTCGGGAATGGAGGCGTTGGAACATTTGCTGAGAACCGACATCGCCCTCGTGCTCATGGACGTGAGCATGCCCGGAATGGATGGCTTCGAGACAGCACAGATGATTCACGGCCACCCGCGCTTTCAAAACACGCCCATTGTCTTCATCTCGGGGATTCTGGTAACGGATATGGACCGCCTGAAGGGATATCAACACGGAGCGGTAGATTACGTTTCTGTTCCTGTTGTTCCGGAGTTGCTTCGGGCAAAAGTAAGGGTGTTTGCGGAATTGCATCGCAAGACACAGCAACTCGAAGCGCTGAACGCCCGCATTATTACTTTGCAGGACGAAGAGCGCAGACATATCGCGCGCGAGTTGCACGACAGCGTCGGACAAATACTTGCCGCAATTAGTATGAACAGCGCCTCCGTAGAGGAGGAGTCTCATAAGCTCAGCCCAGGCGTAGCTAAACGCGTCGCTGAAAACGTTGCGCTGATCCAGGAAGCGAACAAGCAGATCCGCACCATTTCACACTTGCTGCATCCTCCTTTACTGGATGAAGCAGGTCTTGCATCTGCACTTCGTTGCTATGTTGAGGGATTCTCGGAACGCAGTAAGATCGACGCGAAGCTCGACCTCCCGCGGGTTTTTCAGGATCTGCCGAAAGAGATGGAACTTTCCATCTTCCGGGTGGTGCAAGAGTGCCTCACCAATGTTCTCCGTCATGCTGCAAGTCCCACGGCTGGAATACGTATTACTCAAGACAAATCTTGCGTAAGAGTTGAAGTCGAAGATGCGGGCAAGGGGATAGCAGTCGAAAAACAGCTCGTCCTCCAGTCGTCGGCCCGAACTGGAGTCGGTTTCCGCGGAATGCGAGAGCGCTTGCGGCGGCTAGGCGGGACTCTTCAAATTCACTCAAATGGCCACGGAACACGGGTAACAGCTGTTCTTCCCGTTGGAGTTGCCATTGTCACGACTGCTCCGGCGACGGCTGCCTCGGCGACGACGGCTGCTTCTGTAGCCCCGGAAGGCAACGATAGATCGCTCCGACCAGGGTTGCAAGCCAGTTGAGTTAAACGCACACTTACTTTTCGTGGGCCAGGGCAGATATCCTGTCGCACGCGACACCTTATGCACTCTGCACGCTTGCAATGTCTGACTGCCCCTATCCCCTATCCAACATCTGGGAATGAATAGGATCACCACATAAGCCTTCTGCAAAGAATCAGGAACCTGCCCAAGGGACCCCACGGTAGGGCTTTCGCTTAAGATTGTTTTACAGCATACGCCCTATTCTCGACTTGCTGGTTACACACTAGATTTCGTTTCGGTGAGTACTTCGGGGGAGGGACTTACCAACAAGAGGGGAGCCCCATCAGCTAGCGTGAGGCTCCCTATTTTGATGTTGAACCTTAACTCGCAACCCGCGTCCACGGGCTCACGAGCCCGGAGAGGATCGGCGAGTATTTCAGATGTCCCTTAGATCAGCACCGAACTCAGGATCTTGCCAGGGATCTTCCACAAGGGAAGGACCCAGTCTGCAGCGCCGCAAGCAATTGCTTCTCTGGGGATCCCGAAAACCACGCAAGTAGCTTCGTCTTGGGCGACGGTCTCGTAGATCTGCGGAGCCCAATCGAACAAAAGAAGACGCCCGCGTGGGATTGGTCGATTCAACTTCAATCGCAGCCTCCTAGGCTCGTCGCAGCAAGCACCCCTGCCAAAGGACTGAACCGTCTTAAGGAAACGCCTTCATAGATTCAATGCTCAAGAACCTCATCGAGCGCATGGATCGATACCTGGCGACCAACCGGCCTTACTACAACGCGCAACTGCGGCTGGGGGGCGGAACTCAATCCTGGAAATCCTAGAATCGGTCATCCTTTCGCTTCTTGCGGGAAGAGTTAGGCAAGGCTCCTATTATCTCTGGACCCAGCTTGCATCAGCTCGACGATCATCGCAAACAGATGGTTCCGGGTCTCGACTCGCACTCCGGCACGCGTGATATAGCGAATCACGATGTCGACACCGGCTCCTGCCGGCCGGAGATTGACCGACGCCATGGCGCTGAACTGTGGCGAGCCTTCCTCGTGCGTTACTCTCTTCCATTCCGCCTCGGCCATCTTCGCATCCGCTTCCGTTGCCTTCACTGTCGCTTCGTAAATCCCCTTGAGAAGGGGATGAATACTCGTGCCGGGAGGAACACTTACCTTAATCTCATCCCACATCCACTGTCCTACGGTGGAGAAGTTGAAATACTTGCCGCGTATGGCATAGCCGTTTAAGAACGAGACTCTTCTTCCCGTAGGATGGCCAAGAGCGGTCCAGTTTCCCGTTTCTAGCAGCCAGGTGCGGAACAGACCGAGTTGTACCACCTCGCCGCCAACACCATCGATCTCTACCCAGTCCCTGACTCTAACTCCGTTCGGCCCCATCAGAACAAACCAACCGCAGAATGCCAGAATGAAATCCTGAAAGACGACGGTCAATCCTGCGGTCATCAGGCCCAGGATCGTTGGCATCTGCTGTGGTACACCGAAAATGATCAGCAGGACGAGTAAAAGGCCGACCAGTTGCGTTCCCAGATTTACAACTGTTTTCAGTGTCTGCTTTTGGCGAGAATCATGAATAATCCTCTCTAACCCGAGTTGCAGACCCCAGCCGGTCAGGATCACCAAAATGCAGATGGCCGCAAGCAGCGCCAACGATTCCAATATCAGATGAATTACGATCCTTTGCTGTAATTCGACTTGCTCTCCCCATCGCCCGTAGAGAGCCACAAGCTGCTGCTGCGCTACCAGCCGATCACTGAGGATGCTCAGAATATTCTGTTGAGCGCCTATCCTTTGCAGCCGATCGATTCGTTCGGAACTTGATTCTCCAACAGGCTTAGCTGCGAGGGCAGCAGCGTCTGCCTTCAGCCGTCCCTCATCGTCAGTGAGCGCGGCCGCGTCGGCCCTGGCCAACTGCTGAGCCTGCGCGATCAACTGCTTCCGGTTGCGCAGCGAGCGCCATGTGGATAGCTGCTCCGCGAATGTCTTGTATTGTTCGGCTGAGGCGACAGCAGTCTGCCCGTCGTCCTTAGAGGCCTTGTCCCAGTACTGCTTCATGGCGGCTTGGCGGGCCGCTAATTCTTGCTGAAGCTTGAGTCTCTGATCTCCGCTTTCGCGGGTGAGGTCCTCCATCGAATCCGCCAGCTCGGCTTGATCGAGGCTCAGTTGCGCCTTCGCAATCTCCAGATCGCTAGTGTTGGATGCTACATCTGGTGATTTTGTGCCCGCGCTTGCACTGAGCAGCGTGGTCCGAGCCTCATCGTTCTTGATGGTCTGCTGAAGCTCGGTGACCCTTTGCTGCAATGCCAATGCTTTACCGCTTAGATTTGGTTTTGCAAGGCTTGCTTGCCTCAGTGACTGCGAGAACGCCTGGTCGACTTCGTGATCCGCGAGACGTTCGGCGTCCCTGGCGAGTTTCCTCTCCTCCGCCGACTGTGCCAAGGCCGCCAGAGTCGCCGCCGTCTGCCATGGTCGTTGATCCACAACTCCAAGAGGCACATAGGCTCCCGTCCAGTTCCCCTTTCTGGCTTGCAAGAACGGAAGGTCTTCCATCACCCCGCGAGTCATAAACAAACCTGCCAGGGTGACCGCCAGCACAATCAGCATGACTAAGACAATCACTCTGCGGGAACGATTCATATGCACACCTCTTCATTTAGCCCTTCAGTTGACTTTATCGCAAACGGAGGACAAACTGACCCGCTTGATGCAGATGCCCCGGCTTCGCTCGTTCGCGCGATCGGCTAGGAGGAACTGCTCATAGCGATGCTTGTGAACAGGGTGCGATACTTCGTTACTCAAGCCCTTCGTTCCATCTGCCAAAGAAGGTCCAACTCAAACGGTCCCCGCATAGAAGAGTTAAACGGCACACTCGAGTTCTGCATTCTCAGGATTTCGATTAAACACTCTTCAACAAGATGCCATCTCGATTGACAACACACGTCACTGCAGTCTGCCAAACTATTTCAGGGATTTGGCATCGAACTCCCGTGGATTTGTTCCTTGCGAGGGGTGTGGCGAAGGCATCGCAAGCGCGCCGTTGCCGCCTGGGAGCCGAATGACGGAAGAAGCATGAATTTGCAAACTGCCCCCAATCTCGATGTGACGAAGCCTAGCTTGGGCGCTCGGCTCATCGTGGTTTCCAACCGGCTTCCTCTGACCCTGCAGAAAACAGAAGACGGCTGGAAGACGGTGCGAAGCTCCGGTGGCTTGGCGAGCGCGATGAACCCCTTGCTCGAAAAAAACGGTGGCGACTGGATCGGATGGGCCGGAGGTGGCGAGGGAGAAGATAGTGAAGAGCGCCGCGTGATACTCGCGGAGTGGGCGAAAAAGGACCGTTGTTTCGCAGTCGACCTACCCGAGGACGTAGCGGCAGGATTCTACGAGGGCTATGCCAACGAAACTCTCTGGCCAGTCTTTCACAACTTTCCGAGCCAATTGAAATTTGACCCAAAGGACTGGGATGCCTATGTAGAAGCGAACCGCATCTTTCGTGACGCAGTTGTAGAGCGCTACAGACCCAACGATCTTGTCTGGGTTCACGATTATCATTTGATCCTGCTTCCCCAGATGTTGCGAGACAAGTTACCGGATGCCGCCATCGGCTTCTTTCTACATATTCCGTTCCCATCCTCAGAAATCTTTCCCATTCTGCCCCGGCGTGAGGAGCTTCTTGAAGGTCTGCTCGGGGCCGACCTCCTCGCATTCCAGACGCACGGGCATCTGCTGCAGTTCCGTGCCGCACTGCTTCGGGTGCTCGGCATGGAAAGCAAGATCGCGCAGGTCGCAGTGGGAAGCCGTCCGGTTCGTTTGGAAGCCCTTCCCATCGGCATCGCGCCCGAAGAATACACATACTTGTTGGACAGGGACGAGAAGACATCTCAGCAATACACCGAATGGGTTGAGCGTTACCGCGGGCGAAAGGTCCTGCTTGCTGTTGACCGCCTGGACTATACAAAAGGTGTTCCTGAGCGCTTGCGGGCCTTTGCACATTTGCTCCGGACTACGCCAGAACTCAAAGAGAAGGTCGTCCTCATCCAGATCGCTGTGCCTAGTCGCGAAGACATCGACACATACCAGGACTTGCGAACCGAGGTGAACCGGCTCGTCGGCGAAATCATCGGCAAACTCGGCACGCCTGAATGGACACCTCTTGTCTACATCAACCGCTCGATTGAGCGCACTGAACTGGTGGGCCTGTACAAGTTGGCGGACGTCTGTTGGATCGGATCGCTTCGCGATGGGATGAATCTGGTAGCAAAGGAATATGTTGCATGCAAGCCCGCAGGTGACGGGGTCCTAGTATTGAGCGAATTTGCCGGAGCCGCAGCCGAGATGGGCGAAGCGCTCCTGATCAATCCCTTTGACGAGGAGCGGACGGCCGCCACGATCAGACGTGCTCTGGAACTCGATGAGCAAGAGCGGCGCCTACGCATGACGGCTCTCCATAATCGAGTTCTCCACAACAACGTTTTTCATTGGGGAGACCGGTTTCTCGCCGCGCTGCAAGAAGCTGTGTCGGAGCGTGGGCGTTATATTGATACCCAACCGCAGAGACTGCGGCCGAGCGAAATTCGCGATGCCTACCTACGCGCGAATCGTCGCTTGCTGATGCTCGATTACGACGGAACCCTTGTTCCGTTTGCAAGACGGCCGCAGCTAGCAACTCCCCCTCCGGCGCTACTCGATCTGCTACGTGCGCTGGCGTCCGATGCGAATAATCTCGTAGCCCTCATGTCAGGTAGGTCAGCGGAAAACCTGGATCGCTGGTTTGGAAAGATGCCTGAAGTGTGCCTGGTAGCCGAACATGGAGCCGAGATAAAACGTCCTTTCACCTCCGCATGGGTACCTTTACGGCCTCAAGCATCGACTGATTGGAAGGCGACAGTGATGCCCATTTTGGAGCACTTCGTAGATCGCGTTCCCGGCAGTTTTGTTGAAGAAAAGAAATACGCTCTGGTATGGCACTATCGCATGGCGGAGCCGGAATTCGGCGAGTGGCTAGCGAACGAATTGGTATCGATGTTAGAGGCCATGCTCGCCGAAACTGAGCTCAGGGCTTTTCGCGGTGAAAAGATCCTAGAAGTCAAGCCGGTCTGGGCCAATAAGGGCGAAGCACTCGATCGCCTGGTGAGAGCCATGCCTAATCCCGATTTCATATTTGCAGCTGGCGACGATCGCACGGACGAAGACATCTTCGAGCGCTTGCCTAGCGATGCCTGGACCGTGCATGTCGGCCCTGGACCCACTCGTGCCTCCTTCGTCGTGAGCGATTTCCAAGACTTGCGGGCCGTATTGGAATTGTGGGCAACAGCCGGAAACGCGCATCGCGCTTCCTGATCGCCTCGGGCTCGCATCCTTTTTTCCTCAGGGCCCTTTCTTAAGTAACGGCATGTGCAGTACAAACGCTACTTGAGTGGACCCGCGACGGTAAGCCGTCCTCTCAGCTCACTCACGATCGCGGTCGCGATCGCGTGAGCAGCGCGCGCATTGGGGTGTCGGTCCCAAGGCAGACGCCATGATGAGTCAAGTTCGACCAAGACATAACGTATGCCTGCGTCGTCGAGAATCCGGCGACGTAACATCTGTTCGGGCTGCTCTTCATGCCCAAACTGGAGCACGACGAGAAGTGGCGTCGCCCCGCGCGCATTTGCCAGCTCGCTCGTGGCACGAAGTACTTCCTGAGTCACCGTTACACCGCGGGCGACGGTCGTGTCGGCGCGGTATGGCACGAGCAACTTCGCGAGCGATGAGAGGCCGGGTTGCTGCTCTGCCGGCAACCAGACAAGGCCCGGACCAAGGTGCGGTCTATCCTGATCGAGATTCCGCCCGAACAGCGCCGTCATGAATAGCGACACAACTGCGCAGCTACGCGATGCATTGGGTGCGTGCACAGAACTCCATCTGGCGCAAGCTTTGGCCAATCGTGGGCGGCGGGGACGCAAGGGGGACTTCGCGATGCCGAACATTTTGCTGAAGCGGCTGGTGTCTCAGGAGCCAGTTGATCCCTACAGCGATCACCGCTGGGGCTTCCCGTGTTGCCCCTGATCCCCTATGTCTGCATGCCGGCGCCACTACCCCGGCAGGTTCAATGGAACTGATTCGCTCGTACCGTTCCACCGACGTCGGCCTTCCCCACATTACTGTTGGGTCAGCTCCTGCATCACAATTTTCGAGGCCTGCTCAGCGTTCACTCGGGTTACAACCTGCAGACTCACCGAGTCGCCTTATGCGACCCTCTACACCGGAGGCTCCGGCGGCTTTGTTGCCTCCACCGCCGCTCCGATTGTTACCGGGTGGAGCGATCCAGTTCCCGGGCGGGCCTTTCCTCCCGCTGTGGACCAGTGCCTTTTCACGGC
>DASRRV010000356.1:0-2755 GCA_035695545.1 Candidatus Sulfotelmatobacter sp. | reverse complement strand
GAACCCTCACTCATGATGCCTGGCATTATCATCTCCTTTATTTTCAGCAAACAAGAAAGTCTGGTTTTCCAAACGACCCTCTTGCAGAATCAGTTTGCCGGTACGGAGGAGCTTTTCGATAATGCTTCGGATTGGCTCTGCCTCCAAATCGGCGCGGAGAATTTCCCAGGGAGCACGGGTAGTTGCTTGTGCGCGCTTCAATAAGCCCGCCTCCACCAACCGCTCAATCGTGCGGTGACTTACTCCACATATCCGAGCCGCTTGGTTCAAACTGACTCTCTCCGGATCGGGGAGCGCTCGCTTTTGGCCGGTGATGGAATGGTTGCGCCGCGCCGTGTGAACCCGGGTTTGATTCCACCGCTTGCCTTTACCGGTGGAGTAACCGAGCCGGTTCAATACGGAAGCAATTTGGTCGTCGCCATGGCGAACCGCCATCCGACGAATGACGTCCAGCGCTTCCATGGGCGTCGCGGTTTCGGTCGCTGAACGCGGCCGCTCCATCGCGAGTTGAGTATGCGTACCGCCCTTCCAGTGGATGGTGAACTCGAGGTTTTTCTTCTCCGCATCGGTGCGCACGATGATCTCTTCCATCGCCGTCCGAAAGATCATTTTCTTCAGTGCCGGCGGACAGAGATCGTTCTCCCAGACTTCAGCAAAGTTCTCGCCCATCGATCGAATGCGAGCTTCTTCTTCGCCAGACAGCGAATATCGTTTCTCGTTGAGACCAGCGAGCCGTTGTTTGACGGTCTCGATCTCTTCCAGTTTTTCGTTCCAGCGGCGCTCCAACTCCCCGGCTACCAGACGATTCCTGGCATCCACCGTGTCGTATTGCTCAAACGCTTTTTTCGCCTCGTACTCGAGTTGATCGAGTTTGCTGGACAAGGCGATACGCTGTGCGGCGTCCCCGACGCTCATTTCCTCCAGCGCCCGCAAGCTAGCGTCTACCCCAAGCGGCGAGATCACGCTGAGCAGTTCCTGACTCAACCGGCGGTCCACGGCGGCGCCGCCAAAGCCAAGGCAGTACTGTCCGCCGTCGTCATAATCTCCTTTACAGAGATAACGCGCGTTGGTGCCGCGGCCTCCCCAATAACGTACGTGCAGCTTGCGACCACAATGCCCACAGCGCAGAAGTCCTACCAAGAGGCCTTGCCCAGCGCGAATCGCGGCCATTGATTCGTTGCCCTGCCAGTTTACCGAGTTACGCCCGATCATTCGCCGATTCTCTTCATAGGTTGCCCAGTCAATATAGCCCACATGATGATCGGGAATGAAGACCCGACAATCTTCGGCCCGGCGCGTGGCGCACTGACGTTTTTTCAGCCTGCCCTCGACCAGCAACGTCGTGACCGGACGACGACCCCAGACATAGGCGCCAGCATAGAACGGGTTGACCAGGATGTCGCGGACCAGGCTCTGAGTGGGAATCTTCCAGATGATCCGTGTGCCCAGGATGGGATTCGCGGGAAGCTCAATGTCATGATCCCGGAACCATTGGAACGTTTGGCGCACGCTCCACCGTTCGCGAAACTTCACAAACAGCAGACGAATGGCTTCGCCTACCCGCTGATCGGGATCGAGGACCACCTTGCCCGTGAGGTCTCGAACAAAGCCGACGGGCAGGCGCTTAAACAGCTCACCGCGCCGCGCTTTGGACTCCTGGCCCGCCTGCATCCGCTGCCGCAGGATTTTCAATTCGACAACGCTAAGTGTTCCCTTGATTCCCAACACCAGCTGGTCATCGAGGTAATTTAAATCGTACACCTGTTGCTCGTCAGCGAGCAGAGTTCCAAAAATCTGGCACACCTCCAGCAACCGGCACCAGTCTTTATCAGTACGGGATAGCCGCGAGAGCTCCCGGCTGCCGACGATTCCGACCTCTCCCAGGGCCACGGCACTGAGCACGCGCTCAAACCCTTCCCGACGAGCCGCAGCCATCGCCGCACTAGACCCGAGATCACAATCGATGACCTCTACTTGCTTCCAACCCAGGGCACGTATCCGCTCGGCCACCTCATACTGAAGACGCTGGCTTTCCAGATTCTGTCGCACTTGTTTCTCGCTGGATTGCCGCAAGTAGACGATGGCCTTGCGCGCCAGGTGCTGCGGCTTGATCTTGGGACTGCAAATCAGCTCCGTCATCAACGTTTCCTTCCTCTCTCTGAAAGACCACCATCAGAATGCGCGCCATCATGTCGATCAGATCGGCGCGTGCCATCGCATCCATCTGCACGATTCCGTGTTCTTCCTCGACACTCAGACCGAGTAGTTGTAGTTGAACCACGATGACCTCCCTTGCATGCGTCAACAGTAGTTGGCGAAAGGTTATCGTGCCGGTGAGCTTCAGAGGCGTGCGGTAACAGCAACGAAGTGAGAGAGAGAAGAGCCTCCTTACTTAGAAGTGCTCGCTCGGTGATCTGTATCCTGGTGCTATCTGGCGACAGCATCCATACCGGAATCTTCAGCCGTTTCCCGGCGCGGTCGATCACAGAAACCGCGCCGTCTCCTCGCTTCGGCCGGCGGAAGATCTGAACCCTAGAACCCTGAAGCGGGTGGAAGGGATAGAAAACCTGGACATCCGTGCTTTCTGCACTCAGGGTATTGTGGGCGTGGGTGTGCTCACCCCCATGTCCACTGCCTCATCCCAGCCGGAGGTCTGTCCCCAGATCACACCCGCTGGATCCATCCCCGCTATCCCTTCTTCTTACCCGTCCGCGTACTCAGTCGCGTCTTCCGCGGTAAGTTCGTCGCCGGTTTG
>DASRRV010000355.1:0-39731 GCA_035695545.1 Candidatus Sulfotelmatobacter sp. | reverse complement strand
GGTTGCAGAGTTGCGGTCGCGCTCTGACCTTGATACGGGAATAAATGACAGTTTGAAATTGCTGCGACGCGAGCACATTATCAAGGTGCTGCAGGAAACCCACGGAGTGATTTCCGGACCCCACGGTGCGGCCGCCCGTCTTGGCCTGAAGCGAACCACGCTGCAGTCCATTATGCAGCGTTTAGGGATCGGCCGCAGGGACTCCGAAGGCTGAAGTGGTCTGCTGACTCTTCCCGCGGTTGATACCTGTCATCTAAAATACTTGTTTTCTTGTGGTTAGCATTTTGCAGCTCGCCCCTCTTGCGGCATCGCTTAACAGGCTGCGGAAAAAGTTTCTTCATTGAGAACAGCGACCACCGGGGCTGAAGAGTTTGCGTGAGAACTTCAGGCGTCCCGACGGGACGCGTGCCTATTTTCCACTTTTCCCGGCGCTGGAAGCGCCTGGCTATTATCAAACGTCCCTCCGGGACGACAATTCTGCGTATCTATTCCATCGCGTCGGCATAAAACTTTAGTTCTCACGCACACTCTGAAGCCCGAATTGTTTAACGGCTTACGGGCCCTTAAAGGCCGCTCTTCCACAGGATCTTTGGAATATTTGGGATCTTCTACGCCAGTCCGCCGCCGTCAACTACCAACGCGGCGCCTGTGATCCAATTCGACATCGGGCTAGCGAGAAACAGTACAGCGTTGGCGATGTCGTCGGGACTGCCGATTCGTGCCAGGGGGCGATTCGCGGCTTCACGCATGAACTCTTGTTTGTCTTCGCCAAGCTGGGCGCATTCGCTCAACAACATCGGAGTGTCGACATCTCCGGGGCACACACAGTTTACGCGGATGTTGTGCTTGCCGTGGTCGATGGCCATGGCGCGCGTGAGATTCACAGTTCCGCCTTTCGCGGCGCAATAAGCGGCGGCGCGCGGACCTCCTTTAAGCGACCACCCCGAACCAATGTTGACGATAGCGCCTCCGCCGTTGCGGATCATGTGGGGCACGGCTTCGTGCGACAGCAGGTAGATGCCTTTGAGAGTCACATCCAGGGCGAGGTCCCATTCGGGTTCGGTAAGTTCGACGACGTCCTTGCGAACGGCGATACCGGCGCAGTTGCAGAGAATGTCGATTCTCTGCTCCCTTTCAATTATGGATGTGACGGCGTTCCGGCAGTCGGTTGTGTTGCGGACGTCACACTTCAGAAAAGTGGACTCGCCTCCCGCGGTTTCGATTTCTGCGACCGTTGTGCATCCTTGGTGCTCGTCGATGTCGAGGACGGCGACGAAGGCTCCCATCTCGGCGAGACGGAGAGCGATTCCGCGTCCGATCCCGGAAGCGGCGCCGGTGACCATGGCGACTTTGTTTTCGAGTGAGAGAAGTTGGGCGGCCTTTTGTTCGATTTTGTTCGAGGACATTTCTGTCATGCTTTCATTCGCTTGCGGCGGTCTCGAGCGACCTCAGGGGCTAAAGCCCGATTCATTTCGCACGCTTTACGCGGCCCTGAAGGGTCGCTCTTCCACGTTCCGGAAACAAACGACATGAGCGCATTTCCTTGTCAACCGCCAAGACCATCCAGCGCCTTCCCGGCCGCTTCCAGCGTGCGATCGACGTCTTCATCCGTGTGCGCGAGAGTGACGATCGAATGCAGAGCGGCGGACGGCGACGCGTACACGCCGAACGGAAACAGCGACAGGACGAATTTCTGGAAGGCGGGGCGGTCCACGTGCTGGCAGAAGTCACGGTAGTCGCGGATTGCGGGACGGTCGGTAAACATGATCTGGAACATAGGACCGACATTCTGCACGACCACAGCGCGGCCTTTCTTCTGGAACAGTTCTTTGTATCCCGTGCACAGCTTTTCTGCGATGCGCCAGGTGTGTAGGAACGAGGCGTTATTGTCGCGGGTCAGGACGCGCAGGTTGGCGCGGGCGGCGTGCATTCCGATGCGCGAGCCGTTGTGCGTGCCGTAGTGGAGAACTCCGCCCCACTGCAATGCGTCCATGATTTCGGCGCGGCCAACTAAAGCGGCGACGGGCAAGCCGCTGCCCAAGGCTTTGCCGAACGTCACAAGATCGGGAGACAGTTTGTAATGTTCCTGGCAGCCTCCGGGGGCGATGCGAAAGCCCGTGACAGTCTCGTCCAGAATGAAGAGAATTCCGTTCGCTTGCGCGAGCTTTTGCAAAGCTTTCAGATATCCTTCCGCAGGAGGGATCACGCCCATGTTGGCCATGACACCTTCGGTGATGATGGCGGCGATCTGGCCGGGATAGTTTTCAACGGCGCGCTTGAGAAGCTCGAGATCGTTCCAAGGTACGACGATGGTGTCGTCGAGGGCGGTGCGATTCAGGCCGGAGCTGTCGGGAATCCTCACCGGGTCGGTGCGCAGTCCCAGCGCGGCGGGAGGCAAGACGTTGGAACTGACCAGCAGATCATCGTGCCAGCCGTGGTAGTGGCCTTCGAACTTCAAGAGCTTCGGACGTCCGGTGACGCCGCGAGCCAGGCGAATGGCAGCCATCACGGCTTCGGTTCCCGTGTTCGCAAAGCGCACGCGCTCGGCGTTGGGAACGATCTTCTTCAGCATCTCGGCGACTTCTAACTCAACTGGTGTTGCGGTGGCAAAGTGCGCTCCAGAGGTGGCGGCTTCGGTGATCGCTTCGACGACCTCGGGATGCGTGTGACCGAGCGGCAAGGCGCCGAAGGCCATCATCCAGTCAATGTACTCGTTGCCGTCAACGTCGTAGATACGCGAGCCGCGGGCGCGGTCCATGAAGATTGGATAGTTGCCGAAGTTGGCGGGGCCGCGGGAGGAGGAACTGCTGGCCTCAATGAGAACGCCGACGGTGCGGTCGTAGATCTGCTTCGATTTTTCGGTATGGAAGGTCAAGCGGGCCTCTGAACCTGATTTCCGAGCAAGCGATGGTGCGTACTGCGATCGCGACCTGACATAGTACCGCAGACGGCTCTAGCGAGAATGCCGTGCCCACTGAAACAGCTGTCGAGCGTTGCTCGACCGGACAGCCGATGGCGGCTGTCCCTAGATGATTGTTTCTCGCGCATACGCAGGTAACCACCGCCTGAAATTGTGTGCAATTTTCTCCGGGCTGAGCATTCTTACTGGGAATGGCCGCCATCCCTGAAACATCCCCCAGAGAGAGATACGCATCCCCAGATTAGTTGGAGTGTGACTTGAACACACGAGGTAACCCCATGACAACGTCACTTCTCGCCGTTCTTCCGCAACTCAGACGATGTGCTCTGAGACAACTTCTCCCCTGCCTTGTGGCCGCATCTTGCGTTTTCGGAGCGTCGGCCCGAGCTCAAGAAAAATCTGCAGAGCCCTTGCACGCCTCCGGATGGGTGGTGATTCCGGTTGAGGAATATCGCGTGCTGCGGGCGAAGGCGTATCCGGTAGAGCACGATCCGGAACCGCCCCCGCTGGACGCAACTTTGACGCGAGTGGACTACGACCTACACCTTGCCGGAGATCTGGCGGCTGGCCGCGCGAGCCTTACCGTAGATGTCCTGAAAGATGGCTGGGTTCGTGTACCGGTTCCCGCAGGATTGTTGGTGCGCGAGGCACGGCTCGACGGCAAGTTGGTGTCGCTGGTGGCGGGGGCGCAGGGCAAGGGCGGAGGGCATCTTTCCGCACTTCTCTCGCATGCCGGGCGATCTGTGCTTCTGCTCGATGTGGACGTGCCGGTCACGTCTTCAGCGGGTGACGAAAGCATGGCGCTGCCTTCGACGGAATCGGGCGTGACGCGAGCGGCAGTCGAACTTCCGCGGCAGGGAGTGGATCTGCGCGTGGGCGGTGGATTGCTTTCTGAGAAGTCGGAGACTGCCGGAGCGACCAAGTGGCTGGCGTATGCACGCGGCAATGAGGCGTTGACTTTCACCTGGCGGAGGAAGACAGAAGATCACCACGTCGATCTGCCTTTGCGGCTACGCGGCGCGCTTACGCAGCTCACCAGCCTGGCGGAGGATTCGACTTCGATCTATGCGGAGGCAAGTCTCGAGGTCGTGCAAGGTGCCGCGCGCGAGGTACGAATCCAACTGCCCGAAACCGTCACCATCAACCAGGTTGCGGGTGCCCTGGTGGCCGACTGGGAGATGAAGAATGGCGAACTTGCCGTGACCTTCCTGGAACCGGTGGAGCACAGCGCGCGATTGGTGATCACTGGAGAAACTCATCTTCCACGGGATGGAGTGATCGACATTCCTCTGCTCCGGCTGCTGAACACGGAACGTGATAAGGATGGCGTAGCCGTGGAGGTGCTGGGAGCGGGTGAGATCAAGGGCCAGAAGACGCAGGGGCTAGAGGATGCCGACGCCACCGATCTGGGCGACATGGTGGCGAGCCGGCAATCGCCTGCGCTGGTCGCGTTCCGCGTGCGGTCGGGTGAGGCGGGCGCGACGCGCGCGTTGAGCGTGAAGGTTGCGCGCTACGACCAGCAGGCAGTTCTGATGGCGAACGTGGAAGAGGCTCGCTACCAGATCCTGATGAGTGCCGATGGGAAGGAACTGGTACAGGCGCGCTATGCGGTGCGAAACAATCAGCGGAACTTCGTGAAAGTTACGCTGCCTGCGGGGGCTACGGTGTGGAGCGCTTCGCTGGCGGGGAGGCCGGTGCGTCCGGGACAATCTCCCGATGGGAGCTTGCTGTTGCCTCTGGAGAAATCTCGGGGCGGGGACGACGCGCCTGCGTTCGCGGTGGAGATTTTGTATCTCACCAAGGCACCGGCGTGGGCAGATAAGGGCTCGGAGAAGGTGAGCCTCCCCGCGTTGGATCTTCCCATTTCGAGGACTGGACTGCTGCTGTACTATCCGCCGACCTTCCACGTTTCTGCGGGCTCTGGCCCATTTCGCACGCAGGAGTATGAGAATCCGATCTCGGCGGTGCTGATGCCGGTGACTCAGGCCCAGATAAACATTGGGACAGCATCGACGATTGAACTCAGAGAACATGACCGGTTGGAGCAGTTTGCGAAATTGCAAGCTGCGCCCCAGGCGGGTATGCCGGATTCAGATGAAAAGAAGGATGCGACAAAAGCGCTCCTCGACACATTCCGAGCGAAATCATCCGCTGGGAAAGTAACCGGCATTCTGCCGATCAACGTTGCATTCCCAGCATTCGGGCCCTCGATCTATCTGGTCTCCGAACTCACGAGCGAGAACCAGTCTCCTGCTGCTGAGTTCACTTTCCAGCACGACAAAAAGGGAGGTGTGCGATGAAAAACAGATTCTTTGTGGTATTGCTGCTGTGCAGTGTGTGCTGGGGACAGGTGTGCACGGCAGAAGAAAAATCCCCGCTGCCCTTGCCCGATGCCGGCAACGTCACGCTCACGCTCGACGAATACAACAAGCTTGTAGAACTTGCCGCGAAGCTTCCGAAGAAAACGGATGTTCCACCACTGCCCTACTCGATCAAGCATGCCAATCTGAAGCTGCACGTCGAGAACGATGGCGTGCTGGGTACCGTGCAACTGGAAGGAGAAGTCTTCCGCAAGGGCGTGAGCAAGGTTCCGCTCACCACGGGGATGACCATTCTAGATGCGCACCAGAATGGCAAGGGCGTTCCGTTGCAGCAAGAGAATGGGACGCACACGGCCCTGCTGCCGGGGCCGGGAGAATTTTCGGTCGATCTCGATACAGGGCTGCCGCTACGAATCGAGGCGGGGCGCGCTTCCTTCAGTTTGCCGGTACCAGCCGCGGGCAGCGTGCAATTGGCGCTGGTGATTCCCGGCGACCACACGTTCGCGAACATCAGCCCGGGCCTGATTACCAGCCGGAAATCGGAGAATGGACACACCGCGATTGAAGCGACTCTGGTCCCTGGCCAGCCAGCCAACGTCTGGTGGGCGACGCGGGAAACGGTGACGCAAGTGGTGCCGCGCGAGGTACGGTTTCTCGCGGACACGAAGACGCTGGTCTCTGTGAGTGAAGCGGAGATGCACGTCGCCGTGCTGGCCGACGTCACCGTAGTGCAGGGAGAGCCGACGCAATTCCATGTGGCACTGCCGGAAGGGTATGAGATCACGGGTGTGACCGGCGCTTCGCTGGACTCCACCGAGACGCATGCCGGAGTGTTAACCCTGAGAGTAAATGCTCTGAGCCAACGCAACCATCAGTTTCTGATTTCGATGGAGCGGTCAATCAATGGTGCGAAGGCGGATGCGCCGTTTCTCACCTTCACGAAAGCGCAGCGCGAAACGGGCGAGGTGCTGATCGAGGGTGCGGGCACGATCGAACTGACTGCGACCGAAGGCGGTGGACTGAAGCGCATGGACGTGAAAGAAGCGAATCCGTATTTGCGGTCGTTGGCGCACTTCCCGCCACAGGCGGCGTTCCGCTTTCACAAGCAAGCGAGTGAGTCTCCCACGCTGGCGCTGCAGTGGGTGCGCTTCCCCGATGGCAGCGTGCTCGCGGCAGTGGCTGAAAGCGCCGTGGTCACAACACTGGTCACGTCGGAGGGCAAATCTCTCACCGAGGTGAAACTGATTGTTAAGAACCAGGCGCAGCCGTTCCTGAAAGTCACTCTGCCAGCGGGTGCCAGCATTCTGTCGGCTGACGTTGCTGGCGAACGCGTGAAGCCGGTGCAGGGCCCGGATGGCAACCGTGTACCGCTGTTGCGGCCGGGATTTCGTCCGACCGATTCGTATACCGTTTCGTTTGTGTTCATGCATTCGGGTGCTCCGTTCGCGAAAAAAGGTGGAGCCGAGCTCAGCCTGCCGAATATGGATATCCCGATCAGCCTGCTGACGTGGGAAGTTTTTCTGCCCGAGCAGTACAAGGTGAAGGACTTCGGCGGGGATGTCATCGCCGCAAATCGTGTGCCTGAGCCATTTCGCGAAGAGGTTGCCATGAGGGGCGAGAGGGATCGCGAAGCAGAGACGTTGAAGGTCGCGAAAATTCAAGCCTTCCCCGGCCAGATGGGGGGTTATGTCGTGGACCCGTCAGGAGCCGTGGTGCCCAACGCAACCGTCACGATTACTTCTACCGACAACGGCGCGACTAGGACTGCAACGACTGACGAGCAAGGCCACTGGATGATCGGCGGTCTCGGGTCGGGACACTACAAGGCGAGGACGGATGCGCAGGGGTTCAAAACGGAAGTTGTGAATCTCAATTACGACGCGAACCGGCCATCAATGTACAGCTTCCGAGTAGATGTGGGCAACGTGTCCGAGACGGTTGAGGTTTCGACGGCCGTGCCTCAGATCCAAACCGACAAAGCGTACAGCTACACCTCCGCAGGACAGAATGCTGTGCACGGAGAGACGCGCGGAGCGTCGATTGGCGGCCCGATCACGGTAGACGGACTGGCCAACGTTCCCTTGAACGGCCGCTACACCGGTAATGGATTAGAGCGACTGGGCGCTGGAGCCATCAACTCGAACCAGGCTTCTGCCAACGTGATGAACCTGCAGAAGCGTGTGGCGGGCGTGCTACCCGTTGCGGTGGATGTGCCGCGGGCGGGCACTTCGTTCAGCTTCGTGCGGCCGCTGGTGCTGGACGAAGAAACGAAGGTGACTTTCAGCTATAAGAGCCGGTGAAACGGCCACTGAACGGCGGGGCGCACCCGCGAAGAACCTTCGATTGCTACCGGTTTGGGCCGATGGCATAGAATGTTCCTCGCGGGTCGCCGCTCATGATCAACGTTGAGGCTTGGAAAACCTGGGAGGGCCGAGTAGTCGATGGGAAATTTCCGCTCCGGCAATGGCTGGGCGGGTCCGATCATAGCGCGGTCTTCGCAACGGAGCGGCCTGGACAGTCATCGCCAAAGGCTGCGATCAAATTGGTCGCCGCGGCTCAGGGTGATGCCCAGCTTTCCCGGTGGCGCACGGCCGCACAACTTTCTCATCCGCATCTGATTCGCCTCTATGACAGCGGGCGTTGCCAGATAGACGGCACGGCCATGCTGTACGTCGTGATGGAGTTTGCGGAGGAAGATTTATCGCAGATTCTTCCGCAGCGTGCTTTGGCTCCCGCCGAAGTTGCGGACTTGATCCCTCCGCTGCTGGACACGCTCTCGTATCTCCACGGGAAGGGACTCGTCCAGGGGCACATCAAGCCATCGAATGTGCTGGCGGTGGGAGACCTGTTGAAGCTTTCTTCCGATCAGATTGCGCAGCCGGCAGAGTCGGGCGGCGGAACGCGGCGCGATGTTTACCATGCGCCGGAGGTGGTGACGGGAAGCGTAACGCAAGCGGGCGATTTATGGTCGGTAGGCGCGACGCTCGTTACCGCGTTGACCCAGAGCGAACCGTCTGGGGAAGAAACGTCACGGGGTGAACCCATGCTGCCTGCGGGCATTCCAGAGCCTTTCCGCGGCATCGCAAGGGAGTGCCTGCGCCTCGATCCGAAGCGGCGATGCTCTGTCGCGGACATCAAGGCGCGTCTGCAGCCAGCCGCGCGCTCGGTTCCGGTCGAGCATGAACCGGCACCGTCACGTGAACCGCGCAAGCGCCGCTGGCCCGTCGCGGCAGGGTTGATTGCAGTGGTGCTGGCGATTGGAGTTGCCGTCTTCCACTCTCGGGGAAAGAACGCCACGGCGCCCTCGGTTGCAGAACAAACTGCGCCTCAAGCGGAACCAGCGCCGGCTCAAGCAGCGCCGAAGCCGAGTCCGAGGGCCTCAACCGCGAAGACGCCTGCGCCAGCGATTCCCGCTCGCAAGCCGGACGCGCCAAAACCAGCGCCTGGATCACAGGGAGAAGTCGTCCACCAGGTGATGCCAGAGGTTCCTCAGAGCGCGAGGAACACAATTACTGGGACGATCAAAATCGCGGTGCGTGTGGACGTGGATCCGTCGGGCAAGGTGACGGCTGCGAAACTCACGTCGGTGGGCCCCAGCGAATATTTCGCGAATCTTGTGCTACAGGCGTCCCGGGGCTGGGAGTTCTCTGCTCCGGAAGTCAACGGACAGCCTGCGGCGAGCGCGTGGAATCTGCGCTTCCGCTTGAAACGATCAGGAACTCAAGTCACGCCGGAACGAGCGACTCACTAGGCCAGCGTCAGTCGTCGAGCAGGGGCGCATTCCTCATGCTGCTATTAACCCCGCAGCGTCGGCATCTTGCCGGCTGTCTAGAGCAGCGTCCCGCCCTTGGCGCCGGTGGAGCAAGAACTGCTTAAGTGTTTTGAGGATTCCTGATGTAGGCACGGGCGGGCGAGGACGCCCGCCGGACAGCCGCCGGGACGGCGGCGCTACTTTTTCGGACGTTCGGTCTTGTCGGCCTGACGCAATTTCCAAGCGATCTGCCTCACCATCCCCAAGAGAAGTTTCGCGTCGTACGCTTCCAGATTGAGTTTCAGAATCAGAGTACGGGCTTTCTTCTCGAACATGGCGTCGGTTCCCGGCTTTACGTAGCCGCTGATACGAAGCGATTCGAGCAAGCATTCTGTAATCTGCTCAGTCTGACTTGCGGTCGGTGGTTCGAAGTCTTTCGTAGGTGCAGGAATCGATGTGCCCCTGGTTAGCTCGTAGAGACAGACTGCGACCGCCTGCCCCAGGTTCATGGAGATGTTCTGCTGCTTGGTTGGAATATTCAGCAACCAGTGACAGTGGCTGAAGTCTTTGCTCGTCAGCCCGATTTTTTCGGAGCCGAACAGGAGCGCAACCTTCCCTGTCTGAAGTTGCTTGCGTATTTCGATTCCTGCCGGATCGTCGAGTGGACGCACTGGCTGCAGCAAGACACGATTGCGCACTGCGGTTGTGCCCACGATCAAGGCGCAGTCGGAAACGGCATCGGCAACGGCGGCGAATTCTTGCGCGGTTGCCAGCAAGTCAGAGGCGCCCACCGCGGAACGAGCCTCGCGGAAGCCGGGAGCGTATGGATTCACGAGGCGGAGGCGGCGAGGTCCGAAATTGCTCATGGCCCGGGCAGCCGCGCCGATGTTCAGAGGATTGCGCGGGCGCACCAGGACTACTACCAGACCATCTAGTTCGGAGTGCAAGCGCTCAATTTTACGACACGTGGGATTCTCGCTGTGAGGACGAGTTTGCGATGGCAAGAATCGATAAAACACTCAAGGGGCACTAAGGTTCACGCAGGAGACAGGAAAGATCCGTCGTGGGCCGGTCGTACCCCTTCTTCGTTGATGTCTGTTTTCGGCCATGCTGCCCCTAGCAAGTGCTCTTCCGCAGCCTCTCTTGACACCCTCGTGTAGTTGTAAAAAAAATGTCAAAAAGCGCCGCTTTACGCCTATTTCCGCGTTAAATCGTTGTAAGCTTCAAGAGTCGAGCCACTTCCGGTGGGGCCTCTCTAGGGACCGGAAGTTCTCCCCCCTGAAATCAGGACTATCATCCTATGGGCAACCTTGCCACACCATTGAGCATACCTAGAACCATGAGTCCTACCACTGCGGTTAAGCCGTCGGGACGCATTCTCGTAGTGGAAGATGATCCGGCCGTTCAAAAGGCACTGCGGCGGCTCTTTGAGACCGAGGGCTACAGTGTCGAAACTCAAGCCGATGGTCGAGCAGCTCTGGATAGTTTCCAATCCTCTGCGCCCGCGGCTGTGGTTCTCGACCTGCGCCTGCCAAAGGTTTCGGGGCGGGATGTCTGCAAGGAAATCAAGGCGCTCGCGCCAACGCTGCCCATCGTCGTGCTCAGTGCCGCCAGTGACGTGTCCGACAAAGTTCTTCTGCTCGAACTGGGCGCGGACGACTATGTCACCAAGCCCTTCAGTCCGCGGGAACTGCTGGCTCGGGTACGAGCTGCGCTGCGCCACACCGCGAGGACACCCGAGGCGCAGGTGGTCAGCTTTGACGGCATCTCCGCCGACTTCAAGAAAATGGAAGTCAAGCGCGACGGCAAGCCCGTGGTTCTAACCGCCCAGGAATTCAAGACTTTCCAGTTTCTCGTGCAGAATGCCGATCGCGTGATCAGCCGCGACGAACTGCTCAACGAGGTGTGGGGATACCAGAACTATCCCTCCACGCGCACCGTGGACAACCACATCCTCAAGCTTCGTCAGAAATTGGAGAAAGACCCATCCAGCCCGGTTCACTTTCGCACGGTACACGGCATGGGATATAAGTTCGTTCGCTGACTCGCGTGAACCCATCCCAGGAATCCGTGCCCCGATCGCAACAGACTCCGTCTGCAAGCGGTCTCCTACCCCGGCTCCGGCTGCGAACTCGCTTCCTGTTGTCGATGCTTCTCATCACGGCAGCGCTCACCACCACCAGCCTTCTGCTGGTGCAGCGCAGCATTCGCAGCAACGTCCGGCAAAGTATCGCTATTAACCTTCGCAACTCCGTGGCTGCGTTCCAGGATTTCCGCCACGAGCGCGAAACCATGCTTACTAGCGACGTGGCGTTGCTGGCTGATCTCCCCATTACGCGCGCCATCATGACCAGCCCCGATCCCGTGACCATCCAGGACGCGTCACAATCGGTTTGGCAGATCGCCGACAATGATCTTTTCGTGCTGGTCGATCGTGGCGGGCACGTAGTTGCGCTGCATACGAAGACTCCCGGATTTGCGCGGGACGCCGCTGAGAAATATTTCCAGCAGTCTCTGGATGAGGATCGAGGAGAATCCAGCCACTGGTGGCTGGGCGAGCATCATCTCTACCAGACCTTTATTGAACCGATCTATCGTGGCTCCAAGACCGATGGCACCCTCCTCGGTTTTCTAGTCATCGGGTATGAAATCAATGACCGGCTTGCTGAGAAAGTGAGCAAGGTGGCCGGCAGCCAGGTGGCCTTCTCCTGCGGAAGTGAAATCGTAGGGACGACGCTGATGCCGCCGCAGGTGCAGACCGGCAGCATTCAGAACCTTATTGCTGGCTCGGTCCAGGACGGGCCCCACGATATCGAAATCGGTGACGAACGCTTTCTGGCGACTTCCCTGGTCTTGTCCGGCTCACGATCTACACTGGTTCGCCTGAACGTCCTGAGCTCGTACGATCAAGCCACCAAGTTTGTGGATCAGCTGAACCGTTACCTTCTGTTGCTCGGTCTTGCCGCGATTGTGATCGGCAGCGGGTTAGTGTTTTTCGTTTCGCACACCTTCACCCGGCCGCTGGGGAATCTGGTCGGTGGTGTACGCGCGTTGGGAGGCGGAGACTTCCATCATCCTCTCGACCCCCACGGCGGAGACGAGGTCGCGGAGCTTACTCGCGCCTTCGATCGGATGCGCGTCAGCCTTCTCAAGAGCCAGCGCGACTTGCTGGAGTCAGAACAGCTGGCGACCATCGGACGCATGGCCAGTTCGATTTCACACGACCTGCGCCATTCGCTGGCGGCGATCGTTGCCAACTCGGAATTTCTTTGCGACAGCCACCTGACGCCGGCACAGCGCGAGGAACTGTATCAGGAAGTCCGCACAGGCGTGAACTTAATGACGGACCTCATAGACTCGCTCCTGGAATTTGCCCGCACCCGCGAATCGTTGAATCCGGCGTACGGTAACGTCTCCGATACGATTCATCGCGCAGCGCAAGCGGCCCGGCTGCATCCCCGGCACCATGCCCGGACCATTGACGTTTTGTGTAGCAATCAGGTCTCCGGATGGTATGATGCGCGAAAACTGGAGCGTGCCTTGTACAACCTGCTCCTAAATGCCTGCGAGGCTGCGCCCGGTGCGGGAGGCGAGGTCGAGGTCACGGCCGCTGAAATAGGAGGCGCCATCACGATTTCCGTTTGCGATAATGGCCCTGGCATCGCCGACTCCATTCGCGACCGCTTGTTTCATCCCTTTGTCAGCTATGGCAAGGAAAACGGCACGGGGCTGGGCCTGGCGGTAGTGCAGAAAATCGTTCAAGATCATAATGGGGAGATTTCTGTGGAACGCACCGCTCACGGCCGGACGGTCTTCAAGATCGTGCTGCCGGGGCGATTGCAAGAATCTTTCCGCGGCGCCAATGATCTTGGCGCAGGTGTGCCTTCTCTAGTGCCCGCCCAGCGGGATGAAGCCAGCCAGAGTTCGATATCGCATCCGGCCCCGTAGGCACGATCCATCCTTCGACGATCATCTCTTCGTCAGTGCCCGATTCCGGATGCTCTAGGAGGACGGTGTGAAGAGCTTTCGGACCCCTGCCGTGTGCGGGGCCGCGTTGGCGGTTGCCGCTTTCGTCTCTTTCTGCACGTTCAGCCAGGCGCAAGGAGCGCCCTCGACAGCCGCCTCCGCGCCCGGCGATGCCGCCAGTGCTGTGCGTGACCTGCAAGATCAAGTGCGCCTGCTGCGAACCATGGTCGACGAGATGCGAGCGGAGAACTCCCAGTCTCGCACCGAAATGGAGCAGTTGCGCCAGGACTTGAAGGCCACTCGCGCGCTGCTGGAGCGGCCGGGCGCGCCCAGTGGCGCAGTGACTGCCGACTCCACTCCGCCGGAGAATGGAGCACGCGCCGCAGCGCCAGAAACAGCCAGTGGGTCAACTTCGCAAGGCGCAACGCCACTCGAAGAACGCGTCCAGCGCCTCGAGGACTCCACATCGCTGCTTGGTTCTAAGATCGACGAACACTATCAGACCAAGGTCGAAACCGCGTCCAAGTATCGCGCCCGGCTCCACGGTATCGTCCTGATGAACGTATTCCGCAATGTCGGGGAATCCAACAATCTCGACCTTCCAGACTATGCGCAGCCTGCGCCTCTGGGAACGCCCCAGACCAGCTTCGGAGCCACGTTGCGGCAGTCGGAAATTGGATTGGAAATCTTCGGCCCGACCGTAGGTGGAGCGAAGACATCGGCGAACATACAACTGGATTTCACCGGTGGATTTCCTTCGGTTGGCGACGGCGTTAATTTCGGAATCGCACGCGTGCAAACGGCCAGCCTCCGCTTTGACTGGGGCCGCACATCCGTGATCGCCGGCCAGGACTCCCTTTTTCTCTCACCGCTTTCGCCAACTTCATTTGCCACCCTGGGCACGCCGGCATTTGCTGCTGCCGGAAATTTGTGGGGATGGACACCGCAGATTCGCGTTGAGCACCGCTTCGAATTCTCCGACGAGCAAGCGATTACTCTACAAGCGGGGATCTTCGACAGCCTCAACTGGATGCCTCCGACTGACCAGTACTACCGCGCCGCACAAGCCGGAGAGCATTCGGGCCAGCCCGCCTACGGCGCTCGTGCCAGTTGGTCGCGCCAGGTGTTTGGACGGCGGCCTCTGAGTATTGGGGTGGCGGGCTACTCTGGCCGGCAGGACTGGACTTGGGAGCGCTATGTCGACTCCTGGGCCGGGATGACGGACTGGCAAATCCCCATCGCGCCTCGCCTGACTCTGTCGGGTGAATTTTATCGCGGACGCGGAATTGGCACTTTCGGTGCGGCCATCGAAAGGCCTGTGCTGTTCGGCGGACCTCCCCTCTCCGGGACAACTCCAATTCGCGGTCTCGATTCTGCCGGAGGATGGAGCCAGTTGGCGCTGCAGATTACGCCAAAACTCGATTTGAATGGAGCCTTTTCGCAAGACAACGCATTTGCGAGCGACGTGCGCGGTTTTGCGACAGATCAAAACAATTACGGCACGATCCTTGGGCGGAATCGCGGCATGTTGGGAAACGTCGTTTACCGTCCGCGATCGGACCTGTTATTCTCGGCTGAATTCAGAAGATTGCGCAGCTATCCCGTGTACAGCGGGAGCAGCATGACCAATCAAGTGAATCTCGCGATGGGTATTCTGTTTTGAAGTTGCCCTCAATCCCCGGCCGATTGGCGCTTTGTGTTGTCTTGACGGGAGCGGTCTGCACGCCTGCCCAGGAGACGCCGCTCAAGGCACACGTGGACTTGGCGAGAAACGGTCGTCACCTGAAAGACGCTTCAAAAGCACTCGTCTGGCTCACTCCGATTGGCACGACCGTGGATCCGCCACAACAGGAAGCCTCAAAGATTCCGCAACTGGTGCAGAAGAACAAGAGCTTTCAGCCTTCGCTGGTGGTGATCCCGGTCGGAGGCAAGGTGGAATTTCCTAACCACGATCCTTTCTTCCACAATGTATTTTCGCTGTTTGAAGGCAAGCGGTTCGATCTTGGACTGTATGAAAGCGGCACCACGCGCTTCGTGCAGTTCGACAAGCCCGGGATTTCGTTCATCTTCTGCAACATTCATGCGCAGATGAGCGGGGTGGTCATCGCCCTGAAAACGCCGTACTATGCGATCTCTGACGCGCGCGGGGATCTGACGATGCCCAATGTTCCTCCGGGCCGATACGAATTGCAGGTGTTTCACTCCTCGGTCGCACCCGATGCACTCCGCGCCCTGAGCCGTGAAATTACCATCGCGCACGGGGATTCTTCACTTGGCACTTTCACCCTCACTGAGACCGACGTTACCGCCAACCACAAGAACAAATACGGTCGCGACTACGATCGCCCTGATCCCGACAGCCCCGCATACGCGAGGCCGTAGTCGGGCCTTGCAAGAAGAAGGGCGTGCCGTTTAGCACGCCCTTCCTCGCCTCTGTCTTCACTTCGTTTACATCAACTTGTTCGTAGAGGTTACTTGCAACACTTCCGCTTTAGTGATGGCCGCCGGACGAATGACCGCCACCCGACGAATGGCCACCTCCACCGCTGGAATGGCCACCTCCACCACCGGAGGAGTGTCCGCCACCGCTGGGCGCACTCGCATGGCCGCCGCCACCAAAGCTGGGTGAACCTCCACGACTACCACCTCCGCCGTAACTCGGCGCACTGTGCGAGCCACCGTAGCTTGGCGCGCCGCCACGGGAGCCACCGTATCCGCCACCATAGCTTGGACGAGACTGCCCGCCACCGTACGACGGGGACCGCACAATCGGCTGCCGCATATCCAACTGCGGACGACCCGAACCGCCAGACCCGCCGTAGACCGGACCGTTCACATGCATCTGGGAACTGGGAGCAGTGCGGTTCCAGTAGCTACCATTGTTGCCCCGTTGCGGCGACATGCCCGACCCACCGGGAGAGACTTCGCTGCGAGACGGCGGAGTAAACGGCCGGAAGCCGTCGCGGTTGTTGGTGGGACCCGACTGAGTCATGCCACGTTGCGGTTCCATGCTCCGGGGAGCCATGTTGGTGGATCCTGTGTTCGGCGAACCGAAATTCGGACGTCCCGGGCTGACAGACCCAGGAGCTCTCGTACCGGCGTTCGGTGGAGTGAACGGCCGGAAGCCGCCGCGATTTCCGCCCGGCACCGACGTCGGCTGGTTCCCAGCGTTTCTGATGCCAGGGTTACTCATCTCGTGGTTCGAGAAAGTGCCTGCGTTCGGCTTCATCGTAGTGCCTGTAGCGCTGGGACCACGCGGAACCGACTCGCTGACACCCACGCGTCCACCGGCAGGAATTGCGCCTACGTGATTCTGCTGCATCGTTTGTCGGAGGCTGGCAGTTTGCTGCTGGAACGACACCGGACGCGCCACATTGTTATGCGGCGTGCCGAAGAAACGCTCCGAGCCGCCGTTGCGCACCGTAGACGGCGACGCAGGACGACCGCTCGCCGACAGGCTGGAGTGCGAAGGAACCACGGGCAGGTTGCCCGCCATCAATCGCGCTCCGCCCAACTGCTGGCGCGTCGCCGGCATGGGCTTCATTCGTCCCGAACCGAAGTGCCCAGCATTCACCGTCGACATGGCACGGAAGATGTGATTGTCGTGGATGCGGGTTACGTTCGAAAACCGGTTGCCCCCATGCAGCGGCCGGAAGCCACCATAGTTGGTAACGTGTACGTTGTGGATATTGACCACGCCAAACCGGCCGCGATATCCACCCCACCACGGATGGAACCAGTCGCATGGCCCGATTGGGAGCCATCCGAAGCCACCCCATCCACCATAGCCAAACCCGAAGCCGAAGCCGCCCCCCCATCCCCAAAAGGAGACGTACGCCGGCGCCCAGAATGGGTTGTAGCCTGCATACACCGGACCCGGCCACCAGGCCCACGAACTGCCGTACCAGAACCAGCGTCCGTAGTGATACGGAGCCCAGCCCCACGGCTCGTAGCCAACCCACGTCCAACCGTAGTAAGGCTCATAAACCCAGTTGCCGTTGCGATAAGGAGCCCAGTCGCCGGACTCATTGGGAACCCAAACATCGCCGTAGTCTGGAACGTTCTTCCATTGACCGTAGGCATCCAGATCCTGCGCTCCGGTGTAACGCCGATTCGTGTGGCGCCAGGAGTTCGCGTTCTGTATCAGCCGATCGCGGTCGCTATTCCAACGATCCCAATCGTCGCGATCGGGAGCGGACGAAATCTTGTACTGTGCGGAGTTGCTGTCGCCGCGCACGGTCGCCATATCTCCTGCGTGAACTTCCGTGCTTCCCTGTGGAGTGGCGATCTGCGCTTCACCTTGGCGAACAATCACCACCGTGTCGCCGTCAGGACGCACTTCGATGCGGAACACGCCATCATGATGGGCCGGATGTACCGATACATTCGGGGTGTCGATCTCAGGCTCAAGTTCGCTATCTTTCGAGACCACGTAGTCCGCGATGCCCTGGCCCAGCTGAATCTGAATGCTTTTGTGGGTAAGGCTCGCGATGTTCGCCTTCGAGTTGGTGCCCAGGCGAAGAGTGTTGGCGAAGTCGAGTTGCAGTTCCGTGCGTGCGCCGTCGCCGGTCGAAACCTTATCGTCGGTCATGACGGGCTGATTCAATGTCGCCGCCGACCAGTCACCCGAATCTCCGCGCTGCGTCGACACATCGCCATGAATCATGCTGATGCGCGCCACGCCCTGATCTGTCGTCGCCGGAGCTTCGCCGGATGGTCCACCGGGTTGCGCCTCAGTAGGCTGTGACTGCGAACCGCTCGGATCCTGGCCCATTTCCATGGGCGCACTCGGCTGCTCCGAAGGTCCCGGCCCTTCCTCGGTCGTTTGCGCCAGCGCGCTGATCGACAGCGCGCCTGATAATGCCAACACTAAGACTGCGAAACTGGTGATGAGTCTGCTTTTCATAACCCACCTCTCCCTACCGAACGTATATGTATGAACTGGCATTCTTAAGAATCTCTCGCTGGAAACAGTGGCAACTACCGTGCCAAACGAGCGGAAATCCTGGCTGGTAACCCGTTTGTTTTCAGTGAGACAGGAGATCGAGCAGGATGCCAGAGGTGAAGAGATCGACCATACTGGCTGCCTTCGGCCAAATGTGGTGGTTTTCAGCCACTTTGCCCTTAGTTTTCACAACTATGAATGTGGGCGCATTCAACGGTTCTAGGCACGATTTGGTCTCCTTAATTGGAGAGATTGAGATCTCAAACTAGTTGGAGAGATTTGATTCGATACCAAATTGCGTGGGCAATTTCTCAAAGGCCACCGCTGACGGCCGGGACAATCGAGATCTGAGATTCAGCCGAGACAGGAGTGGCGAGTCCGCCGGTGTAGCGGCAATGTTCGGGTCCGACGAAGATGTTTATGTGCTCGCGGATCTGACCTTGCTCGGTGACGATGCGATCTCGCACACCTGGGTAGAGCGTCCAGAGGGCGGTCAAGGCACCAGCCAACGTTGTGGGCGAGAGCTCGATTTCGACTCGGCTGTGTCCAGCGGTGAATTCGCGCAGCGCTCCTGGTATGTGAAATATGACCGGCATGGATCAACTCTTGGATCGACGCGTCTTGCTTTTCGATCGCGATTTCGTTCGATTCGTTCGATGGGAAGACGTAGCCGGGACTCGCGGCGCCAAAGGTGAAGGAGCGGCCGAATCCTCGACGGCTGCGCTCCGCACGCAGACTATCGACGGCAAGCCTTCAAGGATTCTTTGCCACGTCTTGCCTTCATCGTGCGAGCCGAAAAGCTGGCCGCTGCGCGTACCGAAGTAGATTCCAGATGGATCGAGTGCATCCGCAGTCATGGCATCGCGCAGAACGGTTTCGTAAGCGCCCTTCTGGGGCAAGCCGCGCATGAGAGGCTCCCACGAAGAACCGGCATTGCGGGTGCGGTATACGCGAAGCCTGCCGTCGCACGCGCAGCGAAATTCGTCGGACTCAACAGGCACGATGTAAACGCAGTCGGGATTTCTGGGGTGCATGACTACGGCGAATCCGAAATCCGAGGGCACGCCATTCGCAATGTCGATCCAATTCTCGCCAGCATCGTCAGAGCGATACAGGCCCCAATGATTTTGCAGGAAAAGCCTTTCGGGGCGAGCCGGATGCAGCGCAATCTTGTGGACGCACTGCCCGAACTCGGGATACTTCTCGGGCATAAACACGACGCGGACGCCCCGGTTTTGGGCACTCCAGGTATTTCCTCCATCGTCGGTCCGGTAGACACCGCCGGCGGAGACAGCCACATACATGCGTTGACGGTTCGATGGATCGAGGACAATGGTGTGCAGCGCGAGACCTCCGTTGCCCGCCACCCAACGCGGACGATGCGGATGATCGAACAGACCGCGAACGAGCGACCAGGTTTCGCCGGCATCGCGAGTTTCGAAAAGAGCGGCAGGCTCCACGCCACAATAGAGCACGTTGGGTTCTTCGGGCCGACCGAGCGCGATCTGCCAGACATTCTGCAACGAAAGCCCTGTATCGGCCGGGAATCGAAGTGGCGCCTGCTGCGGATTGGTCCAACTCTTGCCGAAATCGTCGCTGGACCGCAGTAGAGTTCCCCAGTAAGTGTGTGTCGAAGCCCAGATCCTGTGCTGCCCACCACGGCCGTCGTAGGCCATGGCATAAACACTGTGCCCATGAAAATAGGGGCCACCAACTTCCCAACGGGTGCGTTGGGTACCCGAGCGGAGGATGAATGCGCCTTTGGTCGTTCCCACCAACAACAGAAAGTCGCCCTTCTTGATTTGTGCGTGACGCACGCTGTGGAAGGCCGTGGTTCTCGGTGCGCTTTGATCCGCGGGAGTCGACGAAACGATCGCGCCAGATTGAACGGCCTCAAGGGCGGCCTGAACTTCTCCCGCGCGCTGATAGCGCTGCATCGGTTCCTTGGCCAGGCAGCGCTGGATAACGGCCCACAATCCAGGGGGTACCGGAGGACCGAGCGGATTCGGTATTTCGCGCAGGATGGATGAACTGATCTCAAAGCCGGTGCGGCCTACAAATGGCAGTCGTCCTGAGGCCGATTCGTAAAGCACGACGCCAAGGGCCCATAGATCAGAGTCATAGTCAGCCGACTCGCCGCGCAAAACTTCGGGCGCCATGTACGGCAAGGTGCCGCTCACGCCGAGTGCCCCCTCGATGGTTGCGAACGACTGGGTGGGACCGTCGAATAATCCGCCTCCCGCTCGTTTGGCCAAACCGAAATCCAGAACCTTAACCAGACCGTCAGACGTGATGACGATATTCGCCGATTTCAGATCTCGGTGAACGATTCCGCGATCATGAGCGCGGGCTAATGCGCCGGCAATCTGGGCACCGTAGCGCAAGACAGACTCCGGGGCCAGTCCCGCATTTGAGCTCAGGTCACGCAGGGATTTTCCCTCGACCAACTCCATCACGATGTAGAGTTCGCCATCGGTCTCGCCAACTTCATGGATCGTGCAGATGTTCGGGTGCGAAAGGGACGAAGAAGCGCGGGCTTCGTGGAGCAGATTCTGACTGGAGGATGAGTCGAGACGAGCATCTTTGTTGACGACCTTCAAGGCGACATCGCGATGAAGTTTTTCGTCATAGGCCCGGTAGACAACGCCCATGCCTCCTTCGCCGATCTTCGCTACGATGCGATAATGACCGAGGACCTGACCTATCACAGGGTATTCTCTTCGACCATGCTAGGGTGCGCTTTGGACCTCCGTCAATCAGGGAAAGAAAATCAATGTGGAGGGCGTGAAGCGTAAAGAAAGATCGGGCGAATGCGACTGCATCTGCCCCTCCGAAGAGTGGTCACGGCGACGCTAGGACCTGCCTCGGTTAGTAACGAACCTTGTATTGCTACGTTGCATTGCTACGTTCGCCCGTTTACGGGACTAGGGAAATCGTCGAACCGAAAAATGGAATGGCTTGCGAACCTTACACTTCTCTCTCGCCTTCGTCCGCGATCCCAATCTTCGACAGCCGATAGCGCAGGGCATTGCGCGAAAGACCGAGCAGGCGGGCGGCCTGGCTTTTGTTGCCATTGGCCCGGCGCAGGGCTTCCTGCACCATTTCGTCTTCCCACTGCTCAAGGGTCAGGCCGTCGGGAAGAAATCCAGCAGTGCCGTTAGCAGACTTCGCCGGACGCACGTCCAGATGAATGTCAGCGGCTTCGAGCAGGTTACCTTTGGCCAGCGCGCAGGCTCGCTCGACAATGTTCTGCAACTCGCGGACATTCCCGGGCCAGTGGTAGTTCACCAGAATCTGCATGGCCTCGGGCGTTATGCCTTCGACCGGCTTGCGGGATTCTCCTGCGAAACGCGAGATGAACAGATTCACGAGGTCCGCGATATCTTCCCGGCGCTCGCGCAGCGGGGCAATGTCGATGGGGACTACATTCAATCGGTAGTAGAGATCTTCGCGGAACGTGCCTTCCTCGAGCGCAGCTCGCAGATCACGGTTGGTCGCGGCGATCAGGCGCACATCAACCTTCACGGTTCGCGTTCCGCCGAGGCGCTCGAATTCGCGTTCCTGAAGCACACGCAGTAGCTTCACTTGCGTTGCCGGCGGAACGTCCCCGATCTCGTCGAGGAAAAGCGTTCCCTTATCGGCTAGTTCGAATTTGCCGGGCTTGCTTGCGACAGCGCCGGTGAATGCTCCTTTTTCGAAGCCGAACAACTCGCTCTCCAGCAGGTTTTCGGGGATCGCGGTGCTGTTGATCTTGAGGAACGGACCCGAGGCACGGCGCGATTTCTCGTGAATCGCACGGGCAATCAAGTCTTTTCCCACGCCGCTTTCTCCGCCCAAGAGTACAGTCGAGTTGGTAGGCGCGACCCGCTCCACCGTGGCCAGCACTTCCTGCATCTTCGGACTGCGGGCCACGACGTTGGGATGGGCATAACGCTTCCCTAGCGCTTCACGCAATTCGCGGTTTTCCTCGCGAAGATTGCGGACGTCCAGCTCTTTGTGAATGACCATCCGAATTTCGGTCAGCGAAAACGGTTTGAGCACGTAGTCGCTGGCTCCGGTCTTCATGGCCTCGACCGCAGTTTCTACGCTGCCGAATGCAGTCATTACGACAACGGGTAGAGCTCCGTTGTGCTGCTTAATAGTCTGCAGGAATTCCAGGCCGTTCATGCCGGGAAGCTTCAGGTCGGTAACAACCAGATCGATGGCATTCTCCCGAAGAAGTTTCAGGCCAGTCTCTGCGTCGCCTGCAGAAAACGTCGTGAAGCCGTCCTCGCCGAGATTCAACTCGAGCAGGCGGCGCATCTTCGCCTCGTCCTCGACAATCAGAATGGCAGGCATCGCCGCGTTGTCCTCGACTCAATGAGTCTCACGAAATCACCAGATGGGCAGTCTCGCCGACCGCAGCCTTTTCGCTGGCTGCCGGGAAAAACATCACGAAGGCTGCGCCGGCGACATGACCTTCTCCATCTGCCTTTTCAATCCGGATGGTGCCGTGATGCCCGTCAATAATCTTCGACACGATCGAGAGGCCCAGGCCCACTCCGGATTTCTTCGTCGTCACAAACGGGTTGAAAATTTGCTCCTGCAACCCAGCCGGGATGCCCGGGCCGTTATCCTCGATCCGCACTTCCGCTCCCGTACGTCCGTTTGCTCGCGATTTGCCAGTCTTCACACGAAGAACGCCTCCGCGATCGCCCATGGCATCGTAAGCATTCTGCACGATATTGAGGAATGCCTGCTCGCAGAGGCTCTCGTCCATCGGCACTAGAGGCAAATCGGCCTCATATTGCCGTTCGACTCGAACGGCCTGGCCCTTCCACAACTTTGCGACGTCGTCGAGAGCGCGGTTGAGCACGACCGTGATGTCTTGAGGCGTGAGGTCGGCGTGAAGTGGACGTGCGAAATCGAGGAATCGCGTCACCAGCGAACTCAAGCGATTGGTCTCACTCGAAATGTATCCGGCCAACTCGGTGGCCAGCGGATTGGATTCTGCAAGTTTCTGCGTCAGCATTTCCGCCGAGCCTTTGATCACTCCAAGCGGATTCCGAATTTCATGTGCAAGTCCGGCGGAGAGCTGGCCGAGTGCGGCCAGACGCTCGGAGCGGCGTGCCTCAGCCTGGGCCTGCTCCAGGCGGCGGTTGGTCTCTGCTAACGTCTCAGCCAATTCCTGATAGCGCTGCGTCTGGCGGCGTACCTCAATCACAAAGCGGTTGACCAACATTGCAGGGAGAAAGAAGAACAGGACGCGGATCGCCAGCAGACCTACGCTCTCTTCGGTGATCTCGTACTGCCGCATATCCGGATCAAGAAAGAGATAGGAGCAGTATGCGGCGGAGGCCAAGGATGTCCAAAACAAAGTGGCCCACGGCCCGAAATACTCTGCGGCCGTGACCACGGGCAAAAAGTAAATCGGCCAGTAGCTGCTGTTGATGCTGATCTCACCTGTATGGTCGACCAGCAAAGTGGCCAGCACGATCTTCAACAAAACTAAATAAACCGGGCCGCGCCCAGGAACGCGCGCAATCAACCAACCTTCGCCCAACTGCAGGACGCCAAACGCCAACAGAATGCCCTGCTTATGAAGCTCGATGACAGGCGGCAGAAGTGCGAGCCCGGCCAGAAATGCCAGCCAGAGAACGTCCATCCAGTTGATCGTGGAACGCTTTGCTTCGGTCATTTCCGCCAAAGAATACCTACCACAAAAGACTACGCCGGGAGAGGTCTCGCCGCTCCCGGCGCTGCCGTTATTCTTTTTCCGATCCGCACTCGCATCTCATGCGAACCCTATCACATCGTAACCAGCCCCGTCAGCGTTAACTGCCTTTCTTCGGCGGCTCCGACCGTGCTGGTGGAGACGAGTGCTGCTGCGGTGGAGGCGACGTGTGTTGCTGCGGCGGAGGCGAACTGGGCCTTTGTTGCTGCCATTGATGGAACTTCTCCGCCTGCTGCTGCTCCTGCTGCGGGCTGCGCTCCTGTACCGGAGGCGTCGGCCGAACCAGTGGGTGCGTCTCCTGGATCGGAGGTCTCACGTCTTCCCGTTGCGGGGGACGGTAGGTCTCCTGATTCCGGTTTACAGGTTGCGTGTTGCGATTCTCCTGAGTCTGCGCATTCCTGTTCTCCATCTGCGGATTACCCTGCTGCTCGAAAACGCGCGGCTGGGGCTGTTGTTGCACCTTCACCTGCGAGTTCCCACCCGCCTGGACATTTCCACTATTCGGCTGAGTGAACGGTCGGAACCCCTGCTGCGTGCGGCCGCTCGGAGACACCTGCACGGGCTGCCCCTGTGCGATCGGGTGAACCAGAGTTTGCTCATTCAGGTGCCCGCCGGCTTGCGCCTGCCGCTCCTCAATCGGACGCGGCGGAGGTGGCGGTGTTCTGACCGCGACCACTGGGCGGCTGATGATAGCGGCTGGCGGCCTTACTGCCACGGGGTGGCCTGCTCCAACCACGCTCATGCGGATCGGCTCCGCCTCTACCCTGTGTGATACGGGCGCGGCTGCGATCTCTCGCGGTTCGACTCGCATGACGTTATCGGCGACGGGCCGTGCGTTCACGAATGTCTCATGCGACACCACGGTCACGCCGTTGTTCACATGCTGGTTCACGTAGGTAATGTTGTTGACGGTCTTGTTCCGGTTGAGGACCGTTGTGTTGTAGACGTTCGTCACTTTTGTGATGTTCACCGTCGTATTGGTGATGTTGATGTTGTTCACATAAGTACGGCTCACGCGGTATCCCGGCACAAAGACTTCTCCAGGAGCCAGCGGGAACCATCCCACGCCTACGCCTGCGGAGAAGCGGAAGCCCGGGCCACCGCCGACGAAAGCTACCAGCGCGGGAGCCCACACCGGCCGCACTACGACCGGTCCCGGCACCCAGAACCATCCAGTGTTGACATACGCCCATCGTCCGTAATGAAACGGTGCGAATCCCCAAGGCTCGTCTTCGACCCAAGTCCAACCCCAGCGGCCCAGAAAGACCCAGTGACCGTAGCGATAGGGAGCCCATCCCACGACGACCGCACGCGGCCGCCAGCACGGACCATAGCC
Organism: Candidatus Sulfotelmatobacter sp.; assembly: GCA_035695545.1. GTDB lineage: Bacteria > Acidobacteriota > Terriglobia > Terriglobales > Acidobacteriaceae > Sulfotelmatobacter. The sequence goes on along the minus strand of DASRRV010000355.1, from coordinate 14,779 downwards.
CGCGACGTAGCTCCAGTCGCCATAGTCATCGAGATCTTCGTAACCGGTCATCTCGCGCGACACATAGTTCGCGGAATCGGAGTGATCCTCATGATCGTCGCGATCAAAAGCCCAGCTATCAAAGTCGTCCCGGGGCGGTAACTGGCCGAGATCGTAGTCGAGGTGCTGCTCGTTGCCGGTAAACGTCGCCGACTGATTGGCGACCACAGTGTAGGTAAACCCTCCGCCGGTGACGCGGCCACGGCCATGCCAGACAGTGGTGATCGTCTGACTGCCGTCCTGGCTCACGTCGATGCGGTATTCGCCGGGCTGCAGCAAGCTGAAGGCGATGTTCGGAGTGTCGACCTCGTACGTATCATCGTCGTCGACGTGACGCACGCGGAGAATCAATGATCCCTGCGCCAAGCGCATCTGGGTCGTGCGATCGTCGAGCGTGAGGAACGTAATACCAGTCTTGGAGCCGAGGCGAATCGCCGTCGAGCCAATGTGAACTTCGGCGCGGGAATCTTCATCGGCCCACAGGTCGTCGCCCGTCACCATCGGGCGGTTGGGCACGCCGGTAACCCAGTCATCTTCCCCGGCCGGCCGGAATGAAACCGAACCCTTCGAAAAATCAAGGCGCGCGACGCGGCCCGGAGGATCCTGATCTGGACTCTGGTCCTGATTCTGATCTTGATCCTGACTCTGGGCCTGACTCTGATCGGCAGCATCATCCTGTGCTCTTGCAATGGTGGAAACTTGCAGGACGAGCGCGAAGCTCGCCAGCAGGAACATCCAGGTGAACAATTTGCGCGTTTTCATATCCTCGCCCCGACGGAACAGAAATCCGTACACGTTGATCTTACTCACAACTGTGTAAACACCATAGATACGGTTTAGTTTCCGCAACAGGAAGTGCTTGGCGGCGATGGGGTTGCGGGTTACACGCAGCGAGGCGGATTTGCACCGCGGGTGTCGCAGAGGCGTACCTTCGCTACGTCTCTGCGATGGCAGCGGCGCGAGACCTGATTTAGTTCTTCATCTTCGGGCGAGCGCAGGCATCCACGATCTTTGTGGGATCAATGGCATCCTTGTCCACCTGCTCTTCCATAATCTTTCCATCTTTTCCGATCAGGAAGTTCACGCGGCGCGGGGCCTGATATTCGTCTTTGTAGATTCCGTACTCGCGGGTTACTTTGCCGCCCCAATCGCTGAGCAGCGGGAAGGTTACTCCAATTTGGTCGGCGAAGGCTTTGTTTGAAAACCAGCTATCCATGCTCACACCCAGGACCTGGGTGTCGGCCGCTTCCAGCGTTTTCAAGTTCTGCTGGAAGGCTTTCATTTGCGCGGTTCAACCACCGGTAAAGGCAAACACGAAGAATGCCACGACGACATTCTTTTTGCCGCGGAACTCGCTTAACTTCACGTCTTTCCGGTCGGTGCCGTCAAAGTATTTCAGTGTGAAATCTGGAGCCAGGTCCCCGACCTTGGGCATGCCTGAACCCTCCTTGCTTTGTGCGAACAGCGGCGCGGATGTAGCCAGCGTGCAAGCCAGCAACAATCCAGCAGCCAGAACCCCTGAGCGTCGTTTTTGCATGGAACTCCTCCCTGTGGAGTGAAAACAGCATATCTCTCCCGAGCCGTCGCGGCAAACCGGAGTCACCCCAGGTGCGATGTTACGCATTGCCGAAAGTGCTCGCGAAACAGTAAAGTTTTGTGGAGTTGATTTCGCGGACCCCAGCGTGCCTCCCCAAACTCTAACCTCGGACCCGGGCATCCAGGACCCAATGAGCATCGCCACTCTGAACGATATTTTCTTCGCCGCGATCGAGCGCAATCTCGACCAGATTATGTTGTACCGCGAAGTTGGAACGTGGCTGCCCATTACGTCGCGCGAGTTCGGCCGTAGCGTTGCCCGCACGGCCCGTGCGCTGCATGACTGGGGAATCCGTCGGGGCGACCGCGTCGCAATTCTCAGCGAGAATCGGCCCGAGTGGCCAATTGCCGACATCGCCGCCTTGTTGCTTGGCGCCGTCACCGTCCCGCTTTACACGACGCTCACGGCTGAACAAACCGCATTTCTTTTGAATGACGCAGGCTGTCGAGCCATTTTTGTTTCGACGGACCAGCAACTGCAGAAGATTCTGTCGACGATCTCCAAAACGCAGATCGACAGAATCGTTGTGATGGACCGCGTGGAACTCGCCGGCGCACCCTTCGCCGCCAATTGCACGACCCTGCATCAACTCACGCTGCAGGGTCCGGAGTTTCTCGACCCCGAGATTGAAACCCTGGCGAGGTCCGTAGATGCCGATGATCTGGCAACCATCGTCTACACCTCCGGCACAACCGGCATGTCCAAGGGCGCGATGTTGACCCACGGCAACATCACTTCGAACATCCTATGTTCTCTTCTTGACTTCAGTATGGAGCCCGGCCAGATCAGCATCTCGTTTCTGCCGTTGTGCCACATCACGGCGCGTCATGTGGATTTCGCCATGCTCTATCACGGGGTGACGCTGGCCTACTGCCCGTTCCTTGACCGCTTGCCAGCGAGCCTGCTGGAGGTGCGCCCAAGTATCTTCGTGGCGGTGCCGCGCGTTTACGAGAAAATCTATGCCCAGGCGGAGCAGAAATCGAAGGGCTTTCCCAATCGCGCTGTCTATGAGTGGGCGCTTTCGGTGGGTGAGAGCCATAGACCCGAGATTCTTGCGGGACAAACTCCCACCTCGCACAGCTGGAAACTGGCCAACAAGCTGGTGTTTTCCAAGATTCGCGAGGGCCTGGGCGGGAAGGTCAGGACCTTCGTCTCCGGGGGTGCACCCCTGGGGCGCGAACTGGCCGAGTGGTATGCGACGGTCGGCATTCGGATTCATGAAGGGTACGGCCTCACCGAGACGTCGCCGGTCGTCGCGGTGAACACTCCAATCCATCACCGCATCGGAACGGTGGGCAAGGTTTTACCGAACGTCGAAGTGCGCATTGCCGAAGACGGCGAAATCCTGGTGCGAGGCCCTTCCATCTTCAAGGGCTACTGGAATCGACCGGAAGAAACCAAAGCCGCGTTGGTCGATGGCTGGTTCAAAACCGGGGACATTGGCAACCTCGATGCCGATGGATATCTCTCCGTCACCGATCGCAAGAAAGATCTGATCAAGACCTCTGGTGGGAAATTCATCGCCCCGCAGCCGATTGAGAATTCACTCAAACTCAACCCATTGATCGGAGTGCCTGCGATCCTGGGCGACAAGCGGAAGTTTCCAGCGGTGATGATTTCACCCAACTTCGCAATGCTGGAAGAATGGGCGCGCACAAACGAGATTGCGTTTTCTTCGCGAGCGGAACTCGTTGCGAATCCGAAGATACAAGCGCTCTACGACGGCATCGTTGAAGACATCAATAAGAACCTGGCGCGCTTTGAGAAGCTGAAGCGCGTGCTCCTGGTGGCAGACGAATTCTCCGCCGACAATGGCGTTCTCACGCCGACGATGAAGCTGCGGCGGAAGGCCGTCGAAGAGCGCTACCGGCGCCAGATCGATGAGTTGTACGCACAGGCAGAAGCGGCCCCAGTAACGTAGCATGTGGGGACAGCGGCCCTCGGCTGTCCAGGCGCGCAGCGCCGCTCGCGTTCCATGCTGTATCAGATCCGAGACTCTTAGCCTGTCATGCTGAGCGCAGCAGTGAGGAGCGCGGCAGCGATCCTCCCTGCGGAGTCGAAGCATCCCTACCCTCGGCAGACTTCATCCACGGGTACCCCCCGGAAGCCAGATCGACCCAGTGAGGATTCCGCCGCACGATGAGCGCAATCTTCTTCGCTCGACTCCGGCCTTTGAGCTGAGTCTCACGCGCCAGAGCTCTGTGTACGTCATCGTGAGACTCCCAGTAAAGCAGGCGAGTCACGTCGTACTGATCTGTGACTCCCTCGAAATGGTGAAACTTGTGCAGGAAAACGCCCTTATGCAAATTCCCGCTGAAACCAATGTAGAGTGTGCCGGAGAGGCTGCCCATCAAGTAGACGCAGTAGTAGCGGGGTTCGCGAGGCATCGTTCTTGATTCTCGATCGATTCAGGAGTAACGACAGTGAGTCGCCTCACATTTCGGGGCACTCCTTCCCATAGCGGGAATTCAGTGAAGGTAGGGATGCTTCGACTCCGCGTGACAGATCGGAAGCAGCCCGGCTTTCAGGCTAAACGGCCCCCTGGCTCTTAGGACAATCTGCCGTTGCTGTGCTGGCGAACCGCGCTTTTATTACAATGGTTCCCATGTCGGACTCATTGATCATCGCCGGACGCTCGTTCCGCTCCCGTCTCATCGTTGGGACGGGAAAGTACAAATCCTTCCAGGAAACAGCGCGCGCACTCGAAGCCAGCGGCGCTGAAATGGTCACGGTCGCGGTGCGCCGCGTGAACCTCGATCGTAACAAAGAATCGTTGCTCGACTACATCGATCCGAAGAAATATTTCCTACTCCCGAATACCGCTGGCTGTTGCACCGCCGACGAGGCGATCCGCGCCGCGCGACTGGGACGCGAAGTGGGCCTGTCGGACTGGGTGAAGCTCGAAGTGATCGGCGACCAGGCCACGCTCTATCCAGACGTACAGGCAACGCTGGAAGCGACACGCGTCCTCGTGAAAGAAGGATTCACCGTCCTGCCCTATACGTCAGACGACATCGTCTTCGCCAAACGCCTGATCGATGCGGGCGCAGCGACCATCATGCCCCTGGGCGCTCCGATTGGCAGCGGCATGGGTATTCAGAACGAAGCACATATCCGCATTCTGCGTGAGATGATCAGTTCCGTACCGCTGGTCGTTGACGCCGGGGTAGGAACTGCGTCTGACGCCGCCATCGCGATGGAGCTCGGCGCGGACGCCGTACTGATGAATACGGGCATCGCCGCCGCACAGGATCCGGTCCTGATGGCCGAGGCTATGCACCATGCCGTGATCGCGGGTCGTCAGGCGTATCTTTCCGGACGCATGCCGAAGAAGTTGTACGCCACAGCCAGCTCCCCACTGGAAGGCGTCGTTAGATAGCATGCACTGTCCCCTCGTCGTAGAGACGAGCTCTGCTATGTCTCTGCCAGCACGACCAGTGAACCCCAGGTTCGCGATGCTTCAAGCTAGAGAGGTAGCAGAGCTACGCTTCTACAATAAGTTGATACCAAAATAAGAAGGGCGGCCCGCAGGCCGCCCATACTTCCAATTCTTCCTGCTTCAGAGCATCTTCGCGCTTTCGACCTTGATGGAATCTTTCCCCATCGCACCGGTCACGGCGACGTGATGTCCCTCGTGTCCCTTCAGGGCGTCGGGGTTCTCGACGGCCAGCACTTTCTGATCGCCATCGGTAACGATGACCATCTTGGCTCCGGCGGCCAGGCACTTCTTGGTGCAGGCCTCGCCTCCAGCATTGGCGCCCTTCGCGCCGCACTTGTCGTCGACGACCCACCCGTTGACGGTTCCGCTCTTCCCCATGTCATCGAATGCCAACGCCGACAGGGCGAGCACGAAACTTACCGCAAGACAAATCAGCAGCACTTTTCTCATGGCCGGTTTTTCTCCTTTTTCGAAAATTCAGATTGCGGCCCCACACCGCAAAATACCCACGTCGAAGGATAGAGTCCCCGCAGGAACCAACCAATCCCCGTCCGATTGTGAAATGAGGCACCGGAAATATACCACACAGGCCGAATCCATTTGTCAGCGTGATTGCAAAAGGATCACTCGGAAGTTGCAGGACAAGAAAATGTGTCCCGCTATTTTCTTGCGGTGTGATTGGCGGGCATCGCGGGCTTCGCAGGAGCCGGAGCTACATACACATATTCTCCCGGTTTGGCGTATCCCAGTTGCTCGCGCGCTTCTTTTTCGATGGATTTCTGATCGCTCTTCAGACCCTGAATCTGCTGGGTATAAAGTTCGTTCTCCTGTTGCACCTGGATGACTTGTTTCCGCAGCGCTTCGTACTCCGCACGCTTCTGCCGATAGACAATCATTCCGTTCGCGCCGAACATAACATGCACAAACAGCGACGCCGCCAGCACCGTAACAGTAATGGTTGCAATGCGTCGGCGCAGGAAGTAAACGCGCATAGCCCACGGACGCACGCGCTCGATCCACGAGGCTGCGAACGCCTCCGCCTGCGGCGCCCGCTCAACCATGGCCCGCAGACCGTCCTCCGCCCGCGGAAATTTCTTTATTCTTGGTATTGGTTTCACTGCAACGCTTTCATTCGAAAATCCAGCTCTTCCCTGCCGTGCTCAACTTCTCGAGATCCTTTTCACTGCGCGCCTCGCTGTAAACGCGCACCACGGGTTCCGTTCCCGACAAACGGTAGCAGACCCACGATCCGTCGCTAAGAACCAGCTTCAGTCCGTCGATGCGGACCACCTGACTCACCGCGTGTCCGCAGAACTCCTTAGGATCGGACCGCAACTTCTCAGTGAACTTCGCTTTCACCTCGGGCGTCAATCGGAAGTTCTGCCGTTCCGGATAAAACGAACCAACTTGGTTACTGATCGCCTTCAACTGCTCGCCGAGCGATTTGCCTCTTCGCGCGACGGCCTCACAACAAAGAAGCCCGGCCAGCACGCCGTCCTTCTCCGGAACGTGATGGCGAATCGACAAACCAGCACTCTCCTCCCCGCCGATCGCGATCTTATCTTGCATGATGAGTTCCCCAATGTACTTGAAGCCGACGGGAGTCTCGTGCAACTCCACTCCGTGTTTCTGTGCGAGCGCGTTGATCAGATTCGTGGTCGCGACCGACTTGGCAACACCATTCTTCCAGCCACGGCTTTCGACCAGGTGATCGAAGAGAATGGCGATGATGTAATTCGGCTGCAGAAAGGTTCCGTCGCCGTCAACGATACCGAAGCGGTCGGCGTCGCCATCGGTCGCGATGCCGATCTGCGCGTTGGTCTCGCGCATTGTCTTGCGAAGATCTTCGAGGAGATGATCGTCCGGCTCAGGAGCATGCCCCCCAAACAGTACATCGCGGTTGTCGTGCACGGTTGCGACTTGCAGCCCCGCGCCGCGAAGCAGTTCGTCGGAGTATCCGCGCGCCGCGCCCCACATTGGATCAAACACGATTCGCACACCCGCTTTCCGAATGGCTTCAAGATCGACAACCTCCCTGAGGCGCTTCAGATAAGTAGGCTTCGGATCAAGAGTCTCCCTCGCCGGCGGACTGTCGCTACCGCTCGCCGCGGGCGCACTATCCGCAGCAATGATCTCCGCCTCGATCTTCTTCGTGACTTCCGGCAGAGCAGGGCAGCCATCAGGAGTGGAAAACTTGATGCCGTTGTATTCCGGAGGATTATGCGACGCGGTGAAGTTGATCACGCCATCGGCCTTATTCTGAACTACAGCGTAAGCAAAGGCCGGGGTTGGCGCTGCTTCGGCAACCACCAGCGGCGTGATGCCGTGCGCCCCCAGGATGTCGGCGGCCATGGCGCAGAACGTCTCCCCCAAAAAACGCGGATCGCGTCCCACAATAACGCGTGCCCCTTTCGGCTTCTGCGATGCCACGTAGCGGGCAATTCCGCTTACGGCGCGCCGCAGGTTGGCGAAGGTAAACTCCTCGGCCATCACGGCTCGCCATCCCGACGTTCCAAACCTGATTTGCGTTAGCATGGGAACACCTCGCTGCGTCGAAATCATAATTCGCCGGCCCAAAGGGCTGACGCCTGACGCCCGATTCTATATGACTGACAAACGAATCGTCCTGACCACCGCAGGCTCCGAAGAAGTAGCCCGCAAGATTGCCCAGCACCTGGTCGAAACCCAGTTGGCGGCGTGCGTAAACATCGTTCCCCACGTCGAGTCCGTTTATCGCTGGCAGGGCAAGGTTGAGTCGAACCGGGAATGGCTTCTGGTTATTAAGACCAGCGCTGAGAGATTTCCTGCGGCCCGCGCAGCGATTCGCACGATGCACTCCTACGAACTCCCGGAGTGCGTCGCCGTCGAAATCGCCGACGGCAGTCCGGAGTATCTGCAGTGGCTGGCCGACTCGTTGCCGCCGCTATAGAAAAGTTGGCGTTCCTTCGTGAACCTTAGTGTCCTTGGTGGTTGATGCCTTTCGCAAGTCGGCGCTACAACGCTCTTCCCCGCAGGTTCAACCGCCAGCAGTCTGGCAGGAATGGTCGATCGTCCTCGGCGGCCTGTGCGGAACCCGATTGTGGTCATCAGCCACAGGTGTCGGATGTACAGAGATACGTTACAGAGATTTTGAAATCCTTACGCTTGTATCCGTGAGAATCTGTGCAAATCTGTGGCCACTGGTTTCTAGATCGCGTTCAGCGCCGCATCCAGATCGTCGAGAATGTCATCCACATCTTCAATCCCAACGGAAATGCGCACCATGCCGTCGGTGATGCCAAGTGCCTTGCGCCCCTTCGCACCCAGGCCGGCATGCGTCATGGTCGCTGGATGCGAAATTAGCGTCTCTACCCCGCCGAGCGATTCGCCAAGGGAGCACACCCGCACTTTCTTCAGCATCTTGTTCGCATTCTTTAGCGACCCAGTTTCAAACGTGATCATCGCTCCGAAGCCGGTCATCTGCCGTTTCGCAAGCGCATGCTGCGGATGATCCGTCAAGCCGGGATAAAAAACGGCTTTCACCTTTTTGTGCTTCGACAGGAAATCTCCCACGATCCTGCCGCTGCGGTCGTGAATCTCCATCCGCGCCGCCAGAGTCTTCACTCCCCGCAAAACCAGCCAGCACTCGAATGGGGACAGAATCGCGCCAACCGCCTTCTGCAGGAAGGCCAACTTCTCTGCGTGTTCCTGCTTCGCGCAAACCACCACACCGCCCAGTCCGTCGCTGTGGCCGTTCAGGAATTTCGTGGTCGAGTGCACCACCATGTCCGCACCCAGCGCGAGTGGCTGCTGGAAATACGGAGACATGAATGTGTTATCGACAACCAGACTCACTTTCTTCCGGCGACAAATCGCGCTCACCGCCGCAAGATCGGTCAGGTGCATCAGCGGATTCGTCGGAGTCTCAACGTAGACCATCCGCGTGTTCTTGCGGATCGCGCGCTCGACGTTGCGGGCATCGGAAGTATCGACGTAGGAAAACTCCACTCCGAAGCCCGCCATCACCTGGTTAAACAGGCGCGGGCTCCCGCCATAAAGATCGTTGCTACATACCACGTGGTCGCCCGACTTCAGCATGCTCATTACTGCGCTGATCGCGGCCATACCGCTGGCGAAGACCGGCGCCGCTACTCCCCCTTCGAGCGCCGCGAGGTTCGCTTCAAGCCGCGTGCGCGTGGGATTCGACACTCGCGAATACTCATAACCTTTGTGCTCGCCAATCCCCTGCTGGACATAGGTCGAAGTCGGATAGATAGGCACGGTGACCGCGCCGGTCTGAGCATCCGGCTCCTGCCCTAAATGAATCGCGCGTGTAGCAAAGCCAAGCTCTTTATCTTTTTTCATGATTGCAAATCTGCGAGATCGGCGGCCTAGATGCCGCCTTCAAAAATCTTCTTCGACAAATATCGTTCCGCCGAATCCGGAATAATCGTGACCACGCGCTTCCCCACCCCCAAGCGCTTGGCCACTTTCAGCGACGCGAACACCGCAGCCCCGCCACTCGATCCTGCCAGGACGCCTTCTTGTGCCGCCAAAACCTTTACGGTTCCGAACGCATCGTCATCGGTCACCATCATGACTTCGTCGCACACGGAGCGGTCAAACGTCTTCGGGATGAAACTCGCTCCAATGCCTTCGACCTTGTGCGGTCCCGGTTGGCCTCCGCCCAGCACTGATCCCTGCGTCTCGACCGCAAACGCCAACACCGCACTCGATTTCTCTTTCAGGTAGCGTGCGATTCCAGAAAATGTTCCCGACGTGCCGCAACCGAGCACCACGGCATCCACTCTGCCGTCCATCTGCTCGAAGATTTCGTGAGCCGTAGTCTCGTAGTGGTAGTCAGGATTGGCGGGATTTTCAAACTGTCCTGCCATAAAAGCGCGGGGATCGCTGGCGACCAACTCCTTAGCCTGACGGATCGCGCCCTGCATGCCCTCCGCATCAGGAGTACGGGTCACCTCGGCGCCCAAGGCCCGCATGATGATCACTTTTTCCTGGGAAAAATTTTCCGGCACGAAGAGTCTGACCTTGTAGCCGCGGTTCACCCCGATCAGCGCGAGGCCGATCCCGGTGTTGCCCGCGGTCGCCTCCACAATGGTGCCGCCGGGCGCAAGTTTCCCATCCTGCTCAGCCCGCCGGATGATCCCAATCGCAGCGCGGTCTTTTAGGCTGCCGCCGGGATTCAGGTATTCCAGTTTGGCAAATACGTCAGCCGACCCATCCGGAACCAGCCGCTTCAACTGCAACATGGGAGTTTCACCGACCAGTTGGGTAATATCGTCGGCGACGCGCAGGCGGGACATCTCGGAGCTTTTCGAGCGCACCTTACAGGGTACGGGGATAGCCAGGAATCGTCAATTATTCCTCATACGCTTCGGCAATGTTCGAATCTCCTGGCCGATCGATCTTCTCCGCGTCCTCTGCGGTTTTTCTCAGCCTTCTCTGCGGTTAAAAGCTTTTAGCAGAAGAGTTCGCGAAGAAAAGCCGCAGAGGCTGCAAAGCAACGATTCGCTCCGGCTATAATTAGCCCCCACCAGCAATCGAAAGGAATCGCATGCGACGTTGCGCCGCCGTGCTGCTCGTCTTCACCCTGATTCTTCCCTCTCTGGCCTTTGGCGCAGATCAAGCCCCGCTGGCCGGTTACTCCACGAGTTCGAGCCAGGCCGAGCGCGAATGGGAATCAAAATTCCGCGCCATCCCCGACCCCGCGAACCTGCGCGAATACATGCGCCGCCTCAGCGCGCGCCCGCACCACGTCGGATCGCCCTACGACAAGGACAACGCCGAATGGATTCTGGCCCGCTTCAAGGAATTCGGCCTCGATGCTCACATCGAGACGTTCGATGTGCTCTTCCCCACGCCCAAGGTCCGCGTGCTCGAAATGGTCGAGCCTGCAAAGTTCACAGCGAAGCTGGAAGAACCGGCGCTGGCAGTCGATCCCACTTCGAATCAGAAATCCGAGCAACTTCCCACCTATAACGCATATTCGATCGATGGCGACGTCACCGCGCCGCTGGTTTTCGTGAACTACGGCCTGCCCGAAGACTACGACAAGCTCGACCGCCTGGGCATCTCCGTGAAGGGCGCAATCGTGATCGCGAAGTATTACCAGTCGTGGCGCGGTGTGAAACCGAAAGTTGCCGCCGAGCACGGGGCCGTCGGCTGCCTGATTTACTCCGAACCAAAAGACGACGGCTACACCCGCGACGTTGTCTTCCCGCAGGGTCCAATGCGCAACGCCGACGGCGTGCAGCGCGGCAGCGTCATGGATTTCGCATCGGCGAATCCCGGCGATCCGCTCACGCCCGGCTACGTCGCCTCGGCCACCAACAAGCGCCTGACTGTGCAGGAAGCCAAGAGCATCACGAAAATTCCCGTCCTTCCGATTTCCTACGGCGACGCGCAACCTCTCCTGGCCGCGCTGAAGGGCCCTATGGCGCCCGACGAGTGGCGCGGCAGTCTGCCAATTCCATATCACGTGGGGCCAGGACCAGCCAAAATTCACCTAAAAGTGCAATTCAACTGGGACCTCAAACCGGTGAACGACGTCATCGCGAAAATTCCCGGCAGCGTCGCCCCCGACGAATGGATCATCCGCGGCAACCACCACGACGCCTGGGTCAACGGCGCGGAGGATCCCGTCTCGGGCCAGGCGCCTCTGCTGGAAGAAGCCCGCGGTCTGGGACTTCTGCTCAAGCAAGGATGGAAACCCCGTCGCACCATCATCTACTCTGCATGGGACGGGGAGGAACCCATGCTGCTCGGCTCCACCGAATGGGTCGAGGCGCACGCCGACGAACTCCGCCAACACGCTGCCGTGTACATCAACACCGATGGCAACGACCGCGGCGTTCTCAGTATGGGCGGCTCGCACACGCTCGAGAATTTCATCAACGGAGTGGCTCGCGACATCGAAGACCCAGAAACGAAGCTCACGGTATGGCAGCGTCTGCAATTGTCGAAAATTGCCGAAGCCAAATCCGCCGACGACCGGAAAGAACTGCGGCAGCGCGCCGATCTACGCATCAATGCTCTAGGGTCAGGCACGGACTTCACCGGATTTCTTGATCATCTCGGCGTCGCCACACTCGACCTCGGCTACGGCGGTGAGGACGAGCAGGGCATCTATCACTCCATCTATGACGACTTTTACTGGTACATGCATTTCTCCGACTATGACTTTATCTATGGCCGCGCGTTATCGCAGACCGTCGGAACATCGGTGATGCGTCTGGCCGACGCCGAAGTCTTGCCCTTCGATTTCGTGGACTTTGCTGACACGATTCAGAAGTACACAAAGGATCTGGAAAAATTGCTGGCTGCCAAGCAGGAAGAAATCAGCGAACGCAACCTGCAATTGGAGGAAGGCGTTTTCAAAGCCACGCTGGATCCCCGCCGCCCCACAGTCGCTCCCGTCCATGAAGAAGTTCCTCCGCATCTGAACTTCGCGCCCATGCACAACGCTGCCGACTCGCTGGTCCGCAGCGCCGAGCACTACCGGCAGGCCTGGTCGCACAAACAAGCCACACTCACCGGCAACGAGGCCGAGTCGCTCCGCGCCTTGAATCAGCAACTCATCGAGAGCGAACGCAAGCTGACCAACGATGACGGCCTTCCGCGCCGCCCCTGGTACAAGCATTTGCTCTATGCTCCTGGCATCTACAGCGGGTATGACGTGAAGACCGTGCCCAGCGTTCGCGAAGGCATCGAGCAGAAGCGTTATGCCGAGGCCGAACAGGAGATCGTGCGCGTAGCGAAGGCCTTGCAGGAGGAATCGTCGCTGATCGAGTCAGCGGCTCGACAAATGGAGCGGCCCGCACCATAGTTAGACTCTTGGCGACTGGGATCCTGGACAAGCTGATCGGAGTGTGTCGTCAGAGACTGGCACCGAGCAAGAAGGACGATTGTAAGTCGCGTGCTGGTTCAGGCCCTCGATCAGATTCCGCGTGAACACTCCACCTATGGTTTTACAAGCGGTACTTGCGAGGCCAGTTGTAGTTCGATCATCATGCTAACCCGGCGGTCGATCTGAAAGAACATGGCTGTTTTCTTGTGCGAGACCACTTTCTCGAACTCAGGAATATATTTCAGACGCAGCTGAGTATTGTCCTGGTCGAGGGCTAGCCAGCGCTTAATGAAACTGTCGGCTTGTTCGTCAGTTGCACTGTCGTAGTTCTGCGCATACTCCTTGATGAGAGCGAAGCGAACATCGTTCACCTTGATAGACTCTGCGATGTATCGATCATAAACAGGCCAGAATTTAGGGGCTTCCGTCTCCGTCAAAGGCATATTCGCGGCAACCACTTTCTTTCGTTCAGAGCGGATGTCTTGACGCATTAGTTGGACGTTGGCATCGTTCACCTGCTCTTGGCTCAAATTCGTACCAGTTGCGGCCGATGGCGCGGACTGTTGGGCGCTCAACACTGTGGTGGCGACGAATACAGCCGTAGCACAACAGAGTCGGAAAGCAATATTCTTGTTCAAGGTTGGACTCTCCCTATCACGACAGTGACAGGGCAGCCTCGGAGGTAACACTGGCACTTCTGACAGGAGTTGTGAGGGATTGATTTTGGAGGATCAATACCAGCGTCCTTCGGCCTGAATCTCGCAACGTGCCTGAATTCCGATCCCGCGCGGTGGTTGACGACAGCCCTCTCTATCAATGTCGGACAGAACCGCATGGCTTTTGAAGTAGCACGCGCAACGATTTCGACTCCTGAGATATGTGCACAGCTCTATTTGCTCGCTGAGGCCGCCGGCTGGGTTCCGGCGTAGTATCCGCTCTTGGTGCGCACGGTCATTTTGCCGCGCCCCTTGGACTTAGCCTCGACGCGAACCGTGCGGAAGCCGCCTTCCGAGCGCGGCTTCGTCGGCTTATATCCAATCGAGTATTGGTTGCGGATGTCGTGCGCCACCGTCTTGCTGATTTCGTCCACTTCGTCCAGGGTCTTAGGGAAAAACGCGATGCCGCCGGTCCTTTGCGCGATGATCTCCAGCGCACGCTTGGCCCGCTTGGGATGTTCTTCGTCTCCCAGAATTCCGATGGCATACACCGACGGCCCATTCTCTTCCTGCAACTGCTTGATTGCCTGCTCCAGGGTTTCGTTGCTAGCGTTGTCCTCGCCATCGGTAACGACGAACAGTACCTTCTTCTCGAGTCGCGCGTTCCGCTTCAGATGTTCGCCTGAAGCCACAACGGCGTCGTAAAGCGCGGTGCCCCCTCGCGCATCAATCTTTTCGAGCGCTTCCTTGAGCTTCACCAGGTCGTTGGTGAAATCCTGATCTAGATAGTACTCGTCATTGAAATTCACGACGAACACCTCATCCTTCGGATTACTCGACCGCACCAGATTCAGCGCCGCCTGGTTCACCTTGTTCCGCTTCTCGCGCATCGATCCCGAATTATCGATCACAATGCCCATCGCGACCGGAATGTCTTCGTTGTGGAACGAGATGATGTTCTGCTGCTTTCCGTCCTCAAACACCGAGAAAGCGTTGCGTTCGAGGCTGGTCACAATGTGGTTCTTGTCGTCCTGCACGGTGGCGTGCAGCAGCACTTCGTCCACATCCTTGCGAAAGACGAAGACTCCCTGATCGTTGAGGTTGGTGTCTTGCTTGCCCTGCTTGTCCTGGGTATGGGGAGTATTAGCGGGCGGTGTTTGCGAGGCCGATGGAGGTTGAGCCGGAGTTTGCGAGGTGGCCGG
>DASRRV010000354.1:0-8874 GCA_035695545.1 Candidatus Sulfotelmatobacter sp. | reverse complement strand
TATTCTTCGCGGCTTAAAGGGCAAAGACCAGTTCTGAAGCGTATCTTTGATTGCCTCCTGGCCAGCGTTTCGATGGTCCGCGGAAAAAGTCTTGTTCACGACTTTCCACTGATTGCCAATTTTCAGCAGCGAGAGGTGGTCAGTGAAGCGGACCTGCGGATAATCCAGCGTGACCGTGGCGCTGGCGGCCGTGCCTGTGATGTCCAGCTGTTCTACTCGACGAACACGACGATATTCGTCGCTCGCCTGAGTTTGGAACTTTGTTGCAAATTCCTCCCTTGCCCATTGCCTTAACTGGCCGTCTTCAACAAATTCGATCCTGGCATCGGGTGTGAATGCCTGGCGGATAAAATCGCTGTTACCAGTAGCATGGCACGGAAATACAACTCGATCGCATCTCTCGGAGTATCCTGAGCCTGCATCGTTAGGGCGAGCGCAAGTAACAGAGCCAGCGTGAAAACCGGAAAGAGCATGTTGGTTCTCCACTGAAGTTCGATGGTTCGTTCAGGTGCCTCGGGCGAAAAGTCAAAGAATCTCGAAAACTTCGTACTTAACTTCATCCGCGCCTCGCTCGACTCCAACGCTCACGATTTTGTTCAACCACGAATGTTTTTTCGATGCAGTTTCGAAAAAAGGAGCAATCCGAAGGTAATAGTCGGATGGAGCAAGTTGCTCACCGCGCGCACGTCGCGTGTCGACCTCAGGGGAAGCATGGCGCACGCCGCGATAGGTCATCAGAATGAGCTGCTGATCGTCAGTTTGCAGAACCAAACGCACATCCTGCTGGTAAGAGCCATCGGCTCGGAGCAAGAGAAGATCAGAACTGGCTTGAGGCAAAACTTCTCCGCGAAGCCGATCGCCGTTGAACTGCCCTCCTGACACCGTGAATATCCGGCGATTGCCGGCCGGAGTATCCCCAAGATCGAGGGTTGGAGGCAGCTTCATCGTGATCGTGAACAGGTAACGCGATTTAAGTTCTGGCATCGGGACCTTTCTTTGCAAAATATCCTCGTGGACCTGTCATGAGTAAAGCATTCCAGTGCGCTGGAAGGTGCAAGCCTGGATTTGAGATCACAAACGGCGATGGTCGGTGCTATCGTGACTAAAGACGGTTATTCGTGGGGTCCTCTATGAGCATGCACTATCAGATCGGCGAGTTCGCCGAACTCGGCGGGGTCTCTGCCAAAACCCTTCGCTTTTACGATGAAATTGGTTTACTACGACCGGCGGGTGTGGATGCGCGCACAGGATATAGGCATTACTCGTCTCAACAACTCGGGGAGTTGGCTTCGATTCTCGCTCTCAAGAATCTGGGGGTATCGCTCACGCGGGTTCGTCAACTGATTGCGAAGGGAGGTTCCGCTTCTGAACGAAGAGCCTTGCTGAACGAGTTGAAACGAACCGTACAACAGTCCATTGAGGAAGCGGCACAGGGTCTGAATTGGATCGATGCAGCACTCGAGGAACTCGGCGAGCGCCAATCCCCAATCGCCGTCATCGTGAAGCGGCGACCGGCTGTTCGTATCGCATCGCTGCGAGTCAGACTAAACAACTATGCTGAAGTAACAGGGTTTGAACGGGAATTGTCTAACGCTTTGCCGCCAGACTGCGTGGGGTCCATACGTGGGGTTCTCTGGCATCGGTGCGCGGATTCCGGAACGTTGGAGGCAGAGCCGTTTGTTGCCTTGAAAAAGACGATTCGCGCGAAGGTCCCCTGTGAACGGAAGCAACTTCCTGAGGCGACTCTGGCCTGCGCATACTCGGACCTTGATGACGAGAGCGCTGAACAAGCGTATGGGGCGATTCGCCGGTGGATGAACGTGCGGGGATATAGGCTAGCCGGGCCCAAACGCGAGCTCTATCTTGGCGAAATGCTCGAAATTCAATTTCCGTTGGCTGAAAATTTAGCATGAGCGAGGCGTCTTGTCGAAGGGCGGAAGCCCGGGGGAGCCCGGGGTGGTGAATCGAAACGTTTCCGATTCGAGGGCAAAGGGTCCTTAAGAAAAGCATCATAGTGAAAAGAGAGCAACGAACTCGTCGTGCTAGCGACCGAGTTCAGGCAACCCCCGGAATTTTCAGGGTGAAACATATACCTCGTCCTGGGTTGTGTTCCACCTGGATGGTTCCTCCGTGTGCCTCGACAATGCGCTTGCACATACTGAGACCCAAACCGTAGCCTCCGGTCTTCTTCGATCGGGAAGGATCAATTCGAAAGAAGGGCTCGAAAATATTGAGCGACTGCACTTCGGTGACGCCTTGCCCGTCATCCTGAACGCGGACGATCAGACAGCCTTGCACACCGGAGACCGAAAGAATCACGGGTTGGCTATCTGGCAAGGAGTATTTGAAGGCGTTGTCGAGCAGATTCCGCAAGACCGTGCGAAGTTTTTCGTAGTCGACATTGGCGAAAATCGGCTCGGGGCTTGCGATCACGCGGACTCCCGGTGCTCGATTCTCGAACAAATCGGCGACTTCACGGAGAATCGGCACCACGTCCTGTTCATGTTTGTGTAAGCCGTGAGGCGTCCGTAGCCGTTCGAGTTCCAGTAACTCGGAGATCATCGCCTCCATTTCCTTGACATCGCCGTCGAGGCCGGCTTTGTTCTCGTCCTCTGGCAGCAGGGCTAGGGCCACTTTCATGCGGGTTAGAGGCGAGCGCAGCTCGTGACTCACATCGAGTAGCAGCTGATCCCTTGCGTGAATCATTTCTTGCACGCGGCTGACCATCTGGTTAAAAGCGGTTGTCAGTACACCCAATTCATCGTGAGTGACGACCGGCAAAACCACGTTGAGTTGCCCAGCGGTCATGCGAGCCACCCCGTTACCCAACGATTGCACTGGTCGTAGCAGCCGCTTTTGAAACCAGTACGCGGTCAATACAACGCCCACGATCATCAAGAGCAGCGCCCACAGTAACTTCACATGCGCGGAGTGCATCTGGTCGCGCACGTCCCAAGCGAACAGATACGTGCCGCCGTTCGAAGCCGCTACAAGGTGAAACTCGTGTCCGAATGAGGAGTGCGCTTGCCCATTCCGAATTAGTGCTATCGTTGGCAGCCTGTCCGAAGTCGCCCAGGAGCCATCGGGTCCCTCGTAGCGGATATCCAGGCCGATTTCCTTGTGAATGTTGTTTGCTGCTTCCAGGTTTGGCTCATTGGCCGCCAGTAAGAGTGTGTATTGCCGGGCCGCATGCTCCGATGTCGACAACGAAGTGGGGAAAATGATCAGAGCAAAGATAGCCGTCACGATGGCAAGCAGAACGGCAATCATGCCTAACATGATGGCCAGGAGCTTTGTGAAGATGGAAAAACGCCATGGCAAACTCCAAATACTCTTAGTCATCGCCGCCTCCAATAAAGAGGTACCCGGCGCCGCGCACGGTACGGATAAAAGCAGGACGTTTGGGGTCGTCTCCCAGTTTTTGACGAAGACGGCTGATGAGCACATCGATCGAGCGGTCGAATGCTTCCCAATCGATGCCGCGAGTTTCGTTGATGATTCGATCTCGGCTGAGCACTCGGCCGGCGTTCCGGACGAGCAATCCCAGAAGCTCAAACTCGGCCGCGGTGAGCACCAGATCGCGTCCGCTCATATGTGCGGAACGTGTCGCCCAATTCAGGTCAAGATCACCAACACGCAACCGCTCCTGGTTCTCGGCGGCCGCCCCGCGACGGAGGATGGCTTGCATTCGCGCCAGGAGTTCGCGCGGTTCAAACGGCTTGGGGAGATAATCGTCGGCGCCCAGCTCGAGACCGACGACTCGATCAGTGACATCCCCACGGGCGGTGAGCATGACGATTGGGACCCAGCTGTACTCGCGAATCTTGCGGCACAGGTTAAATCCATCCATATCGGGAAGCATGACATCGAGAACCACGATATCGGGGGGATCGCTCTTGAGCGCTCGCAGGCCCTGCTCGGGATGGATGGCTGCGCGAACGGTAAAACCAAACTGGCCCAGATAGGTAGTCAACAGAGAATTCAGCCGTTCATCGTCATCGATGAGGAGCACTCTTTTGTCGGCAGGCATTTCAGCTGTCGTTTCCTTCCATAACAACTCTATTCCATGCGCAGTGCCTCGATCGGAGGCATCAACGACGCTTTTCGGGCAGGATACGCACCGAAGATAAGCCCGCTGGCGACCACGACCGCCAACGTGCTTAGCACCAGGCCAGACGAGATGCTTGTGATCCAACTGGTCGCTCGAGCAATAATCACAATAGTAACTGCCGCCATCGCCATTCCTGCCAGCCAGCCGCCTGCAGCGATGGATGTGGCTTCAAGTAGAAACTGCATGAGAATGTCTCTCGGCTTTGCTCCAATCGCCATCCGCAGACCGATCTCCGCCGTTCTTTCCCTTACCGACATGAGCATAAGCGCGAGGATACCCACCCCGCCAACCACCAGAGAAGCTGCCGCCAGACCAGTTGCGAGGAGGGTCAGAGAATCGGCGAGTTGTTTGCGGGCGGCGAGGACTTTGGTCTTGTCCTGAATGGAGAAATCGTCAGACTTGTTTCGCTGAACCAGCCGGTGGCGCTCTCGAAGCGTCACGGCAACATCGTTGCGAGCTTCATCCATTTCGCTTAGATCATGCACGCTGACGAAGACTGGATTTAACCACGTGGAATTGAACACGCGGCGCAGGGCGGTGCGGATTGGAATGACGATCCGGTCATCTTCGTCGGATCCATCGGCGAGGACCCCTTTCGCTTCGAGGACCCCAATGACCTCGAACGGAACACTGCGCAGAAGAATCTGTTGACCGATGGCGCTTTGCTCAGCGAAAAGCGTCTCATTGACGCGCGCCCCGAGAACCGCTACCCGTTTGGCACCGAGGTCGTCCTCATCGCTGATGAAGCGCCCCCGGCGGAGACGAAAACGACACACGTCGAGGTAAGGCGCAGTTGTTCCTAGGACCATGGCGGACATCGCTCGATTTTCCGCCTTGACCGTAACAGAGCTCTCGAAACCAGGCACCGCTGCTGAGACGCGCGCGAGCCGGCCGATTGCTTCATAATCGTCCAACTTGAGACTAGTTACGACCCCTCTGACATCCTTTCGAGCAGCGGAACTACTGACTTGCGCCGGTCTCACCACCAACAGATTCGTTCCAATACTGTTGGTTTGGCGAAGGACTTCATCTTTTGCGCCCTGACCGATTGCGCCAGTCACGACCACCGCCACTACTCCCGCTGCCACACTCGATACAGCAAGGATAGCCCTCGTGCGATGAGCAAATAGCCCACGTGTGGAGACCTGCAGCGCTCGTATAATTCTCATCGGAGTGCTTCGGCAGGATGTAGCCGCGCAGCCCGGAGCGCCGGCAGAACTCCTGCGAGCAAGCCGACGAGACTTGACGCAATGATCCCTAAGATCGCGGCCATCCAGGGATTTATTCCCTCAAGGTGCATTCGGCTGGCTCCAAGCTGGGCCACCACATACCCGAATACCACTCCTCCGATCCCTCCGGCCAGCATGGTAATCGTAGTCTCCAAGATGAACTGCAGCCGGATGTCTTGGGTGCGGGCGCCGATCGCCCGTCGTAGACCGATTTCCGCTACTCTTTCATTCACGGAAGCGAGCATCAGGCTGGCGGAAACGATTCCGCCGACAAGAAGTGCAATGGAAGCAGCCATCGGGATATAAAAAAACAGCACCCGCTGGACCTGGCCAACCATGCGTCGAATCTCTGTGGCCGTTATGATCGAGAAATCGTTCGGTTGCCCCGCAGCGGTGCCATGCCGTTCGCGCAGAATCCTCCTTATTACCCCCTTCATTTCGTCCGAATGTGCCGGATTGGTGACCACCAGCTTTGCCGCTGAGATGGTATCCACGTTGGTGAGCCGCCGCATGAGCGTGGAGATAGGAACAATGACTTCGTTATCACGGTCCATCCCGTGAGGATCGGTGCCCCACGGCTCAAGGACTCCGATCACCTTAAACGGGACCGACCCGATTTGGATGTCAGCACCAACAGGGTCGTCGGCTCCGAAAAGCTCTTTTGCGACCGTTTCACCAATGATGGCAACGCGAGCGGAACCGGTAACTGCCGTTTCGTCGAAGAGATCACCTCGCGATGCCGTTCGGTTCCAGACCTGCGACCATCGCTCCGATTCCCCTCGCACCAGAGCATTATCCGCCGAGTCACCGTGACGAACGGAGGTCGCAATCGCTTGCATCGGGTCCCACACTTCAACGCCGGGTAGCTCCTTGGCAATGGCAGCGATGTCGTCGATCTTCAACCGCGTGCCAGGTCCGTGAGGCCCTCCCATCATCTCCCCTCCGCCATCGTGAATCACGATGCCGGAATCGCCGAACATCTGGCCGACCGTCTTGAGGATCTTGCGCTGGGCTGATTGGCCAACGGAAATCACAAAAGTCAGAGCGGCGATGCCAATGACACTCCCCAGCATCATGAAACCTGTCCGGAGCTTATACCGCACCATCATGCGCAAACTGTGTCTTGCCAAGCGTGCGTTCTTCATTGTGCCTCCTGCGCGACTGCTCTTGTTGCAGCTACGCTTTCGTCGCCGACCAGGCGCCCTCGTTCAAGCCTGGCGATGCGCCCGGCGAAGCTTGCAATTTCCTGATCGTGGGTAATCAGCACGATGGTCCGACCGGAGCGATTCAGAGATTGAAAAATCGAGATGATTTCCAGCGCCGAGGCGCGATCGAGATTGCCGGTTGGTTCGTCGGCGAGCAATAAATCCGGCTCGTTTACAAGCGCTCGAGCGATGGCAACACGCTGCTGCTGTCCACCTGACAGTTCCGATGGCCGATGATGGATTCGATCGGCGAGATTGACCGACTGCAGTGCTCTCCGGCTCAAGTCCTTGGTGGAGCTGCGATCCGAGTAAAGCAACGGCAGTTCGACATTCTCGAGCGCTGTCGTTCGGGGCAGCAGATGGAAGGCCTGGAAGATAAACCCTATCTTCTTATTTCTCA
Source organism: Candidatus Sulfotelmatobacter sp. (assembly GCA_035695545.1). Taxonomy (GTDB): domain Bacteria; phylum Acidobacteriota; class Terriglobia; order Terriglobales; family Acidobacteriaceae; genus Sulfotelmatobacter. Next base: position 1,929 of record DASRRV010000354.1, on the reverse strand, counting down.
TCTCGGCCTGACGGTTAGGATCCAGAGTCGTTACATCCTCTCGATCCCATGAGTAGCGGCCCGCTGTTGGCAGATCCAGGAGTCCGATGATGTTCATCAACGTTGATTTACCCGAGCCCGATGCGCCGACGATCGCCACGAACTCGCCGCGCTCGATGCGCAGAGAAATATCGCTCAGAGCCACAACCGGCTCTCCCGTGGGTCGCTTGTAGGTTTTGCCTATCTCTTTTAACTCGATCATTCGCTTTATCCTCAGTGTTTTTCAGTCTCGCCCACCAACACATCGTCGTTCTCGTGGAGGCCCTCGATGATTTCCCAGTAGCTGTCATCGCGGAGGCCTGTTGTTATCCAGCGGCGCTCTGCGCTGTTGCCGACCCGCAACATGACAAACTGCCGTTTCCCCTCGCGGTGTATCGCACGGATCGGCAGGGCGAGCACGTTCTGGTGCTGTTCCAGCGCAATGCGCACAGTGGTAGTCATCTCCGGACGCAAAATTCGATCTTTGGGGGGCTGGAAGCGAACGACAGTAACGTAGTCCACGACGTTGTCACGAATCTGGGCCTGGGGGTAGATTGCCGTGACCTTCCCGGCGAACTCATAGTCTCCGTAGGTGTCGACCGTAAAACTCGCCTTCTGTCCGACAAGAATCTTTCCGATATCGGTTTCGTCGACATAAGCCCAGACTTCCAACCGGGAGAGATCCAGGAGCGTGACGAAGGTCGGCGTTGCGAAACTAGCCGCGACAGTCTCGCCCTCCTGGGTGGATACCGACTCCACGGTGCCAGCGATTGGGGCAAAGATCTTGGCATAGCTCAACTGAGTGACAGCATCCGCGAGGTTCGCCTGCGCTTGCTTGTACTGTTGCTGTGCGACTCCGTAAGCTTGTTGTGCCAACTCAAGTTCGCTCTGCGCAATTACCTGGACCGTACTCAGTTGATGCTTTCGATTAAGGTCTGCGCTGGTATAGTTCAGGTTCGCACTCGCCAGCTGAACTGCGGCTTCCGATGCATTGCGCCGTGCGACCAGTTCGCGCGCATCCAGCTCCGCGAGCAGTTTTCCTTTTTCGACTCGGTCACCGACTCGCACGAAGAGGCGCGAAACCACACCGGACGCGCTGGATCCGACGCGCACTTCCGCTCCCACCATGGGCTTGATTACACCGGTCGCCTTTACGAACGAACCAATGTCCCGCCGCATGACGCGGACGGCCTCAGCGCCTTGGGAAGACTCATCAGCTTGCTTGGCCGAGACTCGGGTGATGACCAAGAAGGCGATCGCAAGACCTATCAGGGCCACTGCGACCAAGAGGAATGTTTTCATCGAGTTCCTCATCTTCGGGCGTCCTACTTTGCTTCAACGCTTCAACGCCTGGTCCAGTGTTGACGAAGAACTTTTCGGAATTATGTCGGGAGTGTAACGAAATGTAACAAGTCGTCGAATGAGGCAAGTGAACAAAAGAACACGATTGAACAGAAAGCATTCTCGACTCTGAGGGTATTGATGTTTATCAAAGACTGCTCTGGAAAACAGTTTGCCGGGTCATCGCCGGGTTTGCAGAGTAGGGTCTGCGAAATACGATCGAGTTTTTCTGATCCATCCCGGCGAATCTATGGGATACTGTGACAGTTATCTATGTCCGCTGGCATCAACAGCGAAAAGCATTTCCGTACAATAAACGTACAATGGACTGGGCAATGAGGCCTTTTTGGCCGTTGTCGCAGTTCCTGGAATCAATAACTTACGTGCTGCCAACACGCTGAATAGTTCGACTCCCGCCGCCACCACCACTCAATCCTCACCTCCATTTGCCAGTGCCTTCTGCAATCGTGACGTAGCGGTCGATAGGGAGATCGGTAATGCGCTCGACCTTGCCGCTGGGTTGCGGCCAGCGTATCTCCAGCCAATCGAGCTTCGTCCGTTTGCCGATGC